>JAXLTH010000023.1:0-54000 GCA_046330155.1 Fimbriimonadales bacterium | reverse complement strand
GAGACGCACACCAGAATCTGACTGGCGCTCACCCCACCGTTCGCATCGGCGGGCGAGGTCAGAGCCTCGGCACGATGCACGGCGTCGAATCCCATGCCCGGGAGTTGGGGGAGGCGAGGCGCGCCCTTGCTGCCCGTCAAGGCGGCACTCGGATATCGGGCAACGTCGGTGCCGGGCAACGAAGGCTCTGCCCAACTTCGGCTCACGTAAGGGGCGGTCCAATCCTGAGTGCGGTTGGAGACACCTTCGGACCAGAGGGGCCGCGACATGATCGTCGCCACCGACTCAGACACGCCTTTGTTGCCCCGCCATGGCCGGATTTTTGAAGACGCGAGGTTCTGCGCCGACGCCAAAGCGCCAACGCAAAGAACGCTCGCCGTCAAAAACGTGCGAGCACATCGGACCATCCTTTCAAAACCCATAGCAAGCAAAGCCCGCGCCGTTCTAGCGGGTCCCTACATTGTCCACGCAAAATACGTTCCGAACAAGGTCCTTTGCTCGACTTTGAGCGGGGTCTGGCAACAATCCAGGCAAACCAACCATGTCCTTGTCCATAAAAATCGTGACTGGCACGATGAACATAAATGCGCGACAATCCTATCTGACGCAAGCTGAGGATCGGATTACCTCCCTCTGTACCGATCCCCGTTGACCCACTCCGGGTTATCCGCTGGCCCTCCCTCCCTCGGGAGGGCCTCTTTTTCTATCGGCTCAGGGCAAGGCTGCACATCGCCATCATGCCGGTTTCGATCGCGCCGTCGTTGAAATCGAAACGAGGCGTGTGGAGCCCAGGACACGGATTCCCCTCCGGAGCGAGACCAAGCCAGTAGAAGCACGCCGGGGCGTGGAATCCGTAGTAGCTGAAATCCTCGGCGCCCATCGTCGGCTCCGCCTCTTCGGGCTCCAGCTGTGTGCCAAGTTGAGCTCCCACCGCCTCGCGGAACCTTGCCACAGCTTCGGAAGCGTTGGACGTGACCGGGTATCCCGGCGTGATGGTTGCCTTCGCCGTTGCCCCAAAAGCCGCCGCCACGTTCGTGGCAACTTCCTCGATGCGCCGGAAGGCGAGGTCGCGCACGCCCGGCGTAAGAGTCCGAATGGTGCCCACCATCCTGGCGGAATCGGGGATGATGTTGTGCGCCGTACCCGCTTGAACCATTGCCACCGTGATGACCAGGCTGTCCAACGGACTCACATTTCGCGACGGGATCGACTGGAGCGCCGTAACGATGTGGCTCGCCACGAGGATCGGATCGATGGAAAGGTGGGGCATCGCCGCGTGGCCTCCCTTGGCGTGGACCACGATCTCAAACGAGTCCGCCGCCGCCATCATGGGTCCCACGCAGGTCACCAGCCGGCCCAACTCGTGGATCGGATGCCCGTGCAACCCGAAGACGAAATCAGCTCGCTTGCCCAGCACGCGGCCGTCGAGAACCCCGTCCTCGCACATCGCGCGTCCACCCGCCCCGCCTTCCTCGGCTGGCTGGAACAGGAACAGGAGGTTGTTTGGCCGTTCCGTCGTTTCGGCAAGGACTTGGGCGGCGCCGATCAGGATGGACGTATGGCCGTCGTGTCCACAGGCGTGCATGACCCCGGTGTGGGTCGAAGCGTAAGGCAAGCCGGTCTCTTCCAAGATCGGAAGGGCGTCCATGTCGGCGCGCAACGCAATCGTCGTCGCGGTGTCGGGGTTCGTCGTGGCGGGCAGCCAACCAAGAACGCCAGTGCCCTTGGCCAGTCCGGCGGCAAATCTAATGCCCGCCGCGCCTAGTTCTCGCTGAACGAGCTCGCTCGTCCGGTGCTCGTTATAGCCAAGCTCGGGATGGGCGTGCAAGTCATGTCGAATGGAGACGATGTGGGGCAACCGGCCGGTGACCGACTCGCGCAACGTGGGCATGCAAAGAGTATGGACTAGGCGTCGTGGGGGAACAAGTAGTGCCGGGGCACGCGCGGCATGATGCGACACGTGAGCTCATGCGGGTTCGTATCCACCAAACGCGCCAAGTCGGGGAAACGAATGTTCGGACCCGCAATTTCGGCAAGGTCGCCCGGCTCCACATCCGGAATCCGTGATACGTCCACCAGCACCTGGTCCATGCAGATCAGCCCGACGATCGGCGCCTCTTTCCCTCGAATGAGGACATGGCCCTTGTTCGACATGTGGCGCGGGAAGCCGTCTCCGTACCCTACACCCAAGGTGGCGATGCGCTCCCAGGACTTGGTCCGGTAGGTTCCCGCATAGCTGACCGGCGACCCCGGAGACAGCTCGCGAATAACCATGACGCGGGCGCGCCAGGTGAGCACCGGTCGCTCCCTGCCGGCGAAGAGATTGTAGGGATCGATGCCGTAGGCTGCCACGCCCGTGCGCACCACGTCTCGGCGAGACCCAGGGTATCGGATGGCGCCCGCTGAGTTGGCAATGTGCTTGTAGGGCACGTCGATGCCCGCCGCCAAGATCGACGCCATGGCGCCGTCGTACTGCCGAATCTGTTCTTCGGTGCCGGTGACGTCCCAGGAAGAGTTGGCAAAGTGCGTGCTGATCCCCTCCAGTTGCACGCAAGGCAACTCCCGGATCGCGGCGGCGATGCTCGCCGCCTTGGCGGGTGTGCACCCGAAACGCGCCAGCCCGGTATCGATCTCAAGGTGGATGAGCGCTGTTCGTCCCAACCTCGCCGCCGCTTCGCTCATGGCGCGCGCCGTCTCCACGTCCTCCACGGTCACCCTGAGCGAGTAGAAGACGGCATCTTCAGCCTCAATCGGCAGGATCGGACTGATGACGATCACCGGCGCATCCAGCCCGGCTTCCCGCAAGTCGACGCCCTCCTGCACCGTCGCGACAGCAACCCAGTCTGCCCCATGCCGAACGGCGAAGACCGAGACGGGACAGAGTCCATGCCCGTAGGCATCCGCCTTGGCGACGAGGGCGATCGCGGGGTGGGGAGAACCGATCGCCTCACGGATAAGGCCAAGGTTGTGCCGCAACGCGCCCAAGTCGATTTCGACCCAGGTGCGCGGAAATCGGGACATGGGCTATTTTAGCTCTCGTACGCTGTTCCTAGCGCTCGTCCCAAACCCGGAAGGTGAGGTTGTAGACCGCTCGGCGCATCGCGTCGAGCGCCTTCTGCTGCGCCTCCGCCTCAGACACGCCGATGGCGGCGGCATCTTCGGGTCGGAGCTCGAACAGGAGCGTCTGGTGCCCGTACAGTTTGGATCCCGCCCGACGCAACTCGAACATCGCAGGCACGGTGTCGAAAAAGTCGTTCAATCGTGCGACCGCGGCGTTGGCTCTGGTCTGGGCATCGGCACCGCCAAACGTGACCAACTTACGCGAGCCAAAGCTCAACTCGAAGACGCCCGGCTTGACCTCCTTCGCGGTCGTTCTGAAGGAGGTCGTCACCAAACTCCGCTTCAGGGGAACGCCCGCCGCTTTGAGACGGTCTGCGAGGGCGTCGGCACGTTCGCGGGACGGCGGGTGGGTTCGGTAGATGCCCCAGTCGATGGCGCCTTCCGCCACCCGGTCCTTCTTCGCCAACCGCTCCATGAAGGTGAACATCCCGATCGGGCTGTACTTGCTCTTCGTGAGGATCTGGAATCCGCCGAAGTCGGATGCCTGCTCGGCGTTCACGCTCCACCCGCTGGTGAGCGCGGTGCCGACCAAGGTGCTGAGTTGGAGCAGTTCGCCGCCGGCACGTCCTCCGCTGAAGATCGTCGCCAAGATCAGCGGGATCTGGACCAGTTGAAGCTTGCTCTGCTCCTTTTGCAGGGTTGCCACGTGCCGAAAGGCGGCGTGGCTGATCTCGTGCGCCAAAACGCCGGCGACTTCGTCGTCCGACTCGGCAAACTTGAGCAGACCTTCGTAGACGTAAATGTAGCCTCCGGGGAGGGAGAAGGCGTTCACGTCGTCCCCTTCCAAGAGCTTGAACGTGTAAGGAAACTCGCTGTGTTGCTTGTCGCCCCAGGTGGCGATCAGCGGATTCGAGTTGGCAATCTGGGCGAGTTCGGCTCCCATCGCCTGAATGCGCTGGAGCCCGGCTTGGTCCTTGCTTAGCTTCAGTTCCTTTTCGACTTCTTCGGAGTACTTCTTGCCCGTTTCGATGTCGTTCTTGACATCCTGTTCGTGGCGCTTCTTCTGGGCTTCCACCTTCGGGTCGGCGGCTTGGGCGGCCGGCTCTTGCCCCGCGAACGCCACACAGGAGAGCCCCATCACCACGGTCGACAACAAGGTGGAAGGGCGCATAGTCTGATTCTGATTGACGACCGCAATCGTGGTCCCGTTCGATCGTACCTACACTACGACGTTTGGCTGGCTCCCAAGTTCCGCAGACGAAGGGGTATCTTCGCGGAGATGCAAACCGTCGAGACGTCTGTCTGGGTCGATGCCCCGCTTGATCGCACCTACGCCGTGGCGAAGGACAATGAGAGCTTCCCAGAGTTCATGAAGGACGTCAAATCGCTGGAGATCGTCGAACGCGCGGGCAATCGGATCGTTAGCGACTGGGTGGGTCTCGTC
The DNA here is from genome assembly GCA_046330155.1 of Fimbriimonadales bacterium. Lineage (GTDB taxonomy): Bacteria > Armatimonadota > Fimbriimonadia > Fimbriimonadales > Fimbriimonadaceae > CALMEF01. The sequence continues at coordinate 49,496 of JAXLTH010000023.1, read as the reverse complement.
CCGCAGTTCATGCTCAAAGTGCGCTGGCGGCAAGAAGACATTTGGAACGACGAGGCGCACACCTGCGAGTTCCGCCAACTCCAAGGCGATTACGACGAGCTTTCCGGCGTCTGGAACTTCCGCGAGGAAAATGGCGGAACCCGGTTCGACAGCGTGGTGAACTACGAGTACAACGTGCCCACGCTTGGGCCCCTCGTGCGCAAGGTCATCTACAGCATCGTCGTCAAGAATATGCAGAACGTGCTCGAAGCCATCAAAGTCCGAGCCGAGCAGGGCTGAGCCGGTCCTTAGAGTCCATCGGTACGCATCCTTAGGTTGGCGAAGTTCCCAACGTGCGGATATTTGCGCAATTCATCCTTGACACTTGGTTAACTTCTGTCCTACACTGGATTACTCGCGACAGAAGACTACTGTCGCGTTGAGAGTGAGGGGAATGACATGGCCGTTGCCGGCCTTTATACTGGGGGATTCGTTGCATTGCCCGACGAAGAAATCGTCGGGCGTGCAAGGCAAGGCGACCAAGGGGCTGCCGAGTGCCTGATCGGGCGCTACCGGGCTCTGGTGGAGTCGAAAGCTCGTGCGTACTTTGTACGCGGGGCTGACCACGACGACGTCGTTCAAGAAGGCATGATTGGCTTGTACAAGGCCATTCGCGACTTCCGAAACGATGAATGCCGTCGATTCCGACCGTTCGCCGAGTTATGCGTGACGCGTCACATCATCACCGCGGTTAAGACGGCAACTCGTCTGAAGCACATTCCCTTGAATCGGTGCGTTTCGCTCGACGACGGCAGCGATGCCATCGCTTTGGAGCGACTCGTCGATACCGAATCGCTCTCGGGGGAGAGCGGAATTTGGAACGGGAATGGACTCAGCGAGAAGCTGATCGGCTCGTTCAGCGAGTTGGAGCGCGACGTCTTGTCGCGATTCTTGGACGGAATGACCTATCAAGAGATCGCCGCCCAGGTTGGATGCTCCACGAAGACGGTGGACAACGCCCTGCAAAGGGTCAAGAAGAAGTTGCAGCGAGTGCTCGAGAGGCGGAGACCGGGGAGATCCGCGTCCAAAGGGCACCATGCCAGAGGGACGGCTTGAGAAAGCCGGGCTTGAGGAGTGGATTGACGAGATGAGAGTGACGGTTCTGAGCAAGGACACCCTTATGAGAGAGGGTCTTTTGAGCATGCTGGCCCACCAGACCGCGTTTCGCGTGGCTGGGGGAACCGACAGCGTCGCCTCGCTGCCCCAAACGGTTCGCGAGACCCAATCGGACTTGGTCGTGGTGGACGCTGCCACCCTAGGTCCGAAGGACTGGGGTTGCGTCCAGGATGCGCGCGAAGAAGGCGCCCGCGTCGTAGTCATCGCCTCGAGTTCCTCCTCTCGAATCGAGGAGGAGTTTGCGGATGCCGTCGCCCAACGGGCTGGGGGGTCCGCCGCCCTGTTTCAAGCACTGAGGCAAGCCTCGGGCAACGCCATCGCGTCTTCGTCGGTTCGGGAAAGCGTGCCGTACTACGGCTCGTACCCCCGAATGCTGACGCCTCGCGAGCACGAGGTCGCCCAAATGGTGGCTCAGGGCTTGCCCAACCGTCGGATTGCCCAGACCCTTGGACTGCGTGAGCAGAGCATCAAGAACCTCGTATCCACGGTCATGCGAAAGTTGGACTGCGAAAACCGGGTCCAAGTGGCACTGAAGCTCGCTTCTCGAAGTTAAACTGGGGGCATGGCGACCCGCATCGTAACGGCCGTGCTGCTCATTCCGGCCGTGCTTGCCGCGGTGTTCTACGTGGGGGCAGGTCCCTTGTCGCTCGGCATTCTGGTGCTGGTGGCCTTCCTGCTTGCCAAGTTCGAGGCAGAGTCGCTCATTCCAAGTCGGGTGGCGTTTGAAAGCCTATGGATCGACGTCATCCTCCTCTTCGCGGCGGCCCCCATCGTGGTCAACTACGGGGCGAAGGGCATGCTCGTCGTCCTCTGCGTACTGATGACGGTGTCCGTGCTCTACGGCATCCGAGCCCTCCGTCTTAGCCTGTTCGGCAAGTTCGGCACCGGCTTGTTGCTTGGGCCCTGGGTCAGCGCCCCGCTCTGGTCGATCGCCATTTTCGCGGCGGATCGCCACTATTATGCGAACGAGGTCTGGAACTTTCGTCATCCGCTCCTGCTCCTTCTGATCCCGATTTGGGTGGGCGATACGGCGGCCATCTTTGTGGGCAAGGCCCTTGGGAAGACTCCCTTGGCGCCGCGAATCTCGCCGAAGAAGACCTGGGAAGGAGCTCTTGGCAACTTCGTCGGATGCCTTGCCGGGGCATGGGCAACGGGCGCCTACTGCGGCATCCCCCTCGCCCCTTCGCTGGCCTGCGGCCTGGTGGCGGGCACCCTTGGGCAAGCCGGAGACCTCTTTGAGAGCGCTCTCAAGCGATCAGTCGGACGAAAGGACAGCGGTGCTCTCCTGCCCGGCCACGGCGGCATCCTCGACCGCATCGATTCGCTGCTCTTCAGCGCGATTCCGATCGTCCTGATCCTGGCTTTCTGGGTTCGCTAGCGTTCGATCTTGGCCGCCGAACGAAGTTTGTTGAACACCTCGGGGCGCGCCTGGCTCAAATACAGGTCTTTGACGCTCTCCATCTCCTCCGGTTTGGCATCCTTGCCGAAAGCCTCGATGCGGAAGATCTGAAAGCCGTTGACCGTTTGGGCAGGCTTGGTGACCTTGCCCACGCCCAAGCCCGTCATCTCGGTTCGCACCACCTCGGGAAAAGCCGAGATCTGCCGCCAGCCAAGAAGGCCCGCCGATTTCAAGGTCTCGGGCTCGTTGGTCGTGTCCTGCAAGACCTTGTCCCACGACTCTCCCTTCTGGAGTCGTGCGTAAAGGTCGTCTGCCCGCTTGATCGCCTCCGCTAGCGCCACCGTCTGCTCGTTCTTCGGGCGCACGATCATCGTGCTGATCTTCACGAACCCGGATCGAACGACTTCAGAACGATCCGATCCAGAAGGTTTGTCTGCACGCGAACGTAAACCCTCGACGGGGCGGAACCTTGGCTCTCTAACGCCGAGCGGAGGGACGCCCCTGTGGCAGCGAGTCCGAAGCTGCCGAAGCGCCTTCTGCTCCCTGTCTCGAGTTCCGCCGGCGTAACGGTGACGCCCAGGCGCTCGGCTTCCAAACGAACGATATGGTAGCTGGTCAGTTCCTCGACCACCCCGTTGGAGCGCCAATCCCAGACCAGCGGCTCGACGTCCGACGCCTCGATGGGAACGCCGTTGACCTCGCGATCACCGCATCGGCGGCTGGGCGGGCGGGAAGGTAGCGGGCGGGCACGGCAGACTGCCATGCGGCAAAGAGAAGGGCGGGAAGGATCACGGGCACAATCATTGGACTCCGGCCAAACGGGAAGTTTCACGAGCGCAGACTCAGATGCACGGCGGCAAGGGCATCGGCGTTCTTTTCAAGGTCAAAACGTTCGTGGTAACGCGCTTCGGCGCCCTGCGCGACGGCGTCCATGGTGTAGGGCATGCTGAGCGCTTCTCGAGAATCTGGAGAAGCGAGGACGCTGTCGTTGGCGAAGGTAGCCGGAAAGATGCGGCTCGACCATCTCGCGGAGGCCAGCCTCGTCCCGAACAAGGACCGGCGCTTCGCCGCCATCGCCTCCGCCGCTACGAAGCTGAACGAAGTCGACCCAGAGGGCACCACGACGAGATCGGCGGCCCGGTACGTGTCCCAGGGCGTACTGACCGGCCCCACCGCCCGCACCTTGTCGGGCTGGGACATCTCCCAACGATGGGCTCGATCGCCTCCTCCTCGTCCGGTGCCGAGCAGCAAATAGACTTCCGGGTCGGCGCGCCAGACCTCTTCCATGGCGAGCATCAGCTTCATGAAGCCACGTTCCGCACCATCCGGCCCAAGCCAGCCACCACTTGGGCGGTCTCGGGAATGTCGAAGGGCACCCGTGCCGTGTCGCGGTCCACCAGATCGAGCGGCGGACGGAATGCCGCTGCCAGGGCGATACACCCTCGCCAACTCGACCCCCCGCCGTCGCGAGGGGTCCGTACGGCTTCCTCAGAAACGCGCAGAACGCCCGCTGAGCCTTGTTCAGGCGCTCCACCAACTGCGGGTGAGTGGTCTTTGGGAAGTCGATCGCCGAGAAGAGCCAAGCTTCTTGCGACCCGAACGCCTCCGCGCACGCCCAAGCGGCACGATAGCCGAACGCGTGGACGACGTCGTAGGCCTCGGCGACCCTCTTCAGGTGGATCGAGACCTCGCGGTCAACCCCGAGGACCGGCTCGGTTGGAATCCACGAGGTGGCGTCTTCCACCGTGGCTTGCACGCCGAAGCGCGTCATCATTACGGCAAGCCGATCGACGTAGCTTGCCCGCGATGGGCAGTTGCCGGGTGAGGAGGAGGGCTCTCATCGCGGAACGACTGGAGCGTCCACCAGGCTGGACAGCACCTGTTCGCTGACAGTCCCTCGATTTCAGCCTCGGGACGCAGAACGACGCGGTGGCGAAGGACCGGCAACGCGAGCTCTTGATGTCGTCAGGAATGACGAAGTCGCGCCCTCGCATGGCGGCAATCGCCTCGTTGCAGTTCAGCAGAGCGATGCCGGCGCGAGGCGAGCCGCCAACCAGGAAGGTCGTGCGACTTGCGCGTCGCCTACCGATTCCAGAATGTAGTTGAAGATCTTGTCCTCCACGGTCACCTCGCCACCTCCTGTTGCGCGGCAACGAGGTCCTGGAGGCGAGATCGCCGCCTGAATGCCGGCAGCTTCGAGGTTCTGGGGACGAAAGCCGTCGTGATGCCGCCGAAGCACCTCGCGCTCGATCTCCGCCGGCGGATAGTCAAGGACGACCTTGAGCAGGAACCGGTCTTGCCGCGCTTCGCAAGGGGTAGGTGCCTTCAAAGTCGATCGGGTTTTGCGTGGCAAAGACGATGAACGGCGGCGGCAGCGGATGGGGCCTCGGTCGATGGTGACCCGTCGTTCCTCCATCGCTTCTAACAACGCGGCTTGGGGTTTTGGAAGTGCGTGCGGCCGGATCTCGTCCGCCAGCAGGATGTTAACGAAGATCGGCCCTTGCGCAGTTTGAAATCGCCGACCTTCGCATCGTACATGCTGGTGCCCACGACGTCGCTGGGCATCAGGTCGGGCGTGAACTGGATGCGACCGTAATCTAACGCAAGCGCCTGGTGAGGGATCGGACGAGAAGAGTCTTGGCCAGGCCGGGGACCCTTCCTCAAGGAGAACGTGGCCGTTGGCGAGAATCGCCACCAACGCCTGCTCGACAGGCCATTCTTGGCCGGCGACCGCCTTGCCAACCTCCCTACGCAGAGCTTCCGCGAGTTCCGCTACCCTCAAGACCCTGATAGGCTACCCCGACAGGGCAAACCTTAGACTTGAGCGCCTCGGCGCCGCCCACGACCTCGAGGATTTCCTTCGTGATCGCCGCTTGGCGTTCCTGGTTCCGCCTTGAGCGTGAGGCCGTAGATCATCTTGCCCGCGTTGTCGGTTGCGCTGGTCATCGCGCTCATTCGCGCACCATGCTCCGGAAGCCGTCGACTCCAACAGCGCTTGGTAGACCAAGGTGAAGAAGTAGCGCGGAAGCAGCGTGTTCATCAGCGTGTCCGCATCCGGCTCGAACAGGATTTCACCTGTCGGGGCGGGCGCGCCTTCTGCGTTCGGAGTCTTGATCGGAAGCAACTGCACGATCAGGGCGCTTTTTGGCGGATGGGCGAGTGAACTTGCTGTAGCAGACGTAAACCGCGTCCACTTCGCCGGAAACGTACATGTCCCGCGCCAGTCGCGCCACTTCTGGGCGTCATTGGCGCCCGCGGCGGGCACGGTCAGCGTATGGGCAACCTGGTAGCCCCTGCCGGGCTAGGAACGAGTGGGCCTTCTTGCCGACGCCGATGATCTTCGCCGTCCCGGGGCCTCCTTGACGAAGTCGCTGGCTTGCGGATGAGGTTCGTGTTGTACGAACCCGCTTCAAGCTCCTCGCTCAGCGGTGATGAGGATCAGCGCGTAGTTCTCGACCGGGCGCTTCTCCATCAGCGGATGGGCAGGCAGTCGCCATGCCCGCCGCCGAAATCGAGAGCATGAACTCCCGCAGCTTCTTGCCGGAATAGGGACGAGCCTCAAAAACGCGGTCGGTCGCTTTCTTCAAACGCGCGGCGGCAACCATTTCTGCATCGCTTTCGTGATCTGCTGGATGTTCTTCGCCGTGCGAAGTGCTGACGGATCTGCTTGAGGTTTGCCATGGACTATGCTTGCTTGAAGTCGTGGCTGGCGGTCATGGAGAGCTCGTCCACCGCCAACCGCCAACTGCGGACTAGAATGTCGACGCGAACTCGGTGTACGCCTTCTTCAGGTTCTCCTTCCGCGTCGCCGTCATCGCTCCTGGAAGTGCGGATCGACTTCGACGGCGTCCGGATACTTGTCCTTGACGTGCTCGAGAACACCGGTCGCGAACTCGGCGACGCGATCGTTCGGGATGTTGTCCAGAACGCCCGAGGTGCCGGCGAAGACGAGGATGACCTGGCCCACAACGTCCAGCGGCGAGGCGAGGTCCTGCTTGAGGAGCTCGGTAAGGCGCTGGCCGCGGATCAGCTGCATCTGGGTCGCTCGGTCGAGGTCGCTCGCGAAGGAACGCCTGGACTTCGCGGAAGTTCGCCATTTCAAGCTTGAGCCGGCCGGCGACCTGCTTCATGGCCTTGATCTGGGCAAGTACTACCGACACGGCTAACCGAAATACCGACGTTGATCGCAGGGCGGACGCCGGCGAAGAAGAGGTCGGGCTCAAGGTAGATCTGGCCGTCGGTAATCGAGATAACGTTGGTCGGAATGTACGCCGAAACGTCGCCCGACTGGGTTTCGATGATGGGCAGACGTCAAGAACTGCCGTCTTCTCCGTCGGACAGCTTCGCGGCGCGCTCGAGCAAGCGGCTGTGGAGGTAGAAAATGCGTCGCCCGGATAGGTTTCGCGCCCGGCGGGCGGCGAAGGAGCAACGACATGGCGCGATAGGCGACGGCGTGCTTGGATAGGTCGTCGTAAACCGCCAGGGCGTGCTTGCCGTTGTCGCGGAAGAACTCGCTGATGGTGGCGCCGGCGAACGGCGCGAGGTACTGCATGGCGCTGGCGTCCGAAGCGGACGCGACGACCACACAGGTGTACTCCATGCGGTCTCGTTCTCCTGGAGCATCTGGACGACGCGCGCCACGTTCGACATCTTCTGGCCGATGGCCACGTAGATGCAGAACACGGCTACCGCCGGGCTCGTGGGTCGACTTCTGGTTGAGGATGGCGTCGACCGCGATGGCGGTCTTACCTGCCCGGCGGTCGCCGATGATGAGCTCGCGCTGGCCACGCCGATCGGGATCATCGCGTCGACGGCTTTGAGGCCCGTCTGAAGCGGCTCCTTAACCGGCCGTCGCTCGACGACGCCCGGGGCGTTGATCTCGATGAGGCGAAACTCTTCCGAGGCGATGGGGCCCTTGCTGTCGATGGGCTGGCCAAGCGCGTTCACGACGCGTCCCAGCACGCCGGTGCCGACGGGGATCTGGATGATGCGGCCGGTTTCCTTGACCGGGTCACCTTCCTTGGGATGCCTGCGTGTCGTCGCCGATAAGAACGGCGCCGATGCTGTCCTCGAGGTTCAGGGCGAGGCCCATGACGCCGCCGGGGAACTCGGAGGAGCTCACCCATTTCCATAGGCCGGCAACCGTGGACGTGGGCAATGCCGTCGCCGACCTGCAGCACCGTGCCGACGTGCAAGTTCGACATCGACTTTGCGCTTGAACTTCTGGAGCTCTCGCTCCAGGATTGACGTAACCTCTTCGGGTCGAATGGCCATAGCTCTGTTTTCTTCCTAACCGTTGGGCCTTGTTGCTGTTCAGCCTTGCTTCAAAAGGTCGCGCCGAAGCGTGTCTCGCAAGCGTCCAGAGCGAACTCTTGATACTGCCGTCCAAACGTAGTTGCCGAGGGCAACCTTGATTCCACCCATCAGCGAGGAATCCAGCCGGTACTCCGCCTCGACCCTCTTTGCCGGACTTCGCCTCAAGCTTCGAGACGAGGTTGCTTTTCTGAGCATCCGGTCAGTTCCACCGACGACGTCACCTGGGCGTAGAGCACCTGCCCCTTTCGCGCCGCAACCGAGCAATCCTCCTCAGCCCGGGGATTTCGGTCTCGCGCCGCTTATCCAGCATCAAGCGCATCGGCCGCGGAGCGTCAGCGCCGTCACGCGATCGATGAACAACGTGTCGAGGATTCGCGCCTTGTCTTCGCGGCTCACCCTGGGGTTGTGCAGAAGCCGGCGAACTCGCTGTTATGCTCCAGAACTTCGGCGATCCTGTTTGCAGTTCGGCCTCGACGCTCTCCACCACGTTGCCCTGAACCGCTGCGCTGAACAGCGCGCGGGCATAACGTTTGGCGACGCGAACATCCATGGCTTAGCCAGGCACCTCGACCTTTGTCGATGAACTCGTCGATGAGGCGACGGTTGCGCGCATCGTCGACGTTTTCGCCGAGGATCTCGCGGTCGCCCCAAGGTGAGGTCGACCACGTGGAGCCGTAAGATCGTTGAGAACGCGGTTCTTTTCGGCCCGATCTCCTCGCCGGCCTTGCGGAACCATCTCTTCCTTCCAGGCTGCCGCTTCGGCCATCAGCGAGTCCTGGAGGTCCTGAGCCTTCTTGATTTCCGTCCTCGTTTCGCGAGCGAGTTTCGCTGTCCGCCAGACGTCGCTCGTAATCCGAGCGCATCGCGGTCATGTCCGAGCGCAACGCGTCTCCGCTTCGGTGAACGTCGATTCGAGCAAGGCTGTTCGCTCGTGGATCGCGTCGGAAAGCGGATTCAAGAAGAAGCTCTGATGACTGAAGAGGATCAGGAAGACGCCGATAACCGACACGGTCTTGCCCAGGTCCAGGGGGATACCCTGTTCCTCAAGCGATTTCGTGAGGTTGTAGAGCGCCTCGGGCTGGCGGTTCATCGCCATCCAGCCGCCCGCGACCATGGCGACCGCGCCCACGAGGAGCCTGCCAGTCACGGGAGCCAGAAGATTTCGGTTTCGTTGCTCATGAAGCAGTTCCGGATCGTTTTACCGGGCCGCAAAGGCGGCCCCGAGAATCGACGTAGCCCGCTTACTGCGGGTTGGAGATCGCGGCGCCTTCCGTCTTGACGACCTGGACGTTCTCGCGGAACGAGCCCGGGGCAACAAAGACGGTGAGCAGGAATACAAGCTCGACGAACGCAAGCGCGATCAGCATGGCGACCTGAAGCTTTCCGATCGCTTCGGGCTGGCGCGACATACCCTGCATCGCACCGTATCCAATGAGGCCGAGGCCAATACCAACGCCGAGGGCGGCGAGTCCAAGTCCAAGTCCAAGCATTTACTTATTTGTCCTCCATAAGAGTTGAGCGTGAGAAATCTCGTTCGAAATCGTTCGTTAGTGTGCGGATGCGGGTTCGCCATGCCCTTCCGGAGCATGGGCGTGGTCCTCGTCGTGATGGGTCACCAGCGAAATGTAAACGCAGGTGAGCAGGCAGAAAATCATCGCCTGCACGACACAGGTGAGCAACTTGATCGGGAGCAGGAACGCCCCCACCGTGGGATGTAGTAAGCCTCGCCCAGCTTGTTCATCGCCTCGACCGCCATGTGGCCGCCGTGGATGTTGCCGTAAAGTCGGAGACCGAGCGACACGTTCTTCATCATTTCGCTGATCAGCCCGACGATAATGAAGATCATTCCGGAGATCGGCACGAGCGCCGCCCCAAGCTTGGGACCGGCGAAGTGCGACAAGTGGCCAAACAGCCCGTTGGCGCGGATGCCTTCGTACTCGACGTAGCCGATCGAGATCAGTAGAGCCATGCCCAGGTTGAAGCCAAGGTCCGCGGTAGGAGCGGTTGGGAAGAACAGGGCGACGAAGTTGCCGAAGAAGATCATCAGCCAGAAGGTGAAGATGATCGGCATGTACTTGCGGGCCGTGCGCGCCGATCGTGCCGACGCACATGTTCTCGATGAAGAGGAACAGCTGCTCGAAGCGCTGCGAACCAGTTCTTGAAAAACCTGTCACCAAGGCCTTTCTTCGCCTGCGCCATCAATATGAAGATGGCGCCAGAACGATGGCCACGTACACGAACAAACCGATGTAACTCGGTCCCTCGTGTCCACCACCCTCGGCGAAGGCCAGAGCGTCGTACCGCTGCGAAGCAAGTCCCCATACACACACTAACGGGGGGCCGGACATAGCCCACCCGATTAGGAGCGAGTATACCAGAGCGACCCCCGCCAGGAAGCAAGGGGGGCGGTGTCTCCCAGACGCAGGGCAACCATGCCGAGGGCACGTAGATGGGCAACTTCTGCAAGAAACGCCAACCCAAGCATCGCCCCGCCCGGGCGCGGTTGGGCCGAGCGGCGATAGGCATCGCCCAGCGCCCCAACCACCAGCGCCAATACGACCAGGTTGAAGGCCGCTCCACCGAAGCCAAGTCCAAACCCCTGGAAGCGCCTTCACGCCTCCGAACGCGAGACAGACCCCCGCCCCTGTCATTCCCAGGGCGAGCGAGCCGGTCAAGCCAGCGAACGTCGAACGGCTTCAACCTCAGTCCTTGTTCTGGCGGTTCATCATCACGAAGCCATCGCGATGCCCACGACGGCGCCCACCAGCATGAAGAGACCCTTCCAGTGGTCGGTCTTCGTGGCCCGATCGATAAGCCACCCGATGCCGAACCCGAAAAGGGGAGGCCGATGATGGTGTACGCAATCGAAAGCCCGTAGCCCAATCCGCGGGCAGCATCCCGGTCCTGGCGTTCGCGACGCACTTCTTGCGCCTTCTGGTTGTCTCGCGCGGCTTTAACTTTGGAGGCGCGAGCTTCCAGTTCCTTCATTCGCCGGTCAAACTGGTCCTCGACCTCTTCGGGAAGTTCCGGAGCCTTGAGGGCATCGGCGCTTCGCCTGCATCTCCGCAATCCGGGCTTCGATCGAGTCCGGCTCAGGAGCAGGGTTCGGTACCGGTTCGTCGGGCATGGCGGAAAGGTACCCGCCCGGCGTTGGGTATAGTCGTCTTCGTGCTTAAGGCGCATCTCCATCATCACGGGCATCGAACATCCGCCGGATGATGGATTGACGCGACTTCGAACAACGTGCAATCGGCCCCGGCGAGAAATCTCCGGGGCCGATTTTCTTTTTGCGACCCGACCTGATATGAACCCACAGCCAAACTCCAACGTCCGCATCGGCCTCCCTAAGGGGAGGATGCAACAGAACGTGATCGCCCTCCTTGCCGGGGCGGGCATCACCTTGCGCCACGGCGCTCGCGAGTACCGGCCCGCCCTTAGCCTCGACGGCTTCGAGGTCAAGATCCTCAAGCCGCAGAACATCATCGAGATGCTCGCGGCGGGATCGCGCGACATCGGGTTCGCCGGAGCCGATTGGGTGGCGGAACTGCAAGCCGACCTGGTCGAGCTACTCGACACCGGCATGGATTCGGTGAGGCTGGTTGCCGCCGCCCCCGACTCCCTCCTTGAGGACGGTCGGTTGCCCCGACGGCCCTTGGTCATCGCCTCGGAGTACCGGCGCTTGACCAGCGAGTGGATCGAGCGCCGCGGCTGCGGCGACTCGTTCGTTCGGTCGTACGGCGCCACCGAGGTGTTTCCGCCGGAAGACGCCGACGCCATCACCGACATCACCTCGACCGGCTCGACCCTTGCCGCCAACGGGCTCGCCATCGCCGACGAACTTCTCACCTCCTCAACCCGGCTGTTTGCCAGCCCCACCGCCATGGACGATCCCGCGAAGCGCGATCGCATCGAATCGCTAGTACTCCTTCTGCGCTCGGTGCTGGACGCCCGCGGCCGCGTCATGGTCGAAATGAACGTGGCGATCGAGAAGATGGACGCCTTGGTGGGCATGCTGCCTTGTATGCGCGAGCCGACCGTTGCCGCCTTGCACCATAACGCCGGCTACGCCGTGAAGGTCGCCGTCCCCCGCCGCCAGTTGCCTACGCTCATTCCCGCCATCAAGGCGGTCGGCGGCACCGACATCGTCGTCACGGAGTTGGCGCAAATTGTCCCGTAGCGTCGCCATCGTTCGGACTGGTACCGCGAACGTCCGCTCGGTCGCCGAAGCCCTGCTTCGCGCCGGCTTTGAACCGCAGTTCGCGGCGCCGGAGGACGTCGCGTCGGCAGAACGTGTCGTGTTGCCCGGCGTCGGCTCGTTCGGCGCCGCCATGGCAACGCTCGACGCCGAGGGCTTTGCCGAACCGATTCGAGATCGCATCCGCGCGGGCAAATCGACCTTGTGCATCTGCTTGGGCATGCAGCTTCTCGCGGCAGGCAGCGAGGAATCGCCGGGGGTTCGTGGACTGGGTGTCGTCGATGCCGTCGTTCGAAGACTGTCTGGTGAGGTTCGGGTGCCGCAAATGGGTTGGAACCAGGTGGACGCCTCCCCAGACGTGCACCTCGTGCAAAGCGGTTATGCGTACTTCGCCAACTCGTTCGGGTTGTTTGAACAACCGCCGGGCTGGGCGGCTTCGACCGTCGATCACGGCGGCAAGTTCGTTGCCGCGATCGAGCGAGGCGGCGTGCTGGCGTGCCAGTTTCACCCCGAGTTGTCCGGCGCATGGGGGCAAGCCCTCATCGAGAGGTGGTTGCGATGCTAGCCGCCCGCGTCATTCCCTGCTTGGACGTTCGCGGCGGGCGCGTGGTGAAGGGCGTCAAGTTCCAGAACCTGCGCGATGCCGGTGACCCTGCCGAGTTGGCAAAGGCGTACGCCGACCAAGGCGCGGACGAGATCGTGGTGCTCGACGTTTCTGCCACCGTTGAAGAGCGGAGCACGGCGCTCCAAACCGTCTCGGCGGTCCGGCACGTTCTGAACATCCCGCTGACCGTGGGGGGCGGGGTTCGGTCGGTCGAGCACGCCGAAGCCCTGCTCGAAGCCGGCGCCGATAAAGTCGGCATCAACACCGCCGCCGTCGGGAACCCTGCCTTGGTCGAACAGATTGCCGAGCGGTTCGGGGCGCAATGCACGGTCGTCGCAATCGACGCCGCCCGACGTGGCGAAGAGTGGGAGGTCGTTACCCGGTCGGGAGCCGACCACACAGGCATCGACGTCGTCGATTGGGCGCAGGAAGTCCAGCGGCGCGGTGCGGGTGAGTTGCTTCTGACGAGTTGGGACCAAGACGGCACCCGCTCCGGCTACGATCTTCCGCTTCTTCGCGCGGTCTCGCGCGCCGTTTCCATCCCCGTCATCGCTTCGGGCGGCGCGGCGACCGCCCAGCATCTGGCGGAAGCGTTGAACGCGGGGGCAGATGCCGTCCTCGCCGCCTCCATCTTCCACGACCACGACATGACCGTCGTCGAGGTCAAGCGCCAACTGCGCGCGCTCGGCGTAACGGTGCGCCTGGAGTCCAATCCATGATCATTCCCAGCATAGACCTTCAACGTGGGCAAACCGTCCAACTGGTGGGAGGCGAAGAACTGAAGATCGCCGCCGGAGACCCGCATCCGATCGCCGATCGGTTCTCGCTGGCAGGCGAGATCGCCGTCGTTGACCTCGACGCCGCCATGGGCATGGGGTCCAACGCCGCGCTCATTGAGTCGTTGGTCTCCCGCTTCGACTGCCGCGTGGGCGGCGGCATTCGCGACGTCGAAACCGCGATCCGCTGGCTGGATGCGGGCGCCTCGAAGATCATCTTGGGCACCGCCGCTCGCCCCGAAATCCTGCGCGAACTTCCCCGCGCCAGGGTCATCGCGGCCTTGGACGCTCGCGACGGCGAGGTGGTGGTCGAGGGTTGGAAGACCGGCACCGGGAGCCGCATCTTGGAGCGGGTTCAGGAACTGCGGGACTATGTCGGCGGCTTCCTCGTCACGTTCGTCGAGCGCGAAGGCAGGATGGCGGGCACCGCCATAGAACAAGTGGCGGAAATCGTGGAAGCCGCCGGAGAGGCGAGGGTGACCATTGCGGGCGGGGTGACCACCGCCGCGGAGATCGCCGAACTCGACCGCCTTGGCGCGGATGCCCAAGTGGGGATGGCGCTCTACTCGGGAGCCCTTTCGCTGGGCGCCGCGATCTCGGCTCCGCTGGTCTCGGACCGTCCGGACGGCTTGTGGCCGACCGTGGTGTGCGATGAGAACGGCGTCGCCCTCGGCATGGCGTATTCGAACGCCGCCAGCCTGGAGGCGGCAGTGGAGCGCCGCCAAGGCGTGTATTGGTCGCGCAGGCGCGGCTTATGGGCGAAGGGCGAGACCTCGGGCGCGGTTCAAGAGCTTCTGAAAATCGACCTGGATTGCGACCGCGACACGTTACGGTTCACGGTTCGCCAAAAGGGCGGGTTCTGCCACCTCGGCACGCGCACCTGCTGGGGCGAAGACGCCGGCATCGCCCGTTTGGCAAGACGCCTCGGCGAGCCCAAGGCGGAGGGCTCGTACACGGCGCGGCTGCTTTCGGAGCCTGGGCTGCTGCCCTCGAAGCTCCGGGAAGAGGTCGAAGAGCTGCTGGCGAGCGACGCCGACGTCCCGCAAGAAGCGGCGGATGTTCTCTACTTCACCCTTGTTCAACTGGCTCAAAGCGGCGTCTCGCTGGAAGCCGTCGACCGCATTCTCGACCGGCGCGAACGCCGCGTAACCCGGCGCCCCGGCAACGCTAAGCAACCCTGACCATGCTGAAACGAATCTCCCTCGACCAACTTCCTGCCCTGCGCCGAGAGCCCGTGGCGGCGACGACCCTAGATGCCGCCGCCAAGATCGTGGAGGACGTCCGAATTCGCGGCGTAGCGGCCTTGCGCGAGCACGCCGAGCGGCTGGGCGACCTCGCTCCCGGCGCACCGCTGACCACGCCCCGCGAAGCGATGCAAGCTGCCTTCGAGGCGCTGCCGGCGGAAGACCAGTCCTTGCTCATCCGGGCGGCGGACCGCATTCGGCGCTTCGCCGAAGCTCAACGTTCGGCGCTTTCCAACGTGGAGATCGCGATCCCGGGCGGCGTCGCGGGGCACGAGGCGGTGCCGATGGAGTGCGCCGGATGCTACGCGCCGGGCGGACGCTATCCGCTGCCCTCCTCCATGCTCATGACGGCAGTGACCGCCCGTGCGGCAGGCGTCCGCACCGTGTGGGCGGCATCCCCGAAACCGGCACCGGCGACGCTTGCGGCAGCTTACGTGGTGGGCCTGGACGGGCTGCTGAACGTGGGCGGCGCCCAGGGCATTGCCGCGCTGGCTTACGGTGCGGGCGACGTGCCGGCGTGCGACGTCGTGGTGGGTCCGGGCAACCGCTGGGTTACCGCCGCCAAGCAGCTGGTTTCGGGCAACGTCGCGATCGACATGCTCGCCGGGCCTTCGGAGCTCGTCGTGCTAGCGGACGGCACGGCGAACGCCGCCGTGGTGGCGGCAGACCTCTTGGCGCAGGCCGAGCATGACGACGACGCGGTGCCGATTCTTGTCACCACCAGCGCCGCCCTTGCCGAGGAAGTCGACGCCGAGTTGGAGCGCCAACTCGCAGACTTGCCCACGCGCGAAGTCGCCGCCCGAGCCCTTCAGAACGGATTCACGTTGGTCGCGGCGAGTCTGGAGGAGGCGGTTGCCGCGTGCGACCGCATCGCGCCGGAGCATCTTGAAGTGCATCTAGAGAACCCGAGTATCGAGTTGCGCAACTACGGCGGCTTGTTCCGGGGCGCGCGGTGCGCCGAAGTGTTCGGCGACTACGGCGCCGGGCCCAACCACACGCTGCCCACAGGCGGCACGGCGCACTCTTTCGCCGGTCTGTCCGTGTTCACGTTCCTGCGGGTGCGAACTTGGATGCGCATCGACGAGCGCGACGACGCCCTCATCGACGACACGGCGAGGTTCGCCCGCATGGAGGGGCTGGAGGCGCACGCCCGGTCGGCAGAAGCGCGCCGCAAGCTATAATTTCGATCTTGCCTTCTCATTACGAGGTCCTGGGCGTCGCGCGAACCGCCGACGCCAACACCGTCCGCAAGGCGTACCGCAAGCTCGCCCGCAGCCTTCACCCGGACGTCAACCCCGATCCGCGCAGCCACGACGTGATGGCGCGGATCAACGAGGCGTTTTCGACCCTGGTCGATCCCGAGCGCCGGACAGAGTACGACGCGATGCTGGACGGCGGCTTCCTCGCCGCGGAAGAGCCGGCGAAGCCCACCAAGAAACCCGTCGTGGTTCGCCTGCGAAGCCGCCTGCGCGGACACCGAACCCCCGTTTACTCGCTTTGCTTCGCGCCGATCACCGGCGACCTCGTGAGCGGCGCCTTCGACAACGAGATCATCCGCTGGTCGATGGCAACGGGCGAGGTGCGCGACCGACGAAAGATGGACTCCGGCGTCGTTTCCGTCGTCCAGGTCGTGGACGAGCGGCGAACCGTGGCGGCAGGCTCCGCCGAGAGCATGGTCAGCGTTTGGGACATCCGCGACGGCGAGATTTCGAACTGGCGCAACCAGCACGCCGAGTGGGTTTCGTGCCTCGCGTTCTCGCCTGACGGCGACCATCTCGCTACCGGGTCCGTTCACAACACGCTCCTCGTCACCCGAACCGGCGACGGCAAGCGGGCGTTCACGTCTCACGCCCACGCGGGCAGCGTCACCGCGGTCGCCTGGTCGGCGGACGGCAAACTGCTCGCCAGCGGCTCGGCGGACGCCACCGTGAAGCTCTGGGCGGGGGCTTCGGGCAAGCTCATCGGCACGCTCAAGCAGATTCGGTCGCAGGTGACGGCGCTGGCGTTTTCGCCCGACATGAAGTTCCTCGCCGTGGCGGCGGTCGACCTCTCCATCCGCGTCTTCGCGCTCTCCGACGGCGCCTTGCTCAAGCTCATGTTCGGTCACGAAAAGCCGATCGAGACGCTGGCGTTCCACCCCAACGGCTGGCTCTTCGCCAGCGGCGGGCGAGACGGCTCGGTCAAGCTCTGGAACGCGGACAAGGGCCTCGGCCAGCTTCACATCGCCGCCAGCCCGCTTCCCATCCTCTCCGTAGCGTTCTCGCCCGACGGTCAAACCCTCGCCGCCAGCGGACTGGACAAGATCATCCGCCTCTGGGACCTCACGGTCCGGGACTGACTTCCGCTCGCGTCGGAAGACGCCCAAAAGGCGAAGGAAGTCGGTCAAAAGGGCAAAGAAGCCGCCGCCCAGGGCATGGAAGACACCCTAAATGGCAAAGAAGCCGGTGAAAAGGGCAAAGAAGACACCCTAAATGGCAAAACCGGAGCCCCAAAGGGACTTTCCGGAGGTGCAAAGGGCAAAACTGGACCCATAAAGTCGAAAACCGGAACCGCAAAGGGCAAATCCGGTCCCCAAACGGGACTTTCCGGAGGTCAAAAGGCAGAAACTGGAGGTCTCAGGGCAGCGACGACTCGCCCTCATCAACGGCGAGCGGACTCGGCAGAGGCAGCTCGGCGACCGGCAATCCGGTACTCCTTGCATATTCCCGTGCCGACTTCCGGGTGCCGCTATCGGCATCGTATTGGGCCTCGTCCACCAGCGGTGAATCCAACGATGCCCCCTTTTGCAGAGCATCCCAGGCCCTATGGCGACAAAGGGAGCACGGAGTCTCCTCGTAGACTTTCGAGAAGACGGCGGCGCCAACTTCAGGTCGGCGCTTAAGCACGTTCAAACCCGCCATCAAGAAGTCGTGGCTGGCGTCAAGATCCTGACGGGGCACCTGCATCAAGCGTCGCTGGATGACCTCCTCGTCGCCAGGTTCAAAATTGACCTCCAGCAGCTCAATCGCCTGGCTGCCCCACTCCGGATCATCCAGCCGAGACAACGCGAACGAACGGACCACGGGATCTTCGAGAAGTTCGAGTGCAGTGTAGGCGCGAGACGCCACGCGGCGCACCGAGTGGTCCGTGAGGCGGAGCAAGACGTCGGGAGCAAGGGGAAACTTGCGCCGAGAGAAGACCCGAAGTAATCGGGTCAGTTCGGCATCGTCGTCGCTCAGCGTCAGCCGCTCGGCGGCCTTGCGAATCTCCTCATCGTCGGCGTCGCGGCCCCAGAGGGCGGGTGAAACGTCAGGTTCGGCTTGGATCTCCTCGAACGTACGGGCAGTCGCCCTCGTTCGCTCGGCGCGGGACCTTTCCCAACTGATAGGGAAATCGCCTATCTTCTCGAGCCAGGGGCACCGATCAACCAACATCTGTTGCATAGCCGAGGCGCGTTCCTCGCCTAGCAATCGCGCGGCGGCGAAGTGGACAGAAGCACCTTCCGTTACCTGCCTTCGCTTCCGGCGCCAGAGGATGGGCATGGACTCGAGCGCTTCGCGATAGCCCTCTTCGCGCGTCCACAGCAGGCGGGCTGCCGCAACCTCGGTCGATCCGCCGGCAAGCCAACGTCTCCAGTTGTCCTCGATCCACTGCCGGGCAATGGGATCGCCATGGAACGCCAGTTCACGAAGCAACTCGACGCCTTGGCGGGCGTCGGGGGAGCATCGGGGCTGGCCCAGCCTCGCAACGACCGCGTCCCTGGCGAGGGCCGCTTGGCCAGAGTGGCGCAGAACCAAGCTGAGATAGTAAGCACGCGAATCTTCGCACTGCCGGTCTAATGTGCGGCTTCGGACGCACGCGTCCGCGACGATCTCCTCCAGTCCGGCCGACCCGTTGTCCCTGAGGTGGGTGACCGCGCGGCCGTGCCCGGCGTGGAGTTTGCGTCTGAACTCGGCCTTGCTCAATCCCAAGTCGCCAGACTACTCCAGCTTGCGGAACTGGTGTTTGCCAACGCGGAGAACCTTGCCCACCAGTTCGGCGCGGGCGATCTTGGCGAACGGATCGTCGACCTTCTCGCCGTCGAGCGAGACGCCGCCCTGCTTCATGAGGTCGCGCGCCGCGCCGTTGCTCTTCGCGAGCCCGAGCGCCCCGATCAGGTTCGCCAGGGGAACCTCGTCGCCCAGCTCGGCGGGGATGGCGACCGGCTCCGCCTCCACGGGCTGCTGGCGCTTGCTAAAGGTCTCCACGAAGTACCGCTCCGCTTCGTCGGCGGCTTCGGCCGAATGGTAGAGCGCCACGATCTCCTTCGCCAACCGCACCTTCGCGTCCCGGGGGTTTCGACCCTCGCCCACCAAGGCGCGCGCCTCATCCATCGGCACGTCCGTACAGAGCTCGAACCAGTTCAGGATCAGCTCGTCGGGGATGGACATCGTCTTGCCGAACATGTCGTTCGGGGCGTCGATGATGGACACGTAGTTGCCCAGCGACTGGGACATCTTCTCCTTGCCGTCTGTGCCCACCAGAAGCGGGGAAAGCACGACCACCTGCGGCTCTTGGCCGTTCGCCTCTTGAAGCTGGCGCCCCATGAGATTGTTAAACTTCTGGTCGTTGCCGCCCAGCTCGATGTCGGCTTCCAAAGCGACGGAGTCGGTGCCCTGCAGCAGCGGGTACATCAGTTCGTGCATGCCGATGGGCTGGTGCGCGTCCCATCGCTTGGTGAAGTCGTCGCGCTCCATGATGCGGGCGATGGTGACCTTGCCGCACAGGCGCAGGACGTCCTCGAAGTTCATCGCGCCCAGCCATTCGCTGTTCGGGCGGATTTCGGTCTTCTCGATGTCGAGGATCTTGCCGAACTGCTTCTTGACGGCTTCGACGTTGGCTTGCACCTCCTCGCGGCTCAGCTGTTTGCGCGTTTTGCTCTTGCCGCTGGGGTCGCCGATCATCGCGGTGAAGTCGCCGATGACCAGCACCGCTTGGTGACCGAGCCTTTGAAAATCGCGCAGCTTGCGCAGGACCACCGCCCAACCCAGGGTGACGTCGCGCGCCGTGGGGTCCACGCCCAGCTTCACGCGAAGCGGCTTGCCCTTCGCCAATTTGCGGCGAAGGTCGTCCTCGCTGATGATCTCCGTGGTGCCCCGGCGGAGGATGTGAAGCTGCTCGTCGATGGTCATGGGAAGTCGGAATTGTACCGAGCTTCCTGAACCCTACCTTTTGGCCGTTTGCGCCGTGGCCTCTTCGCGGTATTGCTCCAGCCGTTGGCGGAACTCTCGTTCACCGCCCATGCCGCCGCTGCTTTCGAACTGCTTCACCGCCTGCTCCTGGAACTTCACCGCCTCATCGTATTTGCCGAGCCGGGCTTTCGCCTTGGCGAGGGTGTCGAGGATGTTGGCGTCCTGACCCTTAGCAATCTCGTTGGCGCGGGTCGCCATCGCCTCCGCCACGCGCAGGTCGGCGTTGGTGGCGCTAGAGTCGTCGAGAATGTCCCACGCCTCGGAGTTCAGACTGCTTGCGCGGCTATCCGGACCAACGCGTGCGGGTATTCCGCTCATGTCGGGCATGGGCGGCATTTCGGGCATCGCGATTGTGGGGGCTCCGGCCATAACCGCCCGTTCCGGCACCTCACGCGACACGCGGAAGCTGAAGAAGAATGGTATGAGCACGGCGACGATCACGAGAGCCGCTCCGAGGCTGATCCAAACGCTCCGGTCGAAGTGGCGTCGCGGCTTTCCGCCGGCTCGGACCTCGTTGAGCAGGGCATACGCCTCGGCGGGCGTGAGGCGCAGTCCTTCCGCAAGGTCGGCAACGGTCGCTTGCCCCGCCTGCGCCTCGCGCAGGCGCTGACGCTCCGCCCAAAGCGCTACGACCTTCTCCGCCTCCTGCGTGGAGACCTTCGTTTTTTCGACCGAATCGTACGACTGCATCGCCCTTCCTCTTATGCTACACGCCAGTTTGACGCACGGTTGCGCAGTTTCTTGTCGCAACTTTTCGCCCTTGGGCACCCTCGCGGGGCTCCGGCTGGTATCTTTAGCATCTGCTCGTGGCCCCCGGCCCGGCGCTCCGGCAAGGCCCGGCTCAACGGCGAAGTCCGAGACCTGCCCTCTTTCCTTACTTTGGAATTCGGAAACAGGACCATGGCAAAACTTCAAGCTCAATGCCCGCTGTGCGCGGCCACCATCGATCTTCCCGACGCTCCCGAAGTGGGCGAACTGCTCGACTGCGAGGAGTGCGGAGAAGAACTCGAAATCGTCAGCCTCGAGCCGCCGACCCTTGCGAAGGCGCCTGAGGAAGAAGAGGACTGGGGAGAGTAACCCAGTTGTCCTCTACCCCCCGCATCGGGGTGCTGTGCTCGCTGATTCGGCCCGAAGAGAAGATGATCTTCGAGGCCTTCCGCGCGCGCGGCGTCTCCTTCGACCGCATCGACGACCGGGAACTGATTCTCGACCTGCACCAAAACGACTCGCCGTACTCGGTGATCCTCGAACGGTGCATCAACCATTCCCGCGCCCACCACACGCTCAAGTACTTCAACGATCGCAATACGCGAACGGTGAACTCGTACCACACCGCCAACATCTGCGGCGACAAGCTCCTCACGTCGTTGGCACTGAGCAAAGCGGGCGTGCCCATTCCCAAGAACCTCATCGCCTACACCGAGGAGTCGGCGTTGCAGGCCATCGAGCAGCTTGGCTATCCGGTGGTCCTTAAGCCCGCCGTCGGCTCGTGGGGGCGCCTGCTTGCCAAGGTCAACGACCGGGACGCCGCCGAGGCGATCCTTGAGCACAAGAAGGTACTGGGCAGCTACCACCACTCCACCTACTACATCCAGGAGTACATCAACACCGGCGGTAAGGACATCCGCGCGTTCGTCATCGGCGGCAAGCTGGTGGCGGCGATCAATCGAAGCTCCGACCACTGGATCACGAACACCGCCCGCGGCGGCAAGGCGAGCAACTATCCCCTGAACAAGGACCTCGCCGACATCTGCGAAGCGGCGGCGCGCGCCGTAGAAGGAGACGTGGTCGCCATCGATGTCTTCGAGATGCCCAACGGCTATCTGATCAACGAAGTCAACTACACGATGGAGTTCCGCAACTCCATCGAGACCACGGGCGTGAACATCCCGCAACTCATCGCGGACTACGTGATCGAGGTGGCGGGTTGATCGACGTTTCCATTGTCGGCGGTTCGGGCTACACGGGCGGCGAGGCGTTGCGCATCCTGCTCGGGCATCCCGAGTTTCGGGTGAAGCAGGTGACGAGCGAGTCCAACGCGGGCAAGTTCGTGCACATCACGCATCCGAACCTGCGCGGCGTCACCAAGCTCAAATACAACTCCATCAAGGAGTTGGAACCCGCCGACTGGCTCATCCTGTGCCTTCCGCACGGGGAGAGCCAAAACCGGCTTGCCGAGCTTGAAGGGCTTGCCCCGCGCATCGCCGACCTCGCCTCAGACTTCCGTCTGAAGAGCGAAGACCTCTACGCCAAGTACTACGGCGAGCCGCACCGACGGCCCGACCGTCTCGGCTCGTTCGTATACTCGGTGCCCGAGTTGTACCGAGAGCAGATTCGGGGCGCCACGCGGCTGAGCGGCACGGGTTGCATCGCCGTCAGCGTGATCCTCGCCCTCGCCCCGCTCTTCCGGGCGGGCGTCGTCAAAGACAACCGCGTCTTCGCAGACGCCAAGATCGGTAGCTCGGCGGCGGGCGCATCGCCCTCGGCGGGCTCTCACCACCCGGAGCGGGCGGGCACTTTGCGCTCGTTCAAACCCACGGGGCACCGGCACACCGCAGAGATCTTGGAGAACCTGACCACCGAGCACGGTGAACCTGAAGTCTTCCTTTCCGCGACGGCGACCGACGCTGTACGCGGCATTCTCAGCACGTGCCAGATGTTCTTGAAGGAGCCGATGACCGAGCTCCAGATCCGTACGATCTACCGAGACGCGTATCAAGACGAGCCATTCATCCGGATCGTGAAAGAGACGCGCGGTATCTACCGCTATCCCGAGCCCAAGCTCCTTGCCGGAACGAACTTCGTAGACATCGGTTTCGAACTGGAAGAGGACACGGGACGCCTCGTCGTGATGTCCGCAATCGACAACCTCGTGCGAGGATCCGCGGGCCAGGTCGTGCAAGGCATGAACATCGTTCACGGCTTCGACGAGCGGATGGGACTTGAATTTCCGGGATTGCACCCGGTTTAACCAGCGATGATTATCGTCAAGACAGGCGGCGCCAAGGGAATCGACGACGGTCCGGTTCTCGACGACATTCGTGCGCTCACCGCCAAAGGCGAGCGCCTGACCCTGGTCCACGGCGGCAGCGAGGAGACCAACGAACTTGCCGAGAAACTCGGCCACCCGGCGCGTTTCGTCACCTCCGTTTCGGGCTTCGTAAGCCGCTTTACGGATCGCCGCACCATGGAGATCTTCACCATGGTCTACTGCGGCCGTCGTAACAAGTCCATCGTCGAGGGACTTCAACAGCGCGGCGTGAACGCCGTCGGCTTGAGCGGCGCGGACGGACGGATTTTCGAAGGACCGATAAAGACCTCGGTCAAGGCGATCGAGAACGGTAAGAAGGTCATCCTTCACGGCGACCACACCGGAAAGGTGACGCGCGTGAACACGCGCTTGCTCGAACTGCTGTTGGACGCGGGCTACCTGCCGGTGCTGACGCCTCCCGCCATCTCCGAAGGCACCTCGCAGCTGATGAACGTGGATGGCGACCGGGCGGCGGCGCAGCTTGCGGTCGCCCTAAAGGCGGACGCTCTGGTGATCCTCAGCAACGTGCCGGGCCTGTTGCGCGATGTGAATGCGAACTGGTCCGCCCCGGCAAACTTGGTGCAGAGCATCGACCTGGGTACCGACCCAGATCCTTACCACTTTGCCCAAGGCCGGATGAAGAAGAAGGTCATGGGCGCCGTGGAAGCGGTTCGGGACGGCGTGGGCAAGGTCATCTTCGCCTCGGCGAACCAGCCCAATCCGATTAGCTCCGCCCTTGAAGGAAGCGGGACCAGCCTATTCTCGTCGACGGGATCCGTCCTGGAGACCGATGGAGAGTAACTTCTACGAGCACGAGCTAGCCTTCGGGGCGCGAACGTACAGCAAGCGTAAGCTGAACATCGTCCGCGGCGACGGTTGCTATGTGTGGGACGACCAGGGCAACCGCTACCTGGACTGCCTGGCGGGCATCGGCGCGGCATCGCTGGGGCATCGCCATCCTCGGCTGGTTCGCGCGATCCAAGAACAAGCCGACACCATCATCTCCGCGCCGGAGTACGTCTGCAACCCGGTCCGTGCCGACTATCAGGCTCGTTTGGTGGGGCACATGCCGGACGGGTTCAATCGGGTGTTCCTGTGCAACTCCGGGGCGGAGTCCATCGAAGGGGCGCTCAAGTTTGCGCGGCTCGCAACCGGAAAGCCGGGCGTCGTCGCGTTTCGACGGGCCTATCACGGCAAGACCTTGGGCGCCCTAAGCGCGACCTACGAACCGAAGTATCGCGAGCCTTTCTTCCCCTTGCTCGAAGGGTACGTCCACTCCGCGACCGACCTCGACGGCCTCCGAGAAGCGTTTGAGGCGAATCCGAACATCGGCGCCCTGGTCTTCGAGGCGATCCAGGGCGAGGGCGGTGTCCGGCGGCTGCCGTCGGAGTTCCTTCACGACGCCATTGCACTTGCCCACCAACACGGGGCGGTCGTCATCGCCGACGAAGTGCAGTGCGGATTTGGGCGAAGCGGGCAAATGTGGGGATTCGGCGACGCCGTCCCCGACCTCATCGCCGCCTCGAAGGGCATCGCCGGGGGCGTGCCCATGGGCGCAATCGGCATTTCGGACCGGATTCCCGAGCTACCGACCCTCAGCCACACCTCCACGTTTGGGGGGAATCCCCTTTCGTGCGCGGCGGGGCACGCGGTGCTGGACGCCATCGAGCAGGACGGCATCATCGGGAACGCCGCCCAAGTCGGCGCGTTTCTAGCGCAGACCATCGAAGGGGCGGGGCTCAAAAGGGTCCGTGAGGTGCGAGGCTATGGGCTCATGATTGGGATCGAACTCAAAGAGCACGCCGGGCCGTTTCTGCAACCCTGTGCCGATCGGGGGCTGATTGTGCTGCTTGCCGGGCAACGGGTCATCCGTCTGCTGCCACCGCTGATCCTCTCTATGGAGCAGGCGAAGTTCGCGGCAGACACCCTGATCGAGGTCTTGGCTTGACGCCCGAGCGGTTTCTCGAAGAACTGGTTCGGATCCCCTCCCTTTCGGGAGAGGAGCAGGCCGCGAGCGAGGTTGCCGTCGCCCACATGCTCGCTTTAGGCTACCGGGAGGCGTACGTGGACGCCGCCGGAAGCGCAGTTGGCAAATGGGGACGCGCCGACAGCTCCAAGCGCATCGTCCTCCTTGGGCATATCGACACGGTTCCCGGTGTGATCCCGGTTCGAGTGGAAGATGGAGTCTTGCACGGCCGAGGCAGCGTGGACGCCAAAGGCCCGCTCGCCACTTTCATCTCCGCCGTTGCGACTCTGCCTCCGGACCTAGATGCCGAAATCATCGTGGTCGGAGCCACGGAAGAGGAGGCGGCGAGCTCAAAGGGGGCGCGTCAAGCCCTGAAGGACCTGTCTGAGCCCAATTTTTGCATCGTCGGCGAGCCGAGCGGCACCTCGGGCGTGACGCTAGGCTACAAAGGACGGCTGCTCGTCGAGATCGGGGTCTCCCGCCCGATGACCCACACGGCTCACGCCCACGTTTCCGTTGGCGAAGCCGCTTTCGCGGTGCATCAGGCGGTCCTCGCTCGGGTGGACCAAGCGAACGTCGACAAGCCGGGGATCTTCGACCGCCTGGACTACAGTCTCCGGGCGATTCGGACGGATTCCGACGGATTGACCGACCGCGCCTCGATGACGCTGGGATTCCGGCTCGGGCCCGCTTTCGAGCCGACGTCGTTGGCTCACGAGATCGAGGAGGCGGCACGGGCATCGCTGGAACCGGGCTTCGAACTTGGATTCGAGACCCGCGGGCACGAACTGCCGGTCAAACGCGACCGTCGCAACCCGCTGGTCGCCGCGTTCTTCGCCGCCATTCGAGCGAGCGGCCTGGAGCCCAAGACGGTCGTGAAGACCGGTACCGCCGATATGAACGTGCTGAGCGAGAAGTGGAGCTGCCCCATGGTGGCTTACGGTCCGGGCGACTCGGCGCTCGACCACACGCCCGAAGAGCGGCTTGAACTTGCGGAGTACCGAACCGCGATCGAAGTGCTGAGCCAGGTGCTTCGACGCCTGACGGCATAGGAAACCCGCGCTAGTTGCGCAGTTTCGATTCGAGCTTCACGCCTTCGTCCAGCAACCTTGCCAACTGGGCATACCCTTCCCGGTTGTAACCGCGGGGAAACCGACTGGAGCGCCGTCGGCGCTCAAACCCATCGAAGAAGGTCGCGGCCTCCGTGTACTTTTGACCGCCGGGGATTTGGGGGAACCAACGTTGCCAAAACCGAACCAGCCGGGATTCCACGGGCCCGTTCTGCGGATCCAAGCCCAAGCCTCGGGTACGGGAGCGGGCCAACCCGATGTCGTGGACGAGTTCACCCCGAAGCGATCGGCGTAGGTCCGGCCAATGTCCCAGGATCGTGAGAAGCTTCTCGTCCAGTTTGCCCAAGCGGTCGCTGGCCTTGAGAACGTACAGCCGTGCCCAAGCATGTGCTGTCGCCGCTTCGAGAAACGGGCTTTGCCCCAGGTGGGCTGCGATGCGGGCCGCGACTTCGAGATCGCTCGCGCGACGTAGGAGCACCGCCCTCGCGCAGAGGGCCAAGCTGGCCTTTCTCAGCGGCTCGAACTCCGTCAGAAGAAAGTTGGAGTAGGTCGGGCTGATCCAGGCCGAAGCGCGCCCCGCCCCCTTTTCGTACAGGGCGAGTTCTGGCTCGAGAGAACGGATGAGCGCTTCTGTCTCGCCGAAGCCGCCGCGGGGGATACGCCCGTCGAGCACGGCCAAGAACGGTTTCTCGTCGTCCAGAACCGCCATCGGAGGGATCTCCTTGAAGACCGTCCAGGCGTTCTGTTCGTCCGGAACAGCCTTCTTTGGAGCGATCTCCTTCTCTTCAAAGGCAAGGTCGAGTTGCAGTGCCTTACGGCGCTCGATGGCGACGCCGACGCGATCCGAGAACGGGGCGATAACGACCAAGCTCGCCGCCGCCAGGGCGAGCAAGCCGACCGTTCCCCATAGCGTGGCGCCTCTCTTTCTCATCTTTTGCCGTGAAGGACCGACGATCCAAACAAGGCCGCCGTTGCATCGATCCGAAGGTGTAGACTACCTGCCTCGGATGGTCCCGTTCCGCGACAGTCAGCAGAGTCGGTTCTTGCCGATCGTCACCTACACGCTCATCGCGCTGAACGTGATCACGTTCCTGTGGGATCGCCAACTCAACGTGCTAGGCCCTCCCGTCGTCTTTGCCGATCTTGGCATGAGGCCCGACGACCTCTGGCGCTCGTTCCGTATTGGGGGAGATCAAGGGCCGCTCGTGACCCTTTTCACGGCCATCTTCCTGCACGCCAACCTTTCCCACCTCATCTTCAACATGCTGTTCATGCTCACCTTTGGGCCGGGCATTGAAGAGGCTCTGGGCTACCGGCGGTTTGCGCTGTACTACGTTATCTGGGGCGTCTTCGCCGGGTTGACCCACGCCTTCGTTCACATGAACAGCAACGCGGTCGTCGTCGGCGCTTCGGGGGCCATCGGCGGCATCCTCGGCGCCTACTTCCTGCTCTTCCCCACGAACAAGATCGAGATCGTGACCCCGCTCGGATTCTTCGAGGTGAGCGCTTGGATTCTGCTCGGACTCTGGTTCCTATGGCAGATCTTCATTCCGCAAGCCAACGTCGCCAACTGGGCGCATGCGGGCGGATTCCTGGCGGGTATGAGCACGGTGCTGCTGATGGGCGGTCGAGACCGCGTCATCGCAGGGCGGCCTCTGGAAGCGTTGGACGACCCTGCGGTTTGACCCGGGAACCTCCGAAAACAAACCGAGAGGGTTTGGATTTCGATGCGTTCTAACGGTTGGGCAAAGATCGGGCTAATGCTCGCGGGCGGTGACGGGTACGCGCCGTACTACCGGGAAGCCCTGGAACATGGGGGCGTCCGCGCCGAAATCGTCGCCGACTTCAACGACCTCAGGGCTTACGACGTCCTCCTCCTTTGCGGAGAAGGCGAACTCACCACCGGCCAAGCAAACGCCCTCCTGGAATGGACGGGCGACGGCGGGTCGCTTGTCTTGAGCGGCTCATCGTGGGGGCTCGCCGAACTCATCGGTTTCCAGGGCCGACCCACCCATCTCTCGCAGGGCACTCTGCAGCCATCCGGTGACCGGCTATGGCCGGACCGCTCGATGCCCATCCGCTTTTACGGCGGCAAGTTCCACAAGCACACGTCGGGGTGGGAAATAGCCGTAAAGACCGAGGGCTTTCCCGCCGCACTTCGACGCCCTTACGACAAGGGGCAGATTCTCTACGTGGCGCCCCATGTGGGCCAGACCATGGCGCTCATGCAACTTGGCCGGTCGGTCGAGTGCGACCTGATCGGACCCAACGAGCCGGGAACTCGATTGGACGACGGCATTCTCCGGGCCGAAGACGGCATCGCCCTCAACTTCTCGGAGGATCGGGTTTCGGTAGAGGGCAGCGACACCCCCTTCTTCGGTTTTCCGCACGCCGACGCGCTTCGAGAGTTGTGGGTCCGCGCGGTCGTCGAAGCGATCGAATCCACCGGCTTGCGCTCTCTCATTTCCTGGCCGTGGCCGAACCATGCCCCCGGCTCGGCGGTGATCAGCCTTGAATGCGACCAGTTCGATTTCGACGTGCTGAGCCGCCTCCAGCGAACCCTCACCATGTTCGGCTGCCGAGCGACGCTCATGGTGGCCATGCCCGGCTTTCCCGCCGACGCGTACCGTCATATCCGCACGTGGGGGCACGAGGTCGGGTTCCTTTTCCACACGGACAACGGTAGCGGTTGGCACGAGGAGAAACTCGGGATTCAGTTCACCGCCCTGGGGCGCCTTTCCGGCATCGCCGGCATCAACTCGGCGAGACCGATCGAGGGCCGGTGGCGCGGCTACACGAACTTCTACGACCTCTGCCAAACGGCGGGCGCCAGGCTCTCTCTGAGCAAAGGCGGGCGTCAGCCCGGAACCCAAGGCTTCGCCTTCGGCACCGCGCGGCCGTTTTTCCCGCTCAAGCGGGACGGCAACCCCTACCTGGTCGCCGAACTCCCCACCACGGTCTACATGCCTGGCGTGGTGACAACCGACCCCGCCAGCGACTTCATCCTCGCGCAGACGGCGTTGCGCAATGGTTGCTACCATATCGTCTTCCGGCCCGACACCATCGACGATCCCGCCGGAAACGCCTCGATCCGGCGTACGCTCTCGCTTGCCAAGCAGCAGAGGCTGGAGTTCATGACTGCCGAGGAGGTCTATCGATTCGAGCGGGCTCGCCGGCAGATCAAGGTCATGGCGAAGGGAATCGGCTCGGACACTTCGCTCCACGTCGCCACCGAAGCCGAAGTGGTGGGCTTGGGGCTACTGATCGTCGGCGGCAAGTTCGAAGCCGAAAGCAAAGGTCGCGAGATGATCGTGACGCCGCTTGCCCGCTTCGGGACCACGATGCACGGGTTGACCGTCACCCTCGACGCCAAGCAAAGCGTTGAGATCAGCCTTCGCCCGGTCCAGTCGATGGCCGCGTAGCGGCGGGTACATTCCCGCCTAATGGCCAACGACTGGTCCGCCTACTACGAAGCCACGCTCGACAAGCCGCTCCATCCGGTCTACGCCGAGCTCGAGCCGCATCTGCCGGCGGGAGGCGTGGCGTTGGAGCTTGGTTGCGGGGTCGGGCACGGGGTTCGACACCTTCTTGAAAAGGGATTCCACGTGGTTGCCATCGACGGCGAACCGGAAGCGATTGAAATCGTCCGGTCGAGGCTGCCCGAAGACGCGGACGTCGAGATGGTCGTCGCGAACTTCGAAACGGTGGATCTGCCCGCTTGCGACGTCGCCGTGGCTGGGTTCTCGTTGTTCTTTTTGGAACCTCCCGCGTTCGACAAGTTCTGGAGACGGCTGGTCGCCGCCATCCGGCCGGGTGGACTGTTTGCCGGGCAGTTTCTCGGCCCGAACGACGATTGGGTGAGCCGAGGCTACTCGGTCCACTCCCGAGCGCAGATCGACGAGCTCTTCCGAGATTTCGAAGTTCTGCACCTTGAGGAAGCCGAGCGAGACGGGGAGACCGCCATGAAGACGCCCAAACATTGGCACGTTTTTCACGTGGTCGCCCGAAAGCGCTAGGCCTTCTGTCCGATGCAGATGATCGCGCCGCCGCGCAAGCCGACGTAGATGCGTCCGTACCAAACGATCGGCGAGCTCTCCACGTTGGCGCCCAGCTCCATAAACTCGATCTTCTTGCCCTCTGCGTCGGTCAGTAGCGACTCGCCGGTCTTCGCGTCGCGCACCATCGCCGCGCCGGTCGAATCGGCGGCAAACACCACCCCGCCCACGCAAATCGGCGAAGACCAGCCGAAGGCGCGCATGGGGTGCTTCCAAACCAACTTCCCGGTTTCCGCGTTTAGGGCGAGCAGGAAGCCGCGTCCCACCTTGGGATGATGGGAGGTTGTGAAGAACACCAAGGGAGGTCCGTCCTCCGGCTCGTACAGCCCCGCCGTCGAGAGCACGCCTCCGTTTAGCGGCCGCTCGCCGTAGACCTTGCCCGCATCAAACTCCCAACGCCAAAGCGCCTTGCCTTGTTGGGGGTCGATGCGACAGATGGCGCCTTTGGCTTTGGGGTCGAGGCGTGTATCCTTCTCCACCCCCATCACGAAGGTTCCGTCTTTGAGAAACACCGGCGACGAGTCGCAATCGTCGCCCATCTCGATCACGGTTCGGAACTTGGCAGGATCGTTCAGGTCGATCTCACGCACGACGCCCAGATTGTCGGTCACGTACCCAAGGTCGTTCCAGACCGCCATCGAACCCTCGCAGCCCTCCTTCGTCAGGACCACCTTTTGGATCTTCGGGGCAAAGCCCAACTTGCCGGTGTCGGCGTCCCAAGTCGCGTTCAACTTGATCTTGTAGAACAAGCCGTTCTCGGTAGGTTCAAAGAAGGTGTCCTTGAGGATCAGCGCATTCGAATCAGAGCCGACCCAATGCCGCGGGGCATCCCGATCGTTCCCCGGTAGCACGAGCAGTTCCTTGAAGTCGAGCAGCGAAAACACTCGGTAGCCAGGAAGCTTGCCCACGGGGATGCCGCAACCCACGAACAAGAGCGGATAGCCCCTTGGGTCCACGCTTACCGTCCCCTTGATCGGATAGGGGTAAGGCATGGGCAGTGGCGGGCGGCTCGGCTCCCCGGTGTCGGCATCGAGAAAGTGGACTTGGCCGTCAAGCGCTCCACAGATGATTTCGCGATCCGGACCCGGCGGGTTGGTGAAGTTCATCCACCTGCGGGTCGAGGCGGGCCACTCCACGATCAGAGGCTGGCCCGTCCAGCCCACGCCGCTCCAGTGGCCGCTGGGCACTCCGCCCACCCGATGCCGCCACAAGACGCTCAGATTGCCAGTCGGGATCGGCCCCTCGCCCACGTAGTTGCGCTGCGGGTTGCCGCGGAAGCACATGACGCCGTTGATATCGGTGTTGAGCTGCTTCCCGTGGTTCTCCGAGTCCCACCAAGCGGGACTTCGGCGAAGCGCCTCCTCCTTTGCGGTTTCCTTCAGGGGCGGGTCGACGGTCTGAACAGGAGCCTTCTCGCCACGGCAGCCGAACGTGAGGACCAGCAATCCCGCAAGCAAGGCCACCCGCTTCATGATCGCGATTATGCATACTCTTGGGTGTGATCGGCGTTGAGGGCCTCGGCAAAAGGTACGGCAGCCGGTGGCTCTTTAGGGATCTCACCTTTCAGATTCAAGAGGGCGACAGCCTGGTCGTCACCGGGCACAACGGCTCCGGCAAATCGACGTTGCTCCGATGCCTCGCCGGTTTAGTCCGCCCCAACGAGGGCAAAGTGCTCGGTCCGGAAGACCACGGCGCACTCGGGTTGGCTTCTTTGGAAATCCACCTGTATCCCTGGCTCGACGCGGTCGAGCATCTGGAGTTTGCCGCCGAGTCGAGAGGTTGCGAAGCCCGTGCCGAGGAGATTCTCGAGTTCATTGGCCTGGTGCAGACCGCATGGCGCGGCCTGCCCGCCTCGAGGTTCTCGACCGGCATGAAGGCAAGGCTCCGCATGGCGCTAGCCATTCAGTCGAACCCCAAGGTATTGCTGCTCGACGAACCCGGCGCGGGACTCGACGCGAAAGGACGCGAGGTGGTCGGACGCGTTATCGCCGCCCAACGCGCTCGCGGATGCGTCATTCTCGCCACCAACGATCCACTAGAGGAGGGATATGCCAGCCACGCACTCGACCTCGGCGGCTGAGATCCGCGCGGTCTTCCGAAAGGAGGCCATGAGCGAGCTTCGTGGGCGGAGCGGGCTCTTCACGGCGGGCCTGTTCGGTCTCGTCGCCACCGTCATCATCGGTTTTGCCGGCGCCTCCGAGACCATTTCGGGCACGCTGGGCGCCGCCCTTCTGTGGGTCGTGCTTCTCTTTGCCGGCGTCGTCGCCCTCCCCCGGGCGTTCTTGGCCGAAGAAGAGCAGGGTACGGCGGATCTCTTGCGGCTCGTAGCCAAGCCCGAAGCCGTGTTCTGGGGCAAGGCGCTGTTCAACCTGGTCCAGATGACCGTGTTCGCCGGGGTGCTTACGCCCATTCTGCTGGCGCTCCTGCGACTCTCCTCAACGCAGCCTCTCTTGCTCATCCTGACGATCGTCGCGGGCGTGGTCGCCCTCGCGGGAACCGTCACGCTGGTCGGCGCGTTGGTCGCCCAAGCCTCGAATCGCGCCGCCCTGGCGGGCGCGGTGGCCTTGCCGCTCCTTGTTCCGCTAGTCATTCTCGGCGTGGCATCCACCAAGGTCGCATTGGGCGCGGGCTTCGCCGCGCTTGGATTACAGGCGTTCATAGGGCTGGCGTGCTACGCCGTCGCCGCTTTCGCCGTGGGCCCCCTCCTTTTCGCAAGCGTCTGGAAATCGTAAATCGGGCGGGAACCCGATCTGGCGACTCGTCGTCAAACACCCAGCTTCGACGAGAAAGGAGATCTTCCCTAACCTGTTCATGTTTGCAGGGGAGCGTATGACGCGCTCCCCTTTTTTTGCGCGTCCGCGGCAGTAAACTTCGGTTCATGAACAAGGTGTACGCGGACGCCAAGAGCGCCCTCGAAGGGCTGGTCTTCGACGGCATGACCGTGATGTCGGGCGGGTTCGGCCTGTGCGGCATTCCCGAGCACCTCATCGTCGCCTTGCGAGACACGGGCGTCAAGGATCTCACCGTGGTCAGCAACAACTGCGGCGTGGACGACTTCGGCATGGGCCTCTTGCTCCAAACCCGGCAGATCCGCAAGATGATCTCCAGCTACGTGGGCGAGAACGCCGAGTTTGAGCGTCAGTACCTTTCGGCCGAGTTGGAGCTTGAGTTCAACCCTCAGGGGACCCTTGCCGAACGCATCCGCGCCGGCGGCGCGGGCATTCCCGCCTTCTTCACCAAGACCGGCTATGGAACCCTCATCGCCGAAGGCAAAGAAACCCGCCAGTTCGACGGCGAGTGGTACGTGATGGAGACGGGGCTGGTCGCCGACCTCAGCATCGTCAAGGCTTGGAAAGGCGACCGCTCGGGCAACCTGGTCTTCCGCAAGACCTCGCGCAACTTCAACCCCATGATGGCAACCGCCGGAAAGGTCTGCGTGGCGGAGGTCGAACATTTGGTGGAAGTCGGCGAACTGGACCCCGACCAAATCCACACGCCCTCGATCTACGTCAACCGCATCATCCAAGGCACGAACTACGAGAAGCGCATCGAGCGCCTGACCACCCGGGAGCCCCGGTAGAATCCGACCATGCCCCTCACCCGCGAGCAACTAGCCCAACGTGCCGCCCAAGAGCTTCGGGACGGCTACTACGTCAACCTCGGCATCGGAATCCCGACCCTGGTGGCGAACTACATTCCCGAAGGCACAGACGTGGTGCTGCAAAGCGAGAACGGCATGCTCGGCATGGGGCCGTTCCCGTACCCGGATGAGGCCGACCCCGACCTGATCAACGCGGGCAAACAGACCATTACCGACATCCCCGGCACCAGCTACTTCTCGTCTGCCGATTCCTTCGCCATGATCCGCGGCGGGCACATCGATCTCTCGATCCTGGGCGCGATGGAAGTGAGCGAAGAGGGCGACCTGGCGAACTGGATGATCCCCGGCAAGATGGTGAAGGGCATGGGCGGCGCCATGGACCTCGTCGCCGGCGTGAAGCGCGTCGTGGTGGTGATGGAGCACACCAACAAGGCGGGCGAATCGAAAGTGTTGCCCGCTTGCACCCTGCCGCTAACCGGCAAGGGCGTCGTCGACCTCGTGATCACCGACCTGTGCGTCTTTGAGATCAAGGACGGCAAGATGACGTTGATCGAACTGGCTCCGGACGTGACGGTGGACGAAGTGAAGGCGAAGACGCTGGCGCACTTCGCGGTCTCGCCGGATCTAAAGACGATCGCCTTCGCGTAGCTACGGCTCGCGTTCCGGACCTCGGAACGTGTCCGGCCACTCGTTGTCGTCCTTCCCCTCGCTGAACAGCCACGTCTTGTTGAACGCGATCTTCTCGTCGGCGGTGTCCTTTGCCGTCTGCATGCCTGCCAGGTAGATCGTGTTCTTGCCGAACTTCTGGTTGACGCCGTCCACGGCTTGGTTCAGTTTCGCGCGCTCCTCGGTGGCGTCGAAGAGGCTGAAGGTGACTTCGTCGCTTGTCCGCAGGTCCGAGAACACCACGCCCACGCCTCGCGGTCGCTCGAAGTTACGGTGCCGCCAGGCGTCTAGGAAGTACTCGTTGAAGGTGATCGTGTCCTGGGTCGGCGGCAGGTTGGCATCCGCCTTCCAACCCCGCGTGAATGCGCTGACAAACACGCCCATGTGGCCCGCCCACAGCCCGTTCGACCGCAACCGCGCGGAAGCCTTCTGGATCAGGCGGAGCAGGACTTCGCGGCAGCCTTGGTCGGTGCGTAGGTCCGGCGGCAGCACATGCGAGTGGCTGAGCGACTTGCGCGGTTCTTCCTCTTCGGGCAGCAGGTAGCCCCGGAGGAGATACCACCAGCGCTCCCCCGTCACGGAGCCGAACGCCAACCGTAGCTCCTGGGGCGTGCGGGCGAACATTTCCAAGGGCGTGAAGACGCCGGCGGCGTTAAGCCGCGCCTGCATGCGCCGGTTGATGCCGGCAAAGTCGGTGAGCTTGAGCCCCTCGAAGGCGCGGGGAAGGTCGCGGGCCTCCAGCACCACCAAGCCGTCCGGCTTCTGCATTTCGGTCCCCAACTTGGCGAGGAAGGCGTTGGGGGCGATGCCCACCGAACAGGTCATGGCGGGTCCGACTCCTTCGCGCAGCGCGGCTTTCATACGCGTGGCAATGGCCCGTGCTTCATCAGGCTCGCGTTCCTTGCCGATCAGCCCGAACCGCATCTCGTCGATGCTACAGACCTTCTCGACGGGCAGGACCGATTCCAGGACCTCGATGACGCGGCGGTGGTAGTGCGTGTAGAGCGGGGGACGGCCGGGCAACACCAGCAAGTCCGGACACATCCGTTTGGCATCGCCTACGTTGGTCCCGGTCTTGATGCCAAAGCGCTTCGCCTCGTAGGAGGCGGCGATCACGCACGTCGAATCCGCCATCATCGGCGCGACGGCTACGGGTTTCCCGCGCAAGCTTTCGTCCTCGTTCTGCTCCACCGAAGCGAAGTAGGAGTTGAGGTCCAAAAACAGCGACCGCAACGGCCGGGGATCCGATACTGGTAGAGTCTCGTCTACCATACCGAACAGTATACAACCTACCGGGCGCTTGCGCCTACGTACTCCATCTCGTGGAGCCAGCCGTCCTGCGCGGGGGCTTCGTCGTTGATCGGGCCGAAGCTGAAGCGCGCCGTCACCATGCCGTTCGCGTCGACGAAGTCGTCGGCGTTCGTGGTGTTCTGGTAGGTCACCGTCTCCCAGCTGGTCGCCGCAACGTTGCCGCCGATCGTCACGAACGCATTGGTCGTGAAGTTGAACAGTTTGTAGTTGTAGGCGAGGCCGCCGCGGCCGACTTCATACTTGAAGCCGAAGTCGAGCTGCGTCGGGGCGAGGCTGAACGTGTCCAGGTCGACCTCGAAGATCGCGAACAGCGTCTCGGAGTCGTTGAACAGGCTGAACGCGGCGCTGTCGTCGAAGAACAGCTCGGCAATGCCGCCGTTCTCGTCGGCGCCCTGGACGATGCGGATCGCCTTCGGGCCCACGCGGCCGATGCCAACTTCATAGTTAGCGGTGGGCGTGCCGCCAAACCAGTAGCCACCTTCGCCGGCGGTGTACAGGTCGTCACCGTTGGCGTCGTACCAGAACGTGTTGTCCGAAGAGCCAACCGCAGCGGCGTCGCAAAGCAACATGCCGCACAGGGCATCCGACCACTTCCAACCGACGATTACGTTGGCGTTCAGGGCCAGGTCAGCTCCGTTGTTCAGGGCTCCCCAAGTCGTGTAGGAGAACGCAGGGTCGTTCGGCAACGTCCAGTTCGTGCTGTAGATCTCCGTCGTGTTCGCCGCGTCGAACGTGGCGTCGCTGTTCAGCACCTTGATCGCTGCCGTAAACGTACCCGCCACCGCATTGCTGTTATAGTAAGCAAACGTCAAAAAATTGCCGTTGCCTGCAGCGCTCAGGTTGAGCAGGTCGCCGTTCGTTCGAGCCGTCGGGAAGTAGTAGTTGTTTTCGGCCGTATTGCTATACAGGACCGAAGCGAAGGCGCTGGACACCAATGTCGCGCCGAGAGCAAGAAAAGCTAGCTTCTTCATATTTCCTCCTTTTGGGACCTCGCCCTGAAGCTAAGTCCGCCAAATCAGGCAGGCGCCATCCACAGACGGCGCGTAGTTGGATTCTACGACAAGTGGGCAAGAAATGCCAATGGTTCCGCAAGAAAACCCTACGTACTGGTGATTATTCTAGTAATGGTGAGTCGGCGCGAATCTGGGCGCCCGCAGTAACATGGGGACGCATGGAGACGGCATCCTTTGATTTCCTCGCCATCGGTAGCGGCTTGGCAGGACTTGCGTACGCGCTCGGGGCTGCCGAGCACGGCACGGTTTGCGTGATTACCAAGGCGGAGATGGCGGAGGCGAACACACGGTACGCCCAAGGGGGCATTGCGGCCGCCGTGGGCACCGCCGACTCTTGGGAGATGCACGAGCGAGATACCCTGGTGGCAGGGGCGGGCTTGTGCGACCCCAAAGCAGTGCGTCACCTCGTTCAAAACGCGCCGCGCGCCATCGAATGGCTCCAGTCGGTGGGCGCACGCTTCGACGTCGAGCCGGACGGAGAGCTTGCGCTCGGCCGAGAGGGTGGGCACAGCGCGAACCGCATCGTCCACCACGCCGACAAGACAGGCGCCGAGATCGAGCGCGCCGTCATCGAGACGGTTCGACGCCACCCGAACATCACGGTGGTCGAGCACACTTTCGTCACCTCGCTGCTCACCGACGAAGGGCGTTGCCGAGGGGTGGTAGCGCAAACCGAAGAAGCCGGGCAGAAGTACTTCTTTGCGAAAGCCACGTTGCTCGCCACGGGCGGGTGCGGGAAGCTCTACCAGCACACCACCAATCCGCCCGTCGCCACGGGTGACGGCATCGCCCTGGCGGGGGCGATGGGGGCGGAGATTCGGGACATGGAGTTCATGCAGTTTCACCCGACCACGCTCTACCACCCCCAGATGCGCAGCTATCTCATCTCCGAAGCGGTGCGCGGGGCCGGAGCGACCCTGCGGAACCACTTAGGCGGCAGGTTCATGTACGACTACGACGAACGCTTGGAACTTGCCCCGCGAGACATCGTGGCGCGTAGCATCGTTGCCGAGATGGCGAAGCTCTCGACCTGGTGCGTTTACCTCGACCTCACCCATTTGCAGCGCGAGGCGATCGAAACCGAGTTTCCGACCATCTACGACCAGCTGCTCAAGATCGGCTTGCCCATCCACCGCGACTGGATACCCGTGGTGCCCGCTCAACACTATTCCTGCGGAGGTGTTTGCACCGACTTGGACGGACGGACCACCGTAGAGGGGCTTTACGCCGCGGGAGAGGTCGCCCGCACGGGCGTCCACGGCGCCAACCGACTCGCCAGCAATAGCCTCCTCGAAGCGATCGTGTTTGGGCAAGCCGCCGCCGCCCATGCCGCTGGCTTGGCAGATCCCGAAGCCAAAGAACCGAAGCCGGTGGAAAGCCCGAACTGCATTCCGGAGAACGATGCCATCCGCATTCGCCGCCACCTCCAGAAAGTGATGACCGACGAGGCGGGCATCGTCCGCACCGCCAAGGGGTTACGTTGGGCGCTTGGCCAGATCGAAGACGCCCGGCAAGAGTACGAGAAAATGCCGTCCGCTCCGTTTTCCGCTTACGGATTGGAAACCCGGAACCTCATCCACGCTGCCAAGTTCGTGGTGGAGGGCGCCTTGGCTCGACCCGCCAACGTGGGCCTGCACTTCAACCGGGATCTCGGCGAACCGGGCGGGAACTACGAGCCGACGCCATCGAGTTAGAAAAGAGGTAGGTTCTCCGTATGTCGATCTTTGCCGCCCCCCTCGTTGCCTACGCCGTGATCGGGACCCTGGCGCCCGCCCAGGGCGCACGGCGCGGCGCGGATCCCGCGTTACTCGCCCGACTCCAGCCCTTCTATAACCAGCTCGCTGTTTCGATTAAGAAGCGCGACGCGAAGGCGTACGCCAAGTTGGTTGGGTCGAAGCAACTGCCTCGGTTCGCCTATTTCGACTACGACAACCGGAGCTACAAAGTGGACAAGTTGGCAGCTCCGATCGCGAAATCGTGGTCCGAGTTTGCCAAGATCGATTCGGTCAGCTACAAGGCCACCAAGAGCGCCCCGAACAAGAGCCCATCCGACTTCAATGTTATCGTGAAGCGGATCGTGACCGGCAAGAAGAAAGAGAAGGGCAAGCTTGTTCCCTATGTGCAGACCTTCACCTACCGCGACTGGTGGACGTCGACCCCCAAAGGCGAAGGGCTCCAAGTCATGCAACTGGTGGGCATCCAACGGTTGGTCAACGGAAAGCGCGCAGACCCACCCAAGCCGAAGGTCAGAGTCGATCCGAATCTGAACATTCCCAAGAAGGGCCTGCCGCCGCCTGGCGGCTAGCGCACGGGTTCGTTAAACCTGGGCCACGAGCCAGCGGCGGGCAACGCCGTCGGCGAGACCCCGTCCAGCAACACGTAGGTGTCGCCCCGTACCGACGTCCACGTTTCGGACACGCGCAGCCAATCAACCGCCATGGTGGACGAAATTAGGGTGGTCGGCCCGGGTCGAATGTCCAACTCGGGCGGCCCGATCACCAACAGGCATCGAATGCCGGGGTCCTCGTTTTCCCAAGCCAATCGCAAGCCGTCGCTGCCCTGCTCCAGCCACGCCGGCGCCTCGCCGAAGATGCGCAACGGGCTAAGGAACGCGGGCCGCAGGGGAGTCAGGGAGTAGCCGAAGAGCGCCCGCCGCTCATCGTCGAGCGGCTCAGGAAAGGTGGAAGCTGCCCCCCCGGTGCGACGTTGCCGCCAAGTAGCCAGCCCTCGTTGGGCGGCAAGTCCCGCCTCGAACAGCGCGCCTTGCAGGCGTGTGTGGGGATCGGTTGCCATGGCGCCCGCGACGGCGGCGCACGCCGCCGCCCGGCGGCTCTCGCCCACCATTAATCGCCCCGAATACCAGTCCCGAGCCTGGGAGAGCCGGGCAAGCCAGTCGTTCTCGTCAGCCTCGAGGGAGGTAGCGCACTCCCGAGCCTGGAAGAGGAGCGCATGCGCCGCCACCGCGTCGGCTTGCTCGCCGTCCGCCGAAAAGGGCACCGGCCGGGCGAGAGAAACCTCTGACCACCACCGCGCCCCTTTGTCGAACTGCGTTTGCGTGCTCCGAACGAGGTCTGATGTTTGGCGATCGCAGAAGCCCATCAGGCTGGACAGGGCAAGCTCCGCCACGGAAGGGCAATCGTAAGGGTCCGCCGACGCCAGTGGCGGTTCGGTGGGGCGCCCTTTGACCAGCGCCCTCCCCGCTGGGACTTGCCGGATGGGAAACCGCACCTTCAAGGTGGTGTCTTGCGCCACCGCCATCGGCCCTTCCTCGTTGACGGCCGAGAGCTTGCGAGTTGGAGACTGCACCGCCAAACGGTAGTTCGCGATGGGAGCCAGGGCGAGCATCGACGGCACCAAGGCGCCGGGACGGTCGAACGTCCACGCTGCAGTGACCGCGAAGCCGTCGCCTTCGACCGAGACGCCGGTTACCTGGGGGCTGGGTTGAGTGTACAGGGCTTGGTCGGTGGCGATCTCCTTCGCCACCGCGCCCAACTCAGCCACGCCCCGCACCGTTCTCGGCTGGGTGCCGTAGGGGAGCGCGATACGGATCCACCCTTTGTAGTCGCCCGTTTCAATCGTCCAGGCCCGGCTCCTGCCGGTCACCTTGACGGAAGCCGGACCCGAGAGGAAACCGAACACCAGCGGCGCTTGGGGCTCGCGGAACGTGAGAGCCGCCCATGCGGCGGGCGCGGTGGGCACCCCGGCACCCACGCTGCCCTCGGGCCACGTGAGGAAGGGGCTTTCGGCAGAGGCGACGCGCAGAACGAGCCCGCGCTCGACATAAACCTGGAAACCGGGAGCCGTCAGGTCGACCCGAAGCTTGGCGGGCGACCTTCCTCGCCCCGAGATGGCCACGGTCTGGCTGAACTCTGACGTGGCGACGGGCTTCCAGTAGGTCGAAGGAGCATCAAACCGAAAGGCAAGCGAACCCGGAACCCGAACCCGAAATCCCGCCTTGTCGACCTCGAAGCCGGGGATCGGGGTGCGCCCAAAGCCAAAACGCCCGAAATTCTGGCCGGCGGCAACCGCCGCCAGCAGTAGGCTAGTAACCAGCGCCCAGGACTTCAAAGCCGATCCGTTTGGTCCGGTTCGACCAAGTGAGGCCGAACTCTTTGAAGCCGATGGTGTAGCCCAAGAAGAAGTTGTAGTCGGTGAAGCCTTGTCCGAAGTAGCGCTCGTACGTGTAGGAGTAGCCCAGCCGCGTGTTTCGGAACAAGCCGACGCGGGCGTCGGCGCGGTAACTCACGCGATCGATATCCAGGCTCTTGCCCGCGAAGAGGTCGAGCGAGTTGCGCCCAGAGTAAACCGGCAGTTGCGCCGTAACGTAGTGCTTGCCCATCACCGACCCGGAATACCCGTCGTCCATGAACTGGTAGCCCAGCAGGAACGAGGCTTGGTTCGACAGGCGCGTGCTGAGGAAGGCAGAACCCGCCAGCGCCAGGCCGGTCGGAGTGTTGTGCCCGTAGAGGCGGCTCACCGAGAACTCCGTGTTCAAGTTCGAAGTCTTGCCCAGCGCGATGGAGTCGCTTTGCAGGCGGGCGCGGAGGCCGACGGCGGATTGGCTGGTCACCTGGTCGAACTGGTTGCTCAACTGGTGGCTGGCGGTGACGCCGTAATACAGCTTCACGGGCAACTTTCCGACGCGCGTCGGGTCTTTCTCCGCCACCAGGGAGTACTGGGACGAAGAGAACGGCGCGCCGCGCAACGATCGCGTATTAGACCCGTTGGCGCTCAGGCTAAAGCCGTCGAACCTTCGACCAGCGCTCAGGCTGCCGAAGAGGCTGGAATGCGAAGGAGCATCGAGCACGACGTTGATGTCGGTGCGCTCGTCCGGCTTCCAGAAGTGGCGCGCTCCGATGCCCCAGTCCTTCCTCAAGATTCCCTGGAGAAGGAGAGAGCCGTCCGACTCGTCGCCCCGGTTCCAGTAAAGCTCGTAGTCGAGCGAAGTGCCTCGGCTGGCGCCGCTTCCTCGCCCGTAACGATCGCCCGAGCGGAAGCGCAGCAGGCTGGTCTCGCCGGGTTTTAGGCTGAGATAGTACGGATAGTTGAGCGCCACCTGGTTGTCGCGCAGGTTAACGATCTGGTCGGTGAGCACCGGCGTCGGGCCGTAAAGGTTGACCTGGAAGAGGGGCACCTTCATGACGCGCGCCCCACCCACGTAAATCTCCGCCTTTTGGAACTGGACCTCCTTGCGGGGGTAGGCGATCATCTTCCGCGAGCTGATAAGGCTTGCCGAGTCGGAAATCTCTTCGAACTCGAACAGCCGAGGTTCGACCCGCCCGTTCACGGGCTTGATACCGTCGGAGTCGATGCTGACCATGCCGAAGCGCTCCCGCTGGCCGGTCTTCGCAAAGGCGAATCCGCGCAGGTACGGTACGAGGGTGCGCTCGTCCGACATGTAGGTCGTCGTGCCGAATCCCTTCCTCGTATTGAGCTTGTAGTAAAGCTGGTCGAAGCGGAACTGGTTGTGGCCGATCTTCAGAACGGCCTTTCGGGCGCGGACCTCGTGCAACGGAATCACGACCTGAAGGTCCTGCGCCTCGATGTCGACTTCCTTGTAGCGCAAGTGCATGCCGCCCTCGGGATCAGAGCCTTCGGCGGTCTTGGCATCCAGACTGTACAGAAGCGGCTTTCCGCCCGAGTAAAGCTCGATGTACTCCTTAGCGCTGCTGAGCATCGCGCGGTCGGAGACGAACTCGAACTCAAGCGTCGCCGTCGCGTTGAACTGGAGCGCCGTAGCGGTAATGGTTGCGAAGCCGGGAATGGACCCTGCGCGAAGCGTGACGCGCGCCACGCCGTTCAGCGTCTTGACGATCGGTTGATCGATGCTGCCCTTGGTGGTGGTGAACACCACCTGGGTTCCGTCCGGCACGTTGGAACCGCTCTGATTCCGCAACGTGGCGCTGATGGAAACGGTGCTTCGGCCGTCGGCTACAGTTGCGTTGGGTTGGGCCTGCAACTGGACGTCGGCGAACTGCGCCGCCGCGAACGCGGCCAGCGATAGCCAAACTCCAACCAGAAACAGCCGAGCGAGCCTCATCTTGCAGACACTCTAGGATACTTGACGCGGCGATGCCGCGATATGGTTTGCCCTTGCGCAAAAGAGCGGGGCGGCTCCCGATTTGGGCGCCGCCCCGCGTAGATTCTCCGCGTTAGCGGATGACGTTGACCGCGATCGTCTTGCGAACGCGCTCGCCGCCGGAGGTTTCCGCCACGATCTCGACGCGGTAGGCGCCGGGAGCGACGGCTCGGTTGGCCTTGTCGCGGAGGGTCCACGTGATCGTGTTCTCACCCGCGCTGTCGGCTCGGCCTCGGCTGGCAACGTACACCTCGCGACCGTTGGCAGCGAGGATGCGGACCGAAGTGGTGGCGTCGTTCGAGAGCGTGTAGCTCACGGTGATCGGCGCACCCTTGTCGGTGCTGCGTCCGGGCTGGCTGACCACCACGTTGCCGATGACGGCGCGCGCCGCGCTACCTTCTTCGGCGGTGATCTTCAGCTCACGCGTACCAGCCTTGTCGGCGGTGAACGTGTAACCCGAGGATCGGCGCAGGTCTCGGGTCGTGCCCGAAGCCACGTCGGTGAGGTGGAAGCGCACGTTCGACGGAACGGTGGCGAGGTTGGGCCACGTAACCGTGACTTGGCCCGCCTTCTTCACGTCGACCATAACGCGCCACTCCTTGCGGCCGCCCTTGGGTTGCAGAGACTGCGCCACTCGGGTCGACTTGCCGTTGACGAGCTCCTCGACCGAGAGGCCAAGGTCCTTCATCGGAGCGATCGGCGGCTCGAACACGCGGAGAGCGTTGGCGTCCTTCGTATTCGGGGCGATGCCGATGTAGTTCTCGGCGTCGATGTCCTTTTCGTTGCGGGCCGCGATCTTCAGTCGCCAGTGATTGGCCGACTGCGTCCACGCCGTCTTCAGAGCCGAACCCAACGTGCCCGCCGTTCGCGACTGGTTGGGAACCCAACCGGAGTACAGCGGCGGATAGGCCATCGAGAGGTCGTTCGGATCAAGAACGTTGATCCAGTAGCCCTTGCCCGGCTCCATCATGCCTTCCGTGCCGTCGATGTAAGAGTAGTCTCCGGTCGTGGGATCGTACGAAGCCACGAAGTTGCTGACATAGCCGAGAGACACGAGGTCGTTCCACTGGTGGCTCTGGCTCGGGTTCGAGGCGCTAACGCCCAGAATCTGGCTGATCGGGAATGAATAGTTGTACGGATTGCCGATCTGGTTCCAGCCGC
Organism: Fimbriimonadales bacterium; assembly: GCA_046330155.1. Taxonomy (GTDB): domain Bacteria; phylum Armatimonadota; class Fimbriimonadia; order Fimbriimonadales; family Fimbriimonadaceae; genus CALMEF01. The sequence goes on along the minus strand of JAXLTH010000023.1, from coordinate 5,644 downwards.
TGCGCAACTGGATGTTGTCGCTACCGGTGAGGAAGGTGTTCGGCGTCGTCGGCTGGCCCATGAGGTCCGCAGTGATGGGACCCGCGTTGCTCTTCTTGTACAGAACCCAGAACGCTCGGCCTCGCTCGGCGCCCAGCGACGAAACGTAGCCTTGCTGCTGCGGATCGTAAGCGAAGACCTGCGCCTCGCCACCCGGAACCGTCGGATCCAGGAAGTTCTCAAGGATCGCGTTCCAAGAACTGTCGCCGAACACGTACGGCGTGGTCACGAAGTTCACGTCGTCGTTGAGCGTGATACGCGGTCGAGCCGCAATCACGATGTTGCCCTTAATGGTCTTGACGACGTTCCCCGGCTGCGACTGAACCGTAACCGTGTACGGCACCGTGCCGTTGGCGTTGACGCCGGCCTTGACCGTAAAGTCGGTAAAACGCGAACTTCGGGCGGGAACGCTGGCGATCACGCGCTCCTTGTTGCCCTGAACCGCTACGTCGTACTTCGGGTCGATGTCGAGTCGGATCTTAACCGAACTGAGGTCGAACTCCTCGTTGTTGAAACCGTAGCCGCCCACGTTGTCCACGTAGACGCGTACCGGGAACGGATTCGGGAAGATACCGCCATCGGTGGCATTGCCATCGAAGTCGGTGGCACCCGTGGCAATAACGCGAGGCGCATCCACGACGACGCCGTACGGCAGGAAGTAGTTGCCTTCTCCCCAGGTGCTGCGCACGTAGTAGAGGATTTGCCGAGACTGGCCCGGAAGAACCTGCTGTTCGGCAAACTGCTGGATGAAGCCTACGTTGCCCGTAAAGAGGGTGTCGGGCAGGAGGTTATCCGGGTTAAAGGTGGGCGTTGCCGTATCTGGCGCTCCCAAGATGAAGCTACCCTTGCCCAGCACGAACCGGTTGGCTTCCGTCGGCTGGTTATTCGGGTCCTGGTCTGCGGTCGCCGGGCTCGGAAGGTTCTCAATCCTCATGCCGAAGTAGTCGGTCTGTCCGAAGACGAAATCGACGTAGGACGGGAAGCCGTTGGGGTCAAGCGCGCGATCGTAGTTCGTGTCGGTTCGCGGCGGTCGGCCTACCGGAGTGTACACGTAGCCGGGCTTGGCACCTCGACCACTATTGCCAGCCAAGCCGACGCCAGATTGGCGTGCGCTCCCTGACTCAGGGTTGCTGGTGGCACCGCCCGAGGTAAGCATGCCGATCTGTGCTCCCCACATCAGACCAAGACCGCGAGCCTCCGTGTCTGTATTTGTAAGGGTCCACCGCATTCGGACCACGTCGGCGACGACTTCGACGTTGCAGGTAACCCGCACACCGTCGTTAACCGTCGTGCCCCGCATATAGCGGTTACTGAAACCGACGAACGCTTCCCCGATACCATTGGCGCCGAATAGGGTCTGCGCACCGTCCTTGGTCGTGGTCGCGTAACAATAGGTTCCCGCTGGCGAGGTCGGCGCACCGATCGTCAACGTCATATTGTTATCGTTGAAGTTGGAACTGCTTCGCTGAATGGAACCGAGGCTGCCGATGCCGTACGCGAAGCGGCCACGGTTCTCGAGGTTCAACACCGAACTATAGCAGGGGCCGGGAATCGTGGTGTCGGAGTCTCCGTAGCCGACGGTACCACCCAGACCCATCGTGCAGTACATCAGCGTGTTGCCGATTCCCTGCACTAAAAAGGGAGTGCTAAATGGGTTGGTGTTAGCCGGGTCGATGCACTCGTTATCCCAGTCGGCTCCTTGACCGAAGGCCTGCGTAACGACCATCGACACGCCCAAGACGCCAAACGCTCTCGCAATAAAGGCTTTCATGCTCATCCTCTTAAGGTTTTAAGGCGGTCCGCGCCTGAATATTAGACGCGGACCACTTTGCTCTGTGTTCTCGATTTTGCCGATTAGTTGCTGGGAGGAGGCGCCGGTCGGGTGAATCGATTGGGATTGCTGAACACGTACCGGAATCCGGACGCGTCCGGCGCAGGCCCGGGAACGTCGTTGATGTTCCGCGCGCCGATGCGCCACCAGAACTCGCGGGCACCCGGGAAGTTGTCCGTCAGGAACTGAGGGAAGTTATCTCCAGGGAAGCGAGAGGGAAGCGCGATGCTGATCGAGGTCGTATCCGTGCGGATGATCTCGTTCGTAGTGAACGTGGAACTTCGCGCAAAGGTCGGAGACGAGCTGATCTGAAGCACGTAACCCATCTGGCTCGGGAAGCTCGGGTTGACAGCCGACGAGAACGAGAACGGCGTGTACGACGTGATCGTCGCGTTGTTCGCCGGGGAAAGCAGGCCAACTCGGTTCAGAGGAGTCGAGAAGCCGCTTGCCGTGGTCTTGTCGGTTGCAAAGTAGCAGTAGCCACCCTGGCCGCCCGTGGTGCCGCCGGTCGTACCGGTCGTACCGCCGGTGGTACCGGTGGTACCCGTGGTGCCGCCGGTGGTGGGGACCGGTGCTGCCACCCGTGGTGGTGCCACCCGTCGTGCCGCCCGTCGTGGAACCGGTCGAACCACCGCCGCCGGTAGAACCACCCGTGCTGCCACTACCCGGGAAGTCGTTCGTGCGGAACACCAGGGAGATCAGTACAGGTAGGATCGGCCCGGGAACGTTCCGAGGACGCCCGCAGCGCTGTCGTGCCCAAACCTTCGCAGCTGAGGCCGCCGACCGGCGCGGTGTCGTAGTTGACGTCGCGGGTCGCGGTCGTGTCGTACGCGAAGCTGAGAGTGCGGTCCGCCACCACGACCGGAGAGGTCGAGACGTCGTCACGCCAAATCTGCCACTGCACCTGTCGGTCCAAGCCTCGGTAGAAGAGGTCTCGAGACCAAGTCAGCTTGACGGCAGGGCTGCCCGAGTTCGTCGGGAACATGGACGCTTCGGCGATGAACGAGTTGACCGCCTTGTTGTCGCCCGAACGGCCGTTCGAAAGAAGAACGAAGACGAGGCCAAGCACCAAGGCCATCGTAATGACCGCAGAGTTGTTGCCCGATCGCCGCGGCTTAACCGCGCCGACTTCGGCCTTCTGGCCGCTCGTTCCAAAACCCTTCGGCGAGAACTCGCCTGGATCGAAGACGACGCGAACCTTGTCGCCAGGCTTGATGCCCTTGAGGCCGCGCACGATTCGAATGCTCGCGCTGTCTTCCTCAACGTCCATCACCTTGGCGGTCGCCACCTGCTCGCGACCGCGGACGACGATAACGTCCTGGCCGTTCACGAAACCGGTGCGCGAGCCCTGGTTGATCAGAGCGGTGTCGATTCGGGTGTTGAGAACCGTGGCGGTAGGCAGCGCTCGACCCTGAATGGTCGCCACGCCCGCGCTCGCCGCAGCGGTCAACGCTTCGTTGATCAGCGTCTCGTCGGCAGGATCGCCGGCGCGAACGGCCGAGTGCTCGTTAACGAGCGCGCCGTTGACCGGAAGACCCGACGCCACGTCGAGCACCTTGATCTTGATCGCCACGTCAGCTTGCTTGCCGCCGGCAACCGATCGAATCTGCCAATCGTGCACTTCACCGGTAACGATGGTGCTGACCCGCAGTTCCTGTGCCAAGCGCAGCAGACTGGTTTGATCCTTGACGGGCTTCACCAAGCCGAGCTGGTCGATCGCTCGATTCACCGATTCCGGTGCTTCGAGGTCGTACTTGCCGGTCTTGGCAAATTCCGAGTAGACGGCTTCAGAAGCCGCCGCACCCACCGCCTGTCCGCCCTTACCGGTTCTGTTAATAAACTCGATAACGGCCCAGCGTGGCTGCGCTTGAATCTGAGCATCGGCGCGCCTTGCGAGCGCAAAAGTCAGGAACGGCAGCGCAAGTGCGATCGCGACGATCTGACTCACTGCCCGTCCCGACATTGAGTTGATAAATCGCCTCACTGTGACGAGTCCTCCTGTACGGTCCTCATGTTGCTATTTTCCCGCCTGTTTGCAGCGTGCGTGGCAGTCAACGGCAGAGACGCTGGACTTTCCAGCCCAACCGCTCCCCATCGATCTCGGTTCTTAAGCAACGCTAACATGGCCTATTGCCGAGCGTCGGGGAGCTCTCGCCACCATGACCACCACGAGTTCGAGGCAGTATAGCACGAACGACCTAACCCTAACGCAAGCCCTGTATTTCCTTCAGAGCCTCGGCGACATAACGCATGACGTTGGGTTCGTCTTGATTGGTTCGGATGATTCGATCGGCGAGGGCGGCTTTTGTTCGACCGGAAAGCTGAGTCGCGATTAGGGCATCGGCTTCTTCTAGGCTGTTGAGCCTCCGGGCGAGCCGGTTGCGCTGCTCTTCGACTCCACATGCGACCACCCACACTTCGCGGAAATCTCGTTGTAGGCACGCCTCGAAGAGGAGGGGCACCTCGACAAATCGGGCGGGCGTCGACTCCAAGATTCGCCAAATTGCCGGGTGGGTAACGGCGTTCAAGGCGCGGCGCCGTTCCGGATTTGCGGCAATTATCGCTCGCACGCGCGAGGAGTCCCACTCCGTCACCCCGACCGCTTGGCAGGCCGCTTGGCGCACGACAGGGTCGGAGAGCGCAGCCCGAGCCGCTTCGTCGGCACTCGCCACGGGTTCGCCCAGGGCGCGCAGGTAGCCCACCACGGTGCTCTTCCCTTCGGCGATGCCGCCGGTGATGGCAATGCGGTCCTTCATGGCTTTCATAAAGACGAGCGGCGCGAAGCTCATCGCCCCGCGCCGCTCTTCATTTTCGGACTCGCCCCGCTTAGGCTTCCGGAGTTTCTTCCGTTGCCTCAGGCTCAGCCGGCGTGGCCTCGTCCTCATCCTCTTCGGGCCTCAGAAGGCCCTTGAGCATGCCGAGACGCTCGCCGATGGTGGCACCGCCCGTGGCAAAGCCGCGGCGACCGCCCACGTAGTCGTCCATATCGTCGTCGTCACGTCCGCGACCACCCTTGCCCTTCTTGCCGCCGGGCTTTCCGCCCTTCTTGCCGCGGAAGTCGTCGTCTTGCTCCGACATCGGGCGAATGTCCTGGCCGCCGCCGAGGGCGCGCATCGATAGGACCATCCGTCGCTCGTCAGGCCGCAGGTCGATGATCTGCACTTCGACCTCTTGGCCTTCGGAGATCACTTCGCTGGGGTGCTTGATGCGCCGGCTGGACATCTCGCTGACCGGGAGGAACGCCTCAGCGCTCTCCGGCAAGCGGATAAACGCGCCGCTGACCACGATGCGCGAGATCGTGCAGGTGATCTTCTGGCCGACGGTGTAGTTCTGCTTGATGAGGGTCCACGGATCCGGCAGCACCTGGCGGTGGCCAAGGCTGATCTTGCCCGTGTCCTTGTCCAACCGGAGCACCATGACCTTGATGTCCTGGCCCTCCTTGAACATTTCCTTCGGATGGCTGATGCGCATCCAGCTCATTTCGCTGATGTGCAGCAAACCGTCCACGCCGCCGAGGTCGACGAACGCGCCGTAATCGGTGAGACGGCGAACGGTGCCCTCGAGGATGTCGCCCGGCGAGACCTTGGTGAACAGATCGTCCTTCGCCTGCTCGCGGGCCTTCTGCTCGGCTTCGCGGTTCGAAAGAACGACCTTCTTGCGCTCTCGGTCGAGTTCGATGATCTTGACCTGGAGGGTGTTGCCGACGTACTTCTCGATGTTGCGGAGCTTGCCGCTGCCCACGTGGGTCGCAGGCACAAAGCCGCGCACGCCGAT
>JAXLTH010000022.1:0-57682 GCA_046330155.1 Fimbriimonadales bacterium | reverse complement strand
AGCGCTTCGGGCATGAAGGGCGGGCGGCAAGGGCTGATTTGGGAGCGCCCGTTCCGGTCGCCGCACCACAGCGCCAGCCACGCGGCAGTGGTCGGCGGCGGCAAAAACCCCAAACCCGGCGAAGTCAGCCTCGGACACAAAGGCGTCCTGTTCCTCGACGAGATGCCCGAGTTCGACCGCCAGGTTCTGGAGGCGCTTCGGCAACCGTTGGAGGACGGCGTCGTCACCGTTTCGCGCGTGCAGGCGACGATGACTTTTCCGGCGGAATGCGTCCTCATCGGCGCGATGAACCCTTGCCCCTGCGGGTTCAAGGGCTTGCCCGAGCAGAAGTGCGTGAGCTCGCCCAACGTCTGCGGGCGCTACGCGTCCAAGATCAGCGGACCGTTGCTCGACCGCATCGACCTTCAGATCGACGTGCCCCGATTGAAGCCCGACGAGCTGATGGGAATGGCGGAGGGCGAACCGAGCGCGGCAATCCGCGAGCGGGTGGTGGCGGCGCGCCTGCGCCAATACGCCCGTCTTGGACCCGGTAGGGTCAACGCCAAGATGGCGCCGCGCGAGATCCGCGAACTCATTCCCCTCGACGACGAATGCCGCGACTTCATGAAGCTCATCATGAACCGCATGAACATCTCGGCGCGGGTCTTCGACCGCATCCTGAAAGTGGGCTTGACCATCGCCGACTTGGCAGGATCGGACCGGGTGCTCAAGCCCCACTTGGCGGAAGCCGTTCAGTACCGAGACCGCACCGAGATCTGAAACGATTGCCGCCATAATCAGGCATGCCCGCGCTGCTCGAAACCGCCCTTCCCAACCTGCCGCCGCCGCGTAAGGGCAAGGTGCGCGAGGTTTACGATCTGGGCGACTGCCTACTGATCGTCGCCACCGACCGCATCTCCGCGTTCGACGTGGTTATGGCGAACGGCATCCCCGACAAGGGACGCATCCTCACCGGGCTCAGCGCGTTCTGGTTCGACCGGCTGGGCGGCGTTGCCCCGCACCACGTGCTCAGCACCGACGACGCCGAGATCGCCCAACGCGTGGGCGCCATCGACAGCCTGAGAGGGCGCAGCATGCTCGCCCGCAAGGCGAAGCCGCTTGCCATCGAGTGCGTCGCCCGCGGGTACATCACCGGCTCGCTGTTCAAGGAGTACCGAACGCAGGGCGGCGGCGTCCACGGCTTGGCGTTGCCCGATGGGCTCGTCGACGCCGACCGGCTGCCGGAGCCCATCTTCACGCCTGCCACCAAAGCCGAAGAGGGGCATGACGAGAACCTGAGCTTCTCCCAGGCGTGCGACATCGTGGGACGCGAAACCGCCGAGACGGTGCGCGACTGGACGCTGAAACTGTACGCCCAAGCCGCCGAATACGCCGCGACCAAAGGGCTCATCCTCGCCGACACCAAGTTCGAGTTCGGCGAGACCGAGGACGGCTTGATCTGGATCGACGAAGCCCTCACGCCCGACAGCTCGCGCTATTGGGACGCGGGGCTCTACCATCCCGGCGGGCCGCAGCCCAGCTACGACAAGCAGTTCGTCCGCGACTACTTGGAGACGATCCGGTGGGACAAGCGCCCGCCCGGGCCTACGTTGCCCGACGACGTCGTCGCCAAGACCCGAGCCAAGTACGTCGAAGCCTACGAACGCCTGACGGGCAAGACCTTCGAGAGCGCCTAACCATGCTTCGACCCCTTGTTTGGCAAGACGGCGCGCTTCTGCTGCTGGACCAGCGCGGGCTACCCCACCGCGAGGACTGGATTCGCCTCGAAACTTGGCCGGCGGTGGCCGAGGCGATCCGCGACATGGCAGTGCGAGGCGCGCCCGCCATCGGCATCGCGGCGGCGTACGGCATGGCGTTGGCCGCCAAAGCCGGCGCGGATCGAACCGAAGCGCATCGCGGCCTTGCCGCGTCTCGGCCCACGGCGGTAAACCTGTTTTGGGCGCTCGACCGCATCGCCGCCCTGCCCCGGTGGTCGTTCGACGCCGTCCTCGAAGAAGCGGCGAAGATCGAGGGCGAGGACCTCGCGTGCAATCTCGCCATCGGCAGGCACGGCGTCGAGCTCGTTCCGAAGGGCGCGCGCATCCTCACCATCTGCAACACCGGCAGCATCGCCACGGCGGGGCACGGCACGGCGCTCGGCATCATCCGATCCGCCTTCGAGCGCGACCCCTCCATCTTCGTGTACTCCTGCGAAACGCGGCCGCGCCTGCAAGGGCTGAAGCTGACCGCGTGGGAGCTACTGAAGGAGGGCATCCCGTTCCGGTCCATTGCCGACAGCGCCGCCGCCTCCCTGATGCAGGCGGGCAAGGTGGACTTCGTGGTGGTCGGCGCGGACCGCATCGCCGCCAACGGAGACACCGCGAACAAGATCGGCACCTACATGCTGGCGGTGCTCGCCAAGCACCACGGCGTTCCGTTCGTGGTCGCCGCCCCGTCGTCCACGCTTGACCCCAAGCTGCCCAACGGCGCGGGCACTCCCATCGAGGAGCGGAGCGATGCCGAGATCACGATGGTGGAGTCGGTGCGGGTCGCCCCCGAGGGTTGCCTCGCCTACAATCCGGCGTTCGACGTCACCCCCGGCGAGCTCATCACCGCCATCGTGACGGAGCGGGGAATCCTCGAGCCGCCCTACGCCATCACGGGTTAGGCGGCTCGGGTGCGCCGTAGTTTTTGGGGGGCGTGACGACGGAGAAGTGGCTCAACCTAGGCACGAAATGCCCGCCGGGTTCTTCGGCGCGCCGACGCAGTTCGGAAGGTGAGATGCCGATTTCGCTCCGGACCAGCTTGTTGAACTGCTGCAGGTTCGTCATGCCCACCTTGGCCGCGATCTCCTTGAGCGACAAATCGGTGTCCGTAATCAGGCTGATAGCACTGCGAGCCCTCGTCTGGCGGATGAACTGAGCCATGGTCATGCGGTGCTCGGCCTCAAACCAGCGGAGCAATGTCCGGTACGGCGTTCGAAGTTGATCGGTCATTTCAGCAACGCTGAAAGGTCGATGCAAGTTCGAACGAATCCACTCCTCAGCTTCGTACAGTTCCTGGCGACTCCGGTAGAAGTTGACCGGCTGCGCGATATCCCACGCCAGCCATCTCACGAACGCCTTGGACGCACTTCCCGATGTGGAACTGCGAAAGTAAGCCGTCTCGAAGTTCCGCATCATGTCCAGCGACAACTTCGTGAAGGCCGGGATCGCGCGCCGCTCACCTGAACTGGGCGCATCGAAGGTCATGTGGATGTGGAAGGTCCCTTCCCCGATTCGGTCGTGTCCCGCCACGGCACCGGGCGGCACCACAACCATATCGAGCGGCTCAAAGGCGTAGCTCTGATTGTTTAGGTGGACGACCCCTGAGTGCTCGTATGCGATAAACGACCACAAATCGGCCGGCTGGGTCCATTCCTTGCGTCCCGGCACGAGCGCGGAGTGGCCGACGTAAAGCCGGTTGGCGATCGAGCCCATCTCAAGAAGGTAGTAGCGAATGTCATCCATTATGGACCACCTCGAAACAGGCTTTTGCCGTGCTCCTTGCCTGATTGGCCGGCACCACATTAGATACTCTGTCAGTTACAGACCACCATCGGCAAATTTGGACAACTCGAACTTTGCAAAACGCCTTTAGAATGGGGCGCATGGTCTCGTCAACCCTACATCGCGCGCTCCACGTCATCGGGATCGGCTCTGCAGTCGCCCTCGTCGCCGTCGCAACCTCCACCAGGGCGTCGTCAGCAGGACAAAGCGGCTCCCTGGTACGGTTGCAACCCACTACGCCGGGCACCGCGCAATCAGGCCACGTAAACGTCGACGGCACCGTCCACGCCGGAACGTTCGAGAGCGATTTCGTGTACACCAGCGAGGTCTTCGCAAACCGCTTCTATGGCGATGGCGTCGGCATCTACGGGTTCACGCTAGAGGGACTGGACACCACTGGGGCTGGGGTTGGGCAGGTCCCCGTGTTTGACGGCGCTCGCGTCGTCTGGGGAGACGTGAGCGGGGGAGGGACGTTGAGCCTCCCATTCTCCGGCTCGGCCGACACTTCGGGCGGAGCGGCCAGCATCGAGAACCTCGCCACTACTTCGGGCAGTTCGGGCGTCGCGGCCTATGGTAACGGGAACGGAAGCGGCCTGTACGCGGTGAATCGGAACACAGGTGGCGGAGGATATGCAATCAAAGCCCTCCACAACGGAGCGGGCACCGCCGTTTACGCCGAATCGGTCGGCGGCGCGGCCATTGCGGGGGGGAACCTCACCTCGGGCAACTTCGCGTCTCTTGGGACGATCAACAACGGCATCTTCGCCATGAGCTCAAGCGGGAGCTCGATCTTCTCTCAGGCTTTCGGCAACGTAGGTTTTGGCTTGGAGGCTTACGCCAGCGGACCTGCCTATGCGGCCGTGTTGGGGCAACATTCAGTTTCGAACAACTATGGCGAGCTAGGCATGGCGGATTTCGGCGTCTACGGTTCCACGGCGACCAATGTGGGCGTTTTCGGCTATGCCTCGAGCGGCACGGGGGTGGTCGGCGTAAACTCAGCTTCGGGAACGCGAGGAACTCTCGGCGAACCCAACTACGGCGTCTATGGCTCGTCGAACGGCACCTCGGGGGTATTCGGCGTTTCTAATAGTTCCCGCGGCGTGTACGGCAAGAGCCTCGGTGCGGCTGACGGCGTATTCGGCGAGAACACATCGACGGGAGCGGGGGTGCACGGCAAAGGAAACGTTGGCGTGCTTGGCGAAGCGGCGGCGGGATACGCGGTCTACGGGTACTCGTCTTCTACCCTCAACTCGGCTGCGATTTACGGCGAGTCGGCCGGATATGGGGGCACGGGCGTCAAAGGATACTCGCCGTACCGCGGTGTAGAAGGCACGACCGTAAACGGTTCAGGTGTGTTTGGGAGGGCAACGTCGAGCAATGGTCTGATTGCGTACGGAGTTGAAGGCAAATCGGACTCTACGGACGGGACCGGAGGGCTTTTCGTGTGCTACGGGGCACGCGGCGCCGGTGTTAGGGGATACGGCGACAGCTCAGGCGCCTACCCCCAAGCTACGGGCGTTTTCGGGCAGGCCAACGTCGGCGTTCGAGGCAGTGGCTCGTACGGTGTGGTGTCGAACGGGTTACTCACCGCCTCGCCGTCGCCGGGCTCGAACTTGGCTTGCTTCATTAACGGCGACCTGACCGTCAGCGGGAACAAGAGCTTTGCCATCGACTATCCTCTTGACCCCGCCCACTACGAACTTCGGCACTATTGCACTGAGGGCGCAGAACCGCTGAACGCTTACAGCGGAACCGTGGAGACGGACGCCAAGGGCTATGCCTGGGTCAAGCTACCCGACTACTTCGAGTCGATCAACAAGGACTTCCGATATCAACTAACGGTGGTGGACGAGTCGGGCGGCGACTTCGTGCAAGTACGGGTCTCGCAGAAGATCCAGGATAACCAGTTCCAAATTCAAACTAGCCGCGGCCGGATCGAGGTCTCTTGGCGCGTCGAAGCCACCCGTAACGACCGGTACAACCAGATGAATCCGCCGCAAGACGTCTTGCCCAAGAAGGGAAATCGGGTTGGCAAGTACCTTGACCCCGAAACGTGGGGTCGCCCGGCAACCGAGGGTATGCACTACCTTCCCCCGGTGGACAAGCCCAAGGGACGCTAGGCGCTAACGTCGGCGTTAGCCTGCGCAAGCAGCCGGTCGTAGCTGTCTTCCAGGCTTTGGGGCAGCACGCGAACCTCTCCCACCGAGGTCATGAAGTTGGTGTCGCCGCTCCAGCGGGGGACGATGTGCCAGTGGATGTGGGTGGGGATTCCCGCGCCGGCGGCGTGGCCGAGGTTGACGCCGATGTTGAACCCATCCGGACGGTAGGCGCCGCGAATCCACTTGAGGCACTTCGCCACGAGCTGGTTGATCTCCAGCAGCTCCTCGTCGGACAACTCGCCCATGTCGGCGGTGTGGCGGTACGGCGCCACCATGAGGTGGCCGTTCGTGTAGGGGAACGCGTTCATCATGACGAACGCCGTTTTGCCCCGGTAGAGGATGAGGTTCTTGCGGTCGTCGGCTTGGGCGGGCAGATCGACGAAGATGCAGCCCGTTCCGCCCTCCTCCTTGCTTGCCTGCTCGATGTACGTTAGCCGCCAAGGCGCCCACAACCGTTCCGCCATGGGCGAAGTTTATCCCCGTCGGTCCATACTTCACAGGCGATGTGGTACGCGTTCATCCGGTGGCTGGTGCGCAACGCGTTCTTTCGGCTGGGCCTGGGCGGCTTGCGGTCGGTAGACGAGACGAATATGCCCCGCTCGGGGGCGGTCATCGTGGCGCCCGTCCACTTCAGCTACCTCGACCCGCCGGCGGTGGCGTGCGGCACGCGCCGCAGCTTGACGTTCATGGCGAAAGAAGAGCTGTTCCGCCACGGCCTGTTCGGCTGGCTGATCCGATCGCTCGGGGCGTTCCCGGTGCGCCGCGGCGAGAGCGACACCGAAGCGATACGGTTGACGTTGCGGCTGCTCGAGGAAGGCAGAGCGGTGCTGATGTTTCCCGAAGGAACGCGCGGCAACGGAACGACGCTGGGTCCGATCACCCGGGGCATCGGCATGATCGCCAAACGAAGCGGAGCCCCGATTCTGCCGGTGGGCATCGTCGGCACTTTCGAGGCGTGGCCGAAAGGCGCGAAAAAGCTGAAACGACACCGGATCACCCTGGTCTACGGCAAGCCGTTCACCTACGAGGAGATCACGAAGGGCATGCCCGAGCGCGAGGGTCGCGAGGCGTTTGCCAAGGCGGTCGAGGCGGCGCTGCTCGAGGCTTGCGCGCGCGGCGGCCTTCAGCTTAGAACTTCGCCGTCAGGCTCAAGCTCCACGTCGGCCTCCCGTCCACCTGAAGGTAGCGCGCCGCCAACCCCCGAAGCGGGCGAAACTCCAGTCCCGCCGACACCCTGAATCCGTCGTGCTCGGCGAGGAGCCGGGTTTGCCACGTGAGCGGGATCATGACGCCAACGAACGGGCTGAACCCCCGCCCGTAGGCAAAGCCGACCGTCGCCTCCATCGGCGCGTCCTGGTTGTAGTCGCCGTCTAAGCCCAGCCGAAAGGTGACGGCCAAGTACGTACGGCGTCCGTCGGCGGTGTTGTCGAGCGCGTCCGTGACGCCGAAGCTGACCCCCGGGGCAAAGTCGGTAAGGGGGTTCATCAGGTTAAAGGAAGCGTTGAGCGAGTTGCGGTAGACGCCCGGCCGAAAGCGCTCAGAGGTAACCTCTAGTTCGATTTCCTTGGTGACGCCGTAGCCAAGAAACCACCGGTTCTGGTCGCCGTCGGGCGTGAACATCGACTCAAGCCGGGCCTGGCCGAAGCGGATTTTGTTCCCCGTCGGCGCCAAGATCAGGCGATCCGCCGAGGCGAGGACCGGGAGGACCGCAAGGACGAGGCAGAGGGAACGCACGGGCAAGACGTTACCCAACCCCGTCTGCGAATCGCGGCACCTTTTGGACGCGAGAGGGGTCTTCCGATAATGGAAGTTACACGATGGGCCTGAGAAAGCACTTTGACGAAGAACTGAACGAGATCCGTAGCGACGTTTTGCGGATGGGCAGCCTTGTGAGCGAGATGGCGCGGGCCGCGGTCGATGCAACGCTCCAGGGCGAGTTGGAGCATGCGACCAAGGTGATGCAGATGGACGACGAGGTCGACCGCCTTGAGCAGGAGCTCATGACGAAATGCGTTCTGGTCGTCATGAAGGAGGCGCCCGTTGCCTCCGACCTGAAGACCCTTGCCTCGATCCTCAGCGTCGTCGGCGAGCTAGAAAAGGGCGGCGACGACATGGTCAAGCTGGCGCGGCGCGCCACGAAGCTCACCGGCCACTTTCCCGGCGAAATGAAGCTTGCCCTTAGGGAGATGGGCGAAGCCGTCGGCAAGGAGTTCGCGTCGGCGGTGAAACTCATTTCGGAGTACGACGACGAGCTTGCCGACCGCGTGATCAAGGCGGACAAGCAGATCGACGGGCAGTACGTTTCCGCCCGCGACCGGCTGATCGCCATCATCCAAGAGAATCCGACCGCCACCGAGCACCTGGTGCGGTCCATCGAGGCCTTCCACGCCCTTGAGCACCTCGCCGACCATGCGGTGGAAATCGCCAAGCGGCTTAAGGTCCACTTTGGGCGTGCATCTTAAACAAATCGGGCCGGCTCGGCATAAAAGACCGCGAACGCTTCACAATGAACCGTGCGCATTCTGGTCCTCGAAAACAACCTGCTTTGGTCGTCGAAGCTCCATCGCTCGCTGAGCCACTTCGGGCATGAAGCCGAAGTTTCGGTGCGGGACTCGGGCGCGGCCTATGATGTGGCGATCGTCAACCTGGGCGTGCCCGACCTTCGCAACCAGATTCCCGGGTTGACGCTGCGCGGCGTGTACGTCATCGGCCACGCGGGCCACAAAGAAAAGGAACTCCACGAGATCGGCCGGGAGCTCGGCTGCGCCCGCCTGGCGACCAACAGCGAGCTGACGTTCAAGATCGACAAGCTCATCTCGGAAGCCGTTCCGGCGTAGGCATTTCGCCGCTTTTCGCGGTGAGCGCCGACTATTCTCAACCAAAATAGAAGGGTGTCGTCCGCTAACCGCCTGGAGAACCTGAAGTCGCTCCGCCTGGCGAACCTGGACGGCGCGATCGCCACCGCGTTCGCCACGCTGGTCACGGGTACGTTCCTCGTCGGCTTCATCAAGTTCCTCGGCGGCGCAGACATTTGGATCGGGCTTCTGGCGGCGGTCCCGAGCTTGCTGGGCATTCTCCAAATTCCGGGCGGCATCATCGGGCGCTCCTTCCCCAGCTACAAGCGCTTCGTTCTGCCGGGCGGGTTGATTTGGCGGCTGATGTACATCCCGGTCATTGCCTTGCCGCTGCTGCCGCTCGACCCAACGTTGCGCCTTTGGCTTCTGGGCGTGTGCGTGAGCATCGCCGCCGCCTGCACCTTGTTCGTCGGACCGGTCTACAACGATTGGCTGGCGGAAATGGTCCCTGCCAGTAGCCGGGGCTGGTTCTTTAGCCGCCGAAACGCGCTCGTGACCGCGGTCGGGGCGACCGTTGGCTTGATCGGTGCCATCGTCCTCGACACGTTTCGCAAGAACGGTTCGGAAGCGGTTGGCTTCAGCCTGGTCTTTGGGCTAGGCGTGCTTTGCGCCGGGCTCAGTTTGATCCCGTTCCTCAAGATGCACGACCTCCCGAGGGCGAACCCGATGAAGCAGAACCTGTGGGACGGCGTGCGGGCGATGAAGACGCCCTTTGCCGACCGCCACTTCAACCGGGTCCTCTTGTTCTTGGTGATCACCATCGCCGGACAGACCTTTTCCGGCAACCTCTTCGGCGCGTTTGCCTTGGAATCGCTGAAGCTGCCGTTCACGATCATTCAGCTTTGCGGGTTCATCCACGCCGCCGGCAACCTATTGACCGCCCGCTTTTGGGGCTTCCTCGCCGATAAGTACGGCAACAAGCCGATCCTGATCTTGGTGGGCGTCGGCATGGTGGCAACGCCCGCCATGTGGCTGTTCTGCCAACCCGGGAACCCCACCCAGAGCGCGGCGATCCTGCTTCCCTCGCACCTGTTCGTCGGCGCCGTTTGGGCGGGCGTGGCGCTGTGCCAGTTCAACCTGCTGCTTGCTACCGCCAAGCCGGAGGACCGCTCCAACTACCTCGGCGCCGCGCTTGCCACCCAAGCCATCATCGGCGGCATCGCCCCGCTCGTCGGCGCGGAGTTGCTCAGCGTCCTGCGCGGTTCCATGCCGGCGGACGTCGCTTACAAGTGGGTGTTCATCATCACCATGGGCATCCGCGTTATCGCGGTGCTTGCCCTCGCTCCGGTTCGTGAAGAGGGCGCGCTGAGGGTTCGCCGCGCCTTGAAGGATCTCAGCCGGGTGACGCCGCGTGGCTACCGCGCCATGCGGGACCTCGCGAAGAGCGCCGACGCGGAGAGCCGCGAACGGGCGATTCAGGACGTCGCCACCCAGAACTTCACCTTGGCGGCGGATGAGATCATCGGTGCCTTGCACGATCCCTCGCCCCGGGTTCGTCGGCAAGCCGCCACGGCGCTGGCGCAGCTTCACGATCCGAAGTCGGGCGAGGCGCTGCTCCACATGGTTTCCGACCACCCCGACCTCATCGAAGAGGAAACCGTGGAGGCTCTAGGGCTGCTCGGTCACGAGAGTGCCGTGGGACCGCTTTCCAAGTTGCTGCAGTCGCCCCGGTCCATGATTCGCCGCGCTGCGGCGAGGGCACTGGGGCGAATCGGCTGCGAGGAGGCGGTGGAGCCGCTCATCAAGTCGGCGGCGGACGCCGACGACCCCGACCTTCGGCGCGCCAGCCTGCAGGCGCTGAGGCACCTGGGCGCTCGCGAAGCCCAAGCCGTCATCGCCGACGCTCTGTTCGACCCGACGCCCAGCGTGCGCATCGCCGCCGCGGAAGCGATCTCCGACATGGAGCTGACGAGCGCCCTTCCCTTCGTGCGCCAGGCGCTGAACTACTACGACGACGAAGCGGCAAGCGAGAGCGCCTACGCCCTCGGTTGCATTGGCTCGGAGGACGACATCCCGCAGATTCTAACCGTGGCGGGCCGTTGCGTCTCCATCATCACGCGGCGGCGGTGCCTGCTTGGTGTTGCCCGCCTCTTGGGCGTGGAGCGCGACGCCTATCGGCTGTTCTTGCTCGACGGCATGTCGAGAGACTCCGCGCTGCTGGAGATGACCAAAGCGGCGGTCAAGGAGTCGGAGACCCTTCGGAAGTCGCTCCAGGTCTACTCGATGGGCGATGAGAACCGGGCGTTGGCGCGGATTGCCCGCGACCCCCGCTATCCCTGGGCGAAGCCCTTGGCGGACCACCCGGTGGAAGAACTGTTCCTGGTTGCGGCTGCGGCGGTGGCGGCTAGAAGTGCTTGAGCTCGTCCCAAGCGGTGGTCTGCCAGCTGTCCTGAACCCCTGCGGTATGGCTGAACTCGGGTAGCGGCGAAGCCAACTGGTCGCTCAAGCCTTGCAGGTAGGGCTCGTACGAAGCGCGGCGCTCGCGCACCAGCTTGGCGCAGGGCTCGCCGGTCCTTACGGGCACCTCGGCGGCGGCGAGGCTTTGGAGCATGGCGACAATCGCGCCGTCGGGCAGACGGTCGCGGGGCGGGTCTTGGGGCGCGATGTTCAGGATGTACGCCACGTCGACCGCCAGGTGGCGACCCATGGCGAAGGTTAATTCCGCCTGCCGGACGATTTCACGATCCCGCTCGTCGCGGACTTCCCAGCAGGACTCGATGAGCACGCAGGCGTCGAGGATGCAGCACAGGCAGGGGATCCAGCCCAGCATCTCGTGTTGGGAGCGGTACATGGCAAGGACCGGATAGGAGAGGTAACTCTCCAATAGCTGGGCGGACCAACGTTCGAACTCTTGCAGGATCCGCTCCAGGTCCGAGCGACCGCCGGGGCCTCCGCAGCGGCGGAGCAACTCGCCGGCGGCGGGGGGCGAGCCCGCGCGGGCGTCTAACAGGAGGGCGGCGGCTTCGCGGCGGCTGAACGCCTGGTACAGCACCGGGATGTAGCTGATGACGATGGCAAGAAAGCCGAAACCGGTTCCGGCTTCGGCGACGAGGATCGTCCTTCCGGGGCCGGTGGTGGCGGTTAGATCGCCGTAGCCGAGCGTGAAGAACGTCACCGCGCTCATGTAGAGGTACGAGCCCAGCTGGGGCACGCCGGAGGTGCTCAAGGGCACCTGGAGGCCGTAGGTGAGCAGCCCGAAACCCAGGATGAGCAGGAGCGCCCAAACCCCGATGAGCGAGATCAGTGACAAGGGCCCGAAGACGCCGAGGAGGGCTTCCCGGCGGGCGGGGCGGCACTTCAGGCGCAGGATGACTGGCCGCGTCGCCTGCCACAGAAGGTGGTAGTAGGCACGGGTGAGGCCCCAAGACCGGTCCACCGTGCGGGGCATGACGATGGTTTCAAAGGTGTCCCAAAGGACGAAGAGAACCAGTGCCAGCCCGATCGCGGCTTCGAGGATGCCCACCGGGCGAGTTTAGCCCAGTTGGTCCCAACCGCGGACTTCTTCGGCGGGGCGGTAGGCCGACGCCACCTGGCGGGCGCGCATTCCCTGCTCGATGGAGTCGAGAAGGTGGGCGCGGCGCGCAACGAGCAGCCTTTGCAGCTTGGCCTCGGCGGCACGAACGGGTTCAAGCGACTCGGGCGCGACGGCGGCGAGCGCGGCTTGGTCGATAAGACGGTCGCGCTCCGACATCAGGATTTCGAACTCGGACCAGTTGTCTTCCGCCGCCGCCTCGTGGATGGCGAGGGTGACGAGCAGAAGGCGGTCGCAGACCTCAGGCGGCGAGGGGGGTGTACTCGGCATCGGTCGGAGTTACCTGCTGTTCGATTTGGACCCAGCTGGCTCTTAGGTCGCTGAAAATCTTGCGGCAACGGTCGACGGCGGCGGCGTCATCGTTGACGTTGGCCTCCACGAGTTCGTTGACGACGTAGGTGTAGATGGCGAACAAGTTCTTGGCGATTTCACCGCCCTTGTCCATATCTAGGCACGCCAAGAGCTCCAGCACGATGCGCTGAGCCCGCTGGAGGTTGTCGTTTTGGCGCTGCAGATCGCGATTGACGATCGCGTGCTTGCCCGCCTCCATGAATCGAAGCGCGCCATCGTAAAGCATGATGACGAGCTGAAGGGGCGAGGCGCCGTTCACGGCTTGTTTTCGGTACTCGTTGGCGACTTGTGCGTATCCCACGTTCGGATCCGTCTCCTGCCTTGGATTATTCGGCAGAATCGGATTTTTCCTCAGGTCCCATTTCGGGAGTGAGGGGGTCGGCGACGAACTCCGACCGGGGAAGCGCGATGGACACGACCAGCAGGACAACCGCCAGATAGGCGACGGGGACGAGCCACCGCCACATGTCGGGGAACTCGGGCTGGGGCATCCGGCGGTCTCCGCGCAGGGCGATGACCTGCTCCAAACGGAGGAACATGAAGATGGCGGTGGCGAGGCCGCCACCCACGAAACCGCAGGCACCCGCCAGGCCGTAACGCCGAACGGCGATGATGCCGACCAGCACGGCGGGGCCGCCACCCGCCAGGCCGCACAGGCCCAGGGTGGGGATGCGGTGCGTGGTGTCGAACACGAACCAGGGCCAGACGGCGAGGACGTAGGTGAGGAGCGATGCGGCCACAAAGCCGGTGCATCCGGCAAGCATGGCGGCGTCCATGTCTTGCGCCCGCTTGGCGGGCTGGTCCAGCTTCTCGTCGGTCTGCAGCGGCTCGAAGGGCACGACGCCTCCATCTTACGCCACGGGCGGGCTTGCGGTATAAAGAAGCACGGACGCGGGCGTAGCTTAATGGTAAAGCTCCAGCCTTCCAAGCTGATCACGCGGGTTCGATTCCCGCCGCCCGCTCCAGTCGACCGGTTTGAGCGGGCGTAGCTCAGTGGTAGAGCATCTGCTTCCCAAGCAGAGGGTCGCGGGTTCGAGTCCCGTTGCCCGCTCCAGATTTCCCTTCGCGAATTGTTGCCGATGGGGGGTCGCACCGAGCCCTTTTCGCGGTCAGCAACTCCCATTTTGAGCCTGGGCGGGCTTGTCTTTGGTCGTTTTCGGGGCTTGGAATGCAACATGATCAGCAGGTGCGCCGCTTGGGCTTGCGGGCTTACCTACTCCGTCGGGAGGGGTGCAGTTGGTCAACCTCCGGATTGCGTTAGAATCGGGTGGTTATGGACCCTCGTCCATCGAATCTTGGCGAACCCGACCTGAAGATTGCCGGCTCCAGCTTTGGGTGCGCGGGCGGCAATACCCCGAGTCTGAGGACTTCTACGACGGCAACTGGCTTGTGGCGAAGGCGCACGCCGGCGCGGCGGGGGCCAGCGTCTGGGTCGAGGGGCCGATTCTGTTGGTTCAGGACGTGGCCAAGTTCGTTGCCGAGTGCGAGGCGATTTATCGCGGGGAGGCGCCTTCTGCCACTTTGGAGCCTGCGGAGCCTGAGTTGAAGGTAGTTCTTGAGGTTTCCGACGGCCCTGGGCATTTCCGGGTGCGCGTCGAGATCACCCCGGACCCCCTTCGCCAGGCGCACTGCTTTGAGTTCGAGATCGACCAGAGCGACCTTCCAGGGATTGTCGCTCAGGGCTTGACGATCTTGCGGGAGTACCCGGTTCGGGGAGCGAAAGGGAGGTAGGGCGGCCGGGCAAAGCCCTTTGGTGTGCTACCCGTTCGTGTCTGGCTAACGGCTTGGGCGTGACTGTTCCGCGAGCTCGTTCAGCCAAAGTTGGCGAAATTCGAGATGATCGGCAAGTGGTCGCTCAGCGAAGAGCCGAAGACCACTTCGGGTTCGCCGGTTTGGCAGGCGAGGAGGCTCGTCCGTAGAGGCTCCGAGACGAACAGGTGGTCCATTTGGTGCACGACAGCGCCGCCACGGGGGTTACGGAAGGTTGGCGTTAGGGCGCCTTGAGACTCGCGCAAGCATTCGGATAAGCCGATGGCGGACATCCGATCGAGGAACTCGCGGTTGCCTCTGGGGCCTCCGGGCCAGGAGTCGAACGTCTCCGAAGAGTTGAAGTCGCCGCCGATAACCCAGGGGTCGCGGACGAGCTGCTCGGTACGGAGAGCCGCCCAAAGCAGGTCGGCAACCCACAGTTCCTTGTTGAGTTCAAGCTGAACACCTTTTGTGTCCATGCCGTCGAGCATCTTGCGATTTACGGGCCACGCCGGGCTGTACACGTTGACGACCGAGAGGAGTTTTCCGCTTGCGGTTTCGATCCGCCACGCCGGAAGGTTGTCCGCGAAGTGTTCCAGCAATCCGTTAACCCAGGGCTCGCGGGCGCGCAGCCCGATCGGCTCCAAGAACCTGCCGCGGACCAGGATGGCGGACCGAAACTTCTGGACGCCGCCGTCCTTCTTGGCGGGCGAAGACAGCCTATGCGACCAGCGCTCGGAGAGCGGGGCGGGCAAGCCCATGACTTCCTGGAGGAGGGCGATGTCGGGGTCAAGATCCAGGAGGTATTGCCAAGCCAGGCTTGACGGCTTCGCCCTTCGGCAGTTCCAAGTGACGACTCTCATCGGGTGCGGTTGGCAAGTTACCCGCGGATGTTATCTGTCGGTAGTGAAACAAGAATTTGTCGCCAACTGCCTGACCTTGTTGTATGATGACAACTATCAGACACTAGGTGCTTTGGGCCTGTGCTCAACGCCAAGGGCTGATTCCTGGGAACTTTGGTGGACTAGATGACATTTTGCATACGATTCAAGAAGACAGTCGCGCTGAGCTTGGCGATAGCCTGTGGGCAACTCGCGGCAGGGCAGGACACGGGATGGGTTCAGTGGTCGATCTCGGAAGGAGGCAACGACCACTGGTACCGGGCGATTTCGGCACCGGACGGTATCACCTGGGAGCAAGCCCGGGCGGCAGCAGAGGCGGAGGGTGGGTACCTGGCCACCGTCACCAGCGCAGAGGAGAACGACTTTCTCAACGGAACCCTGGCCACCGGACCGGCAAACAACTCTTTCTGGTTCCAGCCCGACAACGCGTTCGGGCCATGGATTGGGCTGCTTCAGACCCCTGGCAGCGCCGAGCCTGACTCAGGCTGGCGCTGGATCACCGGTGAGCCGATGGCGTTCACCCAATGGGCGCCGGGAGCCCCCGACAACGGCAATCCCAACGAGGACTTTGGAATTCTGTTTTGGTCGCAAGGCTCGTCAACGTTCGGTTGGCAGGACTGCAACAACGACGGAAGGCTGTCGATAGCGGGCCATCCAGTGATCTCTTACATTGTCGAGCGCGACGACGCGGGCCACATCGTCTACCCGGGCAGCTACGCAATCAACTCTGGATACGAAGCGGACGGGAACTTGCGGAGCCTCTTCTACGCCGACGACAGCCGACTCTGCGTGTTTGGTGACGATCTGACACTGACGGCGGAAGTGACTATCTCCGGCACTAGCCCGTATGTAGTGCCGTCGAAGTTGAGGTTCAGCTTTGAGTCGAGCGTAGCGAGAAGCGGCTTGTCTCAGACGGTGAGGCTTGGCAACTACGCTGCGAGCGCCTACGTCGTGGTGGACGGCCGGGTGGCAACGGGGGAGGACAGCTCGTTTGAGGTGGTGTTCACTTCACACGCCGCCGAATACGTGGGACCAAACGGGGTGATGCGCGCCAAAGTCACCTGGTCTCCGATTAACGACGAGGCGCCATCCCAAGACGGATGGGTCCACTGCATCGATCTTGTTCGCTGGGTTGTGGAACCGTAGTGAGCATTGTCGGAGGGGTGGCATGAGTACCGGGGGTCATTCGACCCCCGGCTAACATCTGCGACCCCCATTCGGGGTCGGAAGTGGGGCTGTCCGCTACCCGGGGGGTCTTGCGACCCCCGGCTACGGTCTGCGACCCCGTTCGGGGTCGGGGTATCGCGCGGATATGGATCAGGGGAGCGGTCCGGGGGGTGGGCTGGGGTCGGGGATACTTGGGCTCGGCGGTAGTCCGCCGCATTCCAAGGCAGTCTCATGAAATCGATGAACCCCCACCTCGTCTTTCCCGGGTGCGCGCGGGAGGCGCTGCAGTTCTACCAGGCGGTGTTCGGCGGGGAAGCGGAGTTCTTTGAGGTGGGCGACCGCGAGCACACGGGCCTGCCCAAGGACGCGATCTTCCATTCCGAGCTTAGGGGTGACCACTTCCGCCTGATGGCGGCGGATGCGGCGCCGGGGGAGGGTTCGACGGGCGGCGACCGCGTTCGGCTGCACATCGAATGCGGCGACAAGGGCGAGCTGGAGCGGACCTTCGCCGCGCTTTCGGAGGGCGGCGCGGTGCATTGCGGAATCTGCGCGGCGTTCGGCGGGCTGTTCGCGATGACGACGGACCGCTACGGCATCTCGTGGTTTCTCACGTTGCCGGATTGAGTTTTCCGGGGGCCTTGCGACCCCCGGCTACGGTCTGCGATCCCATTCGGGGTCGCGGGATAACGCAAGGCCGGGACGGCCTTGGAGACCATGGGCGGGACGCCCATGCCACAGGCCCATGCCACAGGCCATGCCACAGGCCATGCCACGGGCCTAAGCCAAGACGACTACTTCTTGTAGGGGGCGCAGAGGGGGTCGCCGACGACGATGTCCTTCCACTTGAGCAAGGGCGACGCCATATAGAAGCTCTCGGCGAGGTTGAAGCCCGACGTATAGCGGTCGAACAGGATTTCGGGGCGGGCGAGGGCGACGGTATAGGGCTCGCTGACGTAGCCCTTGACGCCGGTGACGCCCTGGGCGATGAGGTCGGCGATGAGGCTTTGGCCGCCGGTGGTCGGGTTAAAGGTTCGTCCGCTGGTGCTGACGAAGGTTTCGCAGAGGGCGCCGGGTTTGAACGAGACCTTATGGTAAGTGTCGAGGCTGAACTTGCCGTCGTTGCTGCCCCAGGTGGCGTAGCCCATGAGGCCGGCGGGGGGCGTTTGGTAGTCGGGCTGCTCGTCGAGGATGGCGTCAAAGCCCTTGGACTTCATCGTGGCGCCGGCGGCCTTGAGCGTCTCGTTCATGGCGTAGTAGCCACTGTTGCTCTTGCCGATGGCTTGGGCATCGAAGAAGAACGGGCCTTTGTCGGGCTTGGCGGCAAGGGCGCGGTCGACGAGGGCTTTGGCGTCAGCAACGGTATAGCCGTCGAGGCGGGTGACCAGATAGAAGCCGAACTTCTTGGCGGAGAACGGTTCGCTCTTGCCGAAGTAGGGGTTTTGGGTTTTGGGCATCTGCTTTTCGGGCACGCCCAGCTCCTCGTCGGTGAGGGGCTTGTCCATGGAGGCGAGGGCGGAGTCGACGGAGAAGCCGGCGCCGTTGACCATGCGCAGGGGGACGCCCTTGGTGAGGACGATGAAATCGATGCCGCCGAGGGCTTTGACCTTGGCTTTGACGGGCGCCTCGATGCCGCCGCGATAGTCCTCGGGCATGATCTGCTCCTTATCGGGGGCGGTGATAAGGACCATGTGGTCGCCGGGGATGCCGCGCTTTTGGAGGTAGTACTTGCCGATTTCGCGGCTGACCTCGCTGTTCTTGTTGACCACGACGAGGACGCGGGCGGCGTCTCCGGGGGCGACGGGGACGTTGGCAGAGGCGGCGCAGCCGACGAGGGAGAAGGCGATGAAGCTAACGACCATTGCTTTTCCGACCAGAGCGCCTTTGGGCGCGCCGGGTTTTCGATTTGTTCTTCCTACGCATGCGCACCAGCGCCCGGCCGATTTCCGCATACATCTTTCCGCGCGCCTTCACGCCCTTCATGAGGCCCATCTTGGACTCTTTGAAGGTGTTGCTGACGCCATGCAGGACAACACGCATGACGCGCGCTTTGTTCCGCTTGGCATACGTGTTTATGGTGACCTCGACGCCCATGCGCATTTCGGAGATGAAGGGGATCTGGTCGAAGATCCACCTTTTGAGGGCACGTTGGCCGCTGATGTAGGGGGAGATGCGCTGGGCGGTGTCGCTCCAGAACTTGCCGCCACGGAAGACGCCGATGCACATGTCGCAAGCGTCGGCGAGGATGGGTTGGATGATGCGGTCGATGTGCTCGGGCTTGAGGTTGGTGAGATCGGCGTCGACGAAGGTGATGATTTCGGCTTTGGTGGCTTCGACGCCCGCCGACATGGCGCCGCCCTTGCCGGAGTTGAAGGGGAGCTCGAGGACGCGGACGCCGTCGAAGCCCCGGGCGACCTGGGCGGTGCGGTCGCCGCTGGCATCGCTGACCACGATGATCTCGGTGACCAACTTGCACTGCGTCACCGCGCGCAGCACGGCGCCGATGCGTTGCTCCTCGTTATAGGCGGGAATGATCACCGCTACGGCGGGCTTGCTCAATGAACTCTGTATCTTTACCCGTTTACGTTCGAGCCGGGCTTCGCGTGGCGCAGAAATTCGGGACCGGCTTCGGGCGGATAAACTCGCGTGCATGCCCCCGCGACGCCGACCCGACCGCGAACCGTCGCGATTCATGCTGAAACAAGCCGAGGATCTTTTTCCCGATCCCGCCGAGCGCGAGGAGTTCGTGCGGGCGATGATGGCGGGCGAGAGCCGGGAGCTTTGCATCATCGTGATGGAAGACCGGCCGGAGATTCGGACGTTTCCGCGGTTGGGGGCGACGCCTTGGCAACCGGAGTTCGTGATTCGGCTGGCCGAAGGGTTCAAGGCTTCGAAGCACGCGCTGTACGCCAAGGGCGCGTTCTACTCGCTGGACTTCTCGTCGGTTTTTTCGGCGAGCGCGATGCTGGCGATTCCGGACGCGCCAAAATCGGTGCTCGACCTTTGCGCGGCGCCAGGGGGCAAGGCGGTTTTCGCGTGGCGGGCGTTCCGGCCGCAGGTGCTGGCTTGCAACGAGACGATTCGCAAGCGGGCGGGGACGCTGATCCAGAACCTGGAGCGGTGCAAGGTGGAGGCAGCGAGCGTTTGGTCGGCGGACCCCTCGGTTTGGCCGAAGAAGTGCCCGCAGGGGTTCGACCTGGTGGTGGTGGACGCGCCGTGTTCCGGGCAGTCGCTGCTGGCGAAGGGCGACGACGCGCCGGACTGCTTCTTGCCTTCGATGATCGAGATGAACGTGGGGCGGCAGCGGCGCATCGCGGCGCACGCGGCGAAGTGCGTGAAGCCGGGCGGGCACCTTCTGTACGCGACGTGCACGTTCTCGATCAAGGAGAACGAGAAGGTGATGGCGTGGCTGATGAAGGAGTTTCCGCACTTCGTGGCGGCGGAAGTGCCGCGGCTGGCGGCTTTGCAGAGCAAGTACGCCGACTTTCCTTGCTACCGGCTGTTCCCGCACTACGGGATCGGGGCGGGGGCGTTCGTGGCGCTCTTGAGGAACACGGCGCCGGTACCTGAAGAGGAAGCGGAGTTGGTGGTGCCCGCGTGGTGGCGGTACGGCGACCCGCCGCGGACTCCGAAGACACCCGAGCCCGTCGAGGGGTCGGCGACCGAGGCGGAAGAGGAGAAGAAACCAGCCGCTCCCGAGAAGAAATTCACGGGACCAAACCGAAGGCGGCGCAAGGAGTTGGCGAGGCAGGCGCCGCCCGCACGGCGGAAGAGCAGCCCGCACCGACGGGGACGGCGAGGACGGGGCTAGGGGACGCGGTTAGCCGACGGTGCAGAGCGAGTTGTCGAGGAACTCGCGCACCTTCGCCCGGGCGCGGTGGAGGCGGGATTTGACGTTGGCCACCGTGAGTCCGAGCTCGTCGGCGACTTCGGAGGCTTCGACGCCGTCGATTTCGCGGCGGATGTAGACCTGGCGGTAGGCGTCGGGCAGGGCTTCGATGGCGGCGTGGATGCAGCGCTGCATCTCGGCGGAGTTCAGGAGGTCGTCGGCGCTGGGGGCAGCCGATTGGAGAAGGTTCTCCTGGTCCTCCAGGTTCAGAAACGGGATGAGGGCTTCTTTTTTTCGGATTCGGCCGCAGACGCGACGCCCGATGATGGAGAGCCAGCCGGCAAAGGACTCCTCGTCGCGAAGCTGGTCCTTCGCTTTGTAGGCGCGGAGCATGGCTTCGACGAGCACGTCTTCGGCGTCGTCGCGGTTTCCGCAGACGCGGACCATCTGCCGGTAGACGGCGTTCTTATGGCGATTGATGAGGCGTTCGACGTCGATGGAAGGAAGCATACGCCAACGGCGGAGGAGCGGTCTACCCGGTATCCTCTAGCATCCCATGGCGAACCGAGTGTTTAGGCTATACGACACCCAGTCCCGGCAGGTTAAGGAACTGAAGACGGCCGAGCCGGGCCACCTGAAGTTCTATTCTTGCGGTCCGACGGTGTACAGCTACGCGCACATCGGCAACTTTCGCACGTTTTTGACGGCGGACCTGGTGATTCGGACCGCGCAGGCGCTGGGCTGGAAGGTCACTTACGTTTCGAACATCACGGACGTGGGACACTTGACGAGCGACGACCAAGAGGGCGGCGAGGACCGCATGGAGAAGGGACTTCGCTCGAAGGAGGGCGAGAGCTTCGTCAACGTTTGGGACCTGGCGGCGTTCTACGCGCAGTGCTTCAAAGACGACTGGATGCGCCTGAACCTGAAGCGGCCCTACGTTTGGCCGCGGGCGACGGAGCACATGCGGGAGCAGATCGCGGCGGTGGAGGATTTGATCGCCAAGGGGCACGCCTATGAGACGCCGAGCGGCGTGTACTACTCGGTAGGCAGCTTCCGCGACTACGGCAAGCTGAGCGGCAACCGCAACCAAGACGAACTGATGACGGGCGTGCGCGACGTGGTGGTCGACGAGAACAAGCGGCACCCCGCCGACTTCGCGCTGTGGAAGAAGGACGACAAGCACCTGATGCAGTGGTACAGCCCTTGGGGATGGGGCTTTCCGGGGTGGCACATCGAGTGCTCGGTGATGGCGATGCAGTACCTCGGGGAGACCTTGGACCTGCACGCGGGGGGCGAGGACCTCATCTTCCCGCACCACGAATGCGAGATCGCGCAGTCGGAGGGGCTGACCGGGAAGCCGTTTGCCAACCACTGGATGCACACGCGATTCTTACAAGTTAACGGCGAAAAGATGTCCAAAAGCTTGGGCAACTTCTTCACGGCGCGGGACTTGGTGGACGGCAAGGGGGCGAACCCGTTGGCGCTGCGCTACGCGCTGATCAGCCAGAACTACGGCACGCCGCACAACTTCACGTTCGACCTTCTTTCCGATGCGACGAAGAAGGTGGAGCGGTACCAACTTTGCGACCAACTGGCGGAAGCCGCCATTGCGGAGAACAAGCCGGGGGACGACTTGATCGGCGCGCAACTGGACGAGCTGTACGCCGAGGTTCTGGACGCCATGTGCGACAACCTCAACACGTCGGTGGCGCTAGGCAAGGCGCTGGAAGGCACGCGGGTCATCCTTCGGGAGGAGAAATCGCTGTCGGCGGCGAGCGGGCACTCCGCCAAACGGTTCCTCGACCAGATCAACGCTCTGCTGGGCATCGTGCGCAGCGAGTACGAGATCGGCCAGGTTTCGGCAAAGGCGGCAGGGCCGGCGATCGACGCGGAGGCGGTGGAGGCGAAGATCGCCGAGCGCGCCGAAGCCAAGAAGGCGAAGGATTTTGCCCGGGCGGACGCGATCCGGCAAGAACTCGACGCCATGGGCGTCGAGCTTAGGGATACGCCTGAAGGGACCACCTGGAAGGCGAAGGGCCCGGCGCTCTAGTTCGGCTTGAGGCTGATCAGATAGAAACCGATCATCGCCACGCCGAAGTAGGTGGCGAGCGTGGCGGCGCCCGCATAGTCTTTGGCGATGCGTTGGCCGGCAAACAGCAGAAGGAGCGCAAGCGAAGAAAGGAACAGCGCCGCCGTGGGAAGCGCGGGCATAGCGAGGAATCCCAACGGCACAAGGGCGGCGACGATGCCCGCCACGCCAGCGGAGCACTCTAAGAACGTGATCATGGCAAGCATGAGCGGCACCAGGCTCTTGAGAGGGGTGGCGCTGAAGTGTCCGGTCAGCCAGTCCAGGTTGCCCTTCCAATCGATGACTTTGTCCGAGCCGGACTGGAGGAAGAGGACCCCGAAGAACAGGCAAACGAGGGTTTGCGCCAGTGCGATCGGATGCGTCGCCATGACCCGAGAGTATGCCCAGTGAACCTAGCAGGATTGCCATTCCGTCGGGATTAAGTACAATCACTTCGCTCAAACGGACTTTGCGCATGCGCTCGGTCCACGGAATGGAGACTGCGATGAAAAAAATCTACGCGTTGACGGGCGGCCTGCTTGCCCTTAGTTCTTTCGCTTCGGCCCAGTTTACGAGTGAAATGGGCGACATGACCCCCTACGGCTGGAGCCTTCGTGCCGGCACCGTGCTTCCGTTGGACGCCAACTTCCGAAGCGTGTCCAAGTACTTCACGAGCATCGGCATCGACTATCCGTTGAACTTCCGACTCATGCGGAACGCGGAGACCTATCTCTCGTTCGACTGGGTGACGAAGAGCTTCAAGGGCAACAAGAACCAGATGTTCCCGATCAACCTGAACCAGCGCTTCTACTTCGGCGAGGGTGAGGACGGCCACCGCACGTACGGCTTCGTCGGCGTCGGCGTCGTCGTTTTCAACTTCACGACGAGCCAGACCAAGCTGGGCGGCCGCGTCGGCCTCGGCATGCAGCTCGACGAGAAGTGGTTCGGCGAAGCTTCGCTGATGTTCAGCGACAAGCTGGACAACACGTCGATCAAGGCGACTGCGGTCGGCTTCCACCTCGGCTACCGCTTCTAAACCAAGAAGCTTTCATCAGGGCGGTACGGCTGAACGCCGTACCGCCCTTTTTGATTTTTCTGCCGCATTTTTGCCCCAAGCCTAAGGAAGCTCGCCAGGTTTGCCGACGATTCAAGTGGACCCATGCGATCCACTTATTTGAACTGGAAAGGAAAACTGAACGACATCCTGGGAGATGTCCGCGGAATGGTGTTGGAAACCGCGGGCGCCTGCCTCGAGTGCTACCTGACGCGCCCGGTGTTTCGGGCAACTCTCAACGCTTTTGCCATCCTGCTTGCC
The DNA here is from genome assembly GCA_046330155.1 of Fimbriimonadales bacterium. Classification (GTDB taxonomy): domain Bacteria; phylum Armatimonadota; class Fimbriimonadia; order Fimbriimonadales; family Fimbriimonadaceae; genus CALMEF01. The sequence goes on along the minus strand of JAXLTH010000022.1, from coordinate 34,228 downwards.
CTTTACGGCATCGACTCGCTTTCGGGACATCGAATCGCCCTTCGGATGATGTACCTGGGCCCCATCTGGTACGCCGCCCAACGAGGCGGCCGCAAGGCGGGGTTTGCCACGGTCATCGCCACGACCTCTCTGCTCGCCCACATCGACAGCCATTACTACCTTCGCGAGTTCGACTCGATTTGGCTCCACAGCGCGGCGGTGTTCGGCATCCTGTGCGCCCTCATGCTGCTCATCGAGAGCCACGAGAGTCGACTTCAGGATTACGTGAACCTGGCGACCTCGGACCCGCTGACGCGGGTGGGCAACCGGTTGGCGCTGGAGCGATACGCCGAGAAAGCGATCTTGAGGACCGCGCGAACGCACGACCCCGTGACGTTCGTGTTGGTCGACTGCGACAACTTCAAGGCGCTGAACGACCGATTTGGCCACAGCTACGGCGATCACGTGCTGAAGTCGCTTGCCCGCCTGCTCAAGCGCTGCGTGCCCGCCGGCGGCATGGTGGCGCGGCTGGGCGGCGACGAATTTGTGGTGGTGGTCCCCGGTAAGCGGCCGGAAGAGGTTTCCCGCCTGTTGCGCCGCGTTTCCGAGCGGCTGATCGACAGCGCGGGCGTGCTCGACAGTCGGCCGCAGTTCAGCTACGGATTCAGCGTGGCTTGGCACGGTCGAGAGACCTTGGGCGAGATTCTGGAGCGCGCCGATCGGGACATGTACGCCCGAAAGGCAGCCAAGAAGGCGCACGCCGCGGTCGACATGCGCCATTCCGCGCAAGCGGTCTGAACGAGGCTTGGTTCTCGGTCGTAGGTACAATTTGAACCTATGATCGAGAAGCTCGCCGAGATCGAGAAGCGCTTCCAAGGCGTCGAGGATGCGTTCAACGATCCCGCCATCGTGACCAACCCCGCCGAAATGCAGCGGCTGGGCAAGTTGCGTTCGGACCTGGAGCCTATCGTCACCGTCATCCGCGAGTACCGCAAGGTGCTGGACGAACTGAGCCAAGCGGAAGAGATGCTGGACGACCCGGAGATGAAGGAGATGGCTCAGGAAGAGCTGCCGGGCCTGAAGGCGAAGCTCCCTCCGCTGGAAGAGAAGCTCAAGCTGATGCTGGTTCCGAAAGACCCGCTGGACGACAAGTCGGTGGTCATCGAGATCCGGCCTGCGGCGGGCGGCGACGAGGCGGCGATCTTTGCGAACGAGCTGTTCCGCATGTACGCGCGGTACGCGGAACGGCGGCGATGGAAGATGGACGTGGTCGAGCACGAGGAGTCGGGCATCGGCGGCGCGAGCCGGGTGGTGTTCACCATCGACGCGGCGGGCGCTTACAGTCAGCTTAAGCACGAAAGCGGCGTCCACCGGGTCCAACGCGTGCCCGCGACGGAGAGCAGCGGCCGAATCCACACGTCGACGGTGACGGTGGCGGTGTTGCCCGAGGCGGAAGACGTGGACGTCGAGATCAAGAACGACGACATCGAGGTTTCGACCTTCTGCAGCAGCTCGGCCGGCGGCCAGCACATGCAGAAGAACGAGACGGCGATCCGCATCATCCACAAACCCACGGGGACCGTGGTGACGTGTCAGGACGAGCGGAGCCAGCAACAGAACAAGCTGAAAGCCATGGCGGTTCTGCGCGCCAAGCTGTTCCAACTCGAGCAGGAGCGGCTGGCGAACGAGCGCGCAGGCTTGCGCAAGGGACAGATCGGCTCGGGCGACCGGAGCGAGAAGATTCGCACCTACAACTTCCCGCAGAGCCGGATTACCGACCACCGGATCAAGATGGACGTGCACAACACGATCACGTTCATGGACGGCGACATCCAAGGGATGATCGACGCGCTGATCCAGGACGAGCAAGCCCGGAAGCTTGCGGCGGAGACCGAAGAAGCCGCGTAACCTAAGCGCTTTCGCTCTTCAAGTAGTCGGAGACCTGCTGCGCGAGCAGTTGGGTCATGGTCGGCACGGCGGCGAGTTCCGCCACGGTGGCACGGCGGATGCCCTCAAGCGAACCGAAGGTGCGCAGCAGGAGCCGTTTTCGCTTGGGACCGACGCCCGGAATTTCCTCAAGCGCCGAGCCTTGGAACCGCTTGTCGCGGAGCTTTCGGTGATAGGTGAGGGCGAACCGGTGCGCCTCGTCCCGGAGCTTGCGAAGGAGCATCAAGCCGGGCGAGTTGAGGGGTAGCTCGATGTCGCGAAAGCCGTAGCCGGAGGGCGCGCCCTGGTCGTAACGGTACTCGCGCGAACGAACCGGCGTGGGCGGAGCTTCGGGGCGGACGAGCGGTTCGATGGGCACGATGATGAGCTCCATGCGCTTCGCCAAGCCGACCATGGGCACCGTGAGGCCAAGATCGTCGCGAGCCTTGAGGGCGGCGGCGAGTTGCCCCTTTCCGCCGTCGATCATGAAGAGGTCCGGCAGCTTGGAGAACTTCTCGTCGCCGTCAAGATAGGCGCGAAGCCGGCGGGTGATCACCTCATGCATCATCGCGAAGTCGTTAGGGTCTTCGGGGTGGTAGCGGATCTTGAAGCGGCGGTACTCCGCCTTTGCCGCCTCGCCGTTTTCGACCACGACCATAGAGCCGACGGGCGCCGTGCCTTGGATGTTGGAGATGTCGTAGCCTTCGACCCGGAGGGGCGGCTGGGGCAGGCCGAGCGCCTCTTGCAACTGCTGCATGGCCTGCTCGGACCATTCTTCCTTGGCGGCAAGCTCTTGGGAGAACGTGGCGAGCGCCTGTTCGGCGTTGTTCGCCGCCATTTCGACCAGCCGGAGCTTCTCGCCGCCTTGGGGCACCTCCATGGTCACGGCGGCGCCGCGGCGCTGGCGCAACCAGGATTGAACGATCGTGCGCTCCTCGATTTCGACCGGCAACAAGACCTCGCGCGGGACATCGGGCGCTTCCGCGTAGTACTGCTTCACGAACTCTTGCACCGCCAAGCCGGGAGCGGCGTCGGCGGCGCCGTCCAGCATGAACTGGCGTTGCCCGATGAGCTTTCCGTTGCGCACGTAGAGCATCTGGATGGCGGCGCCCCGGTCGTCCTTGACGACGGCGATGACGTCGCGGTCCTCGTGGTCGGTGGAGAGCACCTTCTGGCGCTGGAGTACGTCGTCGATGGCGCCAAGCTGGTCTCGGAACTTGGCGGCTTTCTCGAACTCGAGAGCCCCGGCGGCGCGCTCCATTTCAAGTCGAACCCCTTCCCGAACCTCTTCTGCCTTTCCGGAAAGGAACGCGTTCACGCGGTGGACCACCTCGGCGTACTCCTTGGGTTTCGCCAAGCCGGCGCACGGGGCAAGGCATTGGCCCAAGTGGTAGTACAGGCAGGGCTTCTGCTCGTCCCGCCCACTCCAGCTCTTGCCGCAGGGGATGAGCGGAAAGACCTTGTGAAGGAGTTGCAGCGTCTCGCGGACCGAAAAGGCGTTGGTGTAGGGCCCGTAGTACTTGGAACCGTCGCGCCGGACGTTCCGCGTGAAGAGCACGCGGGGGAACTTCTCGTTCGTGACCGTGATGTACGGGTAGCTCTTGTCGTCGCGCATCCGCACGTTATAGGGCGGGCGGTAGCGCTTGATGAGGTTGCACTCGAGGACCAGAGCTTCCAGTTCGCTATCGACGACGATCCACTCGACGTCGGCGACCTTGCGGACCATGCGCGCGATGCGGGTGCCGTGCTTGGTGGACTTCTGGAAGTAGCTGCGGACGCGGTTCTTGAGGACAAGCGCCTTGCCGACGTACAGGACGTCGCCGCGCTCGTCACGGTAGATGTAGCAGCCCGGACTTTGAGGCAACGCCTTCAGGCGCTCCTTGACGTGCGGAGTGGGCTCATTGAGAACGGGCATCGGCGGCGTTTGAATTCTACGCCTTCTGCCCAATGGGGTGTGGCGGCGCCGATTGCCGACGCCGCCACGAGACGGTCAGTTCTTGTAGGTCCAACCCGCCTGATCGACGCGGTGGAGCCAGCCGTCGTAGGCGGGCGCCTCGTCATTGATGGGGTTCCAGCGGACCACGGCGAGGAGTTCCCCGCCCGCCCCGACGAACTCCGGCGCGGAGGCGCCAAGGGTAACGGCGATGCTCTCATCGACGGTGGAGCCGACGCCGCCCGCCATAGAAACCAACGACGCGCTGGCGTAGCGGTAGAACGCAATGTTGTACGCCAAGCCGCCGCGCGCCACGTTGTACTCAAGGGCGAACTTGAGCTCGCTGGGGGCGAGGTACGGCGTGGTGCCCTCGAACTGGACGCGGGAAGTGAGAGTCGCCGGGTCGTTGAAGGCGGTGTAGTACAGGTCGTCGGAAGACCAGAGGGACCCGAGGTCTCCCGTGCCCTCCTCGCCTTCGAGCAGCGACACCCCGATGAGCTTGGCGGTCGCCAAGGCTTGGACTTCTCCGAGGGGGATCGCCGTGTCGTAGAGGTGGACTTCGTCGATGGCGCCGTGGAACGACGTCCGGTTGCCCAGGAACGTGTATTCGGCGTTCGACCCGATGAAGAGGCGGGCGTCGGACGAGTGGATGGTGCCACCCCAGTTCAGCGTGTTGGTCAGGTAGCCGTTTCGATAGTAGTTGACGCTGGCGCCGTCCCAGGTGACGGCGAGGTGGGTCCAGCGTCGAACGGGGATGTGGCCCTGCTGGCGGCCGTTGAAGTCCCAACCTTGCCAACCGTCTTGGTCGAGCAGGGTGCCCCAGTGGCCGTCGCCCGAGAAGAACTGTCCGAACCAGTAGCTGAGCTTGCCGTCCGGTCCTTCTTTGGCGAAGACGGGAGCGTCGCGGTAAGCCTCCTCGGTGTACACCCAGGCGGCAAACGAGCCGGACCGGGAGAGCCTGAGCGAGGGGTTGTCAAGGATCTCGACGCGGGTGCAGGTGGGGCCAAGGGTGCCGTCGAAGTACAGGGCGGAGCCTCGGACGCCAGGTAGCCAGGCGTTTGCTCCGTTGACCAAGGTGCCGGCGTTGCCCGTTCCCGAGCCGTCGGCGACCACCGTGCCCTGGCCTTCGTCGAACGACCAGTATCCGACTTCGGCAGCGAAGCATGCGGAACTGAACGCGAGAGCGGCAAGGGCGAAACCAAACCGTTGCGGTTTCATCACTAATCCTCCATCACAAGGCGATTGAGATCGACTTGCCGAAGACGAATGGAGAATCCAAATCCGCCTTACGGCGGGATCTATGTTCAGTATGGCTCGAAGGTGCGCCGACTGTTGCCACTTTGAGCGCATGAGAGACGAACCTGGTAGGTTCGAACGTAAGACAGGGGCAGATGCGTCCAAAGAGTTAGCGTTGCCAGGCTACGCTGCATGGCGCTGGATCCCGATGAACCTAAGAACTTATTTACCCTTGTCTCTCGCCGTCTTAGCGGTGGCGACGGCTGCGTCGGCTCAGGAGAACGTAACGAACCTGAAGCCGTTCCGGCGGCTGACGGCGCCCGCTCCGATCACCATCAATACGCTCAACTTCTACCCCCAGGTCGACCCTGGCTATAGCCTCAAGACGATTCGGCCCGAGAACGAGTCGGGGTTCAACCCGCCCGTTTTCGACGCGAACTCGTTGTTCGTGGGCGAGAACACGAACGTTCAGAACGTTTCGACGCCGGGGCCGAAGTTCCCGGCGATCGACGCCACCGGCTGGACGCCGCCCGATCCCGACATCGCGGTAGGCCCGAACCACGTGGTCGTCGTGGTCAACTCCTCGCTTGCGTTCCTTACGAAGGCCGGCGTGAAGACGTTCGAGCGGACGTTCGGCAGCTTCTTCAGCAGCCTTCCCGGGCTCACGAGCTTCCTGTTCGACCCGAAGGCGTTCTACGACCCGATCAGCAAGCGGTTCTTCGTTTTGGCGTGCGAGCAGTCGGGCAGCGGCAACATCTCGAAGGCGTGCATCGGCGTCAGCGACGACTCTGACCCGAACGGCAACTGGCGCCTGTACCGAATCGAGACGAAGCAGACGGTTAGCGGCGCGGACTACTGGCTGGACTATCCGGGCTTCGGCTTCAACAAGGACGCCGTCGTCATGACCGGCAACATGTTCGGGTTCTCGAGCGGCTACAACGGAATCCAGTACATCTGCATTCCCAAGGCTCCGCTCTTGACGGGCGGCACGCCGACGGTGAGCTACCTGAGCACTCCCGGGGGCACCGCGCACCCGGCGCGCACGATCGACGCGACGCTCGACCGCGTTTACGTGGTCAACTTCAGCAGCACCAGCGCGGCCAAGGTGGCGGTCATCACCAGCCCGGCGACAAACCCGCAGCTGACGACGCGCGACGTCTCGATCCCCACGTGGACGGGACCGACGCCTTCCGATTCGACGAGCGGGCACCAGCTTGACGGCCTCGACGGGCGAACGCTGAACTGCTTCTACCGGGGCGGACGCTTGGTCTTTACGCACACGGCTCGGCCGAGCGGCGGCGAGAACAACGCTTGCCGGTGGTACGAGATCGCGACCAACGGCTTCCCGGCCAGCAACCCGACGCTCGTTCAGGCGGGCAACGTGAAGGGCCAGGCAGGCCAGTTCTTCTCGATGCCGGCGATTACTTCGAACTCGAAGGGCGACATCGCCATGGTCTTCGCGCGGTCGAGCAGCTCGATCGTGATGGACTTCATGGCGGCGGGCCGTAAGCGGACCGACCCCATCGGCACGATGGGCGCCCCCAAGCTGCTCCAGACGAGCGAAGGTTCGACCTACGGCGGCACGGGCGTCAACCGGTTCGGCGACTACTTCGGCATCGGCGTCGACCCCAAGGACGACACGACGTTCTGGGGTGTGGGCATGATCGCCCGCGGCGACGGCGGCTGGCGAACGGTTGTGAACAGCTTCCAGATCAGCCCGCCCAGCGGCACCGGCGGGGGCTTGCCCGTTTACCGGGCGACTTCGATCTCGATGGTCACGGGCACCGGCTCGTTTGGCGGCGTGACTGAAGTGCAGTCGACGGACGACCGGTACTTCACGATCGGTTCGACCCCGGTGGACCGCACCGGCCACGTGGCAGCGGCAGAAGCGACGTTCACGTTGGACAAGCTCGGCTCCCAGTTCACGCAGCTCGGCCTCGATCTCGAGGCGGCAGCGGCGACGGGTTGCACCAGCTCGTTCTATGCGTGGAACTGGACGACGGGAGCTTACGAGTACATCGGAGCGACGCCAGCCGGCGCAACCGACGTGCGCAAGACGATCGCCATTCAGGCGGCGAACATCACGCGGTACGTCAACGGTTCGAAGCAGGTGAAGATCCTAGTGAGGGGCGTGTCGCCGATCGGCACGAACCGAAACCCGGTTCCCTTCAACTATCGGCTGGACCTCGTCCAGCTGTTCGGCGAAACGAAGTAGCGCTCCGTTTGACCCTACGGGCCAGGGATTCGTCCCTGGCCCGCTTGTTTTTCAGAGCCAGATTCCTTCTTCGCGGGTGTTGCGCTCCATGAGAAGGGAGACGCCTTCGATGGGCTTGAGGCGGCCCCGGAGCACGGCCTCGACGGCTTCGAAGACCGGCATCGGCACTTGGTGCCGGCGGCTGAGCACCATGGCGCTTTCGCTGGTAGCCACGCCTTCGGCGACCTGCCCGATCTCGCGGAGGGCATCGGAGAGGGTGCGACCCTCACCGATGGCGCGGCCGACGCGGTAGTTACGGCTGAGTTTGCTGACGGCGGTAGCGAAGAGGTCGCCCACGCCGGCGATGCCCAGAAAGGTCTCCGCCCTGGCTCCCATGGCTTTGCCGAGCTGCATCATCTCCTTCAGACCGCGGGAGAGGAGGGCGCCCTTGGAGTTGTCGCCGAAGCCCAGGCCATCGCACATGCCGGCGGCGATGGCGAGGACGTTCTTGAGGGCGCCGGCAAGCTCGACGCCGATGACGTCCTGGCTACAGTAGACCCTGAAGGTTCGGCACGAGAAGGCGGTTCGGACGATCTCCGACGCCTCATCTTGGGCGAAGGCGGAGATGGCGGCAGTGGGAACGCCCCGCACGATTTCGATGGCGAGGTTGGGACCGCTGAGGGCGCCGACGCGGCCCCGGCCGAGCGACTCCTCCACCACGTCGTTCATCAGCTTGGCGGTACCGGCTTCCAAGCCCTTGGAGGCGAGCACGACAAGCGGAGACTCGCCTTGGATTCGGCGCGCCACCGTGCGCACAGCTCCCGAAGGCACGGCGACGACCCAGAGATGGGTTTCGGCGAGGACGTCTTCACCAGTGACCGGCGTGATGTTTTCGGGCAAGGCGAAGCCGGGGAGATAGTGCAGGTTCTCGCGAACCGACCCCATGATGTGCATCTCTTCGTCGTCGCGGCCCCAAAGCGTGACGTCGTGGCCGTTCCTTGCCAGCAGAATGGCGAGCGCAGTCCCCCAGCTGCCCGCGCCCAAAACCGTTGCCCTCATGGGGCGGATGTTACCGCCGAACCCGCAATGTAGCGGGTTACTTTCGGGCGCGGAGCGGGAAGCGGGACTTTGGCACGGTTCTTGGATCTTGGGCTCGGCGTATGCGAATCAAAGTCCTACCTTTGCTCGGCCTTGCGGCCGTGGCCACGAGCGCCGGCGCCCAGACCTTTGGGATCAACGCGATCGGCGCGGGGGTGTCGAACACCACCCTCCCCAAGAACAACATCTTCGTCACTTCCGGCTTTACGAGCGGCGGTTCGACCTTCGACAAAGCCAGCTTCGAGCGGTGGAACGACGGGTCGCTGACCAACAACCAGGGAACGTATGGCTGGCACACCAACATCAACATCGAGACCGGAAGCGCGATCTCGGGGAACCCTGATCGAGGCGACAACACCACCAGCTTCGGCGGCAACACCAGCCTGTCGAACGTGTTCAGCAACACGAACAAGAATCTGAACTACATCATCGACGGGGAGGGCGTGACGCCGGACTACACCCTGAACATGTTGTACGGTGGCGGCAAGAAGCTTACGGCTACCTCGGGCAAGGCTCATTTGATGGTCCTTGAGCGGGGCATGAACAGCGGGATTCGGCTACGAGGCCTCTATCAGGGCCAAAGCGGCGTTACCGCCACTTCCACTTTCATCGACTTGGCGCAGAATGCCCAGACCTACGCGGGATTCTCCATCGATACGACGGAAATCGACTCCGCCCAGCGAGTTGGCGGATGGGGCGTCGACGTGAGTTCGCTCTACAACGCCACGGGCGGCGCAGGCTTGCTCGGATTCCGGTTCGAAGCGACCCAAGCGCTGGGGAACAACGGGCCCGACCTCGTCGCCGTTGCTTCGCTCAACCCCGTTCCGGAGCCCAGCACCTTGGTCGCGGCAGGACTTGGCATCGGGACGTTGGCGTTCCGACGTCGCAGACGAGCGTAACCGCTCTCCGGACTTGTTCTTGGCGGGCGGCTCCTTGGGCCGCCCGCCCTTTTTTACGTCACTCCGGCAAGGGCTGCCCTTTCGTCTCGGGCGCGAAGGGGATGGCGATGAGGCCGATGGCGAGCAGGGTGACGGCGGTGACGAGGACCGCGTTGATGACCACGCCGCCCATTTGTCCCGTGAGCCAGCCCGTGTAGAGGGGGACGAAAGCGGTGACGATACGGCCGGTGTTGTAGGCAAAGCCCGCGCCGGTGGCTCGAAGGCGCGACGGGAAGAGCTCGGGGAAGTAGAGCACGAACGCGCCGCTGACGCCGATGGCGAAGAGCGACATGAGCGGGCTGACCAGCAGCAGCCGGCCAAAGTCGTTGCCGCCGAAGGTCGCGGCGAGAATAGAAATGGGGGCGAGGACGAAGAAGGCGAGGATCGCCTTCTTACGGCCGATCTTGCCGCACAGCCACGGCACGGCGAGAACGCCCGCGAGGGTGCCGATGTGGAACGTGTAGGTGGCGATGCTCTTGCGCCACTGGATCTGGTCGGGGGTGAGCCCCTGGCTTACCGCCTCCACCAGGTTCGGTAGCCAAAACGCCACGTTTTGGGCGCCGGCGATGCCGACCACGCCCAGAAGCAAGGCGACGGCGGCGCGCTTGCGCCACTTCGCCTCGGCGAACAACTCCTTAACCGGGGACCAAAAGTCGGGCTTCTCGACCCGCGGCGCGCGCTCAGGTTCTTTGATGTAGGCGCGGATGAGCACCGTGACGAGGGCGGGGGCGATACCGATAACGAAAAGCCAGCGCCAATGGGCGGCGGGGACCGCCATGTTGGCGAGCCCCGCGAAGGCGGGGCCGAAAGCGGCAGCGGTTTGGAGCAGCGCGGCGGCTTTGGGGCGAGCCCAGTCGGGGAACGCCTCCGCAATGAGCGCCGCGCCCGCCGCCCATTCGCCGCCGATGCCGAGGGCGGTCAGGAATCGGACCACCGCCACCTGTTCGGGCGTTTGGCACAGCGCGGTGAGGCCGGTGAAGAGGCAGTAGAGCAGGATGGTGACGACCATCGTGCGCGTTCTGCCCCAACGGTCGGCGAGGACGCCGAAGATCAGCCCTCCGCACGCCCAACCGACGAGGAACCAGAACTGGAGCCTGCCCTCGATTTGGGGGCCGATCTGTTTGTACGCCGCTTCACCGCCCAGAAACTCCTTCATCATCGGCCCCTTGGCGAAGTTGAAGAGGGCGGTGTCCATGATGTCGAACACCCAGCCGAGCCAGGCGACGAAGAGGACGGTCCATTGATAGCGGGTGATCCGCTCGCGCATCAAGGGAAAGGACGCGGGGCGGCGGGGTTATCGCCTCTGGTACAGCGCGTAGTCGCGACCTTTCTGCACTTCCGCCAAGCCGAGAGGTTCGGGATCAGGGATGCGGCCCGCGCGGGTGATGACCCACCGAGCCCCCGTTAGCTGCGACGGCTCTTCCGCGTCGATGACGGTGTCGTTCAAGTAGAAGAGCAGCGAGGGGTGGCTGGTTTCCCGCAGGTGGAAGGTGCCCGTCCCCCGGTCTTGCTCGCGGCGGGGCATTTGGTAGACCGCCACCGCTCCGCCCCCATGCTCGCGGACGTATCGGGCCAGGGCGTGGACCTCGGCGTGGCCCTGCTGGTAGTAGGCGTAGAAGCCGACGTTCGCGAGGACGGCGACCACGGCGAGGGTGATCGCGGGAAGCAAGCCTTCCTCACGCTCACGGCGAGCCCGAGCGACCATGAGCGCCAGCGGCGGCACGCACGTCAGCACGTAGTGCGGCAACTTGGCACTGCTGATAAGAAAGAAGGCGAAGATGACGCAGAACCAGACGACGAGGAAGCGTGCCGCCGGGTCGGCGTCGGGCTTGCGGGGCCACGCCTTCGGGAGCAGGAACGACCATGGCGCCATGCCCACGAGGAGGGTGATCGGGTAGATCGGCAAGCCCTTGAGGAACGGGAGGGAGTGCGCTTGATCGCCGCCCGTGAAGCGGCCGACGTTCTGCTCGATGAGGAACTTCTGGACGAAGGCGTCCCGGTTCGCCAGCCAGCACGGCAGGTACCACGACGCCACAACGAGCCCGAAGACCAGGAAGCCGACGAGCCAGCCCCCCCGATAAGCAGGGCGCAGTTCGGGCTCCAGGCCGAACGTGACCGCTAGGATCACGACAAAGAGGATGGGGCCGACGGGACCCTTGGCCAACATGGAGAAGCCGAGGGCGGCGGCGGAAAGGGTGCGAAAGAATCGGCGGCGGTCGGGATCCACCAACGACTCGTAGAACCAAAGGAGCGCGGCGGTGAGCGAGAGGCTCAGGAGCGGGTCGGTCATCATCATCCGCCCGAGGGCGACCACCAGGAGGCTGGAGCCGAGGATGAGGATCGCCCAAATGCCCGCCCGATTTCCCCAACGGCGCGCCGCGAACGACCCGCAGAGGGCGTAGAGCGCGACCGAAGAGAGCACACTGGGAAGCCGGGGACCGATCGATTCGCCAAACAACAGCACCATCGGCTTGGCGAGCCAATAGAGGAGGATGGGCTTCTCGAACCACGGCTGGCCGTTGTACCACGGGGTGACCCAATCGTGGCGACGGTTCATCTCCGCCACGACGGCGGCGTAGAAGCCCTCGTCGAGGTCGAACAGCCCATAGAGCCACCAACCCAGAAGGGGAAGCGCGGCGATGAGGAGCGCCAGGCGGAAACGTTTGGCGTCAACCGTGGCCAAGTTCGGACTCCACCGCCTCGATGACCGCGTGCAAGGCAAGCATATGAAGCTCTTGGATGCGGTCGGAGGTCGCTCCGGGAAAGACAAGGGCGAGGTCTGCGCTTGCGGCGGCCTTGCCGCCGCCTTTGCCCAAAAAGGCCACGGTGCGGATGCCACCCGCTTTAGCCGACTCCATCGCTTGCAGGATGCTGGGCGAGTTGCCCGAGGTGCTGAGCACGAGCAACAAGTCGCCTTGACGACCGTATGCGGTAACTAATCTCGAGAAAACATGCTCATATCCGTAATCGTTGGCGGTGCAGGTAAGGTGCGTCGGGTCGCTCAGCGGGAGAGCGGCGTAGGGCCTGCGGTCGTTGCGGAACCGGCCCGTAAACTCCTCGCAGAAGTGCATCGCGTCGGCGAGGCTGCCTCCGTTTCCGCAGGCGAGAACTCGCCCGCCGGAGCGGAACACCTCGGCGATCCACGAAGCGAAGGATTCGAGCCCTTGCGCCAAGGCGGTATCGGCGCGCAAGGCTTCCAAGGCCTGGGCGGCGTCGCCGAAGGCGCGCTCGAAAACGGATCGCATGGGCAAGAACTTACCCGTTTAACCCAGGGCTAACCTCGCGCCGCCACACTCGTTTGCGATGGGACGCCGCATCGCCTTCGACCTCGTCGACTTCACACTCGCCCTGCTTATCGTGGGCTTGCTCGCGCTGTCCCTGGTTCCCGCATTGACCAGGTAAAACCAGAGCCCCATGGGCCTGGTCGGGAAAGTCGGCCGCAAACGTCCGCGAGCGAGGCTCGCGATGGCGGGGCTGTACCTGGTCCTGGCGCTGGGCGCCGTCACCACCGTCTATCCCTTCCTGCTGATGGTCGCCACCGGGCTGAAGGGGGCGACCGACCAAAACGACAACAAGCTGGTGCCGGTCTATTGGCGCGACCGACAGGAACTGGAGTCGAAGTACCTGGACGACAAGTACGGCGGCGACAAGTCGGCGGTGGCGGCAACCCGGCTGGGGAGCGGCGCCTCCGCCGAGCAGGTGGCGGCTTACGAGGCGTTTCTCATGGGCTTGCCGCCCGACCAGTGGAGCGCGGCTTTCCGAATGCCCGCCACCGGGGTGACCAGCCGCCTCACGGAGCGGTACCGATCGTGGCTACGGTCGCGGTTCGCGACGGTGGACGAACTCAACCGGGCGTACCTGGAGGAGAACGTCGCCTTTCAGACGGTGGTGCCCCCGAACGAGCTGTTCGAGCGGGCGGCGTGGAACCCGACGCCGGGACGGAAGTGGGAGGATTGGCTGGAGTTCAAGCAGACGTTGCCCGCCGAGTTTCGGAATCCGATCCGCCGACAACGGCTATGGCAACAGTTCCTCGCCTCGAAGTTCCAGAACCAGATCGGCGAGGTTCCGCCCGAGGTGGCGAAGGGGGCGAAGTCGTTTGAGACGATCCCGCTGGGGACGGGACCTTTGCGGGACGAGTTCGAGGCGGCGAAGGTGCCCGCGCGGTATCGGAACGGCTTTGCCGACGATCGGTGGGCGGAGCGGTTTGCGGACCCGATGCCGATCGCGGCGTTCGAAGCGCGGCACCTCGAAGCGCACGCCGGGGAAATCCGGCGCGAGTTCGCGGGGCGGAACTACCGGTACGTGGTCGACTACATGGCGCTGAACGGCCGGGCGCTCTCGAACACCGCCATTTTCTGTTTCCTCGCGATCCTGACGCAACTGATCGTGAACCCGCTGGCGGCGTACGCCCTATCGCGGTTTCCGGTGAGGGCAAGCGGCAAGATCCTGCTGTTCCTGCTCGCCACGATGGCGTTCCCCGCCGAGGTGGCGATGATCCCGTCGTTCCTGTTACTCAAGGATTTGGGGTTGCTGAACACGTTCGCGGCACTCGTGCTTCCGACGGCGGCAAGCGGCTACATGATCTTCTTGCTCAAGGGGTTCTTCGACTCCTTGCCCCAGGAGCTCTACGAGAGCGGGCAGATGGACGGGGCGCGGGAGACGACGATGCTTTGGAAGATCGCGCTTCCGCTGAGCAAGCCGGTGTTGGGCTATCTGGCGCTGCTGGCGTTCATGGGCGCCTACGGAGCGTTCATGTACGCCTTTTTGGTTGCTCAAGACCAGCGGATGTGGACGCTGATGGTGTGGATCTACCAGCTTCAGATGATCGCGCCGAAATCGGTGACGATGGCCGCGCTCACGATGGCCGCGCTACCGACGCTGCTGGTGTTCTTGTTCGCGCAACGCGTGATCATGCGCGGCATCGTGCTTCCCGGGGAGCGTTAGGCCACCCTTTGGACGTTACAATGGAGCGTCGCCATGATGCTCCGCGCCTGTTTTGCCGCCTTTGCCGCCTCCGTTTTTGGACTCGCTTCTGCCCAAAACATTCCGCTCGAGAAGTACCGGTTGCCGAACGGCATGGTGGTGATTTTGGCGCCAGACCATTCGTTGCCGATGGCGACGATCAACACGTGGTTCTCGGTGGGCAGCAAGGACGAGCCGCCCCGGCGTTCGGGGTTCGCGCACCTGTTCGAGCACCTGATGTTCATGGGGACCGAACGGGTGAAGGGGCATGGGTTCGACGAGATCATGGAGGGGCAGGGCGGCTCTAACAACGCCACGACCGCCGAGGACCGGACCAACTACTATTCGAGCGGCCCGGCGAACCTGCTGCCCACGCTCTTGTGGCTAGACGCAGACCGGCTGGAGGGGCTCTCGAAGGCGATGACGCAGGAGAAACTGGACCTGCAGCGCCAGGTGGTGAAGAACGAGCGGCGCGAAAGCACCGAGAACACGCCGTACGGCAAGGCTTACGAGGCGATCAACGGGCTGATGTTCCCGGAGGGGCATCCGTACCACACGAGCGTCATCGGCTCGCACGAGGATCTGGAGGCGGCGACGGTGAAGGACGTGACCGACTTCTTCGACACGTTCTACGTGCCCAACAACGCCTCGCTGGTGGTGGCGGGCGACTTCGACCCGAAGACGGTCAAGCCGATTATCGCGAAGTACTTCGGAACATTGCCCCGGCGGAACGACCCGGCTCGGCGCAGCGTGCCCCCTGTTAGTTTTGCGGGCGAAAGGAAGGTGACGATGGTTGACCAAGTCCAGTTCGCGAAGCTTATCAACGTGTACCACAGCCCCGCCGCGTACCAGCCGGGCGACATCGAGATGCGGCTGGCGAGCCAGGTGCTGAGCAGCGGCCTGACGAGCCGGCTTTACGACCGCTTGGTGGTGAAGGACAAGCTGGCGACGGACGTTTCGACCTTCCAAGAGCCGCGACGGTTGGGCAGCCTGTTCTACGTGGATGCCACGGCCTCGGAGAACGCCTCGCTGGACAAACTGCAGGCGGCGATCGACCAAGAAGTGGCGCGGTTCACGACGAGCGGCCCGACGCTCGCCGAGCTGGAGCGGAACAAGGCGCAAGCCCAGTTTGCCCTGCTGAACCGGTTGCAATCCGTGGGGGAGAAGGCGGACATGCTGAACGAGTTCCAGTTCTATCTGGGCGACCCGAACGCGCTGAAGCGGGTGGTGGACCGGTACGCGGGCGCGACGCCGGAGGCGGTGCGACTGGCGGCGAAGCGCGTGTTGGACCCGCATCGGCGGCTGGCGCTAAGGGTGGTGCCCGAGTCGACCCCGCCTGCCCAGAACCCGCGCGACGCCCAGCCGCAGGCAAGTGCAGGCAAGCCGTTCTCGCCGCCCGCGCCCGAGAGCTTCCGACTGGCGAACGGGATGCAGGTGTTCTACTGGCATCGGCCGCAGCTTCCGTTGATGTCGATCGCGACGTTGTTCCCCGCGGGGGCCGACATCGACCCCGCCGCCAAGGCGGGGCGCACGGACCTCGCCGCCTCGATGCTTGCGGAAGGTGCGGGCTCGCGGAACGCCCGACAGTTTCAGGAAGCGCTGGACCAGCTCGGCGCCAACTTCTCGGCGGGGGCGAGCCACAACGCGACCACAACGGCGCTCTCGGTGACGAGCGCAAACTTCGGCAAGGCGCTCGGTTTGTACGCGGACGCCCTTCGGTCTCCGCGCTTCGACGAAGCCGAATGGCAGAGGGTCAAGCGGACGACGGTGGCGAACCTAACCCAACAACTGGACGACCCCGGAACGGTGGCGCGGCAGGTGTCGATGCGCGAGTACTTCGGCGCGACGCATCCCTACGGAAGACAGACTTCGGGGACGCCTTCGACGGTGGCGAGACTCGGCCTGGAAGACTTGAAGAAGGCCTACAAGGCGGTCTTCCTGCCGAAGCAAGCCGTGTTCTTCGTGGCGGGAAGCCTGACGGCTTCGGAGGTTCGCAAGGCGCTGGATTCCGCGTTCGGATCGTGGAAAGCCACGGCGGCCCCGACGACCAAGGTTGCCTACCCGACGGTGAAGCACGATCGGCTGCGGCTGGTGGTGGTGGACAAGCCGGGAGCGGTTCAGACGGTGATCCGGTTCGTGCTTCCGGGAGCGCCGTACCGAGACCCCAACCGACTGACCTATGGCGCCCTCGGGACGATCTTGGGCGGCTCGTTCACGAGCCGGCTCAACCAGGATCTGCGCGAGGAGAAGGGCTACACGTACGGAGCCGGGGCGGGCTTCAACTTTGAGAGGGAGTTCGGCACCTTCACGGCGAGCGCGGCGGTGCGCGCCGACGTGACGGGGGCTTCGTTGGACGAGTTCTTCAAGATCCTGTCGGCGATTCGGAAAGGCGACGTGACCGCGGAAGAGGCTAAGAAGGCGGCGCTGATCCAGCAGACCGGCATCGTGGAATCCATGGGCAACTTGGATTCGATTTTGGCGACGGCGATGGCGATGCACCTTCAGGGCAAGGCGTTCTCGGAGCTGGGCAAGGACTTGGCGGGGATTTCGGCGGTGGACGCCGAGAAGATCAACCTGCTGGCGGGACCGGGCATCGACCTCGAACACGGCGTTCTGGTGCTGGTGGGCGACCGGGCGACGATCCTGAAGCAGTTGGAGGGCAAGGGCTTGCCGACGCCGGAGTTCGTGAAGCCCTAGCGCGGCGGCGCGTCGAGGACGACAAGGGGGCCGCAGCCGGTGCCGAGCGTGGCGACGCGACGGGAATCGGCGTCGAGCAGGCAGAGCGTGGTACCGAACTGGGCGACGATCTTGCCGTCCGGGAGGACGGTGGGAAAGCTCCAGGGGCAGGCGATCACGGGGGTCTCGAGGGCGTAGCCCTCACCGTCGACCCGGATGCCCTCAAACGCCCAGTAACCGGCGTAGACGGGCCGCTCGCTGGGCGTGAACTCGGCGATGCCCGAGAACATGTTGTTGTAGACCCAGTGGCCTTCCGAGTCGCGGCGGGCGCCTCTGGGCTTGGGGGAGACCGTGACCGCGGCGAAGTTCCTGGCGAGGATTTCAAACTGCGGGTTGTCGCGGAAGGCCAGGTTGGCGGCGGTTGCGCCTTCCTTCCACTCGGCGGTGAGGCGTTGCCACCGGCTTCCTGGATATGCGCCGACCTTTGCCGGGATGGGAACGACCGGTTCTTCGCGGG
This sequence comes from Fimbriimonadales bacterium, assembly GCA_046330155.1. GTDB lineage: Bacteria > Armatimonadota > Fimbriimonadia > Fimbriimonadales > Fimbriimonadaceae > CALMEF01. The sequence goes on along the minus strand of JAXLTH010000022.1, from coordinate 16,769 downwards.
AGGCGTCGAGGCGGATTCGGCGTACCTCGCGGCCCGAGAGGGCGATGTAATAGACCCAACCGGCGGGCGGGCGGAGATCGGCAACGGGCACCGGGCGCAGGCGGTACAGCGCGGACATGGGCGAGACGACCACGCCGAGCAGGAAGACCGCCGGATACGAGACGAGGTGGACGCGGACGGTGGCGCGCCAGGCATCTCGCCAGGATGAACCGAGCGTGGCCCGGACGAACGCCCACTCGACGAGCAGGGTGACGACGAAGGTCGCCAAGATCATGGCGAGGAGGTAAGGCGCCGCCCGGTCGAAGGCGCGCTGGGAGACCCACTCGTCGACGGGGTGCATGACGCGTGTGAAGCCGAAGCCGACCGCCATGGACACGTAGTTGGCGGCGATGATGCGGCCCGGCGCGACCGATGGGAGACGGAGAAAGCGGGCAAGGAGCGACGCCTCGAAGTGCCCGAGGTAGTAGTTGCCGACGAGCAACATGAAGCAGCCGCCCCAGAGGACGGGGGTGCCGGCGTTGGCCCAGACAGGCGTGAAGGTCATTTCGTCGTTCCGCCGTAATCCACATCAAAAGGACGCTTTTTTGGAGCGAACGATCTCTTCGACACGTTATGTCTAACATGCGGAGCCTATTGAAGGCATCGCGATCAACGGCCGAACGGCGCACCGCGCCGGCGGGGGACCCAATCCATGGGGTGAATGTCGCTTCGGCGGCACGGGTGGTTTCTGGCCCGAACCCGGCAGCTAACCTCGCAGGCCCATGCAGGAACCGCTCATGGTTGAGCGGAGGAGGTCAATGATTGATCACAGAGTTTGAAGTCCAGCGGCGGGTGCGGGCAATCCTCGCATCCGCCGCAACCCCCATGCGCCGCGTCCGTGCCTTGGTGCGGTTGGCAGCGAGGATCCGGCAACAAGCCGGCGGTCTGCTCGTTGCGCGCGACGTGTCTTCTCGAACCCGCGAACCGAACGGGTTCTCGTGTCTGGACCGGCTGGTGAAGAGCTCCCGAATGCTGTACGACGAAGTACGGTTGGCGGCTTGGAACCTGCTGAACCAGGCGCGGGGCGCGGTGGTTGCGACGTAGAGGACAGGGACCGACTTGGCCGAAGCCGACGATGAGGTCGGCGGAAGCGCCCATTTGGCGGGAGCCCAGGACGGGCTCCCGTTTTGGACTTGGGTAGCCTCTCTGGCATGTCCGCCCTCGCCAAGACCGCCCTCGTGTTCCTTGGCGGGGGAACGGGGGCGTGCCTGCGGTACTGGACGGGATTCCTGCTTTCGCGGTCGTACCCGGCGGAGTTTCCCTGGCCGACGTTGCTGATCAACGTGCTGGGGTCCTTGGCGATCGGCGCGGTGCTGGCGCGGAACCCGCGGGAAACGGTGTACCTGTTGGCGGCGGCGGGCCTTCTGGGCGGCTTCACCACGTTCTCGACCTTCTCGTACGAGGCGGTGACGCTGCTGCGGCGAGGCGAGACGGCTTCGGCGCTGCTGTACATGGGGCTGAGCGTGGGCTTGTGCGTCCTCGGAGCCGGGCTCGGCTTGTGGCTCTTCGGGACGGGCAAGACACCGGCTTGAACCTTGTGCTAGAATTGCTCCGTTCGCTCGTGTGCGCGGGTGGCGAAATTGGTAGACGCACTACCTTGAGGTGGTAGCGCCCACAAGGCATGAAGGTTCGAGTCCTTTCCCGCGCACCACTTCCTTCCTCGGTTCGTTTGAACCTGGACTTCCTTGGTCTTTGGGCTCGGCTTTTCCCTTGGCGCGGCAGTTGGTGCCGATGAGGGGTCGCACCGACCGGTTCTCGCCATCAGCAACTCCCGTTGAGTACGGGCTCTTGGGGTTTCGGCGGTTTCGGGTCTCGGAACCAAACATTCTCGGCAAGTTTCCCGGGAGCGGCGATGCTGGCCCAGAGAGCGGCCGCGCGGGATCCAAGGCGACTTGCCGCAGCGCCTGGCCTGGTCAATTGGATGCAAGGGCTAAAGCCCCTGCCACCCACTCGCCTACGCGAGTGGGTATCGCGAAACAGACTTTCAACGGTTCCGAAGATTCGCGTACTTAGTCAGTGCCCTATTAGCGGCCCTCGAAAGTTCCGCCAAAGGAAGGAGGTCTTCAACTATGTTTGGTTTGAGCGGTATCATCCTCTGTCCTTGAAGCACCAGTATGGTCAGGGCAAGTCCCGGCGCATCGCCACCGCAAATGATGCTGATAGCGACGGGGGCACCGATTTTTGTGCCCGCTGCTGCAAACGCTAACTTCCTCAACCCCGGTCCAGACGGGTGCGCGAACAAGTGTGGATCAGGTAGGACCATCAGCGCTTCCGCATTGTAACGACGAACACTATTTCCCATTCTAATGGTTATCGATGAGAGTGTTGTATCATATCGCTTCTCCTGAATCCCAAGCAGAAATTCACTACCCTTAAAACTCTTCGACCACTGGCTGGTTACCGGCACCGACTTTGGATATGGAGGGCAAGTTCTGGAGACAACTGTGGCCGTGCCGAGCTTGCGACCAGAAGCCGACCTGATCAAACACGTTGCTTGAGTTTGCCGTGCTTGCCGCATTCCAGGCTCCGACGGACGATTAGTGACTTGACCTAGAAGCAAGAGAGGCAATGATAAGAACACACGGATCATTTTGCCTTAACCTGGCGGATAGAAAATTGAAAACGGCATGGAAGAGCAGCCGTAGAATGCCGCCCACTGCATACAGCTTCGAAAGTTTTCGGATGTTTGCGGGTCTGGAAGTCCGATGCAGCCGCCTGTACCATCGTTGTCCCCGTCGGGATGAACTAGGAATCGCCCTCTTAAGGTGTTGGAATGGGGAGAACAGCTCGGCGTTCGGAACTTCCCATGGATTAGGAACTTAAAGCTCTCATTCCCCTGGGTCATGGCATCTACTTCCTCATCAGCAGGAGTAAGACACTCGGTATGCAGTCTGTATGGCGTCGGCGCCACGCTGGATGGAGGTGCCGGACCATTTTGTTCGCACCATCCCGGCCAGTACCTCCTGCCCGCAACAGAACCGCCCTGATATTGCAGCCTGGCCTTCCCTGACGTTGCGCTAGAGGTTGTGAAGAACTTTGTTTGCCACTCAGGCGGTGGGCATTTCACTGCGCCTGTCGCAAGATACGTGATGTAATAGTCAACCTGAACATAAAGCGTGCCATGCCGTAACTCGCCCGTCGCTTGAACGGGAAGCGACATTGTGAAAGAGCCTCTCGACCCGTCGAACCGCCCTCCGGGCGATGCGATGCAACGAATCAGGGGCGTGCAGCATGGGACATCCCTAGGTGTCGGCCTGCATGTATCGTTCACCTTCTTCCGGCAACTGGAGAGGCCCAGCTTATCGATTGCGTTGAGTGGAGAGTTGTACACGTATCCGAAGGGAAGTTGGTATGGCCAAATTGGATCAACCGTGAGCCACCGCGTGAGGTCCGGCCGGCAGGTCCTCGCCCTGACGTAGTACGTGGAGCCGTCGTTGTAGTAGCCCCAGACCCCGCAGAACATCCAAGGGTTACTGATTGAGCCGGTCGAAGTCCTCACTTCGCCGTAAGGCCAGAAGTTGTACGACGCTAGCTGCGTCCCGGCAGAATCCCGAACGTCGACCACGTTACCCAAGGGGTCCGAGTTCAGAACCCGGTGCTGGCCGCCGCGCTTCTCAGCCACGATCTGGCCGTTCATGTTCGTCACCCGGGCGGTCAGCTTCGCGGCCACGTTTCGCCGTTGCCTCCCCAAGGTAGTCGGTCCCGTCCCACACGAACGTCGTCACCGTCGTGTGATGCAGCGACAAGGCGCCGAGCGGGTCCTACGACGAGTTGCTCGTCGCAATCGATCCCGACCAAAGGGTCGAATAGACCGGCACTACCATTCAGCTTCATCGTCCCGCTTCCGTGCATGATCGTGGTGCGCTCAGTTGCGAACGCATGGCATAAGCATACAACGGTTTTCTCCTCATGCCAAGCATCACGGGGGTTCGGCGTGAACTTGGATAACCCAACCGTGGCCTTGGTTTCATCATCGTCGGAAGAAGGGCGTTCCGTTCCCACGCGAGGCCAGACGCCATCTTGGCGTATGCTGAAGGGCGCATGGAAACCTCGCTCGGCAACGGCAACCTCGTGACCCTCAAGGAGGTCAAGGCGAACCCCAAGGTGAAGCGCCTGATCGACGGCGCGAACGAGGTGATGCGCGCCATGGGCTACACCGAGCACGGGCACCGGCACGTGGGCATGGTGGCGAGCATCACGCGGTACATCTTGGAGAACCTGCAAGTGCCCGCCCGCGAGATCGAGCTGGGGCAGATTGCCGCCTACCTGCACGACATCGGGAACGTGATCAACCGGCAGGACCACCCGATCAGCGGGGCGAACATCGCCTATTCGATCTTGAACGAGATGGGGATGGACCCGGGCGAGATCGCCCCGATTTTGGGCGCCATCGGCAACCACGAAGAGCTGCTGGGCCTGCCGGTTTCCACCATGTCGGCGGCGATCATCATCGCCGACAAGAGCGACGTGCACTTCAGCCGCGTGCAAAACCCCATGCTGGAGACCTTCGACATCCACGACCGCGTGAACTACGCGGTGCAGAAGAGCCGGGTGGAGATGGACCTGAAGGAGCTCACGATCCAGCTCACCCTGGAGATCGACAGCTCGTACGCCACCGTGATGGAGTACTTCGAGATCTTCTTGACCCGCATGGTGATGTGCCGGAAATCCGCCGACACGCTGGGCTACAAGTTCCTGCTCAGCGTGAACGGCGTCCAGCTTTCTTGATTCGGCGCGCCGCCAGGTAGGCGAGCGGGACGCCGAAGGCGAGAAACGAAGCCGGCTCGGGCACGGGGGGATTTCCGCCGTCGCCGCCCAGCGAGGCGATCGCTCCGACCGTGACGATCGAGCCCAGACCGAGCACCTGGAAGACCGCGCCGCTGCCTCCGGTTGAGGGGAGAGCCACTTCGGGCAGCTTGATGTGTTCAAGCGGCTTTTCGGGCGGCTGGGGCATTTCCGGTTCGGTGAGGGGCGCGGGGTCCTCGGGCATCGAAGGATCGATCAGGGCGACCACCTCTTGCGAGGCGACCGGTACGGCAAGCTGGGAGAATCCCTGTTCGTCGCCGACAGAGCCAAAGGTCTGCGGAGCCACGCCCCGCTTGGGGCCGCGGGTCATCGGGTTGGCGCAAAGGTGGCGCAGGATGGGAGTGCCCAGCGCGTCGGCGTAGACCCACGTTCCCTTCGGCAGGTTGAAGATGCGCTCGCGGATCACGCCGTCCTCGTGGACGTTGAAGACGAAGTAGACGCCGTCTTCTTTGAGCTGAGCCATGTGCAGGGTGCGCAAGTACGCCACAAGATTGGGCTTGGACATTTGGAAGTGGCGCATCAGGCGGTCTGCGGTAACGGGATCGCCCTGAACCTGGAGAATGACTTCCTTGAGGTTCCTTGCCGGATGGTTAAGGAACGAGCCGCGCTCAGGCCGGGGCCCGGCCAGATAGGAAGGCAGCTTTTTGGGTGCGGCCGATGCCGAGCATGCGACGGCGAGTAGAGCCATCGCCAACCCAAGAATGCGGGAAACCTTCTTTGAAACCATGACGCTCCGAAGGTCAGTCCTGCATAGGGCGGACCAATCGGGCGCGATCCCGGCAATCCCGGCAAATGGGCGTGGCTATTTCTTGCGACGCTTGAAGAGGCGCTCGAGGGCGATGGAGCCCCCGCCGCCCGCCAGCAGGGCGAGCGCCGCGCAGACGAGCATCACGGGCAACTCGATCTCCACCCACTCGACCCCCGTGGTCGAACGCGCATAGAGGTCAAAACCCACCGCGAGGGCGACCAGCAGCGCGGCGATGCGGGTTGCCAAGCCCAGGACGAGCAGGACGCCCGACACCGCCAGCGCCCACACCATGGCGGGGCCAAGGGCGACGGGCAGGCCAAGGGACTCGGTGACCTTGGCGTAGGGGTTCGCCACCCCTCCACCCTCGAACAAGCCCGACAGAGACGGGTACGCCTGCGAGACGGCGATGGCCCCCAAGCCGAGGCGCAGGATGAAGGAGCCGACGTCCGACGCCTTCATCGAAGAGCCGGATGCGGGCGGGGCGCCGACGCGTTTAGAGGCCATTTTCGCTCACCAGCCAAGCCAGGGTTGCCATCGCCATGGCGCCGAATTCCACTTCGCGGGGGTTCACCTTGTCGATGGTGTCGTTTCGGGAGTGATGGTAGTCGAAGTAGCGGGCGTTCTCGGGCTCGAGGGCGAAGAGCGTGGCGCCAAGGGGCTCGAGCGGGCCGATGTCGGCATCGCCGCCGCCCTCGTTGAAGCGCTCGATGCCGAAGACGCGGAGGGTTTCCTCCCAGGGGCGGACGGCGTCGATCTTCGCCTTCGAGACGCCGAACGAGCGGGGCATGAAGCCGCCCGAGTCGCTCTCGATGGCCGCGAACGGCGTTTGCCCGGACTTCTTGGCGAACTCGGCGTAGGCGGGCGCGCCGCGCAACCCGTTCTCCTCGTTCATGAACATCACGGCGCGGATGGTGCGCTTGGGCTTCAGCCCGAGCACGCGCATGAGGCGAAGCGCTTCGAGCGCTTGCATGCAGCCGGCGCCGTCATCGTGGGCGCCCTTGCCGGTGTCCCAACTGTCCAGGTGGCCGCCCATGACGATCACTTCGTCGGGCAGTTCGGACCCCACGATTTCGCCGCAGACGTTTGCCGACGGCACGTCGGGCAGGGTTTGGCAGGACATTTTGAGCCTGACTTTGGCGTGGGGGTTCTTCTTGAGGGCGGCGCTCAGGCGATTGGCGCTTTGGATGCCCAGCGCGGCGGCGGGGATCTTCTTGCCTTCGCCGTAGCCCATGGCACCGGTGTGGGGCGCGTCGTCGGTGGCGAGGGTCATCGAACGGACGAGGACCGCGACCGCCCCGCTCTTCGCCGCGGCGGTCGCGCCGCCCACGCGCTGGTCTACTGCGCCGCCATAGGCGGCGAACGTGTGGGGGAGCTTGGGGTCGAAACCCCGGTTGAAGAAGACGATTTTGCCCTTGCCCTTCGCGCCCAGCTGCTCGGCTTCCTTTAGCGAGTGGACCTCGACGACCTCGGCTTCGATGCCGCCTTTGGGAGTGGCGACGCTGCCGCCGAGGGCGTTCACGGAGAGGGGCTTACCATCGAGGGTGGCGACTTCAGGCTTGCCCCGCACCCAGTGCGGCACCATGCAGTGCACGAGGCGCACGTTCTGAAGCCCCATCTGGCGCATCTTCGCCTCGCACCACTTGACGGCTCGTTCCGCCTCGGGCGACCCGCTGAGGCGGCCGCCGATTTTCGTGGTGAGCTCGGTGAGCAGGCGGTGGGCGCCCAGGTCGGTGAGGCCGCGCTCGAGGATGCGTTGGGGTACCTCCGCCGACGGGGCGAGGCACACGGCAGCGACGAAGGACGCGATCATGCGGCGAGAATATCCGATGCGGGGCGCATCGGTAAGAATTACCAAAGATGCGACGATATATATCAAACTGTGATATATAATGATTTCGGAGCCTAATGATGAGATTCCGAACCGATCTTGAAGCGATGGTGCTGGCGGCGCTCCAGGAAAAGCCGCTCCACGGATACGGGATCGTCCGCGCCATACGCGGGCGATCCGAAGGCGTGCTAAAGCTGGGCGAGGGGCAACTCTATCCGATTCTGCATCGCTTGGAGGAAGACGGGCTGGTGCTGGGCGACTGGGAGATGCAGGAGGGCAAGCCGCCGCGAAAGGTCTACAAGCTCTCGGACGCCGGGCTGGCGGCGCTGACCGAAAGGCGGCGCGAATGGTCGTCGTTCTCGAAGGCGGTGGGCAACGTGCTGGGCGCGAACCCGATGAAGGAGGCAACGAACCATGCTTGACCATTTGAGCTGGTACTTGGTGGAACTCGAGCAGAAGCTGAGGGGCAAGCGGTCGGGAGAAGCAACCGCGAACCTGCTGGTGGAGGCGAAGGCCCACATCGAAGAACACGCGAGCGAACTCGCGGCGAAGGGGATCGACCGGGAGGCGGCGATCAAATGCGCGATTGCGGATTTCGGCTCCCCCGAGATGGTTTCGCGGGCGTATGCCGGCGCCCGACCGATGTCGAGCCGGGCGTTTCGGCTGTGGATCGGCGCCATTGCCTCGGCCTCGCTTTTCGTGCTGCCTTGGCTCGTGGCTTCGCCCGGCGACGTTATGGGATTCGGCGATCCGCTGCGGCAGACCGACTTTCTGTATATTCCGGCCGCGATGGTGGCGGCAACGGCGGTGCTGGCGTGGCGGACCCGGCGCTGGGTTGCCCCACAGGTCGCCGCCCTCACGATCCTTGCCCCTTTGGGCATGGTCACCTACTTCGGGGCGAATACCATTCGAGTGCGGATCAACAGCAACGAGCGGCTGGCGTACGCGCCCGGGCTTGGCACGCAGGTGCAGGTGCGGGAGGCTTGGCTGGACCGCTACGCCCAGGAGAAACCGATCGTGGACCACATCGTCTCGGCGCCAGCGGGGGCGGGGACGGCCGCGCTCGAGCAGACCCTGAAGGAACAGGGCAGAGGCTGGGTGGCACCCGTGCCGATGTCCCGCTACGGCTTTACGGCGGATGTGAGCTTGCTGTGGGGCCATCGACCGATGGGACCCCGCTGGGCCACGGACCGGTTCCGAAACGGAGCGGTCTACGGCCTGATGGAATGGCCTACCCTGGAAGACGCAGCCAGAACCTGGGCGGCGAACGGACAGGCCTATCAGAAGTCCCTTGCGGGGGAGGCGGAGGAGGTTCGCAGCGAGTTGGCCGCCTTCCGCGAGCCCATTCCTTCGAGCATGGCGGAGCGGTGGCGAGAACTGGCGGTGGTACCGATGGCGTGCACCATTACGGTTTCGCTGTTTGCGATCTTGCTTAACGGCCTCGTGTTGGCGTTCGGCGACGGCGTGGACCGGTGGCGAAGGTTCGCGTGGAGACGCCAGCTAGGCTAAAGCCCGCAGGCGTTCTTCAGATATTCCCAAACCGCGTCGGGCTGGTGGCGATCCGCCGTCAGCCCGACCGGCGTGGTTAGCGCGCTGCCGTGCCAGAGGCCGTTGGCGGTAAAGATCAGGTAGCCGGAGGTTCGGGGGGCGTCCACGGTGATCCAGGCCGCGAGGGTGAGGGTGCGAAGGTCGTAGATTGCGAAGCCGGAGCCGCAGTACGTCGCCATCCCGTGGCGGCCGAGCATGATCCAATCTTGGGAGGCGTGTTCCTCGCCGGGGACCGTGATGGAGCCGATCTTCTTGCCATCTGAAACGCGGGCGACGTCGTAGCGCGAGCGGTCTTCGGGGCGGGTCACTTCGTAATCCCAAGGCGGTTTGATTTGCCCAGGGTCGGCGATGGGTTTGTTGCCGACCGGGTCCCACCAGCCGATCGGTTTTGCCTCGCCGTCGACCCACTTTGAGAGGCGGGCGATGCGGGCGTTGCCGCCGTCGACCAACTCGATGGAGTGCTCGAACGGCTCTCCGACCTCCTTGTGGACGATTATTTTGCCCGAGTCGCGCTCGACCACATCGAGCATGTTGTAGCTGACCACGGCGAGGTACTTGCCGTCGGCGGAGAACTGGAAGTCGGAGGCGTCTTCGCCCGGGATCACGGCACTCGGCGAACAGTTGTAGTTGAGCAGATAGGTGTTGATTTCGCCCGAGCCGTCCAGTTCGCCCGCCGCCCACCAACCGTCGCGCCCCGCGACGACCTTGCGGATCGGGGACCAAGCACTCCAACGGAGCCAGACGCCGGGGTCCGGATCGCTATCGCGGCTTGCCAGGATGACGCCCGATTGGCCGCCGATGAAGATTCGGTCGGCGTCGATGGCAAGGCAGGTGACCCACCGTTCGACAACTTCCGGCGGCGGCGGAGATTCGGCGTTCTTGGGCGGAGTAGGCGCCCGGCAACCCGCCACCGCGAGCCCGACGAGCAACCACCAGCGGCTCATGGTGCGATTATGGGAAGTTTCGGGGCGGTATAGTCCCGCCATGAGACGCATTTGCCTGCTTGTTGCCCTTTTGGCGAGCGTAACCGCTTTTGCCCAAACGCCCGAGCCCGGAGGAAAGGGCCAAGCCGATAAGGTTGCCCACCCGAAGTTCGACCCCAAAGCCGACGCGGCGAAGGACATCGCCGCCGGGGTTGCGCGCGCCAAGAAAGAAAAGAAGCGTGTGATTCTGGACGTGGGCGGCGAGTGGTGCATTTGGTGCCACAAGCTGGACGACCTTTTCACGACGAACGCCGACGTGATGAAGCTGCTGGCCGCCAAGTACGTGGTGGTGAAGGTGAACTTCAGCCAGGAAAACAAGAACGAGGCGGTGCTTTCGAAGTACCCGAAGATCAGCGGCTACCCGCACCTGTTCGTACTGGACGCCGACGGCAAGCTGCTGCATTCGCAGGACACGGGATTGCTGGAGACGGGCGACCACCACGACCCGGACAAGGTGATCGCGTTCCTGAAGAAGTGGGCACCGTAGGGCGTTTGCTGTTCGGGACAAATAGTGAAGCCCCAGACTTTCGGTCTGGGGCTTCTTCGTTTCCGTTAGCGCCGGGTTAGCGGCGGGGGCGGAAGCGGGCGTTCACGTCGTCGTCGCCCTTTCGGTCGCGGCGCGGGAACTCGTCGGGCACCTGAGGCGCTCGGCTCGATTCTTCCACGACGGCAGACGACGGCGCGGACTCTTCGCGGGGACGATCCTCTCGGGGTCCGCGGTCGCGATCGTAGCCGCCTCGGCCGCCTCGATCTCGGTCGCGTCCACCACGGTCGCCTCGGTCGCCACCACGGCCACCGCGATCGCGGTCTCCACCACGACCACCACGGTCGCCGCCTCGGCCACCGCGGTCTCGTCCGCCGCCGAAGCTACCGCCCGCAGGGGGCTCGGCGTCTTCGTTGCCGGCGAGGCTGGGCAGGTCTTGCTTGAGGCCGAGGGCGGTGAGGTTCACGCGGCCCTGGCCATCCACTTCGTGGACCTTGACGTTGAGTTCGTCGCCGATGTTGACGGCGTCTTCGATGCGGCCAAGCGGCGTGGCGGAGATGTGCTCCTTGGGAACCATGCCCTCGCGGCCCGGCATGTACTCGACGAACGCGCCTCGGCCGATGATGCGGGTGACCTTGCCCTTGAACACGGTGCCCACGGCGACATCGTCGGTGAGGCCCTTGATCATGGCAATGGCGGTCTCGATGGATTCGGCGCTGGTGCCTCCGATCAGGACGGTGCCGTCCTGCTGGATGTCGACGCTGGCGCCGCTGGTCGCCACGATCTTCTTGATCGTCGCGCCGCCCGGTCCGATCACGCCGCCGATCTTCTCGGGGTTGATCTTGATGGTGACCACTTGCGGAGCCGTTGCCGCGACGGTGTCACGCGGAGCCGAAATCTCGGCTTCGATGACGTCGAGGATCTGGAAGCGAGCGGTCTTGGCCTGGGCAAGCGCCTGGGCAAGCACGTCGTCGGGGATACCGTCGAGTTTCGTGTCGAGCTGCAGGGCGGTGATGCCGGCGCGGGTGCCCGCCACCTTGAAGTCCATGTCGCCGCAGAAGTCTTCCATGCCCTGGATGTCGGTGAGGACCTTGAAGACCTTACCGTCGGACATGAGGCCCATGGCGATACCCGCCACGGGAGCCTTGATCTTGATGCCGGCGTCCATGAGGGCGAGGGTGGAGCCGCAGACCGACGCCATCGACGTCGAACCGTTGGACTCGAGCACTTCGCTGATCAGGAGCAGGGTGTAGGGGAAATCGGGATCGTCGAGCGGGATCACGCTTCGCAGCGCGCGCTCGGCGAGGGCGCCGTGGCCGATCTCGCGACGGCCGGGGCCACGCATGGGCCGCACTTCGCCGACCGAATAGGCCGGGAAGTTGTAGAAGTGCATGTAGCGGTTGTTCTCGACGTCCTCGAGGCCATCCATCGTCTGCGCCTCGCCGGGTAGGCCGAGGGTGGCGACGGTCATGACCTGAGTCTGGCCGCGGGTGAAGAGGCCCGAACCGTGAACGCGGGGCAGGATGCCGGCGATGGCTTCGAGCGGGCGGATTTCGTCCAGCTTTCGGCCGTCGGGGCGGGTGTCCTTCTTGATGATGTTCTCGCGAACGACGCCCTTGACGACGTAGTCGGCCGCCTCGTGGAGCTGCGCCTGCAACTCGGGCTGGCCTTCGTACTCGGGCTTCATCTTGGCGACGACGTCCTTGATCAGGTCGTCGAGAGCGCTTTCGCGCATCGCCTTGTCCTTGGCGCCGAGCATCGTCTTGGAGATCTCTTTGCCGTACTTCTTCTCGATGGCGGCCTTCAGGCCTTCGTCGATGAGGTGAAGCTTGACGTCTCGCTTGGCCTTGCCGTACTTGTTGGCGAACGTCTCGAACTCGGCGACGATGACCTTGACGGCGTCGTGCGCGAACTTGAGCGCCTTCTGCATCACCTCTTCGGTGACCTGGTTGGCGCCGGCTTCGACCATGGAGATGGCGTGCTTGTGGCCCGCCACGACGAGGTCGAGGTCGGAGGCCTTAATCTGCTCGATGGACGGGAAGAGGATGAACTCGCCGTCGATGAGGCCGACGCGAACGCCGGCGACCGGGTACTTGAAGGGGATGTCGCTGACGGACACCGCCGCGCCCGCCGCACAGATGGCGAGCACGTCCGCCGGGCATTCCTGCTCCATGGCGAACGGCATGGCGACGACCTGAACGTCGTTGCGAAGACCCTTGGGGAAGAGCGGGCGTAGGGGCCGGTCGATCAGGCGGCTGGTAAGCACGGCCTTTTCGGACGGGCGTCCGCCGCGCTTGATGAAGCCGCCGGGGATTTTGCCGACCGAGTACTTGCGCTCTTCGTAGTCGCAGGTGAGGGGGAGAAAGTCGATCCCTTCGCGGGGATTCTCGGACATGGTGGCGACGCCGAGAACAACGGTCTCGCCCATGCCGAGGAGTACGGCGCCGCCAGCTTGCTTGGCAACGCGGCCTGTTTCGAGGCTAAGGGTCTTGCCCCCCACCTCGAACTCGTGGTGATGAATCATTCGAACCTCCGTTTACCGGGGCTTCACTTCTCGGATGCCGAGCTTTTGGACGAGGGCGCGATACTTCGCGATGTCCTTGCGGCGGAGATAGGCTTCCAGACGTCGGCGCTTACCGACGAGGAGAAGAAGACCGCGCAGCGAGTGGAAATCCTTCTTGTTGCGCTTGAGGTGATCCGTGATCTGCTCAATGCGAGCTTGCATCACGGCAATCTGCACTTCGGCAGAACCCGTGTCACCATCTTTCGTCGCGTAATCCGCGATGACCGTTGCCTTCTTCGTCGTATCCAGGGGCATTTCGAGTTTGTTAGCTCCAGTTATGCGATCTGGAGAAGCCTGCCGCTCTACGCAAACTCCCGGGAGAGGCTCCGTACAACGGCACACAGTTCTCCAGAATCGGCGAGACTTTACCTCATGGTCAACCGTCTGCGCAACCACTTCGAATCTCCAACGGTTGGAAAACGTCCATAAGTTGTATGACTACGCTCGTTGCCACGTTGGCGCTCGGACTTCTTGCCCAAGGCGCGAAAGACGTCGATTTGAACCCGGTGATCGACAAAGTGTCGTTCGACGAGGCCCCGGTCGGGATGGCATTGACCTCAATTTTTCAGCCGACCGGGATTAAATTCAAAATCGCGCCGGAGGTCAAGGGAGTCGTGACGGCGTTGCTACGGCGCGTTACGCTATCGACCGCGGTGAAGGTGGTGGCGAAGCAGGTGAACGCGGGCTACGAGGTTCGCGACGGCGAGTACCGGGTGTTCTCCTACGATTCCCCGCCTTCGGGGCAGAAGATTCCCACCTTTGTGCTGAGCAACGCGGACGCCACGGTGGCGATCGCCGCCGCCTTCCGGCACCACCTGGCGAGGTACGAGGTGGACAAGGCGGTGACCGGCCGCGTGCAGATCGACGTTGAGAACATCTCGTTCGAGGCGGCTCTGCGGGCGGTGCTGGACCAGCTTGGCGCCGACTATCAGGTGAAGAAGGGCGTGTACTTCATCCAAAAGGGCCAGGTCAACCGCGCAAAATGATCGCATGAGGCTCGTTTGGGCGCTACTTTTCGCGGTGCTGGCAAGGTTCGCCGCCGCGGACGGGTGCATGGTTTCGGGGATCGGCAAAGTTCCCGAAATGCCCAGCCAGCGAGCTTTCGTGAACTTCCGCAAGGGCGTCGAGACGCTGATCGTCGAGACCGACTTCAACGGCGAGCCCGGATCGTACGTTTGGTACCTTCCCGTCCCCGCAAAGCCCGCGAGCGTGACGGCCATCAAGCCGGGAGCCCTGGAAACCCTGGAGCAGGTGCTGCCGATCGCCGTTTGGCGACGAGATGAGGCATCGACGATTCTGTGCGTGCTTGGCTTTGCGCTTGCGATCGGGGCGGTTTGGATGCGCAAGCGCTACAACAAGCGCGAGGATTGGGCGATCCTGACGGCGGTTGCCGTGATCGTGATTTGCATTCTTGCCGCGATCTTCTTTCCGGTCTTCGCCCAGAGCAAGGATGGCGAACCAGGCAGGCCCGTTGACGTCGGCTCCTACGACGTCTTCCTCGAGACAAAGCTCTCGACGGCCGATACCGCGATACCGGCGGCCTTGAAGCCCGCGCTCGAAGCCTACGAGAAGGATGGCTGGACGATCGTGCGGGCGGAGTTGAAGAAGACGAAGGACGGGCCTGCCACGCCCCATCCGCTCGCCATCACGTTTCGCACGGAGAACGCGGTGTATCCGATGCGGCTTACCGGGGCGGGAGCCAGCGGTCCCTTGCATCTTGACCTCTACGTGTGCGGAGAGCCGAACGTGGGATGCCCGCCGCTACAGAGGATGGCGGTGCGGAACATCCTCTACAACGGGGAAAACCGATGGAAGCCAACCTCTCACCCGGATCTCGTGCCGTTCTTTCGCGACCGAGGGCGGGTTACCCGCCTGAGCGGCGTGGTGACGCCAGAACAGATGCGGCAGGACTTCCGGATCACGCCCGTCGCCAAGGCAGACGTTCAACGTGGTTTGACCGAACGGGACGCGCCCTGCTGGGCGGTGAACTGGATGTTCGGGCTGGGAGCGCCGATCGTGCTCGTTTTGGCGTTTCTGGGGTTCGGATCTTGGCCGACGTGGCGGATCGCTTTGGCCTCCCTCGCCCTTGGGTTGGCGGTGGGAGGTTACAAGGTCTTTACGACGCCGCGCTACGAGCGCGCGCCCTCGCGAATCGCCACCCTCATGCAAAACAAGAAGACGACCCTGTCGGTCCTCGAAGCGATTCAAGAAGCCGGCAAGGGCTCGACGGCGGACGAGTGCGAGCGAAGGTTTAGGGCCAAGTTGGAAGCCCTCGGGGCGCCAATGCCGCCCGAGATGGCGGTGCCCGGCGGCTTCACGTTGGAGCGGCGCGGGTGGAAGCTGGCGATCACCGCGTACGATTTTCAGACTTGCGTTGCCGAGACGACGCTGCTTCCGAAGGAAGGATCTATGCCATGAGGTTGGTTTGGGGGCTTTGGATTCTCTTACTGGCGTCGTTCGCCTGGGCGGACGGGATCATCGAGCGAGACGGGATTCTTCCCGAAATGCCCAGCCAACGGGCGTTTGTCGATTGGCGCAACGGCGTCGAAACGATGATCGTGGAGAGCGACTTCAACGGCGAACCGGGTTCGTACGTGTGGTACCTGCCGGTGCCGGCACGCCCGCTCTCGGTTGAAGCGATCCGGCCAGGGGCGCTTCAGACCTTGCAGGAATCGATTCCGATCAGGGTCTCGAGGAGCCGTGCCGCCTCGTTCACGCCGTTCTGTCTCGCGGGCTTGCTCGTCTCGGTGATCCTGATCTCGATCCGCAGACGATTTCGGCAGCGCTCAACATGGACTGCGATTGCATGCGCCACGGCCGGCTTGTTCTACCTGCTATCCGTGATCATCTACCCCCGCGTGCAACCGCCATGGGCCGCCAAAACGAGTGCCGGCGGCGACAGCGTCGTGGGATCGTTCCACGTGAAGGTAGTGACCACCTTGGCAAGCAACGACGACGCCGTTCCAGAGACGCTACGGTCCATGATGGACACTCTGGCCGGCGAAGGCTGGTCGATCGTTCGTGCCGAGTTGCGGAAGACCGGGACCGGCCTGGCAACGCCTCACCCGCTGGCGATCCGATTTCGTACCGAGACGCCGATCTATCCCATGCGGCTGACCGGGGTGGGTGCGAGGAACCCGCTCTATCTCGATCTGTTCGTGTTGAGCGACGAGAACATGGAGTGCCCGCCATTGCGTCCAGTGGCGTGGCAGGAACTCTCCGGTAGCCACTCTGGGCTTTGGAGGCCGACCTCACACCCGGACCTCGTCCCCTACTTCCGTTCCAGATGGCGGATCACCCGGTTGAGCGGCGTGGTCTCGCCCTACGAGATGCGACGGGACTTCGCCATCACTCCGACGACCTGGGATGGCCGCGTCACGGTTCTAACCCCCGAAGATGCGCGAAGGGAGTCGTTGAATTGGGAGATGGGCCTTTTCGCCGGTTTCGCCCTCGTTCTCGGCTTCTTGGCTTGGCGAACTTCGCCCTTTCTTGTCCTGGGCGGTTCACTTGTTCTGGGATTGGCGGGCGGCGCGTACGTCTACTCGTCAAGAATCACTTACGACGCCGGGCCTTCCCATGAGGAGAGTGTTCCCCCTTGGATGAGCCGGCTGGTTCGTGGTTCCGAGGCATACCGTGCGGCGGAAGGGGGCAAGACCGCCGATGAATGCGAGCGGCTGTTCCGGGAGTACGTTCAGAGCCTTCCCGAAGCCGACAGGCCCGTTGAGATGGCCGTGCCCGGCGGATTCGCACTTTCCCGCCGGGCCGACAAG
>JAXLTH010000021.1:0-59844 GCA_046330155.1 Fimbriimonadales bacterium | reverse complement strand
CTCGACGTTTGCAAAGGGACTTGCCTGGACCGTCCTGGTCAACCTGATCAACAAAGCGGTCTTCCCGTTGATCAGCATCATCATCTCGCGCCTGTTGGGCCCGGGTCCCCTCGGCGCGTTTGCGGTGCTCAGCACCATCATGGCGATCTCGGAGATTTTCCGCGACGCCGGACTGACCCAAACCTACCTTGCCGACCAGGAAGTCGACGACCGCAAGATCCGGTCGTATACGGCTCTGGCGGTAGTCATGGCGTTGGTTCCCGCGTTCCTGCTCTTCGTCTCGCGAGGTTGGCTGGCAGAGGCGCTAGACCTTCCCGAGCTGCGTACCGGATTACTTGTGGCGTGCCTTGCCTTGGTCTTCAACGGCTTTGCAACCATGCCCCGGGCCCAGCTCCTTCGAGAAACGAAGATCAAGGAGCTTGCAATCATCGACCTGATCTCGGGCGGCACCGGCATCATCCTCACCATTGTCTTGGTCCTGATGGGGTTCGCCTTCTGGTCGCTGGTCATCCAGTTGGGCTATTGTTCCCTGCTCACCCTGTGGCTTAGCCACCGGGTGGCGCCCATTCGGCCGATGCTTCTCGAAGGACGGGAGGTTGGATCGTGTTTCCGTCGCACGGGCGCCTTGCTTGCCGCGAACGCCCTGAACAACCTGTTTCTGATGTCGGACGTGTTCGTCATTCGGAAACTGCTGGAATCCAACGTGTTGCTGGGCCTCTTTGGACAAGGCAAGAACATCGCCTATAAGCCAGCCGACTTCGTCACGTTTCCGCTCTCGCGGATGCTCATCGTGGCGTTCAGCCAAAGCGCCTCGGACCACGCGAAGCTGTGTCGGGTGTACGCCAAATCGCTCACGGCGACCCTGCTCTTCGTCACGCCGGTGTACCTCCTGCTTATCTTTGCTTCCGAACCGATCATCGCCTTGCTGCTCGGTCCGAAGTTCGCGGGCAGCGCGGCAGTGTTGAGCGTGATGTCCGTGTTCTTGGCGATGCGCACGATCGGAACCATCGCGGGCACCGCCCTGGTGTCCTACGGAAAGGCCAAGTTGACCCTGGTTGCGCAGATCGCGGGCATCTTGGTCACAGTCGGCGTTTTGGGTTCCCAGCTTGGGGCGATCGCCATGCCTCGATATTCGTCGATCGCGGAGTTCGCGGCGGCTCGCCAAGTCGAACTGGGGGCGGAGCGATACGAGGTTAATCCGGAGGTCGCGACCTATCCGGACGAGAGGTCGGGCAAGCGCGAGTCGGCGCAAAAGGTTCGCTACACCTTGCCCAGCGGGCGCGTGCTCTCGGAGTACGTCGCCACCGTCTCGGGCCGAGCCGAACCCTTGGAGGACGGAGTGCGCACCAAGGGGTTCGCGCCGACGCCGTCGAAGGAAGACTGGGCGGCG
This sequence comes from Fimbriimonadales bacterium, assembly GCA_046330155.1. Taxonomy (GTDB): domain Bacteria; phylum Armatimonadota; class Fimbriimonadia; order Fimbriimonadales; family Fimbriimonadaceae; genus CALMEF01. Next base: position 58,454 of record JAXLTH010000021.1, on the reverse strand, counting down.
GCAACGGTCGACAACGCCAGCTACGTTGCGCCGCAAGGAATGGCGCGGCTCCTCCGGATCGTGTGGAGTTTCACCTTCGGCGCCATCGCCCTCTACGGGCTCTGCTTCCTCATGGCCATCGCTCACTTCCCGCCTCCTGTCGAAGACCGTCGCAAGATCTTCACCGCGTTGGCGCTGTGCGCCATGACGGGCAGTTTGATCGCGCTGACGGACCGAATCCCGGGCATTGGGCTTTGGAAACTGGCGATCATGCTGGTTCTGCTGCCTCTCTTCCACGTTGCCGCCATTGGCATGAGTCTTGAACGCAAACCCTTGGCGTATCTCTCTGTGGCAGGGGTCAAGCGCCTTTTCGGCTCCCTCTAGGGAACCTAAGGAACTGAGCGCTAACTGTCATAATTACCGATATAGCCGTGACCGCGGCGAGGAACCTTAGTGCCCGATCAAGAGTTAGGTTTAGACAACATGGCGAAAACGGAGACCCTCGCGCAGCCAGCGGGGAGGGGAGGTATTGACTGGGGGAAGGTCGTCGCATCGCCGGCATTCTGGCCCGGGGTCCTCATCTCACTGGCAATCGGCCTCATCTATTGGCCGCTTTTCAAGAAGCTTCCGGAGTTGTGGCTGAGTAAAGACGGCTATTACTCGCACGGATTCCTCGTCCCGCTCATCGCAGGCTACATCGCTTTCAAGCAGTGGGACAAGCGGCCGAACATCAGCGGCCTGCTCTTGCCTCTCTTGGCGGTCATCGGGATCGTCGTACCCGGGACGTTCGCGAAGGTCGTCGTGGTGCTTGGATTGGTCGCCGTGTACTGCCTACCTCCCATCCGGCGGATCGTCGCTCGATTGGATCGAAAGGTGTTTCCTCCGGGCGTCGCCCTGAAGGATATGGAGCCCAAGGCGACCCCGGGAGCCTTGTTGCTGGCGGGGGTCCTCATGCTGATCCCGCTGTACTTTGCTTTGGTCTCGACCAGCACGCCCATCGACGCGATCATGTCGGTGATGGTGGTCGTGACTCTGCTGTTGGGCGTCTGGATGCTCGCCGGCTTTCGGTGGATGCTCGCTTTGGCTTGGCCCATCGCCTACCTTTCGTTCGCGCTGCCCCTGTTCGGCATGGCGATCGAAATCTATACGAACCCGCTGCAGACCTATTCGACGCTGGTCGCCACGAAGATTTTCGCGATCACTGGATTCGAGCACGAGTACGTGAACTCGACCACGATCATGATGAACAGCGGCTTCCCGCTGAACGTCGGCGTGCCGTGCTCCGGCTTACGGCTCATCCTCGCCCTCACGGCCTTCACCGTGTTCTTTGTGCTCATCGCCAACTTGAACTGGTGGCGGAACCTGGTGCTGATGGGATTGATCCTCCCGCTCGCTCTGGGCATCAACGGCCTGCGCATCGCGCTGATCGGCATGGTGGGCGAACTGCGGGGCGCCGAGGCGGGCATGGCGTTCCACGACTACAGCGGCTACATCACGTTGGTGGTGTGCTTCTTCATCTTGTTTAAGATTGCGAGGTTGCTTGGATGGAAAGATTGACGAAGAGAGTTTGGGTGTTCGCGGGCGTGCTGCTTGCGTACGGGGCGGTGCTCCAGTTTGCGCCGGAGACGATTCGAAGCGCGACTCGGAGCGTGCTCAGCGCAGTGGGATTCAAGACCACGGCCGTTCGCGTTGCGAAGGAAGAGCAGAACGAAGAGTGGATGAAGCACAACTCGCCCAAGGACTTCGACGCATACAAGTTCGAGCCTGGGCAGGACGACCCTGAGGTCACGTACAGAATGGACCAACCCACCTACGACGAGTTGCGTCCGTGGGGCATTGTGGCGCGGCGCTTCAGCCAAGGTCCGAACGTGTTCGACGCGGTCCTGATCGCGAGCGAATCGAAGGACAGTTTCCACGACCCGCGGGTTTGCTTTACCGCCCAGAAGTTCGATATCGTCAGCGAGACCGTCGCGGGCATCAAGACCAGGACGCGCGGTGTGATCCCGGTAACGCTCGCCGAGATGACAGACGAGAACAAGGTTAAGCGAACCACGGTGTTCTTCTACAAGGGGCCGAGCGGGTTCCGCCCGACCACCGAGCAACTGAAGATGGACATGTTCCTGACCCAGTGCAAGACCATGTTGGACCCCCAGGGCGTGTTCTACCGGTTCATCTCGATGAACCCGGATACCCCTCAGGAGGTTTTCTTCAAGTTCATTGCTGATTTCGTAGACAAAGCCGGCGAAACCAGTAAGGGCTTCTTCTAAGATTCAGGCTCGCGCGCGCCTTCCCCGCCGCCCGAATCGTCGTTCAATCAGGTAAACATCCCAGCAGGCAACCTTTATGAAGCGGAAAATCGTACTCGCGCTGATTGTATTGATCTTGTGCCCGGTGGTCTTCTCGGCGCTCTCCGCGGTGTTCCCGAAACGATACACCGCGATTAGCAGGGTCTCCGTAGACCAAAAGGTGCGCGCACTCGACGCCGGAAACCCGTTTGGAGCCATCGACGACCTGCTCAACAGCGGCAGCGCCTCGACCCCGCAAAGCCAGGTGGACATCATCACGGGCAGCAACGTTCTCCAGGCGGCGATCGGTGAGGTTGCTCCGAACTTTCCGAACGACTTTCCGGATCGGGAAACCCAGGATGCGAAGATCCAGAAGATTCTCAACCGCCTGAGGGTTGACGCGAGCCGCGAGTCGAACGTCATCAGCATCGCCGTCACGACCGAGAACCCGCAACTTTCGGCAGCGCTCGCCAATGCACTGGCCAAGGCTTATCTCGAGGAGACGAAGGCGATGGCGGAAGCGGGCGGCGCCACGGCGCTCACCGTGCTTAACAAGCAGATCGAGGCCACCACAGAAGTTGGCCGACGTCGACGGTAAGGTTGCCGGATTCAAGCAGCAGTTGGGCGTTTCTGACCCGCTGGTGGCGGCGAATAGCGAGAGCAGCACGGTCTCCGCGTTGGAACTCCGCCGATCCAGCATCGACGGCGAGTTGAACGGCGCCCGAGCCGAACTTGCCGAGTCGGAAGCCATTCTCAAGACCATCAAGCCGACTATGGAGCTTGCCGAGGGTGATCAACTCAACCCGCAGCTCACCGAGGTCGAGGCTCAGCTGGCACGGGCGAACGCCGAACTCGCCAGGCAACGGGCCAAGTACCTGGACGAGCACCCCAACGTGCAAGAGGCCTTGCGCCAGGTTCGCGCTTGGGAAGCGGAAAAGGCGAGCTTGCAGGGCAAGCAGCAGATTCGCGTCCGTACCGATCGAGGCCCGAATCCGAACTACACCCAACAAGTGCAAACCGTTGCCCAACTTCGGGGCCGGGTCAAGAATCTGGAAGACCAATCCGTCGAAGTCAACACTGCTTTGAACGCCTCGAAGGAGCGTCTCAAACAGTACGCAACCCTTGAAAAGGAACTCGCCTCGCTTAACCGAGAAAAGACGGTTTACGAGAACAACTACCTCCAGCTTGTCCAGCGCAAGGACGCCACCGAAGCGATCGGCCGAGCCCGCTCGGTCAACGCGAATATCGTCAGCACCGCTTTCGATCCGTCGCAGCCGAGCTTCCCCGATACGCGGTTGTTCTTCCTGATGGGCATTGGCCTGGGCATCGTGCTTGCCGCACTGATCATCATGCCGAAGGCGCCCGTCGAGGCCTACGCCACAACCTTGGGGTCTGACCGCAGCGCGCTGAAAGGCGAGAGTTCGGCCAGGCTCAAGGGTGACGCCGGGGCTTCGGCTCTGGAAAGCGGCCAGTCTAACGAACCGAAGTCATGAGCGCGGTTGCCGCCGGCCAGCCCGCCGATTCTCGGCGGATGCAGCAAGCGCTGGTTAGCCAGGCGGCAACCCGTTTCTTCGCCACGTTTTTCGCGTGGTTGCTTCCCTTCTTTCTGATCTTCGGAACGAGCCTAACCCAGAAGATCCCGCTACAGATCCACCCAATCGTCTTCATTTCTTTCGGCATCGTGATTTGGGCATGGACCGTGCGCGGTCCCATGGCGATCGCGCGGACGCCGGTCGACAACTTCTTCCTTTTGTGGATCGTGCTTGCGGTCGCCAGCCAGATTTGGGCGGAGACCGGACTGTACCGCACGCTGGACGAACGCGACTTCACGGAGTACATCAAGCAGATCATCACGGGTTGGGTCATCTTCCGTGCGGCCTACGGAATCGGCGCGGTCGAGCCCAAGGTCGGCACGAACGCGTTCCTGCGGAGCATCGTCTTCTTTGCTGGCGCCGCCTGTGTGCTGGGCTTGCTGCAATCCAAAGGACCGCTTCAACAAACGGCGCTCGACTTTGCCCAACGGTTTGGCTGGAACCCCGAACAGGTGCTTATCGGCGCCACGATCGAGTCTCCCCGACCCGTCGGAATGTTCTCGGGCCCCAACTTCTTCGCCTTTATCAACCTAATCGCGAGCGCGATCATCGTCGGCATCACGTTGGGCACGGGCAAGCGCATGAAGGAGGTCCACACCTTCATCGCCACCGCCGCGTTGGGACTCTTCTTTGCCGGGTCCTTTGTGGCGCAGAGTCGCATCGCCTTGGTGATGCACGGGCTCCTGATCATCATCTTCCTCTACCTGTTGCTCAAGTCGGGCAAAGGCAGGGCGTTCCTTTTCGCGGTGGTCAGTATGGCCCTCACCGGCCTGGCGATGGTCGCCGTGAAGAGCGATCTGGACCTCAAGTACCTCACTTCGGTCTTCGAAACGGGCCTCAAGAACGACGAATCCTATCTCTTGAGAACCGAAGCGATCGACGCGATCTCCGATCTGGCACCAGACTTGGCCTTGCTGGGAGCGGGCGGAAATCGCTTCTCGCTCATCCTCATCCGAACCGGAGACAAGTTTTCCGCTGGGAACGGGCCTGACAACGCGTTCTTGCAAGGCTTTTTAGACCACGGCGTGCCGGGCGTGCTTCACATCATCTACCTGCTCTGGGGCCTGTATTGGGGCATTCGGCTGCTCAAGACGCACGGCGAGCCCTACCTGGAACGGACTCGGTATGTCGGCATCTTGGTCCTTTTCTTCCTTGTGCTCTACTCGGTGAGCGCCTCGCGCCACCAGAAGCCGGAAACCGGAGCCTTCATCTGGTTCATCTTCGGCCCGGTTTGGGCGATGGTCAAGATCCAAGAGTCTCACGCCAAGTTCCTCGAGAAGGGTGGCAGAGTAATCGTACGGCGACGCCGTCTGCGTCGCCGTACGAAGGCTGCCTTACCAGCAGAGAGCCCGGCAAGCTAGTTGTTCATCACGCGGAACCGGTACATGTCGGCCGTGGTCTCACGGAAGGCGTCGATCACCTCTTGGTGCGGATTGTCCGCGATGTCGAGGAAGCCGATGCCGTAGTTCTCGCCGTCGTAGAACCTGCCCGTAACCGGATGGTCGAGGTACTCGAACCAGTGGACACCGACAACGTTCCACTGCCGAAGGGCGAGTTGGACGAAGTCGCGAACGTTGGTGTAGCGTTCACTCCGGCTGGCCGTTTCGGCGGGTCCGCCCAAGTTGCCGTCTTCCTGCAGGCCGAAGCTGAACTCGCTGACGATGACCGGTTTGGGCCAGGAGTTGAAGGCGGGCCAGTCGATGAGGTTCGCGGAGCCGTAGGTGTTCACGGTGTACACGTCCACGTACTTGGCACCGCCGTAGAGCACTTCAGTCGTTCGGGGGTAGAACCTCGAGCCCAGGTAAAGGCCACGATAGCCGATGCTGTTCAGCGCTGCCTTGACCTTGCCGTAATACGCCGCCGCGAAGCTCCGGACGAAGGCGCGCATGTCGACGACCATGGCGTTCGGATAGCTGGAAGGGGTGTAGTTGGTGGTGGCGAACGCGTTCCACGACGCGAAGCTGGTACCCCAAGCGGCGTTTAGCGCCTCGATGGTTCCGTACTTGTTACGGAGCTGGCGCCGGAACTCGACACGAGCCGACTGGTTGACCGGAGCGTTGAGGGCGCCGAGCGCCACGTTATACCGAAGCGCGTTGCTGGTATCCCAACCCCACGAGAGTTCGTTGTCCACCATGACGCCCATGAAGTTCCTTCGATTGACGAAGGGTCCGAAGGTCGCTTGGAACTTGGTGGCCAGGTAGCTCGAGAAGTCAGGATCGAAGGCGTCGGGAAGGTCGTTGGCGTGGACGTACGGGCACGGAAGCCGGTCAGGAAAGTCCGCCGTGTTGGTGTACATCGTGAAGGGGATGGACCCGTCGTAGAACACCGGGTTCGACCAGGAACCGATGGTGTTGATTCCCCACGAGTTGAGGCGCTGCCGAGTCTTGGCGGCGAAGGGAGCCATGTAGTCCGTCCCGTACTTCTCGCGCAGATTTTGCTTGAAGAAGTTGTACGTGAGCTTCGGACCTTGGTTCGTGTTCTCGACGGAATACAGGTCTCCGAACGGTCCTGCCTGGTCGGGAAGGCTGACGAAGCGATCTTCCCTGCCCTCGACCACCGTGGCGTCCAGGTCGGTGACGCCGTTCAAGCCCAGGCTCCAGAAGAGCCGGCCTGACGGATGCACCATAAACCACTTGTTGACGCGCTTGTACATGCGCCACTTGGGCGCTTCGTTGAGCGGGCGGAGGCGGCGAGAACCCTCAGCTTCCCCGGGGCCCGGGTTTGCCGCAAGGTCCGCATCCTCAGACGCAAGGCGAGAGGCGAAATCGCTCTCTTGGGTGATCTTCGAGTCCCAGTTGCGATCTGAATACTGGCCGAACCGGTCGGCAAGGCCGACCAGGCTGTCGTTGTACTTCATCAGACGGAACTCGCGGATGCTGAGGCTGCCCGCGTAGCTCTCCTGGTAGCTGATCCGCCAGTGGTAGACCGTGGCCAAGTTGTAGTTTTGGTTTCCGGTTCCCACCGTCGAGAACGCCGAGAAGAGCACCGGAGGCAGGCGCCGGATGCCGTAGTTGCGCGGGTCGATGACCTTGAGCGGGAAAAGCATGTTCCGGGTCTCGCCCGCCGCGAGGGAGAACATCACGTTGAACGAGCCGTTGTAGTTCGTCGGATCGGACGACGTCTGGATAACCAAGTTCGCCCGCATGGAGTGCAGGGGATCGTTGTTCGTGGCCTTCATCTGGATGTAGTCGTATTGCGACCAATCCATCGGGTTCACGACACGCCGGCCGATGGCGCTTTGGTAGTCGGGGAAAGTGATGTCCAATCCGACCCGGTTTTGATCAGGAACAACGACGCCGGTGGCACGCCGAAGCCAGAAATAGTCCTGATTGTAAACCTGCGCCGGGTCTAAGAATGGCTCCTCCGCCGCGATTCGATCGGCGTGAGCGCTTTGCGCCGCAATCAGCGCAACTCCAATTGTCCAAACCCATGTTCGAAGACCCATGGGTGTGGTGTTCCGCAGCCCGGCGGTCCTGCTTGCCCGTACCGTTGCGAGATATCGGCGAACTCAGCGGAGGTTCCATAATGGTCTAGCGTGGCGCCATGCGAATCCTGATCGTCAGTAACCTCTTTCCGCCGGACTACACGGGCGGCCAGGAGATCAACGCCTGGAAGATCGCCCACGCCCTTCGGGCCCGAGGGCACGACGTCCACGTCGCCACCAGCCGCTACCGCCCCAGCTTCACTCCGACCGAACCCGAGCCCGAGTGGGTCCACCGCATTTTCCACTTCGTGGAGCCGGTGCCCGACCGCCGCTCGGGGCGTACCGCAACCCTTGAGATCATGCGAAAGCTGGCGGCGCGCGTCAAGATCGGCGAACCCAATGCCAAGGCGCTTGACGGCTTGTTGGGGCAAGAGCGTTTTGACCTCCTGTACCCGTTCGGAATGCACCAGATCGGGCTTGCCACCCTCGAGCCCGCCGCTCGGCGAAACATGCCCACGCTATGGCATTGCGGCGATCATTACATTGCCGAACACTTCGCCCAAGCTCGCATCTCCCGAACCTATCGGTTCATGATGGAACGCGCTCTGAAGCGGTGGACCGACATGGAGCGCCGCGTGGACTACCGGCACATGGCGTTCGTGAGCCGGTTCCTGCTGGACTATTTCATCGAGCAGGATTTCCGCCCCGAGTTCCCCTACATCGTTCCGCGAGGGATCGACTTTGACCTTGGCGAGGATGTGGAGCGGCAGCGGACCTCGCCCGCCACGTTCCTCATGGCTTGTCGGATCGACGCCACCAAGGGCGTCCACCACGCCGTGGAAGCCGCCAGGATCTTGGCGAGTCGGGCGCCGGAGCTGGAATGGCGCATCGACATCGCGGGCTCGGGCGACCCCGCCTATCAAGCTCAACTCGAGGCATCGATCACGGAGCACAACCTTCAAGATCGGATCAAGTTCATCGGCAAACTCACGCGGCCCCAGACCTTGGAGCGGCTTCGCCTCGCCACGGCGTTCTTAAGCACTTCGGTTTGGGGCGAGCCGTTCGCCAACACGATCATCGAGACTCTGGGGAGCGGAACTCCGCTGATTGGAGCCGTCGCAGGCTCCATCTTGGAGGTCGTGGTACCCGGCAAGACCGCGCTAACCTACGAGAAGAACTCGCCCGGGGAACTTGCCGACCATATGGAGAGGTTACTCAGAGACCCGTCGCTTGGCGTGCAGCTTGCACGGGCGGGGCTGGACACGATCAGGGAACGCTACACGATGGACCGAATCATGGATTTGACGGAAGAGACTTTCGACAAGGTCTTGCGCGCCTATGGCAAGGCGGTCGCGTGAAGAAGGTCCTGGTCACCGGCGCCGCCGGATTCATTGGCAGCCACACGTCTCGGCGTCTCCTTCAGGGTGGGGTCCAGGTCGTCGGGTTCGACAACTTCAACGACTACTACTCGGTCTCGTTGAAGGAAGCTCGCGCCGCCGAACTTGAGCGGATTACAGGTTTTCAAATGGTGCGAGGCGACCTTGCAGATCGAGAATCGGTCCGGGGGCTCTTCGAAGAAGGCGGATTCGACGGAGTCGTCCACCTCGCCGCCCAGGCGGGCGTCCGGTACTCCATCGACAATCCCGCCGCCTACATCGACTCCAACCTGGTCGGGTTCGGGAACATCGTGGAGGGTTGCCGCCAAACCGGCGTGCGGCACCTGGTTTACGCTTCGTCCAGTTCCGTGTACGGCGCCAACGTCAAGACCCCGTTCTCGGAAGCCGATCCGGTCAACCACCCCGTCAGTCTTTACGCGGCGACCAAGAAGGCGAACGAGCTGATCGCCCACACTTACAGCCACCTGTTCAACCTGCCGACGACGGGCTTGCGGTTCTTCACGGTGTACGGCCCGTGGGGCAGGCCGGACATGGCTTACTTCAAGTTCACCCAAGCTATCCTCGCGGGCAAGCCCATCGATGTCTATAACTTCGGGGACCTGAAGAGGGACTTTACGTACATCGATGACATCGTGGAAGGCGTCGTGCGGGCATTGGGCCGCATCCCGCAACCGAACCCCGATTGGGACCGCGCCAACCCAGATCCCGCCACGAGCTACGCACCCTATCGGGTTTACAACATCGGCAACAACTCTCCGGTGCCCCTTATGGAGTTCATCGGGGTGCTTGAGGCGAAGTTGGGCGTGAAAGCCCAACTGAACATGCTTCCCATGCAGCCCGGCGACGTGTACGAAACCTATGCCGACGTTTCAAGTCTCGCCAAGGACGTCGGGTTCTCGCCGAGCACGCCTATCGACGTCGGCTTGGAGCGGTTCGTAGACTGGTACCGAAGCTATTACGGCGGTTAGTCGGCGAGGACGCTGAGCTTGCGCACTTCCTGCGCTCTCGATTTCGGGCAGATCATTACCGCGTCGTCGGTCACCACAACCACAAGATCGTGGATGCCGAGCGCGTAAATGCCTTGGCCCTTTCTCGTGTTCAAGACAACCGATTCGCTGCACTCCAAGAGAGCCCCTTTGCCGCTGAGGACGTTGCCCTCGTGGTCGTGCTCGCGGATTCGGGAGAGCGAATCCCACGATCCCAAGTCGTCCCATTGGAAGCCCGCCTCCGCCATGTAGACGCGCCTAGCGCGTTCCATCAGCGCGTAGTCGATCGAGATGTTGGGAAGTTCCTCGAAGAGCCTTTCGGCTTCGGCGATCTTGTCGGCGCGCAGGAGTTCGGCCCCCGCCCGAATGAAAGCGGCGTGCTCGGCGCTCGCGGCGTCCATTTCCTCCACGAATGCCGCTTGGGTCCAGAAGAACATACCGCTGTTCCAGTAGAAGTGGCCGTCTTGGAGGTACTCGATGGCCTGCTCGATCTGGGGCTTCTCGCGGAACCGCTTCACCCGGTGGATGGGCACCTCTTGGGTGGCGACGACCTCCGCCGCTTCGATGTAGCCGTATCCGGTTTCGGGGCGGTTCGGCACGATCCCGATCGTTACGAGCCCGCCGGACGTTTCGGCCATTCCAAAGGCCGAGCGCGCGGTCTTCTGGAACTCGCTATTGGGCTCGATGCGGTGGTCGGCGGTGATGATGCCCAGGGACAGCGGCTCGTCTCCGAATCTCGCCATCAAGCACGCGGAACTCCACGCCAGCGCTCCCGCCGTGTTGCGCTTGGCGGGCTCCGCCAAGATGTTCTCGCGGGGAACCCCCGCCGATGCGCCAGCAATGGGCTCGACAAGCCGCGGGACCGTGGAGATGAACGTGTTCTCGATACCCACGAGAGGCGAGATCCGCTCCACCGCTTCTTCGAGCATCGTCTTGCCCGTGCCGGTCAGGTGGAGGAGCTGTTTGGGATGGTCCGGCCGAGAAAGGGGCCAAAAGCGCTCTCCCGCCCCGCCCGCCATGATTACCGCGACTCTGCGCATATGCACCTAGTATGAGTTTCGGAAGCCGGCGCGCGCATCCTTCCTGTTCTTTGCGCCGGGCAAGACATACTGAGCCATGCGTGCCGTCGTCACCGGAGGAGCCGGCTTTCTGGGGTCCCACCTCACCGACCGCCTGATCGCGGAGGGGTGGGAAGTGGTGGTGTTCGACAACCTGCTCACGGGATCGACGGACAACCTGGCCCAGCACCTTGGCAACCCGGCGTTCCGGTTTGTGAAGCAAGACGTTACCGAGTACCTGTTTGTGGACGGTCCGGTGGACTTCGTCTTCCACTTCGCCAGCGCCGCCAGTCCGCGAGATTTCAAGAGATTCCCGATTCCCGTTCTGAAAGCGGGCGCCCTGGGCACCCACAAGACGCTGGGGTTGGCGAAGGAGAAGGGCGCGAAGTTCATGCTCGCCAGCACCAGCGAGGTCTACGGCGACCCCTTGGTATCGCCGCAACCCGAGTCGTACTGGGGGAACGTGAACCCGATCGGCCCCCGCGGCGTGTACGACGAAGCCAAACGATACGCGGAGGCGATGACCATGGCGTACCACTCGTTCCACCGGGTGGATACGCGCATCGTGCGGTTCTTCAACACCTACGGTCCCCGAATGCGCCTCGACGACGGTCGGGTGGTGCCCAACTTCATCGGGCAGGCGCTACGCGGCGAGCCCTTGACGATCTATGGCGCGGGGGAGCAGACGCGATCGTTCGGCTACTTCGAAGACGTGATCGACGGCGTGTGGCGGCTGGCGCATTCCGATTACCACGACCCCGTGAACATCGGTAACGATGAGGAGCGCACCATTCTCAGCTTCGCATTGGAGGTGCTGGTGGCATGCGGCATGAACCGCTCGGCGGCAGAGGCCGCCGTGGCCGCGAAAGACCCGCGCTTCCTGCGATTCTTGGAAGCCGAGACCGACGACCCCCAACGGCGGCGGCCGGACCTAACCAGGGCGAAGTCGGTGTTAGGGTGGCAGCCCACGACCAGCCTCGAGCAAGGCCTGAAGCCGACCGGGGAGTACTGCCGGAACCGGCGCGCCCGGCGCTAGTGGCGATTGGGTACAATTCGTTCCCGTTCGAAGTCCGGATGACGCTTCCCTCTCTCCCCGGGCCGAATCGCCGCGCGTGTCGGGCTAATACGCGCAGGAGTAACCAAGACCATGGCAAAGCAGATTACGAGCGTCATTAAGCTGAACATTCCGGCGGGCAAAGGTACGCCTGCGCCTCCCGTCGGCCCCGCCCTCGGCCAGGCTGGCATCAACATGATGGAGTTCCTGAAGAAGTACAACGAAATGACTTCTTCGCAGATGGGCTTCGTCCTTCCCGTCGAAATCAACGTCTACTCGGACCGCAGCTATTCCTTCGTGGTCAAGCAGCCGTTGGTGACCGACCTGATCAAGCGCGCCGCGGGCATCGAGAAGGGCGCTTCGAACCCCAAGACCGAGAAGGCCGGCGTACTTACCCAAGCCAAGCTGAAGGAAGTCGCCCTCGCCAAGATGGCTGACCTCAACACGGACGACGTTGAAATGGCGATGCGCATCGTGGCGGGCTCGGCTCGCCAAATGGGCGTCAAAGTCGAAGGCTAACCTCCTTCTAACCTGTTTCACGGGACGGGAAAGGTACTCTTACCTTTCCCGTCGTTGTTTTTCTGCCTGAACTTTTGCGGCACTTCACCGAGTATTCCTAGTGCAGGGAAACGGGACACGCGAGCGCGCGTCCAACGAGTAGCAAGGCAATGAACATTCGAGGCATCGGTTCCATCGGGCTGATCTTGGCGGCTAGCGTCCTTTGGGCGCAGGGCAAGGGGGCGTACGCTCCCGCTCAGGCTGCGGCGGATGTGTTGCGCCAGGTCTCCGGGGCCGACGGCGCCTTCATCAACGCGGGCATTCTCAAGCCCTCGTTCAACAGCGAAGACTTGTCGACGTTGATGCTCTACCCGACGGACGAAATCCTCGTCCTGCGCCTCAAGGGTTCGGAGATCCGGCAAGCGTTCGAACGATCGCTCTCCCTTTACCCTCAGGAAAACACCAGCTTTTTGCAGGTCAGCGGCTTCGAGATCGAGTTCTCCGCCGCGGGCGATCCGGGAAAACGGATCCTTAACGTGAAGGCATCGGGCACCGATCTGGACGAAAACCGTTATTATCAAGTAGCGATGCCGGCGGCTCTCGGGCGCGGCGGCTCGGGGTACTTCAAGCTATGGGACAAGACCAAGATCGTCGCCACCGTACCGAACCAAACCGTGGAGTCGGCGCTGAAGGGCAAGCGCGCCGCCGATTCCAAGCCACGCTGGGTCTCGCACTCCTAGTCGGTCTCGCGTCTTGGGCTTGCGGCCAGCAGAAGGGGCAAACCCAAACCCACACCGGTCCCGAAGGCAACATTCCCAAGCCCGTGCCGCCAGGTATGGTCAAGCGCGTGGACGCCTTCGACCAAGATCGCGCTTGGCAGTTCCTGCTCAAGCAGGTCTCCTTCGGGCCCAGAGTCCCTGGCACCAAGGCTCACAAGGACTGCCGCGACTGGATCGCCTCTGAAATGAAGAAGGTGGCGGACGACGTCCAGTTCCAAGAGTTCACGCACACTTGGTCGCAGCGAGGCGAGGTGAAGACGATGTGGAACATCGTTGCCACCCAGAACTGGGAGAAGGCGAAGACCCGCGTCGTGTTGCTCGCCCACTGGGATTCCCGGCCGTTTGCCGACCAGGAATATGAAGTGGCGAAGGCACGCAAGCCAATCGACGGCGCGAACGACGGCGCAAGCGGTGTCGCCGTGCTCATCGAAGCGGCGCGCGTTCTCAAGTTCACGAAGGACAAGGACCTGGGCATCATGTACTTGTTCACCGATGGCGAAGACCTCGGCCCCGGCTTGAACGAGATGTTCCTGGGAGCGGAGCACTTCGCGAAGAACCTGGTTCCACCGAAGCCCGACTACGGCATCCTGCTGGACATGATCGGCGACAAGGATCTGCGCATTCCCATGGAGCCGAACAGCAAGGAAGCCGCGCCCAAGGTCTTGGACGCCTTCTACCGATACGCCCAGACCACCAAGCACGCCAAGACGTTCCCGATGATGGACGGGCCCGAGATTCTGGACGACCACTTGGCGCTCAACAAAGCAGGCATCCCGACGATCGACCTCATCGACTTCGACTATCCGGAGTGGCACACGCTGGGCGACACGCCCGACAAGTGCAGCGCGGAATCTCTGGGCAAAGTGGGCGACGTGCTGACCGGCTTCGTCGGCCAGAAGCCGCCTTTCACCGGAAAGTAAAAACGAAGCCTAACGGGCTCCAATCCCGTTCTTTGATTGGAGCCTTATGTTTCTAATCGGTATCCTCCTCCTCTTCGTCGCGTTCGCCCTTTCGGCCTCGCGCAAGTCTGCCCCGGAAGCCCAACACCTGCCCCTCCGGGGTGCTTCGTTCGTGCTGGTCCTGTTCGCCATCGGCGCCATCCTTAGTAGCGGCATCAAGGTGGTCAACGCGGGCAACGTCGGCGTCGTGCGCCTCTTCGGCAAACTCGACCCAACACCTCTGACCGAGGGTCTTCACCTCGTCAATCCGTTCGCCACGGTGGAGCAAGTCTCCATCCAAACCATGGAGTACACCATGTCCGGCTCTGCGCAAGAAGGCCAGCTTCAAGGCGACGACAGTATCCGCACCCTGAGCAAGGACGGTCTGCCGCTTCCGGTGGACGTGACGATCACATATCGACCGGTGCCTTCCATGGTGCCGTGGCTGTACCGAAATATCGGCACGAGCGAAGACTACGTCGCCAAGATCGTTCGCCCCGCCGCCCGCGCCGCCGTACGCGACGGCGTCTCGATGTTCAGCGCCCAAGAGGCGTACAGCACCAAGCGCGAGCAGCTCGCAACCGCCATCAGCGACACGCTCGAAAAGTACATCAAAGGAACCTTGGCCAAGAGCGAGGGTTACCAAGGCGAGGCCTTTATCATCCAGCAGGTGCTGGTGCGGAATATCGAACTTCCCGAGCGCCTGAAGGCGAGCATCGAAGCCAAGCTCACCGCCGAGCAAGAGGCGCTGCGCATGCAATACGTGCTGGAGAAAGAACGCCAGGAGGCGGAGCGGAAGCGCATCGAAGCCAAGGGTATTTCCGACTTCCAAGCCATCGTGAGCCAAGGTCTGACCGACAAGTTGCTGCAATGGAAGGGAATCGAGGCAACTCAGGAGCTTGCCAGCTCGTCGAACAGTAAAGTGGTGATCGTGGGCAGCGGCAAGGGCGGCTTGCCCATCATCCTGAACACGGAAGCGGGAGGAAAACCCTAGTCGGTCTATGGACATGCCGTTGAGGATCGCGGTCTTTTCGGACAGTTGCCTGCCCGTCCTCAACGGCGTGTCGATCTCGATCGATCTGCTCGTGCGGGAACTTCGCGACCTCGGGCATTCGGTCCATGTCTTCACGGCGGCGCACTTCAAGTACCGAGACCCGGACCCAAACACCTATCGCTTTCCGGCCGTACAGACGCCTTGGACGCGCGGCTATCCACTCGCCTTTCCGCCGTTCTTTCCCATGCTGCGAAAGTTCCGCCGGCATGATTTCGACGTCATCCACTCGCACACCCCGTTCACGATCGGATTTGTCGGCCTCCGGTGGGCGCAGTCGCACGACATCCCGATCGTTTCGACCTACCACACGCTGTACGACCGGTACGCGCACTACATCCCCGCGCCCCGCCGCTATGTGCGGTACAAGATCGCCAAGCACACGCACTTCTATTACAACCGGGTGGACCAAGTCATCACTCCGAGCGACGCCTCACTCAAGTGGCTCCGCCGCCATGGGGTCACCACCCCCATCCACGTGGTTCCCACCGGTTCGCCGACCGGTTCTCTGCTAGACCGTGCCGAGATCCGAAGGTCGCTTGGGATAGCTCCGGAGCACCGCGTGTTGCTCTACGTCGGACGGCTTGCCAAGGAGAAGAACCTTGAAACGTTGCTCCAGATGGCGGCGAACGTGTTCCGCCAAGACGCCAGCGTTCGCCTTTGGCTGGTGGGCGACGGCCCCTATCGAGCCGAGCTTGCGGAGTTCGCGCGTTCGCTGGGAATCGGCGACCGGGTGCGCTTCGTGGGGTTTGTGCCCCGCGCCGAGGTAGACCGTTACTACGCGAGCGCCGATCTGTTCGTGTTCAGCTCGATCACCGAAACCCAAGGCCTGGTGGTGCAAGAGGCGATGACCTACGGCTTGCCCGCGGTGGCGGTGGTGGGCGGCGGAGCGGGCGCGGCGATCGAACCCGGCATTAACGGCTACCTCGTCAAGAACGACCCGGCGATTTTTGCCCAACAGGTTCGGAACGTGCTCGACAACGAGACGTTGCACGCGCGCCTATGCGATGGCGCCGCCAAGTCGGTCCGCCTTTACACCACCACCGACATGGCACACCGTGTGGTGGACGTGTACCGGCTCGCGATGGACCGTCCACGCCTCGAGTTGCCCAAGGCGTTCACTTTTTGAGCCGCGCCGAGGCGAACGGCAGAAAGCCCATCAGATTCCTGGGGATTCGTTCGACCCGGGGACCCACCGCCAGCACATCAACGGGATAGTACAGCGGAATCCAGGCGACATCCGTCAGCGCGAGATCTTCCGCCGCTTGGTAGAGCGTGATGCGCTTCTTGGGATCGAGCTCATGGTCGGCGGCGGCGCACAGTTGCGTGAACGCCGGATTCTTGTACGCCACCCGGTTCTGGCCGTACTCCGCCAGCGTCACGCTCAGGAAGTTCTCGGGGTCGAGGTAGTCGGCGTACCAGGATCCGAGGAAGAACGCCAACTCCTTGCGGTTTGCCTTCTGCAGGTAGGCGCCCATCTCCATTTGACGCACGCTCACTTCGACCCCCAACGCTTGGCGAAGGCGCGTGGCAACGGCGTCCGCCACCTTGCGCCTGTCGTTGCTTTGACCCCCTAAGACCAGTTCCAGGGGTGGAAGGTTGGCGCTGTCCAAGTGGACGCCAATATCGAACGGCAGCGGATTGAGACCCTCGCGATAGCCGGGGACGCCAGGGGGAAGAATGCCGTTCGCGACCATGCCCGAGCTCCCCAGTGCATCGGCAACCAATCGCTCCTTGTCCAAGGCTTGGGCAAAAGCTCGTCGGACGGCGATGGAAGCAAACGGTGGGTACGCAGAGGGGTTCAAACCGAGATAGATGACCGCCGGACGCGGGTAGTGCTTGAGTTGGCTCTCGGGCATGGAAGCGACGTCTTCGGGCGGAACGCCCACCACGTCTAAATCACCCGCCCGGAACTTGTTCATGCGGGTCGCCGGGTCTTTGATGACCGGCATCTCCAGGTGCCTGATCGTCGGCTTCTCGCCGTGATAGCCCTCGAATCGTTCCAACTCGGCTCCCTGCTCCGGAATGTAACGAGCCACCCGGTACGGTCCCGTGCCCACCATCTGCTCCGGCTTGGTGATAGCCACGCCATTGGGAACGGCGCCCTTCTTCACGACGGCGCATACCGGATACGTGAGCTTCCCCAAGATCGAGGGGGTGGGTTCGGCAAGCGTGAGGCGGACCGAGGACGGAGGCACCACCTCGACCTTTGCCACCCCTCCCAGATAGTTCTTTCCCACGGGCGAAAGCAGCCGGGGGTCAACCGCCCTTTGGAACGACCAAACGACGTCCTCCGGCTTGAGCTCGCTGCCGTCCTGGAAGTGGACGCCTGCCTTCAGTCGGAAGGTGTAGACCTTGCCGTCCGGCGAGACAGTCCACGACTCGGCGAGGCAAGGTTGGACCAAGTTGTCCTCGCCAAGCCGCACGAGCCCCTCGAAGACTTGGCGCATCAGGTCGCCCGTGGCAAGATCTTGCGCCAAAGCAGGGTCGAGGGTTGCCGGGGTGGCGTCGAGGGCGACCCGCAAGGTTTCGCCAGCGCTCGCCGAAGGGGCGGTGAACTGCGACTTGCCGCAACCCGTCAAGGCGGCGGCAACCACCGCACATAGGGCTAACCGAAGCATGGGGGCAGTTTACAGGCGAGATGCGTTAAAGGTGTCGCCTTGCCGCAGGTCGCCGGTGTCCCAGCCTTTCTTGAACCAACGGACGCGCTGGGCGGCGGTTCCGTGCGTGAAGGCGTCGGGCACGGTGTAGCCCTGCGCCTGCATCTGGATCTTGTCGTCGCCGATAGCGCCCGCTGCGTTCAGGGCTTCCTCGATGTCGTTCGGATCGAGAATGTGCTTCATCTGCTGGGCATGGTTCGCCCAGACTCCCGCCAAAAAGTCGGCTTGGAGCTCTAAGCGAACTGAAAGCTTGTTGTACTCCTTCTCGCTGATCCGGCCCTGCTGGGAGTGGACCTTTGCCGTGATGCCGAGGAGGTTCTGAACGTGGTGCCCGACCTCGTGGGCGATGACGTACGCTTGGGCGAAATCGCCCGACGCCCCGAACCGAGTCTTTAGCTCTTCGTAGAAGCCAAGATCGATGTACACCTTCTGGTCCTCGGGACAGTAGAACGGTCCCATCGCCGCGCTTGCAAAGCCGCAAGCCGACTCCACTTGACCGGTGAAGAGAACCAACTTGGGCTCCACGTACTCGCGGCCCATTTCTCGGAACTGGGCGTGCCAGACGTCCTCGGTGTCCTTGAGCACGACGCTTACGAACTCCGACTTCTTCTTGTCCTCCGCCGAAAGCGGGGCTTGCTCGCCAGGCGCGGGACCCACAGCGTTGCTGTTGCCCAGCAGCGCCCGAGGGTCTCCGCCAAGCAACATCACGATGACCGCAACGATCAACGTGCCGATGCCGCCGCCGATCAACCCGCGGGGAACCGATCCCCGACGGTCCTCGACGTTTTCGCTTTGCTCCCTACCTTCCCAGTCCATACGTCCCTTTGACGATCCTCAGGCTCAGGTGGTTGCCGGCTCGAAGATATTTAGCCCGGCGGCGTTCCAGTCGTCGAGGAACCGCTTCAAGCCGCTCTCGGTGAGCGGGTGGCCGAACATCATCTTCATGATCTTAAGCGGCATCGTGGAGACGTGGGCGCCCGCCTGGATAGCTTGCACGACGTGCATGGGATGCCGCACCGAGGCAACCAGGACTTCGCTATCGAAGCCGTAGTTGCCGACCATCGCGACCGTGTCGGCGACCGCCTCCATGCCGTCGGCGGACATATCGTCGACGCGGCCGACGAAGTTGGAGATGTAAGTGGCTCCAGCCTTAGCGGCCAGTAACGCTTGGCTGAGCGAGAAGACGAGCGTCACGTTCGTCCGGATTCCCTTGTCGCACAAGGTCTTCACCAGCTGGATGCCGGGCTCGATGAGCGGCACTTTCACCACGATCTGCGGATGCCAACTGGAGATTTCCAGCGCCTCCTTCAGCATGTGGTCGTAGTCCGTCGCCACTACTTCGGCGCTGATGGCGCCGCCGGGCACGAGCTCGCAAATCTTGAGGACGGTCTCGCGGAAGCCCTTCCCGGTCTTGGCAATGAGGGTCGGGTTGGTGGTCACGCCGTCCAAAATGCCCCACTCGGCGGCTTGACGTACCTCTTCGATGTCTCCCGTGTCGACGAACAGCTTCATGCCGACAAGTTTACCGGTGGCTTGCATTCGGCACGGGTCGAACCTATAATGAAGGACTTATGAACGGTCGGTGGTTGATGGGTTCGATTTGCGGGGCGCTTGGGGTGCTGGGAATCGCCGTCGATCCGCCGCAAAAGCCTTCGACGCCAGCGGCACCGGTCGGCCAGATCAGTTACGACCGCGACATCCGGCCGATCCTCAGCGAGAACTGCTTCAAGTGCCACGGGCCTTCTGCCAAGGAAGCCGCCGCCGGGCTACGGCTTGACGAACGCGCCTCGGCGGTCAAGGACCGGGGCGGGTACGCGGTGATCGTGCCGGGCAATCCGAAAGCCTCGATGATTTTCGACCGCATCGCTCCCTCGGACCCCGAGATGCGGATGCCGCCGCCCACCTCAGGCAAGGGCGCGCTGACCAAAGCCCAGATTCAGACGTTGCGAGCGTGGATCGCCCAGGGTGCGAAGTACCAGGCGCACTGGTCGATGGTGCCTCCAAAGATGCCGGCGATTCCGAAGGTGAGCGATCCCAAGTGGGTCAAGAACCCTATCGATGCGTTCGTTCTTCAGCGCCTGGACCAGAGTGGCCTCAAACCGGAACCTGCTGCCGATCGGTCGACGCTGATCCGTCGCGTTTCCCTCGCCCTGACCGGGCTTTCCGCCACCCCCGCCGAAGTGGGCGCCTTCCTTGCCGATGCCAAACCTGACGCCTACGATCGGATGGTCGACCGATACCTCGCCAGTCCTCGCTACGGCGAGAACCAAGCACGTTATTGGCTCGACGCCGTGCGCTATGGCGACACCCACGGCTTGCACCTGGACAACGAACGTGCCATCTACCCCTACCGAGATTGGGTGGTGCGGTCTTTCAACAACGATCTGCCCTTCGACAAGTTCACGGTTTGGCAACTTGCGGGAGACCTCCTGCCCAAGCCGACCACCGAGCAGCTGATCGCCACCGGCTACGTGCGGATGAACCCGACGACCAACGAAGGCGGCGCCATCGAAGAAGAGTTCCAAGCCAAGAACACCTTCGACCGCGTGGACACCACGTCCACCGTTTTTCTCGGCATGACCGTGGGCTGCGCCCGGTGCCACGACCACAAGTACGACCCCCTGACCCAGAAGGAGTACTACCAGCTCTTCGCGTTTTTCAACTCCACCGCCGACAAAGCGCTTGACGGTAACGACCTCGTCCCGGGACCGGTCATCCGCGCCCGCACGCCGGAGCAGGATGCCGCCGTTAGGAGCTGGCAAGCCGAGATGCTCGCGCTGGAGTCGAAAGTCGACCAGCGCGATGCCGAATACTGGCTTTCGACGGCTCGGGTCGAGCCGCCCAAGGCTTCGGGTTGGGAAGTCTCGGAGGCTTTTCCGTCTTCGTCGTTCGACACGGCGTTCGGCCAGGAGTTCGGACCGGAGCCGGGCGGGCTGCCCGACAAAGCGACGTGGAAACCCGTCGCCATCGAGGTCGGGAAGCCAATCGAGAATCTGGCGAAACGCGACAACGCCGCCGTCTTCGTGCGCGCCAACATCGAAAGCCCGCAAGAGCGCGACCTTGAGCTGAGGGTGGGGAGCGACGACGGGATTCGGGTCTGGCAGAACGGTGCCTTGGTTCACGACAATAAGGTTTTGCGGGGTCTCGCCGATTCGGCGGATACGGTCAAAGTCCACCTGCTGAAGGGCGCCAACCGCTTCGTCTTCAAGATCGTGAACGCCTCCGGGCCGGACGGGTTCAAGATCGATTTCGGCGACCCGGTTGCCAAGCGGATCAACGACGTCTACACGGCGCGGCAACAGGGCAAGCCCATTGAAGGCGAACTGCGCAAGCTCTTTTTGGAGGTTGGCCCCGACTCTGCTGCGGCTTCCACCTATCGCGACCGCCAGCGGAAGATCGCAGAGTTGGAAGCGAGCATTCCCATGACGCTCATCGCCCAAGAGCTCATGCAGCCGCGTCAGGCATTCATCCTCCGTCGGGGCGAGTACAACTTGCCCACGGAGAAGGTGGATCGAGGGTTGCCGAAGGCGCTCGGCGCCTTGGCGCCCACCGCCCCAAAGAACCGGCTTGGCTTGGCGCAGTGGCTGGTGAGTTCCAAGAACCCCTTGACCGCGCGGGTGATCGTCAATCGAATCTGGCAGCAACACTTCGGCACGGGCTTGGTGAAGACCGCCGAAGACTTCGGCAACCAGGGCGAGTGGCCCAGCCACCCCGAGTTGCTCGACTTCTTGGCAACCTGGTTCGTGGAGAACGGATGGAGCGTGAAGAAACTGCACCACCTCATCCTCACGAGCAACGCCTATCGCCAACAGGCGACCGCGTCCGCTCTCAAGCGAGACAAGGATCCCGAGAACCGCCTCATCTCGCGCGGGCCTCGGTTCCGGCTGGACGCCGAAGTCCTGCGCGACCAGGCGCTGGCGGTATCCGGCTTGCTGGTCGAGAAGTTGGGCGGGCACGGCGTCAAGCCTTACCAACCCTCGGGAATCTGGGAAGCCCTGGCGTTTGCCGACAGCAACACCGCCAAATACGTTCAGGATAAGGGCGAGAACCTGTACCGAAGAAGCCTGTACCTGTTCTGGAAGCGAACCAGCCCACCTCCCACGATGCTCGCCTTCGACGCGCCAATGCGGGAAGCCTGCGTGGTTCGAAGGTCGCGCACCAACACGCCTCTTCAGGCGCTCGTGACGCTTAACGAGCCGGCGTTCGTCGAAGCCAGCCGCGTGTTCGCGGATCGCTTGCTGAAAGCGAAACCCGACGATGCCAAGCGCCTGGACCTGGGCTTCCGATTGGCGCTGGGCCGATCTCCGAAGCCGAAAGAGAGCCAACTGCTCATGAGCTCGCTAGCCCGCTATCGTCAGCGGTTCGCGCAAGACGCATCCGCCGCCGAGGGGTTACTTGCCGTGGGCGAGTACCCCGGCGACAAGACCTTGCCCAAAGCCGAGCGCGCGGCCTGGGCGCTCATCTGTAGCACGTTGCTCAACACCGACGAATTCCTGACCCAACACTAAACCGCCATGGATCCTCGACGCGAAACCGAACTTATCATGACCCGGCGCCAGCTCTTTGGGCGCGCGAGCCTCGGCGTGGGCACCGCCGCGCTACACCGTTTGCTTGGCGGCGGATTGCTCTCCGGCATGGCATCGCTCGCCTTTGGAGACCAAGGCAAGGCGCAAGCCGCGCACCATCACGGCGGCCTGGCGGGCATTCCCCACTTCGCGCCGAAGGCCAAGCGGGTCATCTACCTGTTCATGAACGGCGGTCCCAGCCAGATCGACCTGTGGGACTACAAGCCGAAGATGCGCGAGGAGTACGACAAGGACCTGCCCGACCACATTCGGAACGGCCAGCGCATCACCACCATGACCAGCGGGCAGGCGCGATTCCCGATTGCTCCGAGCCGATACAACTTCAACAAGCACGACAACAACGGCGACGGCGTTTGGGTGAGCGAACTGCTTCCCTATACGTCGAGCGTGGTCAAGGAGCTTTGCGTCATCCGCTCGATGTGGACCGAGGCGATCAACCACGATCCGGCGGTCACGTACATCCAAACGGGCAGCCAGCTTCCGGGACGGCCGAGTTTGGGCGCCTGGGTGAGCTACGGACTGGGCAGCGACAACGAGAACCTGCCGACCTACGTGGTGCTCCACTCCAGGGTCACCTCGGGGAAGGTGGACCAGGCGTTGTTCTCCCGCTTGTGGGGGACCGGATTCCTGCCCAGCGAGTACCAGGGCGTTTCGTTAAGATCGAGCGGCGACCCCGTGCTGTACCTGAACGATCCGCACGGCGTGGACCGTGCGACCCGGCGGCACATGCTGGACGACTTGGCTCAACTGAACGAGATGCAACTGCAGCACTTCGGCGACCCCGAGATCAACGCGCGTATCAGCCAGTACGAAATGGCATATCGACTCCAGTCCAGCGTGCCCGACCTGATGGACCTGAGTAAGGAGCCGGACGAGGTGTTCGAGCTTTACGGCGCGGATGCCCGCACGCCCGGCACCTTTGCCGCCAACTGCCTGCTCGCGCGGCGGATGGCGCAGCGCGGCGTGCCGTTCGTCCAGATCTTCCACCGAGGCTGGGACCAGCACGGCAACCTTGCCGGCGACCTGCCCATGCAGTGCAAGGACGTGGACCAGGCATGCGCGGCGCTCGTGAAGGATCTCAAGCGGACCGGCCTCTTGGACGACACGTTGGTGATTTGGGGCGGCGAGTTCGGCCGCACCATCTACTGCCAGGGACCGCTTAGCCACGAGAACTACGGCCGCGACCACCACCCACGTTGCTTCACGATGTGGATGGCGGGCGGCGGCGTCAAGCCGGGCATCGTGTACGGCAACACCGACGACTACTGCTACAACATCGTGGACAAGGACGGCAACCCGATCAACCCGTCGGTCGACGAGTTCACGCCGGGCGCGGTGCACATCCACGACCTGAACGCCACGATCCTCAACCAACTCGGCATCGACCACACCAAGCTGACCTATCGGTACCAGGGGCGAGACTTCCGCCTCACCGATGTCCACGGCCACGTGGTGCGCGACCTGTTGCAGTGAACGGGACCGTCGTCAGTCTGGCGCCGCTCGACCTTGCGGTCGTGGGGTTGTTCGGCGTCGCGATTTTGGCGCTGGGCTTCTCGGCGCGGCTGCGCGAGAACACCTTGCTCCAGTTTCTGGCGGCGGGGCGGCGGCTGACGCTTCCCGTCTTCGTCGCGGGCTTGGTGAGCACGTGGTACGGCGGCATTTTGGGCATCGGGGAGTCGGTCTCGTACTACGGCCTCGGCACCTGGTTGCTGTTCGGGCTACCGTACTACGTTTTCGCCTTCGTCTACGCGTTCTTTCTGGCGGACCGGGTGCGCGAGGCGCCGCAACTCACCATTCCCGAGCGGTTGCACCGACAGTTCGGCGCAAGGGTGGCGGTGGCGGGCGCAATCCTCATCTTCCTTCTTGCCGTGCCTTCCGCGCACGTGCTCATGCTCGGCGTTCTGGTCCAGTCGCTGAGCGGTTGGGGGCTTACCCTTTCGGTCGTCGTGGGCGCGGCGATCGGCACGGCGTTTCTGTACCGGGGCGGGCTGCTCGCCGACGCCCGCGTCTCGCTTCTCGCCTTCGTGATGATGTACGTGGGCTTCGCCGCCATGTTCCTTTGGTGCCTAACGCACTATCCGGTCGGCGAGACCTGGCATGCCCTGGAGAACAAAGCGCTCTTGACCTTTTCGGGGGGCGCGAGCCCGCTCATGGTGCTCAGTCTGTTCGTTGTGGGCGCCTGGACCATCGTCGATCCCGGCTTCCATCAGAAGGTGAACAGCAGCGAGAGCTCCGCCGTGAGCAAGAAGGGCGTGCTCGTCAGCATCGGTTTCTGGGCGCTGTTCGACCTCATGAGCATCGGATGCGGAATGTACGCCCTCGCCCTCCTCAAGCCGATGCCCGAGAATCCGCTCCTCATCTTCCCCGCCCTCGGGCAGACGGTGCTGCCGGCGGGGCTGAAGGCGGTCTTCCTCTGCGGGCTCATGGGCACAATCTTGGCGGCGATGGTGGCGTACACCTTGGTCGCGGGCGCCACGCTGGGCAAAGACATCGCCGGGAACCTGTTTCCGGGCCGCGAGGACCACGAGCTCACCGCTTGGTCTCGCTGGGGCGTGGTGGCGGCGTGCGGCCTGGCCATCGTCCTTGCCCTCGGGCTCAAGAGCGTGGTCGCGCTCTGGTACGCGTGGGCGGGCCTCATCGTCGGCCCGCTTTTGGCGCCGGTGGTCATGGCGTACATTCCCCGGCTGTGCCGGTGTGGCCCTCGCACGATCCTCACCTCGATCGTCGTCTCGTTCGCCCTCGCCTTTGCCTGGTTTGCCTACTGCAAGTCGATCGGCAACGAAGGCTTCGAGCTGGCCATCGTTCGGGACGCTTCGGGAACTCGATTCGTGCTCCCCTCGGCGACGCCGACCCGGTCCGAAGCCGCCGATCTGGAGAAGGCGGAACGGCTCTCCATCGGCACGCTCTTGCCCGGCTTGGTCGTCTCGCTCCTGATCATTGGAATCGGCCAGGCTCGAGGGCGGCGACCGTCGCCCTGAGGCAAGCAAGAGGCGACGCAAAACGTTCAAAATAGAGGGTGATGCACACGTATGTGTCGGCGGCCGAGGCCGTCGCCCTCATCCCCTCGCATTCCCGAGTTTTCCTCCACTCCGTAGCCGCCGCCCCGCATGAGCTGATCAACGCCATGGTCGCCCGGGCACCCGAGCTTCGCGACGTCGAAATCGTATCCATCCACACGGAAGGCGGCGCGCCTTACACCGCTCCCGAATACGCCGAATCCTTCCGCCTGAACAGCCTCTTCGTCGGACCCAACGTCCGCAAGGCGGTCAACTCTGGGCTTGCCGACTTCACTCCCGTCTTCCTCAGCGAAGTACCCCTCCTTTTCCGCCGCGGCCTCCTGCCGCTCGACGTGGCGATGGTTCAGGTTTCGCCGCCCGACCGCCACGGCTACTGCTCGCTCGGCGTTTCGGTCGACACTTCGCTTGCCGCCGTGCAGACGGCGCGCATCGTCATCGCCCAGGTGAACCCGAACATGCCGCGCACCCACGGTGACGGGCACGTCCATCACAAGGCGTTCAGTGCCATGACTTGGTGCGAGGACCCGCTTCCCGAACACGCCTCTGCTGCGCCCACCGAGGTTGAGCGTCGCATCGGCGAGCACGTCGCCTCGCTCGTCGAGGACGGCGCCACCCTGCAGATGGGCATCGGCGCGATTCCGAACGCCGTGCTGGCCTCGCTCACGAACCACCGCCGAATCGGCATCCATACCGAGATGTTCGCCGAGGGCGTCATCGACCTCGTGGAAAAGGGCGTCATCACGGGCGAGGAGAAGCGCCACCACCGGGGCAAGATCGTTGCCGGCTTTGTGATGGGTTCGCGGCGACTCTACGACTTCGTGGACGACAACCCGAACGTCGCCATGCTCGACATCGCCTACGTGAACGACACCACGGTCATCCGCAAGCAACCGAAGATGACCTCCATCAACAGCGCGATCGAGGTCGACCTCACCGGGCAAGTTGTGGCGGACAGCATCGGCACATATCAGTTCAGCGGCATCGGCGGACAGATGGACTTTGTTCGCGGCTCTGCGCTGAGCCCCGGCGGAAAGCCGATCATCGCCTTGCCGTCCACCACGTCGAAGGGCGAATCGCGCATCGTCGGGTTCCTGCACCCGGGCGCGGGCGTCGTTACCACGCGCGGCCACGTCCACTACGTTGCCACGGAATGGGGCGTGATCGACCTGTACGCCAAGAACTTGGCAGACCGCGCCAAGGCGCTGATCACCATCGCCCACCCGGACCACCGGGAAGCCCTGGAGAAAGCCGCCTTCGAGCGGTTTGGGAGCTAGCTCGAGAAGATTCCCATCTTGCGGAACTTGGCGTAGCGATCGGCCTTGAGTTGAGGTCCGGCCACTCCGTCAAGTTCGCCAAGACCCTTGAGCACAGCATCCTTCACGAGTGATGCCGCTTCGAGCGGATCTCGGTGCGCCGCGCCCCACGGCTCTTTGACGATCTCGTCGATCAAGCCGAACTCGAGCGCGGACTGGGCGGTGAGTTTGAGCGCCGCCGCCGCTTGGGGTCCCTTCTCGGGCATTCGCCACAGGATCGCCGCGCATCCCTCGGGGGGAATCACGCTATAGATCGCGTGCTCCTGCATGTACACCCGGTTGGCGACCGCGATGCCGATGGCGCCGCCGCTGCCGCCTTCGCCAATCACAACCGACACCACGGGAACTTCAAGCTCGAACATCTTGAGCATCGACGCCGCGATGGCTTCGGAGATGCCGCGCGATTCACTCTCGACGCCGGGGTCGGCCGCTGGAGTGTCCACCAGCGTGACGACGGGCATCTTGAACCGTTCGGCCATTTCGAACAGGCGGATCGCCTTGCGGTAGCCCTCCGGCTTCGCCATGGCGAAGTTGCGGAACTGCCGCTCTTGGATGTTGCGCCCCTTTTGATGGCCCACGACCATCACCGGACGTCCGTCCAACAAGGCGGGGCCGCCGATGATGGCGTGGTCGGCGCCAAAGCGCCGGTCTCCGTCTAGCTCCGTAAAGTTGGTGAAGATCGCGGAAACGTAGTCGAGCGTGTAAGGGCGCTTCTCGGCGCGCGCCACCAGCACCTTTTCCCAAGGACCCAGACGCCCGTACATCACGGTGATGTAGTTGTCGCGGCGCTTCTTGTAGTCGGCGATCTTGGGCTCAAGCTCGCGGATCTGCTCGGGGCTGGCGGTCTTGAGCAACTGCTCGAGCTTGGCGAGGTTGTCCTCAAGCTCGATGAGGGGCTTCTCCCACTCCTTCCAACTCTTAGCCATGGAGATAGCCTCCCAGGATGCGAACGAGGTTGATGAGCGTGCCGCGCATCTCGCGACGGGGAACGATGCGGTCGATCATGCCCGACCGGTGCGCAAACTCCGCCGTTTGAAATCGTCGGGCACCCTCGAAACGCCGGCTTGCTTCGCGACGCGGGCTCCGGCAAAGCCGACCAACGCCTTCGGCTCCGCCAGAATGACGTCCGCCACGCTGGCGTAGCTGGCGAGCACGCCCGCCATGGTCGGATCGGTGAAGACCGCGATGTAGGGCGTTCCGGTCTCGTTGCAGCGGTGAACGGCGGCGGTCGTTTTCGCCATCTGCATCAGGGAGAGAAGCCCTTCTTGCATGCGGGCGCCGCCCGAGGCGCAGAAGACGATGGCGGGGGCTTTCTCTTCGACCCCGCGCTCAAGGGCGCGGGTGATCTTCTCTCCCGCGACGGAGCCCATGGAGCCTCCCATGAAGGAGAAGTCGGCGATCGCGACGCTGACCGGCATGCCGTCCAACTTCGCCATGCCACCCACCACGCTGTCGTTGCGTTTAGTCTTTGCCTCGGCGCCCGCGCGCTTCTCGGCGTACTCAGGAAACTGAAGAGGGTCCAGCGAATGCAGGTTGGCGTCGCGCTCCTCGAAGGAGCCTTCGTCGAAGGTGAGATCGATCCTCTGGCTGGCGGTCAGTCGGTGGTGATGCCCGCAGTGGGGACACACGCGCAAGTTCTGCTCGAACTCGACCGAGAACAGGATCTTCTTGCACCCTGCGCACTGGAGGAACGCTTCGCTCGGCGGTCTCATAAGGTACTCCGACAGATGCCGGGTAGGTCAGGATACCCGCGCCCCTTGCCGAATGCCACAATAGACGAAGCATGGATCGCGTGGACGTCACGATCATCGGGGCCGGCCCCGTGGGTCTCTTTGCCGCCTTCTACGCCGGACTTCGAGGGATGTCGGTCCGGATCATCGATAGCCTCACCGAACCGGGTGGCCAACTCGCCGCCCTCTACCCGGAGAAGTACGTTTACGACATGCCCGGGTTCCCCAAGGTCCTCGCCAAAGACCTTGCTTCCGCGCTGGCCCAACAAGGGCTTCAGTTCGGCGCCGAGGTCGTCCTCGAGGAGACCGCGACGGAGCTGATCGAGGAGCAGGGCGGCTACACCTTGGTCACCGACAAAGGAAACCGGTTCCCCACCCGCTGCGTCATCGTTTCCGCCGGGGCGGGCGCGTTCTCGCCCACCAAGATCGGGGCGCCGGGAGAGGCCGAGTTCGAAGGACGGGGCGTGTACTACGGGGTTCGGGACAAGTCGACTTTCGCGGGCAAGCGGCTCGCCATCGTGGGCGGAGGCGACAGTGCTTTCGACTGGTGCATGATGCTGGAGCCGATCGCGAAGAGCATCACGCTCATCCACCGCCGGGACCAGTTCCGCGCCCATGAGGACAGCGTCGAAAAGGTCGCCGCGAGTTCCGTTGAGATGAAATTGTGGACCGTGGTGAAGGAGATCCACGGCGGAGACGCCGTCACGCACCTGACCTTAGAGAACACACAGACCAAAGAAACGGAGACGTTCGAGACCGATGCCGTCATCGTCAACATCGGCTTCAAGTCGAACCTCGGGCCCCTCAAGAGCTGGGGATTGGAGATCGACAAGAGCCAGATCGTGGTGAACAACCGGTTCGAGACGAACCGGCCAGGGGTGTTTGCCGTGGGCGACGTTTGCGCCTTCCCCGGCAAGCTCAAGCTCATCGCCACGGGAGTCGGCGAAGCCGCCACGGCGGTCTGTTTTGCCAAGACGTATTTGGACCCCGAAGCCAAACTCTTCCCCGGACATAGCTCAGATATGGAGATTGGAGCTCCCGGCAACGTAAAATAGGACCGAAGCAGGCAGGAATCGTATGTTATACTGCCGAATCAATTCCCGATGTCGCTGACCATGGACACGAGCGCGGCCTACCAACGAGGGTTTGAACTACGCTGCGAGGGCCGATATCCCGAAGCTCGGGTTGAGCTTCAGAAGGTTTTGGCCGTCGATCCCACCCACGCCGATGCGCGGTGGCAAATTGGGTTGATCCAAGGCTTCGAAGGTGACTTCGACGGTTCGATCGAGACCCTTCGCCTGGTGGTGGAGTCCCACCCCAACCACATCGGCGCCCGTTACGACTACGCCATGACCATGATGATGCTGGGCATGATCGACGAGGCGTGCGCAGAGTTCAAGGAAGTCCTGCGGCAGAACCCGACGCACGAGAAGGCGCTCCAGCAGATCGCCTACTGCCCGTAGGCACGAGACACCGTGGAACCCCACCCAAGGCCACGCCCGGGTGAAATGGTCTTGGCAGTCTTCGCCACGATCGCCCTGTCGGTGGTTTTGCCCCTCCTCATATCTGCCGTTGCGCACGACTTTGGTTGGGGAACTTTTGTGGTCGGGCCGCTCGCGGGCGGTTTTGCGGGCGCCCTCACCCTGAAAGCCTTTGGCGACTACGCCTATCGGTTCACGGCGCAAATGGTCGGCTGGTCGCTGGCGGCCGGGTTGTTTGTCACTTTGGTTACGTTGCGCGAGGGTGCAGTCTGTGTGCTCATGGCTGCCCCGATCCTTGTGCCCTGTTGGTTCGCCGGCGCTTCCATAGGTCATTACCTCGCTTCGCGAGTGAAGAAGCCGGGGCCGTTGTCGGCCTCCGTCCTTGCGGTAGCCCCGTTCGTGCTCGTCAGCCTAGCGAAATCGACCCCCACGGTTTGGACCGATACGGCGACTACCGCGATGGTGGTGGATGCCGTGCCGGACGAAGTTTGGCCGCTCATCAGCAACCTCAAGGTGGAATCAGAGCCGAGTTCGTGGATTCTCCGCACGGGGGTCGCGCATCCCCTTGCGGTAGAAACGGACGGCGATCGACGCGTTTGTCGGTTGTCGACCGGCGACATGCCGGAGACGATCGTCGTCTCGGTGCCGGGCAAGCAGTTGGGCTTTCGCGTCGAGTCGACGCCACCCACGATGGTTGAAACCAACCCGTTTGGCAAAGTCGAGGCTGCCCACCTGTCGGGCTACTACCAGTGTCGCTACGGAGAGTTTCGCCTTACCGGGTTGCCTGGCGGCAAGACCTTGGTGGAGGGGACAAGCCGGTACGACTGCCGATTCGAGCCCGCGGGATACTGGCGACTGTGGACCCGAGCTGTCGTCCATGCCGTTCATCGCGAAGTGCTGGGCGAGATCGCCCGCCAAGCCTCAGGACGCTAGAATAGCGGCATGGGTAAGCGGCGGCTCTGGTGGCCGATCCTGTTGTTGGCGATCGTGCCCCTCATCCCCTTGTGGCGATGCGTGTTCATGGGCGAAACCATCGGCCCGTGGAACCACATTTGGGGACTCCAAACTCGCGAACCGTGGGACGTGCTGCAAGCCGACGCCTGCCTCCAGTTCGGGCCCTGGCGAAAGATGGTGTTGCAGGCTTGGAGCCGGGGCGAGATACCGCTCTGGAACGAACACAGCCTTTGCGGGACCCCGCTTTTGGCAAACTCCCAGTCCGGCGCGCTCTACCCGCCGCACATCGTTCTCGGGACCTTGGGCGTGTCGTGGCAAACCGCCCTAACCCTCCTGGCTTGGTTCCACCTGTTTTGGGCAGGCTTGGGCATGTTTGTTCTCGCCCGGCGCCTGGGCGCTTCGGCGTTGGGCGCAACCGTGGGCGGGATCTCCTTCTCGTTGTCGTCGTTCATGGTCGCGTGGACCGGCCTCGCCAGCGTCCCCAGCACGGTCAGTTGGATTCCCTGGGTCCTCGCGGGCGTGGTGGCTTTGTCGGAGTCGCCGCGATGGGCCCTGCTATGGCAACTGGCGATTCCGACCGCGATGATGTTCTTTGCGGGGCACCTGCAGTTCGCCGCGTTCGGCAGCATCGCGGCGGTCGTCCTCGGGGTGTGGCTCGGTATCGCCAACCGTAGCGGCAAGGGCTTCCTCTGCGCCGCGCTGGGGTTCGTCCTGGGGGTCGTGGTCGCAACACCCCACTTGCTACCGGTGATGGCGTACTCCAAGTTCTCGCACCGCGCCAACACGCCCTCGGAGGAAGGCTATCAGGCGTACGTCGGCTTGACGCTACGCCCTTCAGAGGTTGGGGTTCTCGCCCACCCGTACGCGTTGGGCGACCCGCGCGTAAAAGCGGAAGCGGACGCGCTTCCGCTCAGCCAGTTCTGGCCCGCCTACGACCGCCCCGGCTCGAACTTCGCGGAGTCCGCCGCGACGGTGGGATTCGTCGTCTTGGTGCTCGCCTTCGCAGCGGGAGTTCGCCGCCGTTCAACCGCCGCCCTGGCGGGGATTGGGGCTTTGGGACTACTCATCGCCTTGGGCACCCCTTTGGACCGGCTGCTCTACTTCGGCGTACCGGGCTGGTCGGCAACGGGATCGCCCGGACGCGCGATCGTCCTGTTTGTGCTGGCGATGTGCGCCCTTGCGGCGTTCGGCGTCGATCGACTCAAGGATTTGGACAAGAAGGGCATCACGTTGGTCGGGTTGGGGGCGGCGGTTTTCGGCGCCTTTGCCCTTTCCAACCTCGCCCAAGGACCCGCGAGCGCGCTCAAGGACCTGGTGCCCAACGAGGATTTTGTTCGGGCGGTGACCCGAGGATCGCTGATGCACGCCATGCCGTTCGTGCTCGGGTCCGCCGTGGTTGTTCTGGCGGCGTTCGCGATCTATCGGCGAACCGGCAACGGGGTTAGCCTGGTGGCCGCCGCCGTGGCGATCCCCTTGCTGAGTGGCGCGACGAACCTGATGCAGACCGGGAACGCAGGCTACATGCCTGCCAGCAGTTTTCACCGGCGCGTCGCGTTCATGATCAATTCTTGGAGCCTGTACCAGACCCCTCGTGCGGCATATCCGCCTAATCTTGGGGTGTTGCTCGGAACGGTCGAAGTGGGCGGCTACGACTCTCTGATCCACCGCGATACGGTCCAGATGCTGAACGAGGTGAACGGCCGCAACTCGTCGCCCCCCGAGAACGGGAACATGATGTTCATCTTCCCCTCAGCCGACCGCAAGAAGCACGCCGAGTTGGGAGTCACCGAGATTCTCGTGGGCGGAAAACGAGAGACGATCGACGGTCCCGGCGTCGTTTCTGCGCCAGGGGGAGCCAGGATCGAAAAGTCCACCTACTCGTCCTTCGTCGTGCAGGGCACGGGACCCGGGCCGCTTGTGCTGCGAGACCGCAACATGGAAGGCTGGACCGCCACCTTGGACGGCAAACCGGTGCCGATCAGGCCGGGATTGTGGAAGGAGGTCGATCTGCCAAAGGGAGGCCATCTGGTCGTCTTCAGCTACGCCGGACCGAACTTCGTGCCCATGCTCTTTGCCCTCGTAGTTCTCGCGGGCCTTGCGTTCATCCGGCCCAAAGCCGCGGAACCCGTGCTTTAATTAGAACGTTCGCGATGAGCCAATCCACCCTGAGCCCTGAGCTGCTTGACGTCGGCATCGAGACCGGCGAGTGGATGGTCGTGATCTTCAACAACGACTCGAACACGATGGACGAGGTGATGGCGGCGCTGATGCGAGCCACCGGCTGCACGGTCGAGGAAGCCTACATCGAGATGTGGGAAGCCCACACCTACGGCAAGGCGTCGGTCCATTTCGCCTCCAAACCCGAGTGCGAAGTGGCGGCGGACATCATCGCCCGCATCGGCGTGCGCACGGAGGTGTGCCGAGAATGGCCCTCCGAATGAGCGCCCCGGGGACCATTCAGCTCCCCGAAGTCGACGACGGTTCCAAGACCAGGGGAGACCGCTGGATCGTGACCGTCTTCGACAACGAGGTCAACACCTACGAAGAGGTGATGGCGATCCTGATGATCGCCACGCGTTGTAGCGCGGACGAGGCGTACATGGAGGCTTGGGAAGTGGACCACCTGGGCAAATCCGTGGTGCACTGCGCGGGACAGGAAGAGTGCGCCGACGCGGCTGCGATCATCGCCACCATCGGCATCCGGGTCGAAGTGTCCTGCGAAGCCTAGATCGCGCATAATCTCCCCGCAATGGAGCTGCTGCGGGACCCGCAAACCTGGATCGGCCTTCTCACCCTGACGTTGCTCGAGATCGTCCTCGGCATCGACAACATCGTCTTCATCAGCATCCTTTCGGGCAAGCTGCCCAAGGAGCAACAGGCGAAGGCACGCCAGATCGGCTTGGGCTTGGCGGTCATCACGCGCATTCTCTTCCTGCTTTCGATCGGCCTCGTCATGCGGCTGAACAGCGACCTGTTCAACCTACTTGGCCAGGGCATCTCGGGGAAGGATCTGGTGCTGATCATCGGCGGCGTGTTCCTGATCGGCAAAGCCACGCTGGAGATCCACAACAAGCTGGAGGGCGAGGAACATGCGCCCGAAGCCAAGGGCGTCGCGAAGTCCCTCT
The DNA here is from genome assembly GCA_046330155.1 of Fimbriimonadales bacterium. Lineage (GTDB taxonomy): Bacteria > Armatimonadota > Fimbriimonadia > Fimbriimonadales > Fimbriimonadaceae > CALMEF01. Next base: position 24,547 of record JAXLTH010000021.1, on the reverse strand, counting down.
GGGCCGTGGTCGCGCAGATCCTCGTAGTGGACCTGGTGTTCTCCATCGACTCCGTCGTCACCGCCGTGGGCATGGTTCCCCACGTCGAGGTGATGATCGGCGCGGTGGTCATCTCGGTGCTGTTCATGCTCATGTTCGTGGGCAAGCTCAGCGATTTCGTCGACCGGCACCCGACGGTGAAGATGCTGGCGCTGGCGTTTCTGGTGCTCATCGGCGCGAACCTCGTGGCCGACGGCTTCGGGCAACACATCCCCAAGGCGTATACATATTTCGCGATGGCGTTCTCGGTGGGAGTGGAGATGTTGAATCTGAAGCTCCGCCGCGTTGCCGAAAAGCCGGTGGAACTTCGGCACAACTATCCCGCCGATCCGTCGTGATTGGCTGTATAATTCGAAAAACCCCGTCGGCACCTTCCGCGCCCTTTGGCGCGTCTTGACGCTTGGGGTTTGAGGGAAGGGCCGTGAAGACCAAGTTCATTTTTGTAACCGGGGGCGTCGTTAGTTCGATTGGAAAGGGCATCACCACGGCCAGCCTGGGGCGGCTGTTGCGTAACCGCGGATTCACCGTGGCGCCCATGAAGCTCGACCCGTACATCAACGTCGACGCGGGCACCATGAACCCGTACCAGCACGGCGAAGTGTTCGTCACCGAAGACGGCGCCGAAACGGACCTTGACCTCGGCCATTACGAGCGGTTTATGGACGTCGCCTGCTCCGAGGCGAGCAGCGTCACCACCGGCAAGGTGTACCGCAAGGTCATCGAAGCCGAGCGCCGGGGCGACTACCTGGGCGCGACCGTGCAGGTCATTCCCCACGTCACCAACGAGATCAAAGCCGGCCTCCACCGCGTGGCGGTGGAGCAAGAAGCCGACGTGGTCATCGCCGAGATCGGCGGCACGGTCGGCGACATCGAGAGCCTTCCCTTCCTCGAAGCCATCCGCCAGATGCGCAAGGACGTGGGCGCCGAGAACACGCTGTACGTCCACGTCACCCTGGTTCCGCAAGTGGGGCCCTGGGGCGAGATTAAGACCAAGCCCACCCAGCACAGCGTCATCAACCTGCGCGAGATCGGCATCTCGCCCGATGTGCTGATTTGCCGCACCGATTTGCCCATGCCCGACGACGTCAAGGAGAAGATCTCGCTCTTCTGCGACGTTCCCGCCAACGCCGTCATCGAGTCGATGAGCGTGGAGACGATTTACGAAGTTCCGCTGCGGTTCGAGAACTCCGGTCTGGGCGACCTCGTGGTCGAAAGACTGGGCTTGGAGAAACGGGATGTGGACCTCAAGGAGTGGAGCGACCTGGTCACGACGATCAAGGCGCCTACCCGGGCGTGCCGGATCGGCGTGGTGGGCAAGTACACCTCCAACGGCGACGCCTACAAGTCGATCAGCGAGGCGCTAATCCACGCGGGGATTCCGAACGACGCCCGCGTCAATGTGGAGTGGATCGAGAGCGACTCGCTCGAAAACGGGCGCCCCGCGTCCGAGTTTTTGGAAGGGCTGGACGGCCTGATCGTCGCCCCCGGCTTTGGCGGTCGGGGCATCGAGGGCAAGATTCAAGCGGTGCGTTACGCTCGCGAGACGGGTCTTCCCTTCCTTGGCATCTGCCTCGGAATGCAGATGGCGGTCATCGAGTTCGCTCGCACCCAGTGCGGATTGGACGGGGCAAACAGCGAGGAAGTGGACGAAGCTACCCCGTACCCGGTCATCCACCTTCTTCCCGACCAGCACGGCGTGAAGGACAAGGGCGCCACCATGCGCCTGGGAGCCTGGAAGTGCAACGTGGTGAACGGGACGCTCTCCCATAAGCTGTACGGCAAGTCGAAGATCTCGGAGCGGCATCGGCACCGGTACGAAGTCAACAACGACTTCCGCGAGCTGCTTCAGGAGAAGGGCATGGTGATTTCGGGCGTTTCGCCCGACTACCGCTTGGTGGAGATGGTGGAAATCCCCGAGCACCCGTTCTTCGTGGGCACCCAAGCGCACCCCGAGTTCAAGTCTCGTCCGAATCGCCCCCATCCCCTGTTCACGGGGCTGGTGCGCGCCGCGGTTGCCCGCGCCACAAAGCTACGTCCTGCCGCCGCCGTTATCGACGCCGAGACGGTGGTTTAGCGCCGGCGACGAAGCGCTATCGCCAAGCCTAGCCCCAGCGCGGTAAACGCGGCTGGCTCGGGCACGGCTTCGAGGGCGAAGTTATCGATGTAGGTTTCGCCCGTCCCCGTCCCGGTATCCGCATCGTGCGACTGGGAGATGCTCCAAGCGAAGAGCATGTCAATCCCTTGGATCGGATAGGCGACGTCGACCTGGGCACCGTCGTACCAGGACTGCGCCAACCCTGTCTCCAAGTCCCAGACCATTTCGATGCGCGCGAACCGCCCAAACACGGATTGGACCATGTTGGCACCCGAATTGAACCCAAACGGCGCGGTCACTCCGCCGTTCTGGTCCCATTGCAGCCCGTAGATCGGCGATCCAGTACCGGTCCAGCCCCACCAGAGGTTCTGGTAAAGCGGAGCGGTGGTGATGGGGCGCAAGATATCGTAGGCGACGAGGAAGCGCGAGTTACCGGTCAAGACGTCGCCCGTCACAAGCTCCATCATGCTCGAGGATCCCAGAAGGTCGGGCACGGAAAGTTTGACGGCGCGGTTTCCCCCAAGATCGACCACCTCGGGATCAAATCCGCCTCCCGAGATACCCGTCGTCCAGCCGCCTTGGCCCTGAAGCGGACCCAATTCCAGGCTCTCGAAGTCTTGGAAGTAGAGATAGGCGCCGGCTTGGCTGGCAAGCGCACACGCCCCGGCAACAAGAAGAAGTTTGCACATATCGGCTCCTCTCCTGGCGAAGCGGTGCGCCGATGTCCCTCACCCGCCTCGGCATCATCGCACGCGCAGAATGAAAGTTACACGTTCATTCTACAACGGGCGACGACCCGTTAGCCGCCCTTAGCGAACCTTCTTGAGAAGGGTGACCCTGCCGATAGGCACCCATTCCGCCACGAGGATGTCCCCGTTGCGAAGGAACATGGCATCGTGCGGGTGGATGAACTTGCCCGGGATGAAATCGGACCGGGGATGGCCGCGCAGATCGGACGGGCGTCCATCGCCCAACGAAGCCACCACCTTGTTATCGCCGTCGACAATGGTGACGACGCTCTCCAGATCGGGGATCAGCATGAGATCCTTGCGGAGGGAGAAGTGGCAGGGCAATCTCATGCCCTCGGTGACGAACGAGACGTGCTTGCCGTCGAGCGAGAAGTACTGGATGCGCCGGTTGGCACGGTCCGCCACCGCCAGCAAGGGTTCCTTCTTCCGCGTATCGACCCACAGGCCGTGCGGGCAGTTCACCTTGCCGGGCTCGCTGCCGCGACCGCCAAAGGTCCGGATCCAGTTGCCCTTGATGTCGTACTGGTGGATGTAGCTCGAGCCGTAGCCGTCGCCCACGTAGAAGTCGCCGTTGGGTGAGAACGCCACGTTGGTCGGCACGAACGGGACGCCGTCTTTGTACACGCCCGGCTCTTGGGGCACGCCCATCTCCCACACCACGGTGCCGTCCAGCTTGGTCTTCACGACCACTTGATGGGCCGTGTCGCAGTGGTAGAGGAACTCCTCTTTGCCTTCCTTGCGCAAGTCCAGGCCGTGGGCGCCGCCCTTGAAGCGCGAGCCCCACGAGGTCAGGAACTTGCCGTGCTCGTCGTACACGCAGACCGCGTTATCGCTATGGCTGGCCTCGTTTACGGTGTGAGCCAGATAGATGCGGCCCTTGGAGTCTTGCGCCACGCCATGGGTGTCGCCAAACGCCATGCCTTCGGGCGGGGTGAGCCAGTCGTGGTAGCACTCGTAGCGGTGCTCGCCGGTGCCTAAGATGAGCCTGCCGGATTGCCCAAAGGCGGGCACACCGAAAGCAAGCGCGGCGGCGGCGCTTCCGGTGCGGGCAAGGAACTCGCGACGGGTGAGGTCGGACATAATCTGCGACTTTACCCGCGCTAGCGCCCTACAACCACCACATCTTTCTGGCGTGAGGCGGGCGTGACCTTGACGACCGTCTTACCGTTCCGATAATCCACATCGACCACCGTGTTGCGGGAGGCGTGGAGCCGGAACTTCACGTTCCACTGCTTGGGCCAGGCCGGCAGCACGATGAGCTTGCCGTTTGCTTCCTGGAGCAACATGGTTTGGAGGGTGATCATCAGGTTGCTGCCGTGGTCTTGGTCGGGAAGCCAATCGTAGTTGGGTCCCCAGGTGACCGGCCACCGATAGGCGGGATTCGAGTTCGCCACTTTTGCGAGCAGGCTTGTCTTCGCGTCGTCGGTAAGCCCCGCCAAGGCGGCGCATTGCCCGTCGTACTGCCAACCCGTGTTGGCGCGCTCGATCCGCTCGCGGAACGTCTTTTGGGCGATCACGGTATTCCCTCGTCCCACGCCGTAAAGCCGGAAAGGCCAAAGGGCGTACAACTCGGGATTCTCCACGTTTGATCGCTGATCCTTATACGATTCCGCCGGTGCGATCTTGCCGTTCCGGATCGGGATCGGCGGCAGCATCTTCTGGAAAGCCAGAAGCCGCGCTTTGCCCCAAGTCCCCGAGGCGATGGGAATAAGGCGCCGCACGATGTCGTGCAAACCCGCCACCGTCGGGGTGTCGTTGACCACGTCCTGCCAGTAGGTTTCTACCGCTTGGGTCGGGGTCAGCTTCAGCCTTCCGTTCTCCTTCGGGAAACGGCTGTCGAAGTAGTCCAGAACCGATGCGACAGCGGGCAAAAGCGTCTCTCGGAGGAACTTGGGATCGGGGCTTTGCTCGTAGCGGTCGAGCATGAGGGCGACCAGTTCGGGGCCTTGGTTCCAGGCATACTGCCACCACGGGCTGAGAACGTCCTTGGGCTGGTGGCCCGTGCGGTCCCAGCCGTAGTCGTTGTTGCTGTAGGTGCCGAACGAGGTCATCGTTTCCGGGAAGTAGGCTCCCCGGGCACCGTGGTAAATGCGGGTGCGCGCCTTGGCGAGCGGGATGGTGCGGAGGAACGGCTGGAAGAGCGAGTCCATCATCTCCAAGTCGCCGCTGGCGAGCATCGCGTGGTACGGAAACCGCGTGTTCTGCCACCAGAAGCAGTCGCCCCATCTTCGCCAGTCTGGGTTGAAATCTTGTCCCATGAAGGTCGGTTCGACCGTGAAGATGCTGCCGTTGAACTTGATGGGGAACGCGCCCCGCCCGCCGCACGCCATGACGAAGCGCTGGAGGATGTACTTCTGGGTGACGCGGGAGGGGGTCGCCTCCGGCTCCGATCCCGCCACGCGCACGCCGTCCTTATAGATCGCGATGCCCGTTTTGGGGTCGACCACCAACTCCACTTTTGCCCACTCGCCCGGCTTCAGAACATCTTTCGCGACCACGGTCGTCGTCCCGACGATCGCGCGCAAGGAGTAGCCAGGGTAGGTGTCGAACAAGAACCCATCGGAACCGCCCGCGGTGAGATTGTCGAAGATCCGCCCGATACTGCCTTCAGGCTTGATCCAAGCCTCGCAGACGAATCCGTTGCCGATTGGCTGGTTCGACCCGCTGCGCAGCGCCTCGTCCTCGTCGGGCCGCTCCGACGGCGCGAAGCGCCGAGGCCCCGTTCGGAAACGAGCCCCCCGGATACTGCCTTGGAATCGGTTCCCCCCGCCCGAGGTCGAAGCCGATGCGGATCGGCATCCGGTTTTGGGGAATCGCGAAGCCGGGGTCGCCGTCGACGAAGATGAACGACCGTAGCCAGAACTCGTTCCACCAGGCGGCGGTTTTGGCTTGAGCCGCCTGATAGTCGCGCTTGGGAAGGACGAACCGTATCTTCCCTTGCTGGGAATACGCGGTCACGCCAAAGGCAAACGCCTTACCGGTTGGAGCGACAAGTGAACCCGCTGCGGCTCGGTAGGTTCCCTTGCCCGCCCCGAAAAGCCACAAGCCGAACTCGCGCCCCTTGATCGGGTCAACCGCTAGGTTCGCGGCGCTCTCCAATCCTTGGTGTTTCAGGGTGAACGGGACGATCGTGGACTCGTTCTGGTGCGAGAGGTGGACCGTGTCCAAGCCCGTGGACAACTGATCGGCAGACTCCCAGACGGGAATCGGGGCGCCCTGCATGGTCCAGGAGGAAGCCAGCTCCTGCCCCAACAACTGCCGTCGTTCGGAGCGCCAGGTTTCCAAGCTCGCCGTCGCCTTGACCGGCGTTGGCGAGACGCCGCTGACGTAGACGGTGTCACCCGCGCCAAAGGCGATCCTCAAGCGCATGCCGGACGCGTCGACAACGATCGCGCCGTCGCGAAGCACGAGCTCTTGGCGGAACGGGGCGCCTTTGCGGAAGGGGTTGGGTTCGAGCTTCACGCGCACCCGCCCGAGCTTCAGGAGGCGCGACGCCTCCGACCAGGCGTCCGTGCGCGAAACATAGAACAGCAGGTCGCCGTCTTCCTCCACCCACACGTTCAAGCCGGTTGCGCCATTGCCCATCGGCATCGAGCCCGAGGCGTCGTGGCTGGGGCTGGTCCAGACCACGTTGTAGGCGTCGAGGCTGTCTTTGGCAAGCGCAGAAGCGGCGGCGAAGGCAAGGGAGGCGACGAGGAAGAACCTCATATCGCCAGTATGGGCGCTAGATCACGGGAACGTAAAGCTCCGTTACCCATTGGTTGGGGTCGGGTTCTTCGCCGGGGTCGGTAACGTAGCAATCCCAAGGCGTTCCCACCGCATCCAGCTTGGATGCTGTGATGTGCGACCACAAGTTCATCCAGGCTTGGGCGAGCCCCTCGTACGAGCCGACATGCTCGGTGGTGACGGCACGACACGCCGGATAGGTCTTCAGTTCGGTGCCGGGCGCGGGAATCGTGGTGGGCGCAACCGGCAAAGCCGCCTCGATATCGCAGTTCTCAGGTCCCCACCTCAGATAGAAAAGGCAGGGCGGTCCCTCGAGTTCGGCGTCAGGGTTGCCCGCCATGATCTCCCCGTACAAGCGGCTGATGGCGGGACCGATCTGGGTGTTGGCGCAGGTGGCGCGCCGTACCAAAGCCGCCATCTCCGGCACGTCGACGATTTCGTAGTTCCCCATGGCGCAAGTTTAACCCTCGTTGGTAACATGGTGAGCCATGTACCGCAAGCTGTACTGGGTCGTCGAAGAAGAGGCCGATGCCGGCTATGCCGTGACGGGGGTCTTTACGTCGATTCCCGACCTGATGGACGAGGGTCTGTCGGGCAAGGACCTGAGACTTACCCTGACGCCGCTAGACAAGCGCGATGCGAAGATCGGATGCTGGTCGGAGTTCTCGGGGATTGCCGCCGACCTGGAGCCGCTGATCGAAACGGGCGAGTTCCGCCGCGAGGACGTGATTGCGCTCGCGGAGAAACTCGCTACGGTTTAGGCTCCGGGCAAGCCGGACATGTCGATGACCACAGGCGGATCGACATGCGCCTGCGGCGCCGACTTGTGGGTCGGCATCTTGTTGCCCTTGCTTTCGAGGGTGATGCTGAGCTTCTGAAGTTTCGACTTTAGCTGGTCGGCCTTCATGGAGTCGAGAAGACGCATAGCATTTTCCAGTTCCTTCTGCGATTCCTCATCGAAAATCACCATCCGATTGCCGTCGGGGCCGGGAACGTTGAAGGCGCTGGCCGTCTTCTTGGCCGGAGCCAAGTTTGCCGCCATCTTCTTCGCCTCGGCGACCTTCTTGCCGATCGCCGCTTGGTCGGGGCAGGTGCCAAGGGACTTCACGATCACCTTCGTATCGTTCCCCTTCTGCACGGGCTCAAACGGGATAACCGGGAGATCCGGCACCGAAGGGCTCTCAACGTTTCGGACATTGAAAGCAACCTTCTGGCCCTCCTGCGTTTTCTTAGCCGCGGATCGGTTGTCGGGGGCCTTCGAGAACCCGCCGACGCCCAATCCCTGGGCGGCAAAGACACCGGCAACGAGGAGCGTGTAGCCGGCAACCGCCTTCATGACGAGCGAGTCCTTGTTTTGCATGACAGGTCTTGAAACGCGCGCGAGTAGCGCAAAAGTTTCACGGTCCTAGGACTTTTTGAGATGCCAAACTAAACGGCAATGCTCGCTGCCCTCCTCGGCCTCACCCTTGCCGGCCAAAACGCCGCCGACACCTGCATGGTGTTCACCGCCCACAACCTTGCCCGTGGCAACGGCAACTGGTTCATGTACTTCACGTTTTCGGATGAAGCCGTGACGATCAAGCTGGGCGACACGCTGCAGTACGACGTCTTCATCGATCCGAAGTCGCCGGTCTGGAAGGGCGGCGTGGACATGGCGTGGACGGACGATTCGCCCGAGCTGAGAGACCTCGGAGTGAACGACCAAAACGGGATCCGCGCCCACGGCGACGGCATGCTGGACCCCGCGGCGGGCAAATGGTACACGCGCAAGATCCCGCTCGACAAGGCGGTCGGCAAGGTGACCAAGGCGTTCAACCTTCAGTTCGAGGGCGACGTGGACGGGCGCTACGCGCAGTTCATCGACAACGTCTACGTGCTCCACAGCGACGGCACGAAGACCACGATTTACGAAAACGGGCTGCCCCGGCGGCGCGCCCTTTGGAGCACCAGCGGCTACAGCAACAAAGCCGGCTTGTTCGCCTGCGATCGGGCGGCGGTTGCCGAAGGCAAGGATCTCGAGCCGGTGATCCAGCAAGCGGAGGCGAGTGCCGAGCGGCTGCGCTCCATCGCGGACGCGCGGAACGACATCGACGTCGTCAAGAAGTTCTTGCAGAGAAACCCCAACCCCGAGCTCGAAGGGCACGTGAAGGAAGCCGAGTACCTTCTGGAGCGCGCCGAACAGAGCGACGCCGAGGACTTGCAGAAGGCGCTCCACGCCGCCAAGCACGCGCTTTCGCACACCCACCCGGTGATGCAGCAGTACACCGGACACCTGGTGGGGCACGCCCACATCGACCTGCAGTGGCTTTGGGAGTGGCAGGAGGGCATCGCCGCCACCCACGACACTTTCCGGCAGGCCGCGAAGTTCATGGACGAGTTCAAGGGCTTCACGTTCAGCCAGAGCAGCTCGTGCCTCTACGCCATCGTCGAGGAGACCTTCCCCGACCTGTTCAAGGTCGTCAAGAGCAAGATTCAGAAGGGCCAATGGGAAGTGGTTGGCGGACGCGTTTGCGAGGGCGACACGAACATGATCTCGCCCGAGTCCCACGCTCGGCAGTTCCTCTACGGCCAGTCTTACTTCCGGGAGCGGTTCAACAAGACCGCCATCGTCGGCTGGGAGCCGGACACCTTCGGCCACACCATCCAGATGCCGCAGATTTTGAAGCTGGGCGGCTGCGAGTACTACTACTTCTGCCGCGGAGGCAAGGGCAAGCCACTGTTCTGGTGGCAAGGACTCGACGGAACAAAGATGCTGAGCTTCGAGGAGCCGGCCACCGGGTCTTGGTACAACAGCGACCTCTCTTACAAGCAGTTCCAGGAGTTGCTCGACTTCGAGAAGTCGTCGGGCGGCAGCAAGGACACGCTGTGGGTTTACGGTGTGGGCAACCACGGAGGCGGTCCCACGCGCGAGCACATCGAGGAGGCTGTGAAGTGGATGAAGTCGGGCTACTTGCCCAACGCCAAGTTCTCCACGGCGACCCAGTTCTTCAAGAAACTGTCTTCCTACGATCTCACGAAGATCCCCACGGTTGACAAGGAGCTCAACCCGGTCTTCGACGGGTGCTACACCTCTCACGTCGAAGTCAAGCGCCTGAACCGAGACGCCGAAGCGTGGACGACATCTGCTGAAGCCGTTGCCACCGTCGCTTCCCAGTTCGGATTCACCTACCCGCAAGCCGGCTTCCGCCGAAACTGGGAAGACATCTGCATCAACCACCACCACGACACGCTTCCGGGCTCGGGCATCCACCCGCCTTACGAGAACACGAAGGTGCTCTTGGGCAGGGTTCTGGCGGACGACCACGACGTGATCAATCGGGCGATGCAGATGCTCTCGCTCCGAGTGAAGCCGATGCCGGGAGGTATCAGCGTGATGGTGTTCAACCCGACCGGTGTGACGCGTAGCGACTGGATCGGGACCTATCTGGTCCAGAGCGGGTGGGACGGCAGCGACCGGCTCAACCCCAACTCCTGCATGGCGTTCGATCCCAAGGGCAACGCCTCGCAGGTGGATGTGCTCGACCAGCAGAGCCGATACGGCCGGTTCTACGCCACCGACATTCCCGCCTACGGCTGGAAGGTCTTCCAGATCAAAAACGTGAAGGAAGGCGAGCGGGCGGGCGTTGAGTTCGACGAGCAAGGCCGCTGGGCGGAGAACGGTTTCATCCGGGTCGAGTTCGACAACGACAAGGGCTACATCAAGCGCATCGTGGACAAGGCTTCGGGCCGCGAGATCGCGGGCGAACTGGGCAAGCTCGAATACAACATGGAGAAGCCGGGCGGCATGAGCGCCTGGGTCATCGGCCAGATCGACCACCGCGAGGTTTGGGATGCCTCCGATTGCGTGGTCACCGCCGAAGGCAGCGGCGTCGCGATCCGGTTCAACTACACGAAAGCCTCGACGAACAGCGCGAAGGGCCCGACGACGGCTTCTCAGGTGTTCCACATCCACCCGTGGTCCAAGCAGGTGGAGGTCGACGTCGATACCGACTGGCGGCACGTCGGCTCCAACCGGACGAACAACCCCGCCTTGCGCGTGGCGTTCTCCACCAACTTGACCAGCCCGACGGCGACCTACGAAGTGCCGTTCGGCGCGCTCTCGCGACCGGTTCGTGGCAGCGGCCCGGATACCGACTACAACGGCGAGTACCCCGGCCTGAAATGGGCAGACCTTACCGATGGTGATCAGGGCCTGGCGGTGCTGAACGACGGTATGCACGGATTCTCGGCGGAAGGCTCGACGCTCCGCATGTCGCTCATTCGCAGCAGCTACGAGCCCGATCCCGTTCCGAATCCGGGAATCCACCACTGGCGCTATGCGGTTTCGCTTCACGGCAAGGGCACAAACGCTTCGGAGCTCTCCCGCGCGGCGACAGCCTTCAACCAGCCGATGGTCTCGGCGACCGTGCCGTTCGACGCCACGGGTACCGAGCCCCTGACCTGGTCGCTGGTCGATCTCAAGGGCAAGGACGTGGTGACGACGGGCTTGAAGCGGGCTGAGAACGGTAAGGGCGCCGTGCTGCGCTTCTACCAGGCCGCGGGAAAGAGCGACAACGCCGAAATTCGTTGGAACGCCGGGGCGGCAAGCGCCGAACTGGACAACTTCCTGGAAGACAAGCTGTCGGCTCTGCCGGTGAGCGGAAACACCGTCAAGGTGGCGCTCCACGGCTGGCAGATCGCAACCGTCCGCGCGGTGCCGGGCAAGTCGAAGTAGGAAGACCGATGAGCTTGGATGCCATCACCCTGGACGCGGCGGGCACGCTGGTGCAGGTGGATTGGCATCCCGGCCGCGTCGCCTGGGAGTCGGCCGAGGCGATCGGGCTCGAACTGGACCGAGAAACGGCGACTGCTCGGTTCGACCGCGCTCTGCATGCCAGGTGGAAGGCCTACCGCGACCTCAATCAGACTCGCGACGCAGACGCGCTCGACGCGTTTTGGTACGACCTCGGCGTGAGTTGGCTCGCCGAGTTCGGTTCTGAGAACCGAGCCGACGCCTTTCGCGACGCCTTTTGGGACGCGCTCTACGGGCCGAACCAGCGGATCTTCCGCCTGTTCGAGGACACGCTGCCTGCTCTCGGGGCCCTGAAGACGCAGGGAATCCGGCTCGCCGTCATTAGCAACTGGGACTACTCCCTGCACCGGGTTTTGCGCCAGCTCGGCATCACTCCGTACTTCGAAGTCGTGCTGGCGTCGCTAGAAGAGGGCGTGGAGAAGCCGGAACCCGGCTTGTTCCAAGTGGCGATGGACCGACTGGGAGTCAAGCCTCAAGTCACGCTCCACGTGGGCGATGATCCCGTCGACGACTATCAGGGCGCCAAGACGTTTGGCATGCGAGCCGCCCTCGTCGACCGATCGCGAACCGACCCCGAGCGGCCCTACATTCGCGACCTGACTTGCATTCCCGAGGCGATCGCTTGGACCGGCTGAGCGACTACGATTACTCGCTGCCCGAGGAGTTGATCGCGCAGGAACCTCTGGCCGATCGCTCCGCTTCACGGCTGCTTTGGCTCCACCGAAAGTCGGGCAAGGTGGAGCATCGCCGGTTTGCCGACGTCGTCGACATCTTGGAACCCGACGACACGCTGGTGCTCAACGATACGCGGGTAACCGCGCGGAGGCTGTTCGGACGAAAGGCGACGGGCGGGCAGGTCGAAGCGCTCTTGGTCCGCGACCTGGGTAATGGGCGGTACGAAGCCCTGCTCAAGCCGGCAAAACGGCTCAAGCCAGGATCGGAGATCGACTTCGGAGGCGGAACGATGGCGATCGTCGAGGAACGCGGCGACCCCATGCAGACCATCCGGTTCCTCCAGAATCCCGGCCGTCGAGACCTTGGGCGATGTCCCACTGCCGCCCTACATCACCCACCGACTTTCGGACCCGGAGAGGTACCAAACCGTCTATGCCCAAGCCGGAGGAAGCGCCGCCGCGCCCACGGCGGGCCTCCACTTTACGAACGAGATTCTTGGCCAACTGCGGGCGAAGGGCGTGCGCATCGCTCACGTAACGCTCGACGTCGGCATCGACACGTTCCGACCGGTGCAATCCGAGAACCTGGACGAACATGCGATGCACGGCGAGCAGTGCACCATATCATGCGCCGCCGCCGAGACCATCAACTCGGCGCCCGGCCGCATCATCGCGGTCGGAACGACGGCAGTGCGGACGCTGGAGAGCCTTGCGGCGGGGCATCGGCGCGTCCGCGCGGGGTCAGCGGACACCCGACTGTTTATCCGCCCCGGGTACGAGTTCCAGATCATCGACGGGATGTTCACCAACTTCCACCTTCCTCGGACCACCATGCTGATGATGATTTCGGCGCTCGCCGGCAGAGAGACGATCTTCCGCTCTTATGCCGAAGCGGTCCAGGAACGGTATCGATTCCTGAGTTTTGGGGACTCGATGCTGGTGCTTTAGGGTTCCTGATTCAGTACACTATTCGGGCTTCAACCTGTGCTGAACAGGGGCTATGAGGGAAATGGGGAAAGACTTCGATCCGCTGGCATATATCGAGAGCGCCTTCTTGGACAAGAAAGCCGAGCAGCCGCTGAACAAGCCGGCAACCGACCTCGACGTCGACGTTCCCTCCATTGGCGAGTTCATTCAAGACGAAGCCCGCAACGGCCGTAAGGTCAAGTTCAAGAGGACGCGCATGAGCGCCCCCCGGCCGCGAAGGGCGAAGGTTGTGCGGTCCAAGCCGACCGTGGACACCGGTTTGACGGCGAGTCTGGAGGCTTTGCCCAAGATGGTTGCCTTCCTGGGGACCTACTACGACGACTCCGTAACCGCCAACTATTACGGAGGCGAGTTCAAGGAGAGCCGCCAAGGGCTTATCCAGCGCCTGCTGGACCCGCAGCTCACCTTGGAAGAGACGAGCCGCTTGTTGGGGGTTTGCCCCGCCACGGTGCGCCGGTATACGAACCGGAACTGGCTGAAGCACCATCGAACGCAGGGCGGGCAACGGCGGTTCCGCCTCAGCGACATCGTGAAGTTCGTCGAAGAGCACGGTAGATTCCCCGAAGAGTCGTGACCCTTCTCGCCGCCCTCGCCCTTGCCCAGCTAGGTAATTCGGCACTCGTTGCCGCGCCGGTCGATAGCGACTGGTGGAAGACGCGGCACCTTGCCGCCACAAAACGCGCCCAGAAGGGCAACGTCGACCTGGTGTTCGTGGGCGACTCGATCACGCACGCCTTTGGCGGCGAGCCGGACACGCAGCAATCCTTCTCCAACCGAGGCGGCGACACCTGGAGCCTGTTCTACGGGCATCGCAAGGCGATGAACCTTGGGTTCAGCGGAGACCGCACCGGTAACGTTCTGTGGCGGCTGGACAACGGCGAGTTGGACGGGGTCAGCCCCAAGGTGGCGGTGGTCATGATCGGCACCAACAACGTGGGCGGCAACACGGCGAGCCAGATCGCCGAGGGGGTCCAGGCGGTCTGCCGCAAGATCAAGGAAAAGTGCCCCAAGACGCGGGTTTTGTTGTTGGGCATCTTCCCTCGCGGCACTGCCACCTCCTCGGATCGAGGCAAGGTGCTGAACGCGAACCGCGCCCTTGCCGACTGGGCGAAATCAACGGGCGAGGTTGAGTTCCAGGACATCGGAGACGTCTTCTTGGACGCCCGAGGCGAGATTCCAAAGGACATCATGCCGGACATGCTCCATCCGTTCGCGCTCGGCTATCGAAAGTGGGCGATGGCGATGGAGCCGTACCTGGCAAAGATGCTGGGGGACAAACCGGTGACCACCTACGACCCGCGGAACTCCGCGGTCGTGCCCGACACCCAGAATCGGGACTATCCGCTTTACGACTGGATGCCCCGCCACCAGGAAGTCCTGAACTACCACGCCAAGAACAAGCCAAACTTGGTCTTCATCGGCGACTCGATCACCCACTACTTCGGCGGGCCGCCCGTGGACGACCAACACAAGCGCGGGACCGAGGTCTGGAACTTCTTCTTCGGCTTCCGCAAGGCGTCTAATCTGGGGTTCGGCTGGGATCGCACGGAGAACGTGCTCTGGAGGCTGGAGCACGGGGAACTGGACGGCATTGCCCCGCGCGCGGTTGTTCTCCTCATCGGGACCAACAACTTGGACGTTAACACGCCCGCCGAGATTCGCGACGGAATCGCCGCTGTGCTCGACCTGATCCGTGCCAAACAACCCAAGTCAAAGATCGTCTTGCTGGGCGTGTTGCCTCGCGGCCAGACTCCCGACAACCCTTATCGGGCCAAGATCGCCGATCTCAACGCCCTTCTCCCAGAAACTGCCCGGGCAAAGGGCGCCCTCTACCTCGATCTTTCACGCGCGCTCCTCGAAGCCGATGGGACCATTGCCAAGGAGACTATGTCCGACTTTCTGCATCCAACGGCAAGGGGCTATCGGCGCCTCGCCGAAGGTCTGGAACCGACCCTAAGGGACATCTTCCACGACGTTGGATCGGGCGGCGCGTAGAAAATGGTGCGATCGAACACAAACAGCCTCTTTCGTCTAGACAGTAATGGGGCCGATAAGCCAGACTAGTCGAGTGCAGCGTGCTTGCGCCCTGACCGACGTCGCGCTCTGTTCGATTCAACGGAGAACCGGACGATGAACTACCCTCGCATTATTCAGGGCGGCATGGGAGTCGCCGTTTCCAGTTGGCCCTTGGCTCGCGCCGTTGCCCTAAAGGGCCAGTTAGGCGTCGTCTCGGGGACTGCTCTCGACGTCGTTTTGGCGCGCCGCCTGCAACTTGGCGACATCGGTGGCAACGTCCGACGCGCCCTCGACCACTTCCCCGTCAAGGATATGGCGGAGCGGATTTGGTCGCGCTACTTTATCCCGGGCGGCAAAGCGCCCACGGCTCCGTTCAAGTCGAAACCCGTTCCCGACCTTCACCCATCCGAAGCCTTGAACGAGCTGATGGTGGTAGGCAACTTCGTCGAGGTCTGGCTGGCCAAGCACGGCCACAACGGGCCGATCGGCATCAATATGCTGGAGAAGATCCAGCTTCCCACCCTGCCTTCGCTTTTCGGCGCCATGTTGGCCGGGGTTGATTTCGTTCTGATGGGCGCGGGCATCCCGCGCGCCATTCCCGCCTGCCTCGATTCGATGTCGACCCTAAGCCTGACCGAGCTTAAGATCGACGTGGCGGGTGAACTACCGGGCGACGACTTTGTTTTTCGATTCGATCCTCGCAAGTACGCTCCCGCCGGCATGGAGTCGTTGAAGCGTCCTGAGTTCCTTGCCATCGTCTCGTCGGCGCCGCTGGCGCAAAGCCTTGCCCGAAAGAGCACCGGCAAGGTCAACGGCTTTGTCATCGAGCACCACACCGCGGGCGGTCACAACGCGCCGCCGCGCGGCGCGATGACGCTCAACGAAAAGGGCGAGCCGATCTACGGTCCCCGGGACGAGGCCGACTTGGCCGCCTTCCGCGAGCTTGGGCTGCCGTTCTGGCTGGCGGGATCGTACGGCGATCCCGAGCAACTTCGTTACGCCGTTGAAAACGGCGCCGTAGGCATCCAGGTGGGAACGGCTTTCGCGTATTGCGACGAGTCCGGCATTCTTCCGGAACTCAAGAAGCGAGTCCTTCAAGCCAGCCGCGAAGGCAAAGTCGGCGTCTATACCGATCCGTTGGCTTCTCCGACCGGCTTCCCGTTCAAGGTCGTCCAGCTTCCCGGCACGATGTCGGACCCTGAGGTCTACAAGAACCGGAATCGAATCTGCGACCTTGGCTATCTACGAACGCCCTACCGAAAGGAGGACGGCACGCTGGGATACCGATGCGCTTCCGAACCGATCGAGGACTTCCTCAAGAAAGGCGGAGCCCTCGAAGACACGGCGGGTCGGAAGTGCGTGTGCAACGGCCTCCTCACAACCGTGGGCATCGGCCAGGTACGCAAGGGGAGCGGTCTCGAACCCGAACTGGTCACCTCGGGAGATGAAGTGGCGCGCGTGGCGCGGTTCATTCCCGAGGGTAAGGACAGCTACTCGGCGGCGGACGTGATCGACTACCTGCTCGCAGGTATCGCCGAGCACGCCCAAGTCGGCTAGGCTGCCTTTTGTCCGCCGGAGAACAGGCCCCGCAAACGGTCTGCCAGGCTTTGCGTTTGAACGACCTTCTCGCCTCGCAATGCCGCCGCGATGTTCGCGACGTCGCGCGATGCCGGCGTGTTCGGGTCCCCTAAGATGAACGGCGTTCTCTGGCGGATAAAGTGCAGAGCGCGCAGATCCTGTCGGACGAAACCGCCAAACTCAAGGCGCTTGCCCAAGAACTGCTGGGCGATCGAGTAGACCTTGGCGAAAACCGCCCGGGCCTGAGCCTCGCTGTCAACCATGTTCAGGATCACCCGCACGGTGGCCTCCGGCTTCCTCATGAGTAGCGCCTTAGCGGTCGCGTACCCGTCGGTGATACTCGCCGGATCGGGCGTGATCACCAAGAGCACTTCGTCGGCCGCCTCAAGAAAGGTCATGACGTTTCCGTCGATGCCCGCTCCGGTGTCGAAGATGAGCACGTCGGTGGACTCTTCCAACTCGCCAAGCTGAGAAAGGAAGTTATCGGCACGCGGACCCGTCAGGTTGACGAGAGTTTCGATGCCCGAACCGCCCGCGACGAACCGAATACCGCCCGGCCCGACCGCGACGACCTGGGACAAGCGACGCTCACCCGTGAGGACGCTCTGAAGCGTGAAGATCGACTTGACGCCCAGGACGACGTCCAAGTTTGCAAGCCCGATGTCGGCATCGAACACAACAGTTCGCTCGCCGCGCTGGGCAAGTTGGATCGCCAGGTTGGCGCTGATGTTCGTCTTGCCCACGCCGCCCTTGCCGCTGGTAACCGCCAAGGTCTTCATTAGGCTGCCCTCCGGCCGAACAGGCGAGACCAGAAGCCGGTCGATCGGTTAGATTCCATGTGGCTTACCGTGTCGAGTAGATGTTCGCGATCCTCGTTCACCGCCGTCGACGGAGTGGTCGAAGTCGACGACCAAGCGAAGGCGCGCAGCGCCATAGCGACCTGAACAGCAGACGAATATCGGTGCTTGCGGTTTGGCGCCAAGCATCGGTCGAGAACCTCTTCCATGGCGGGCGGAATGGGCTGCGGCGCCCCTCCGTTCACTCCGTAGAGGCACGCTTCCAAGAGGTTGCCCAAAGCGAGAACGTTGGCTTCGCCCATCGTGATCTCGGCCGGGGGAACGTAGGTCGGCTCCGCGCACGCCACCAGCTTGACGCCGGTCGGTGTGATCATCACGTTGCGGGGGCAGCACCACGCCGCTTCGATACCCCGTCGCTCCATCGCATTGGCGATTTCGGCGATCAAGGAAACATAGTTGGCCGACTGGGCGAGTTGGCGTGGTCCCCGGGTCCGCAAAATCGTCTCGAGGTTCTCTCCCACAAGTTGCTCAAAGACGACCCACTGCCTGCCTTGATGGGCAAAACAGTCGAACACGGGTACCACGCCGTCACCGCCCTTTGCCGCAGCGTGTACCGCGGCCTGGTGGCAGGAACCGCTCCAGTCCGCTTCGGGCACGCCAACAAGCGTTACCTCTCGGTTGAGATGGAGGTCGGTTGCGTCAAGAACGGTCGTTCTTCCCAGGCGGTTCCGAACCGCGTGGCCCTGGAACCGGTCCGGAAGCGAAGTCGCCTCCGGGAACATCGTGATTTGTAGCCCAGCGCTCAGGTCATAGGCGGTTTCGATCATCGCCTGCAGAGCTTTTGCCGGCGCGATGGCGATTCTCGCCTTCCCTTCGGTCAAAGCCATGAGGGTGTCGGTCGTCTCCAGATCGAGCGGATCGGCAATGGCGACCAAAATCGAGCCGTCTCGGACCTGAAGCGGCAACGCCTGCATGGTAACGGCCTGTTCCGGAGTCAGGATGCGCAACGCATCTGAATCCGGCGCCTCCGAAAGGTCGGCTAGCGGATAGTTATACTGCTCCGCGAGACATTGCGAAACTTCGTCTTCGGTCGCAAATCCGCGATCAACGACGATTTCGCCGAGCTTCCTATTGGTGATCTGCTGATCTGCAAGTGCGATCGCCAACTGCAAGCTGGTTAGGCTGCCTTGCGCGACCAAAACTTCCCCTAATCTGCGATACGAGCTTGCCATGCTCCTCCCCGAGCCAAAAGGCTACAAGAGGATTGTCGGCACGTAGTTTCGCAACATCAGGGTCTTTCTCAGGTTTTTGTTTTCTTCGGATGAAAACTGTCAGTTTGAGATGACTTGGATGCTTGGGCGAGGCTCGTCGTTCAGGCTTTCATGCCCTTCTTGAGTCACCGTAACGATGTTCTCGATCCTGACTCCGAACCTGCCGGGCAGGTAAATGCCGGGCTCGACGCTGAAGCAGTGCCCCGGTTCGAGCGGCATGGGATTCCCTCCCACGATGAACGGCTCTTCGTGGCCCTTCATTCCGATGCCGTGCCCGGTGCGGTGCATAAAGTACTCACCGAAGCCAGCGGCCTCGATGACCTCGCGCGTCACCCGATCAATCTCCCCAGCCGCGACGCCCGGCTGGATAGCCGCCCGGCCCGCTGCTTGAGCGGCGTAGACGATCTCGTAAACCTTCTTTGCCTCGTCCGAAACCTCGCCACAGGCGACGGTTCGCGTGATGTCGCTTTGGTAGCCGCCAACGTCGCATCCGAAGTCAAGAATGACGACATCGCCCCTTTCGATACGCGTCTCGTCGGTCATGTGGTGGGGCTCGGCGCCGTTCTTGCCGGCAGCTACGATGCTGAAGGTGGGCTTTCCGCCCGCCTTCGACATCGCCGTACTGAGCGCTTCGGAGACTTCGCGCTCGGTCGCCCCGGGGCGGATGGCGGCCAGCCCTGCCGCGAGGGCATCATCCGCGATCCGAGCGGCTCGACGCATCAGATCGAGTTCGCCGGATTGCTTGACGCGCATGATTCCGGCAAGGAGGGGTCCGCCCGCCTTGAATAGCGCCGCCGGGAGCGCTTCCTGCATCGCCAGCACCATGTGGGCGGGCATCTCGTCGTCCAGGGCGAGAATGCCGGTCTTCAAGTGCCACTCGTCCGCCAAGCGACCGAAGAGGGCAAGCGGATCCTCACCGTCACGCCAGCTCCGTACGTCGGCGATTCCGGTGCGCCCCGCCTGGGTGGCGGATAACGCCGGACAGATCATGGCAACCTCGCCCGTTGCTTTGACCGCCAGCGAAAGGAAGCGCTCGCCTCCTCCCTCGTGAAAGCCATGCAGGTAACCCATCGCCACGGGCGACCAGGCAAAGAAAGCGTCCGCACCAGCGGACTGCAGGGCTTGGGCGAGGGAGGAGATGCGATCGCTCATAAGTTGGAGTCTATCAGACTGGAGCCACCTCCTCCTTTGAGGGCACCAGCAGTTTCGCGAAGTAGAGGAGAGCCACAATCGCGCCCAGCACCACCACGATGGCGGGCCCGGTTGGCCAGTCCTCCTTGAACGACAACCACAGTCCGCCAAGCGTCCCTGCGAAGGAGATGGGGATCGACATGAGAATGGCGTGCTTCATCTTGGCGAACCAGAAGAAGGCGCAAACAGGTGGCATCACGAGCCAAGTGAATACGACCAATACGCCAGCTACCTTGACCGAGGAAGCCACGACAAAGGCCAACAAGCCGTAGAAGAGCACGTCAACGAGTACTCGTTTCAATCCAACGGGCGCGCTCGGCTCCCCGAGCGAAACCGCCGCGGTCGGCCTCCAAGCGGCGATAGCGGTAAGCATGATCAGCCCGTAGACTAGCGCCGTCTTTTTCACGTCCGCGGGGTCTGCAAGCAAAATGCTGCCGCTCAGGATGTCCTTAAGCTCCTCCACCCCGTGTTCGGTGTTCTCCAAAACGACGATGGCGAGCGCCGACGCCACCACGAAGATGATGCCGATGATGGCTTCGTGCGGCACCCGCCCTAACTTGAAGCGGGTGAGCGCAATGGCGAGGGCGGTGCCCAGCGCAAAGGCAAGCGAGAGCCAGTACGTGGTGGGCGAACCGATCTCGTGGTGGTTCGCCACGGCAATCGCGGTACCCAGCGCCGCCATTTGCGCCACGGCAAGATCAATGAAGATCACACCGCGGCGCACAATGTGCAACCCGAATAGGCAGTGCACCGGAGACATCACCAACGAGGCGATCGTCGGCCACTGCATGATCGACCAGAACTCGTTCATGGCTACCTCAGCTCGCCTGCGAGCGAGTTCACGATGACGTCGAACAGACTGATGTAGTCGTTCGCGCCAGGGGACTGACCCACGTTTTGCGGGATGATAATCACCTTCGCTCCACTTCGTGCCGCCACCAACTTGGCATGTTGGGGAGAAAAGAACGGCTCTTGGACTATGGCGCGGACCTTCTCGCTTGCCGCTTCGCGGATCACGTCCGCCAAGTGGCCAGGCGTTGGCTCCAATCCCGGTTTCGGCTCAAGCTCGTCGACTACATTGAGCTTAAACCGACGGGCAAGATAGCTGAGGGACCGGTGGTATGTGACGATCGGGACACCGGCCAAGGGCGCCATCTTCGCCGCCCATCCGCCCAAATCGCCGGCCGACGAGCCGAGCTTCTGAACAAAGTTGCCGGAGTTGTGCATCTCCCAGAGCTTCTCTCCGCCGAACTTCGCAACCAGTTCCGCGCCGAACATCGCCACGTCGAGCCGCTTCACGAACGCCGCCGCGTTGGCCGCGTACGCCGAAGCGTTAGCTCGGTCTAGCTTTGAGAAGCGGTCCGCCAAGCCGAGGGCGACAAGCCGTCCGTTGTAGGGGTCGAGCCAAACATGCGGATTGCCGAACGGGTGGATGTCGCCTTGAGCGCGGGTCACCCCTCCGGTGGGCTTCTCCAACACATAGGTGAAGTCCGAGGCATAGATGTGGCCGGGGGCGCCAATGGCGACTTTGCGGTTTCCGCTTCCGTCGAGGATCGGGCGTTCATAGCCCACTTCGAGGTCGAGACCGACCGCGACGAAGACGTCGGCCGTCGCAGTTCTGCTCATGTAACTCGGCTTGGCTTCCACGCGGTGGGCGTCTCGCGCGCCGGTGAGGATAGAGGACACGCTCACCTTGTTGCCCCCCACCGCGGAAGCGATGGAAGCCAGGTCGGCGGTCGTGGTAATGACTTTGAGGTTGGCAAAGGCCGCCGAAGATAAGGCGGCGGCGGCGAACAGCGAGGCAAATCGAAGGGTTTTCATTTCAGTATTTATGAGCCGGGTGGGCGCCGATCGCCATCTGGAACTGGATGTTCAAGAGGTTCCGGGTCGGGGCGAAGTTGCTTCGGATCTGTTGGAACTCGACCCGCCAGTGATGGAACTCGGTCGGACGTAACGTCACGCCGACGGCAAAGCCGTTCCGGTTATCGGGGCTGTTGGGCGACTCGCTGGTGTCAAACTTCAGGTATCCGAAGAGATTTGGCCGAAGCTGGTAGGTGGCTGATGCGAAGGCACCGAAAGCGCGCCGCGAGCCTGGCAAGCCGCTCTTGCCCCAAAGGGCTTCGGCTTCCACGACCAGCGACCGGTGCTTCTGGCCCGGAGTCCACTTGTACACGAAATCCAAGCCAGCCAGATCGGATCGCTTGCCGCCGCCGCTGGGTCCGTTGGCGTAGGTTGCTCCAAGCTGGGCCGAGCTGTCTTCGTTGAAGTCGAAGAACGTTCGGTAGTGGCCGATCCAAACGGGTACACCCGAGTGGGCACCGGCAAAGAGGGGGGCGTCGGCGGCGTCGATACCCTCCAGCGTTAGCTCGTTGAACTTCTCTCCCGGGAACAGATAGCTTAGGGAAGCACCACCGGCTCGGAGGCCCTCTGCGCCAAGGAAGTCCTGAATCGCTAGAGGATAGTCGAGGAAGTTGAGTTGATCGACATGGTTGCGTTGAACCCGCCCGATCGCTCCGGCGATCTTGCCAAACTTGGCGGACAGACCTTTGCCAAGGTTTGAATACCTTCCAAACGCCTCTTCAACCTCGGTGACCGACTGGTCGCCTTCCTTGCTGAACGAGATGTAGGCTTCCGCGCGAAGAAACGGGTCGACGTCAGCCGCCAACGCTAGCTCCAATTCCTTCAAGTCCGCCTTCTTGTCGTCGGCAGGGTTGTTCGATGAGACGAGCGCCCGAAAGTCGCTGACCAGGCTGATCTGCGGATTGAACGAGTTGGCGTTTTGCGCGCCCGGCCGTCCCAATGCGGTCGAGTCGGCCGAGCCGGTGCCCGGGGGAGTAATGGGCTCTTGCCTGAGTCCATGTGACGATGAGATGGCCATCAGGGCAAGCCCAAGGCCATGGGTGAATACCGAAGTCATGTGTAATCTCCAAATCTGAACTAGCCCTCCATGGTTGTGGAAGGCAAACGGCGAGGGAGCGACAAATCGCCAGCGCTGATCAGATGGAGAAGGGAGGCGCCCGTGAGCCGACGCCGCCAGGCTCCTCTTCACTCAAGAAGGGAGTCGGGGGAAGTATCCCCAACGTCGGGAGGGGCATTACAGGCCGGTTGGGGGGAGTCGGTCTTGCCCGAAAGACGACGGCGCGAACCGTTGCCACGACCGGCGGTTCTGGGGCGGCTCCTGCGGCACCGGCTTGGCGTACCGGCAGGGGGTCTACATTTGCGTTCTGGTTGTCCGCGCCAAGAACGCATGCCAAGCAAGTCGTTCCCGACGCATGAACGTGCGGTGCGACATTCGTCGCTTCTCCAAGCAGCAGAAACGCCGCCAGAACCAGGAACCAGCTTCTAAGCTGGGACCCAACCGCCATGCGCGCATTATACTGTCAGGGGGTATCTGCCCTGTCAACTAGCGGCGTGGATCGGGCCGAACTTGTAGCGGCTCCTCGTAAGCCTTGCCATCCACGGTTAGCCGAACCGTGTAGTCCCCCACGGGAATCCAGGGTCCGCTTGAGATAGGCGTGTCGCCCCAGATAGCCGAGATCGGCAAGCCGAATCGCGCCGAGCCGCCCTTCTGGCGGAGGTCCCATACGAATCGGTGGCCGCCGCGCTTGGCGCCCGGAATCCGCTCGGGGCGCACCCATCCTTCCATCACCGTCAGAGACTTGGGATCGACGGGCGTTACCTTGTCGTCGCTTGCGAAAGTCCGCACGACCTTCCCTGCGCCGTCCACGATTTCGATCGTCACGCGCTTCGCATCTGAGGCGAGGACGTACTCGATCATCGCGCCGTCGGGAGGGTTCTTGCCCGCCGGTTCCTCCGGGGGCAGGGGCGTGTCGGAGTTCGTGTTGCGCTCCAGTTGGTACGCCAAGGCGGGCTTGAAGAGCCCTTGCGCCATCGGCAACTGGCGGAGTCGCGAAACGTTGTCGAGAATCCAAAAGCTACGCCCGTGGGTCGCGACGGCAAGGTCGTTCTCGTGAACGACCAAGTCCCGAATCGACGTTGCCGGCATGTTGCGGCGAAGCGGCTGCCAGTGGTCGCCGTCGTCGAGCGAGAAGTACACCGCGGTTTCGGTGCCGCAATACAGAAGGCCTTGCCGCATGGGGTCCGCCCGCACGACGTTCACCGGACCGTTTGGCAGGCCTGTCACGATCTCCTGCCAGCTCTTGCCGCCGTCATGGGTTCGGAAGATGTGCGGGCGCTGGTCGTCGCAGCGGATGCGGTTCACCGCGGCATAAACCGTGGCGGTATCGAAGGCGCTTGCGTCCATCATCGACACTTTCGACCAACTGTCGATGACGCCGCGGGTCACGTTCTCCCAATGCGCACCGCCGTCGAACGTTGCCCACATCAAGCCATCGTCGGTTCCACACCAGATCACGTTCACGTCTCGGGGAGAGGGCGCAACCGTGTAGATGACGCCTCGACGCGGCATCGTCTTCATGTCCGGGGTTGAGTATTTGCCAACGCACACCGGAATCTCATAGGTTTCTCGGCTTAAATCTGGACTGATCGTCTCCCAGGTTTGGCCGCCGTCGCGGGTTTTGAAGAGAAGATTGCCGGCGAAGAAGAGCGTCTTGGGGTCGGCTTTCGAGAACAGCACCGGAGCGGTGCGCAACACCCGAAACGGCACTTTCG
>JAXLTH010000020.1:0-59926 GCA_046330155.1 Fimbriimonadales bacterium | reverse complement strand
CGCTTCCGAGGGCTCCGCAGTACCCGCCTCCCAACGTTTGACCGACGAAACGGAGACGCCCACGAGAGTCGCAAACTCCCTCAGCGACATCTTCATGCGCGCCCGCTCCGATCTTATCGTTACCGAAAAGCCCTCGGTCACGCTCTATCGTAACCCAGTTTTGAGCCAGACGGGGTTCGTGTCCCACAAATGAGCCACCCCGATTCCGAATGCCGCCCGGTCATACGGCTGGCGACCCGCGAAAGAAGCCGGGCGCCTGAGAGAGAACCATGAAGACTTTACGAACTTACGTCATCGCCGCTCTTGCCGCCACGTCTGCCGCTTCTTCGGCGGCGATCGTTGCGAACGGCAGTTTTGAGACCGGTCTCGCCTATCCCGGCGGTCCCAACATCTTCTCGGCGGGCACGCCTACTCCGTGGGTGGCGACTTCCTACACGCCCGACATGTACGACAACACGGGAGCCGACGGCTGGGGGCTTGGCGGAGTCCCCGCGTACCAGAACATGTTTGCCAACACGGCGGCTTACCAGGGGCACCGCTTCTTGGGGTTCGCCGTCTCGACGGCGATGAACTTCTATGAGGCGTTCGGCCAAAACGTCTCCGGGCTGAGCCAAGGCTCGACCTACACCTTGCAGGCGGCTCTCATCACCGACACGCACGCCCAGATCCTCCAGTACGGCGGGCCCTACTCCGGTTTCGGCATGGTGGGCGTGTACTTTAACAACGCTCTGGTGGGAACGCTCGCGCCCAACAGCCAGGCGCTCACCTGGCAGTCGCGCAGCTTCACCTTCGTCGCCCCGGCTTCTTCAGGCTTCCTGGAGTTTCGCGCCCAGGCGAACCCCAACGACCCGGTGCTTCAGGGCTCCTACATGGGCATCGACGGCATCGAAGTGGTCCCCGAGCCCGCATCGTTCGCCGCTCTTGGCCTTGGGGTCGTGGCTCTTCTGCGCCGCAAGTTCCGCTCGGCTTGAAATCAAGCAGGCGTTTGGCGGCCGTTTGGCTGCCAAACGCCACAATTTGATCTCGGGCAAACCCAAGCGCTTGACGATTCGCCGCCTGACGCATGCCGGGCCGCAAAACAATTGCTGGCCTCGCCTTTGCTTAGGCCAACATCACGTTAGCGAAGTTTCTTGCTCAGTGCCTTCTCCATCGCAGCAAAGCCTGGATCACTTCGAACCCGATCAAAAGTCCTGTAATCCGCCAGTCTTCCGACGTAAACAGAACCAACCCTATGCAACTCTAATAACTTCATCAGGCATGCCTCCACATCACCAGTAAGAGAATAGATCTCGGCGAGTGCGAATTTCCCGAACTGATTACTAGGCTGTAGTTCCAGACCCTGCGTCAAGCATTCGATTGCCATGCCAAATCTACCAGCTTCCGCATGCCCAACTCCAAGATTCAGCCAGTCGACTGCCGTCTTTGGCTTAACAGCTTCAAGCAACAGTATAGAGTCTTCAACCTTACCTAAACGCCAAAGGCACACTGCCCTTTGTGATTCAAGGCAAGAATCATGGGTTCTTCCAAAGAACTTCAGAAATTCTTGTTCTGCTTGAGCAACCTTCCCCATGTCCATAAGCAAATTGCAGAATCCGATGACCACAGAGGGATTCTCGCTATTCTCCGCATAGCACTCAGAGGCGAGCAAAAGTGCATCAGATTCGCCGTTAGCGCTCCTCGCGCGCTGAAGCCACATTCGTGCACTCAGGTCTTCGGCGTGCTCCACCGTGTAGCCCTTCAGCAGCGTGACAGCGTTATCGTATTCGCCCACATGAAAGCTTGCGCGCCCAGCAACGTAAAGTGCGTATGACAGACTACCGTCAGCACTAAGCGCATTTGTCGCCAACTGCAATGCTCTCGGGTAGTCAAGGTTATTGAATGCGGCCATTGAGCCTTGAAGCGACTGCAGGGCCTTCCTTCGAAGGAAATCGCCCTTCCCAGGAATGGTCCTCCCCTCGAATCGAACACGGGCCGGGCTTATCTCTTCCCCACTGACGGAACCGTATTCTATTCGCATTGCCTCAACGGGCGCGTGTAGCCTCGGAGCTCTTGGCTCCTTCAGGGGAAGCCTGACGATATCGCCACGTGTGGGTCTCTCCGATTCCGGCTGGTTTGTGATGACCCGATAAAGCCTCTCGAACTCGCCGTCGTCAAATGTAAATGTTTTGACCGCATATCGATTGTTTCCCCGCAAGCATAGTGGGATTTGCGTTATCTCAATTTGGTCGAACTGCAGAACCAAGAACCGCATTCGGTCAGCTCGCTTTCCAGACAGAGTGTTTGAAATGAGTGTTCCTTCGTACTGTACTCCGAGCCCTTCGCTCTCATTTTGCTCCTCTAGAAACCGCTCACAATAGCGCTCGTCGCACACGCACAGTACGAAGTCAGCATTTTTTACCGCAGACTCCATCCATTTCGCCCAAGGCAGCGGCTGATTAGGCTCGTATTGGTCGAAAATCACTTCTATGCCATAACGTTCAAGAGCCTCGGCTAGCGCTAGAACACGATAGCAATGGTTGCCAGACTTGTGATTGGCATAGCTTATGAAGACTCTGGGACTGTCCATCCGATCTCCATTTTGCCATATTCACACAACCTCTTCACCCTGGCTTTGGACAGACGTCAAGGGAATGTTCCGTAACGAGGGTCCGTTTAGGCAGCATTAGCACAACTCAGCGCACTAGAGGATGGTGGATACACCCAAGACGCGAAGGTCGGCAGGCTGGTGTCGCCGTTCTTGGTCGCGCGGATTCGAAAGGCCCGCGGCACGCCCGGCGTCACGCCTTCCAGCGTGATGCGCGTCTTGGTGGTGACGGCGATCTGCGTCCAGTTGGGGGCATCGTCGGATGCCGATTCGATGAGGAACACGACCCCTTGCGGGTTTCCGTTCCTTTCCCACGCGAGGGTTGCCGTTCCGTTGGCAAAGGGTTTCACCACCACGTCCTTCGGAGTCTGCGGGGTCACGCGGCGGTGCCGAGACGGACGGGGCGATAGCGAGAGGCTGACGATCGCTTCCGTCTGCACGCCCGGCGTGGCGTACATCAGGTTCAAGCCGGAAGACAAAGCCGAAAGGGTTGCCTCGCGGGCTTCCCGCTTCTGCGCCAGCGCCACTTCTAGCTGGGCGCGAGCAGCTTCCAACTCGGCGATCGCAACCGCGAACTCGCTTGCCGCAACCGACATCGACGCGGCTTGCGCCGGCGATAGGCCGAAGTCGGCGGGCGAAGCCGCCACGGTCGCCGCAATATACGCCGCCTTCTGATTCAGCGCCGAATCGCCCAGGTTGTAAAGGTCTCGAACCGTCATCCTAGGCGAATGATCGGCGCTTTGCCCGGATTTCCTCAGGTTCAACCGTGAAGTCGCCCGAGCGCTGCGCGATTGCGCGGCGTTCCGTCGAAAAGGTGTGCAGCCCATTCGCGAAGGTTTCGCGGAAGGACGCGAAGGCGTCAGCCGCCTTCAAAGCGATGCTCCGTGCCTTTCCGGTTAGAATGCGAATATTCGGGAGAAATGGCGACGAGGAGTGGTGAGCCTCGCCAGCCAAAACGTGGACTGAATGATCGTTAAAGCCCTCGCCCTATTCCTTGGCATTTTCGTAATGTCAGTCTTTGTTACTGCCCTGGAGTTGATCGCTGAGCACGTTGACACTCGCATAGGACTTGACGTGTACGCTCCCAAACCAAAGCCGAACTCCGCCTTGAGCTTTGTATTGGTGAGGATCATGGTGGTCGACTTGCCTCTGGGGGCAATGTCAATGCTGGCGCCAAACATCCCCCGCTGGTGGTTGGCCTCGATTGTTCCGATCGCCATCGGACGGCACGTGATGGCCCAGGGTTACTTGACTAGCAGCCCATCCATCGTCGCACTGGGTCGTGCCATCTACCTGATTCCGGAGGGCATTGCCTTCATCCTTCCTCTGGTGGCAGGCGTGGCTTGGCTGGTTCTCGGACGGCCCCATTAACAAGGAACCCGGTGCGCCCATCGCCATTTGTGTGCAAAATGCAGACGTGGTAGACGCCCACGCAACGAGCGGGGTCGAAGCGCTGTCCGTCGCCGAAGCCCTGAAGCAGACGGGTTCGGCGACGGCAGGGCTGAGCCCTGAAGAAGCCAAGCGGCGGCAGCTTGCCTTGCCCAAAGCCCGCCCGGAGGCGCCGGCGTGGATCGCTTACCTCAGCCAATTCCGAAGCCCCATCCAGCTTTTGCTGGTCTTTGCGGCGGTGCTTTCCGGGTTCTTGGGCGACGCCGCCGATGCCGTCACCATCCTCGGCATCATCCTCGCTAGCAGCGCCCTCTCGTTCACCCAGGAGCGGCAAGCCGGCCACGCCGTCAAGCAGCTTCTGCGGCTCATCGAGTCGAAGTTCGCGGTGCGCCGGGGCGGGACGACGGTCGAGATCCCCGTCAACGAGGTCGTGCCGGGCGACGTGGTGGAAGTGAAGGCGGGCAGCTTCTTTCCCGGAGACGGCAAGGTCTTGGAATCGGACGGCTTGCTGGTGGACGAAGCCGCCCTCACCGGCGAGAGCGCCCCGGTCGAGAAGCAGGCCGGCGACAGCGTGTTCGCCGGCACCCATGCCCAAAGCGGCTCCGGCGCGATGCTGGTGGTGCAGGTCGGCGAGGGCACCAAGTTCGGCTCGGTCGCCGAGCACCTGCGCCAAGTTCGGCCCGAATCCGCGTTCCACACGGGCATTCGGCGCTACGGCTACATGCTCATGGAGTTCACGGTGGTGCTCACGCTACTCGTGTTCGGCGTGAACATCTACCTGCACAAGCCCATCGTCGAGTCGTTCCTGTTCTCGGTGGCGTTGGCGGTGGGTTTGACCCCGCAGATGCTTCCCGCAATCATCTCGGTTACGCTTGCCAAAGGCGCGCGCAAGATGGCGGAGGCGAAGGTGATCGTCAAGCGCTTGGAGGCGATCGAAGACTTCGGCAGCATGAACGTGCTGTGCTCCGACAAGACGGGGACGCTGACGCAAGGCACCATGAAGGTGAGCGGCGCGGTCGATCGGCAGGGCAAGCCCAGCGACGAGGTCGTTCGCCTGGCGCAGATCAACGCGATCGGCGTAAAGGGCTTCGAGAACCCGATCGACGAGGCGCTTGCCGCCGCCGCGCCTTCGGGCATCGTGGACCCGGGCGACGTGCTCGGCTCGCTTCCCTACGACTTCTTCCGCCGCCGCCAAAGCGTGCTGGTGAAGGACGGGGCGGGCGCCAAGCTCATCTGCAAAGGCGCGGTGGAAGCGGTGCTAGGCGCCTGCCAAGACGGCGACGGCATCCGCGAACACTTCGAACGCTTGAGCAACGAGGGGTTGCGCGTACTCGCCGTCTCGGTGCGGCAGTTCACCGAGGTTCCGACCCTCACGCCTGATCTTGAACAAGGCATGGAGCTTGCCGGGCTGGTGGCTTTCGAGGACCCTCTACGCGAAGATTCAGCTGCGACGGTCGAGGAACTGCGGCGCAAGGGAGTCCGGCTGAAGCTCATCACGGGCGACAACCGCCACGTGGCGTGCCACGTGGCGCGGCAGGTGGGGCTGAACGCCGACAACGTGGTGACCGGCGACGCCATGGGCTCCCTCACCTCGGCGGCGCTGACCAAGCAAGTCCAGAAGACCGACGTCTTCGCAGAAGTTGACCCGGTGCAGAAGGAGCGCTTGATCTTGGCGCTCAAGAAGGCGGGCTACGCGGTGGGCTACATCGGCGACGGCATCAACGACGGGCCCGCGCTCCACGCCGCCGACGTGGGGCTCTCCGTTTCGAGCGCGGTGGACGTGGCGAAGGAAGCCGCCGACTTCGTGATGCTCGAGCGGGGCTTGGCGGTAATCGTCGCGGGTGTGGAAGAAGGGCGGCGCATTTTCGCAGAACACCCTCAAGTACATCTTCATCAACACCAGCGCCAGCTTCGGAAACGTGCTGAGCATGGCGGCGGCATCGGTGTTCCTACCCTTCCTGCCCCTCTTGCCCAAGCAGATCCTGCTGAACAACTTCCTCACCGACTTCCCGGTGCTTACCATCGCCAACGACGAGGTGGACGCGGAGATTCTGGCGAAGCCTCGGGTTTGGAACGTGAAGTCCGTGCGGACGTTTATGTTCATCTTCGGCATCCATAGTTCGGTCTTCGATCTCCTCTCGTTCGGGGCGCTGATCTTCTTGCTCCGGGCGAACGAGACCCAGTTCCACACGAGTTGGTTCATCGAGTCGGCGGTGTCGGAGCTTGCGATTCTGCTGGTCATCCGCACGCGGAAGACGTTCTTCCGCAACCTGCCGGGCAAGGCTTTGCTCATCGCTTCGGCAGGCGCAACCTTGGCGGTCTGCTTCCTCCCCGTCACCCGCAGCTTTGGGCTTGTTCCTTTGCCCCCGATGTACGCCTTGGTGATCGCCGCGATCCTCGTTCTCTACGTGGGCACCGCCGAGTTGCTCAAGCGATGGTATGCGGGCGGCAAGTATCCGCTCTGACAAATCGGGAGAACATCGCCCCCATTCCATCGTAATGGCTTTATCATGAAGCCCATGGCTTTTCGTCGCGTGCTCCTTTCCTGTTGTTTGGGTTGCTGGCGCCCTCGGTGCTCGCCCAAGATATCGCCGCCGACGCCAAGAAGGAAGTTCTGGACGGCATCAAGAAGGTGCTGGACGAACGCGCCTTTGTTCCGGGCAAGGACCTCTCCAAATGGGAGGAGTTCATCGCCAAGCATAAGGAGGCCCTGGACAAGACGACCACCATCGACGAGTTTGGCCGTGAGACCAACCGGGCGCTGAGGGAGTTCGGCTTCAGCCACATCCGTCTTCGCTCTCCTCGTGCGGCGGAGGCGAGAGGGCGCACCTTTGTCGTAGGACCGGGCTTCAACGCGAAGTTCGAGAACAGCACGCTGGTGGTAACGGCGGTGACCCCGAAGAGCCCCGCCGAGACGGCAGGCATCAAACCGGGCGACGTGATCGTGGGGAAGTCGACGGCAAGACGCCCGAGAACGCCAACGTCATCGACGGCGAAGAGGGCAAGGAAATCTCGCTGAAGGTGAAGCAGGAGGCAGGCGAGCCCAAGGAAGTCAAGATCACCCGCGCCCGCATCTCCACGGTTCGCCCCGAAACCCTGACCTGGGAGGCGACGACGCCGCGGTCCTGAGGATCTACACCTTCTCCGCCGGCTACAACCGGAAGAACGTGGAGGACCTGATCAAGCAGGCGAACGAGAAGGGCAAGTACCTGGTGCTCGACCTGCGTAGCAACGGCGGCGGAGCGGTGAACAACCTGCAACATCTCTTGAGCCTGCTGTTGCCGCCCGATACGGTCATCGGGTCGTTCATCGGCAAGTCGCTTGCCAAGCGCTACGCCGACGAAACCAAAGGCGACCCTGCGGACGTCGTGGCGATCGCCAAGTGGAGCGACCGCAAGTACAAGACCACCAAGCGCGACGTCGAGCCGTTCAAGGGCAAAATCGCCGTGCTCATCAATCGCGCGTCGGCTTCGGCAAGCGAGATCTGCGCCGCCGCTCTGAAAGAGAACGCCAAGGCGCCGCTGGTCGGAGCCCGTTCGGCGGGCGCGGTTCTGGCGAGCGTGTACGCCAAGCTCCCCAGGGCTTCGAGCTCCAGTACCCGGTGAGCGACTTCGTGACGGCAAACGGCGTGCGGCTCGAGGCGAATCCCTTGGCGGTGGACGCCGAGGAAACGGGCAGGCCGGTGGATGGCAAGGACCCCGCTGTAGAGAAAGCGCTGGAACTGCTCCGAAAGGGCTGACGGTATCCTGAGCGAATGCAGGAGCGCTTTCGCGCGCATCTTCTCTCGCTCGGTTTGATCGGGGGCGACGTGTCCACGTCGCCCCTTATTCTCGTCGGCTATAGCGGCGGCGCCGACAGCACTTGCCTCCTGCATCTCCTCCAC
Source organism: Fimbriimonadales bacterium (assembly GCA_046330155.1). Taxonomy (GTDB): domain Bacteria; phylum Armatimonadota; class Fimbriimonadia; order Fimbriimonadales; family Fimbriimonadaceae; genus CALMEF01. The sequence goes on along the minus strand of JAXLTH010000020.1, from coordinate 52,070 downwards.
TCGGTCGGCGCCAACGTGGTGGCGGCGCACCTGCACCACGGGCAGCGCGCCGAAGCCGACGACGAAGCCGCGAAATGCGCCGAGTTCTGCGACTCGCTAGGCATTCCGCTTGTGACCGGTAAGGCGGATGTGCCTACCCTGAGCCGAGATCTGAAGATCGGGCTGGAAGAAGCCGGACGCGAAGCGAGGTACCGGTTCTTCCGGCAAGCCGCACTACAAGTGCAAGCCGATTGGATCGCCACCGCGCACACGAGGGACGATCACACGGAAACGATTCTGCTCCATTTGGTTCGCGGAACCGGCTTGATTGGGCGGCATTCCCGAGGTTCGGGACGGCATCGTTCGGCCTCTCCTTCCCTTCTCTCGGGAGGAAACGAGGACGTACTGCCAGGAACGCGGATTCTGGTTCCACGACGACCCCGCCAACCAAGACGAGCAGTTCGCCCGGTCCCGCATCCGGTTGCGTGCAATGCCCGAACTGCGGGCGATCAACCCCAACGTGGAAGCGTCACTCCTGCGGTTCAGCCAGGTCGTCCGCGAAGAGGACGACTACCTGAACGGACTCGCCGCGCGGGCTCTTGAAGGCGCGGAGATGCCGCTGAACGGCGAACTTGCGTTCCTGACGAGGGACTGCGAGGCGGCGTTCGACGCGGCAGCGCTAGCCCGCTGGGGCAACGCGATCGCGAGACGCGCAGTGCGCTTGCTTGCCGCCCACTTCGGCGGCGAACTGGATTTCACGCTGACGGACGCGGTCGTGCAAGCGCTGGCGGAACCCAAAGCGTCGTTCACCCTGCCCGAGGAGACGATGGATTTGGTCGTGGACGGAGGGGTCCTCCACGGCGCCCGGCGCGACGTGGGCGAGCCGTTCCGATTTCCGCTCACCTGGCCCGGGGATACGGACAGCGACGTGTTCGGCTGGTCCCTTTCCGCGACGCCCTCGGAAGGCACGACCCCGGTGCGAGCTTCGACGCAGGCGGCGATCGACCTCAGCCTTGTGAAGGCCCCCTTGTATTTCCGGAGCGCGGAGCCGGGAGACAAGATGCAACCGTTGGGCTTCGAAGGGCACCGGAAGCTTGCGGATCTGCTGTCCGAGGCTAAGTTGACCCGAGCAGCAAGGCGTCGTCTACCGATCATCTGTGATATGATTGGTCCGATTTGGGCGCCGGGCGTGTGTCTTTCGCAACGCGTCGCCGCCGGCCCCGCGTCTGAAAGAGTGTTGATCGTGCGCTTCGGTCCGCTCGCTCGGAGTTAAGATGGCAACACGCCGCGAGCAAAAGACGTAAGAACCAGAAGCATTCCGCACGTAGAATTGGAGAAGATTTGAACAGAGCTGCACGCACACTCTTCCTTTCGCTGATCTTGGTGATCGTGGCGATTTCCTTGTTGAACCTGTTCGGCCCCAACAACGGGCTGATGGGCTCCTCGCCCAAGGAACTGGACTACACGTCCTTGGTGAAGGAGCTCAAGGCGGGCAACGTCGAGAAGGGCGAGTGGCAACTGAGCCGGATTTCCGGCACCCTCAAAGACGGGACGAAGTACTACACCAACGTCAACTCGGAAGGGAAAGAGCAGATTTCGAGGGAGTTCGTGGACAACGGAGCCCAGCTCAGATTCCTGGATCCGCCCATCTCCTCCTCGTTCCTCAGCATCATCTCCATGATCGCCTTCCCGTTGATGATCCTGGCGATGCTCTACTTCTTGGTTCTCCGCCCCGCGCAAATGGGCGGCAACCAGGCGATGAACTTCGGCAGGAGCCGCGCCCGGCGCGTGGGCGAGAGTGGCACCAAGGTCACGTTTGAGGACGTGGCGGGCATCGAAGAAGCCAAGGAAGAGCTGTTTGAGATCGTCGACTTCCTCAAGAACACGAAGAAGTACACCGCCCTTGGGGCGAAGATTCCTCGCGGCATCCTGCTGGTCGGCCCTCCGGGCGTCGGCAAGACTTACCTAGCCCGCGCCATCGCCGGCGAGGCGGGGGTTCCGTTCTTCCACATTTCCGGTTCCGACTTCGTCGAGATGTTCGTCGGCGTCGGCGCGGCTCGCGTCCGCGACCTTTTTGAGACCGCCAAGGCGCACCGCCCGAGCTTGATCTTCATCGACGAGATCGACGCCGTTGGCCGCCAGCGCGGCGCCGGCCTCGGCGGCGGCCACGACGAGCGCGAGCAGACCCTCAACCAGCTCTTGGTGGAGATGGACGGTTTCGACCCCAACTCAGGCGTCATCATGATCGCCGCCACCAACCGGCCGGACGTTCTCGACCCTGCGCTGCTTCGACCGGGCCGGTTCGACCGCCAAGTGGTGGTCGACGCTCCCGACGCCCGCGGCCGAGAGGCTATCCTGCGCATTCACGCCAAAGGCAAGCCGCTTGCCCACGATGTTGATCTGGAGGTCATCGCCCGCCGCACGCCTGGTCTCACGGGCGCCGACTTGGCAAACGCCTTGAATGAAGCCGCCCTCCTCGCTGCGCGAAACAACCGGACGAAGATCGAGCAGCACGACATCGATGAAGCCATTGATCGCGTCAACGTCGGTCCCCAGCGCAAGAGCTTCAAGATGGACAAGGACGAGCGGGTCGTCACCGCTTACCACGAGTCCGGCCACGCCATTGTGGGCGAGATGCTGGCGGGTTGCGACCCCATCCACAAGGTCACGATTTTGCCGCGCGGCATGGCGTTGGGCATCACATGGTCCGTCCCTGAGGACGACAAGATGCTCAAGAACAAGCAGGAACTTGAGGACCTGATCGCGATGGCGCTCGGTGGGCGAGTCGCCGAAGAAGTGATCTACGGCACGGTGTGGACGGGATCCGGCAGCGACCTAGACAAGGTGACCCGGATCGCGCGAGCAATGGTTTGCGAGTACGGTATGAGCGACAAACTGGGCGCGCTGACCTTGGGACGCCGCAGCCACAATCCGTTCTTGGGCCGCGACGTCTACGAAGACCGCAACTACTCGGAAGAGATTGCCCGCATGATCGACGAAGAGGTCCGCGAAATCGTGGACCGAGCCCACGAGCGCGCCAAGACGATTCTTACGACGAACCGCGACAAGCTCGAAAGCCTGGTGGCGAACTTACTCGAGCGCGAAACACTCAACCGCGACGAGTTTCTCAAAGTGCTTGCCGGCGAACCGATTCCGGACCGGCCTCCCGTGATTGCCGAGGCAGCCGCCGAGCCCGCCCGGGAAGACGAGAAGCCGACCAAGCCGATTCAGAGGCTTGAGCCCGGTACGGGAACCGTCTAAGCGAGCAAGAGTTCCCGCCGAATGCGATCGAGCATGTCTCGATCGTAGGCGTCCATCCGCGAAGCGCGCTCCGCTTCGCGGTTGGCTTCTTCAGAGTCGCCGTTCAGCCTTAGGAACATCTCCCTGACGCCGAAGTAGAGCGTCTTGTCCGGGTCGAGTTCCGAAGCGATGCCGATGGCGCGAATGGCGTCGTGCGGCCTTCCCGCACCCCAGAACGCGATCGCGCTGCGCAGGCAAAAGTAGTCGTCGCCGGGCGATCGCTCCAGAGCCGCCCGAAAGTGCTCGATCGACTCCTCGTAGCGGCGCATTTCCACGAGCAGGTCGGCAACCCAAAAGTGGAAGTAAGCCGGTTCAGGATCGATCGCTAATGCCTTGAGCCCGGCCTCCAAAGCGCGTGTCCGCTCACCGGAATCGCGTAAGGTCTGGGCGAGCTTGAACTGGACGAAGGCGTCTTCCGGAGCATCCTTGGCTCCCTCTTCGAGACGGGCGACCGAATCCTTGAACCGCCCAAACCGCCGATACAGTTCGGCGGACCCGACGGTCGCTTCCGTCGAGCCTCCTCGACTTCGTACGCGCTCGTACTCCCTAAAGGCGGCCGCTTCGCGGTCGCCGTATTCCAAGGCGCCGGCAATGTCTTCTCGGGCGAAGTTGGGGTCGTTCGCCTGTTCTTGGGCGCGGCGGAAATGCGCCAAGGCGCCGTCCACGTCGTTCGCGGTCAGACGCAACCTGCCCAGTTCCACACTCTCCTCCGCGGTGGCTCCGACCTTGGGCGCACTCGTTTCGGCGACGGCGTCAAGATCGGGGCCGTCCGCCTCGAGTTGAATGCGGAACAGTTCGGCGAGTTCTTCTTGGATGGGGTCCATCATGGTTTCCGGGTGGCTTTGCGTCGGGCGGCGTCTTTGAGCGTGGGCGCCAACACGCCGTAAAGAACACCCCAAAGCACGAACAGCCCTATGAAGCTGTACGCCGTCGTTTGCGCGCTGATTCCGCGAGGCATGACATGGGTGGTGAATAGCCACAGCGCCGACCCGTAGAGCGCCGCCGCCAAGAGAAGACCATAAATCGCGGCACGAATCTCGCAGTCGTCTTCGTCGATCTCTGGCTCTGACTCTTGCTCAAGGGGTTCTTCAATCAGGCTTGCCACGACGGCTGCCGGAACCGGGGCAGGGGGATTGGAGAGGTACTGGTAGGCGTCGATCACGTCGCGCAGATTCCCCTCCGCTTCGAGGCGATTTGCGGGCTGGGCAAGGTCCGGATGGACTTCGCGGACGCGGTGCCGATAGGCATCGCGCAGTTCTTCGTCGCTCGCCCCCGGCGCAACCCCTAGAAGCGCGTAGGCGCCGTCGGCATCCATCCTAACCAACTCAACTACACCAGGGCGTTGACCGGTTCCTCACGGCCTGTCTCCGCGCTCCGGTACATGGCGTCGAAAATCGCGTTGAGAATCAGTCCTTGTTCGCCGGGAACGGGTGAGGGCTTCCCTTCCACGATCGCGTTAACGAACGCCTTGACCTCGTCGCGATGCGAAGACTCCACGCTCGGAATGTTCGCGGGGACCATGGTGAAAACCTGGCGATCCTGCTCGGTGAAGATGCGAACCGCGTCCTCGCCCCAACCGCGCACCACCGCACCCGCCTTCGTGCCAAACAGCTGGGTTTGGAACGGATCGTTCTCTAGGTTCGCCATAAACGACGACTCGAGGACGACCACGGCGCCGTTATCGAATCGGATCAAGCCCACGGCGAAATCCTCGACCGTGAACTTGGAGCGGTCGTAGTCCCCCCAGTTGTTGTGAAGCGCCGGATTGGTGCCGAGCTTGTTCCAAGTCTGGGCGCTGGCGCTGACCGGGTTCGGATAGCCCATCAAGAACAAAGTCATGTCGAGGATGTGGACGCCAATATCGATAAGCGGGCCGCCCCCCTGCTTCTCCTTGTCGATGAACACGCCCCAGCCGGGCACGCCGCGACGGCGTAGCGCCTGGGCGCGGGCGTAGTAGATGTCGCCCATGTGCCCGTGATCGATGAAGTCGCGCATGAAGCGCATGGGACCGCCGAACCGATTCTGCAAGCCCACCATGAGAATCTTGTCCGCATCCCGGGCCGCGCGACACATCTGGCGTGCTTCTTCGGCGTTCATCGCCAGCGGCTTCTCGCAAAGCACGTGGACGCCCGCCTTTAGGGCATCCACGGTCGGCTGCAGGTGAAAGGCGTTCGGGGTCGCCACGGAAACCGCGTCCAGCCTCTCGTTGGCCAACATGTCGGAGTAGCTCGAGTAGGTCTTTTCGATTCCAAACTTCTCGGCGGCGGTCTTCGCCACGTCGGGGTTGGCGTCGCAGACGGCGACCATCTCGCACAGATCGGGAAGCGCCGCGTAGCCCGGCATATGGCATCCCTGCGCGATGCCGCCTGAGCCGATGATGCCGATTCGAAGTTTGCTGCTCATGGTTCTGTCCAAGGGGAGAGTTCGATATTATCCCAGGACTTTCGCCGAACTCCGAACCTTTGCGGGGAAATCTGGTCTATAACCTAATAGGAGGACGGAAATGACTAGTAGATTTCTTGGCACAGCGGCTGGCTTGCTTGGTTTGGCAGGTTGGGGATGGAGCCAGGTGTTTCCAAGCCAAGTCGAATACAACGGAACCACGACGGTTGGAGTTTTCACCCAACTGGTGTCCAGCGACAATCGATATCTGAAGTTCAACCTGAGCCAGAACGAAGAGGTCGCCGTGCCAACGATCTCGGTCGTCCTCGAAGCCAGCGCGCCTGGAAACGACTTCGAGACCATCTCCTTCCAATGGGAGTCCGGCGTTGAAGTGGACAACATCGCCAGCGATCCGGCGATCTGGACGCAAGTGGAGTTGTACAACTTCGCAACGCGCCACTGGGATTTGGTCTACCTAGACCTCTGCACCGCCGTCGGCTGGGATGATGCCAACGAAGCCGTGGTTCGGTCCGCTGGATACATCCACCCGCTCACGGGCAGAGTGCGTAGCCGCATTACCTGGTTCGGCGATGCCGTTCAGTTCGACCGAGGTCGGATTGATCGCGCCTTCTGGACGTTTGGCGGCGGCGACCACTAAGCCGCCAACGGCATGCTGATCTGAGCAACGAATTCGACGTCCGCCTTGGCGGAGACCTCGTTAAACGCGATCACGTAAAGGTTGGGGAGGTACTTCTCCAACCATCGCCGAATGGGGAGGCGTAACTGGTTTCCGCAGAGCAGCACGGGCTGATTTCCGTGCCCCATCGCCGAATCCACGGCTCTCTGAAGCTGTTCTAGGAGCGTCCGTTGCGTGTCGGCGTCGGGCAGAAGCACCGCCCCAAAACTGGTCATGGAGATTCCGTCGACCAGCTTGCGCTCCAGGAGGGGATCGAGCGTGATGCAGTGCATCCGGTTGTCCGCATCCACGAAGTGCCGAGTGATCGTACGGGCAACGGCGGCGCGGACAAGTTCGCCGAGCTGATCGGGGTCCTTGACCCGGGTGCCAAAGTCGGCCATGGTTTCCAAAATCGTGACCATGTCGCGAATCGGCACGCGCTCTCGCAGCAAGTGCTGAAGCACCTTCTGGATGTCTCCGACCTGAAGGATGTTGGGCACGAGTTCCGCGACAACCGCTTCGTTGACCTGCTTGGCGTTGTCCAAAAGCTGCTGGACGTCTTGCCGCGAGAGCAGCTCGGCCGCGTGCGCCTTCACGACTTCGCTGAGATGCGTCGAGATGACCGCCGCCGGCTCGATCACGGTGTAGCCCGAGCGCTCCGCCATTTCGCGGTTTGCCGAGTCCACCCAGAGCGCTTCCAAGCCGAAAACAGGGTCCTTGACCGCGATGCCGCCCACCGCTTGGATGATGTTGCCGCTGTTGACGGCAAGCACCATTCCCGGATGGAGTTCGGCGCGGGCGACTTCCTCGCCTCGGATTTTGAGGACGTACTCGTTGGACGTGAGATGGATCGAATCTCGAATGCGCACCGTGGGCATTACAAAGCCCAGGTCGAGCGCGATTTGGCGCCGGGTGGCGGTGACGCGTTCGGAAAGGTCTCCGCCCACCTTCGGATCGGCGAGCCGGGTAAGGCCGTAACCGATCTCGATTTCGATGGGATCGACGGACAAGAGGGGCAAGACGGCTTCAGGTCCCGCGGGTACGGGGGCGGGCTTCTTCGTCTCCGGCTCGGGTTTCTTGCCGAGGTTCTTCACGAGATTGGGATTGGCGGACATCTGCCGGTACAGCGCGAAACAGATGCCTGCCGCCCCGAGGAAGATCGTTGCCGGAAAGCCCGGCACGAGCGCGAGCGCCGCCAAGGCGCCGCCGGCAAAACCGAGGGCCTTCGGTTGGCCCAATAGCTGAGCCGCGACCTCGCCGCCCATCGACTGGTCTTGGCCCGCCCGGGTCACCATCAAACCGCTCGCGGTTGAGATGAGCAGTGCGGGCAACTGGGACACCAAGCCTTCGCCCACAGAAAGGAGCGAATAGGTGTTCAGAATCTGGATCGCGTCGCCGCCTTCGCGCATGAAACCGACGGCAAACCCGCCGATGATGTTGATCGCGATGATGAGGATCGCGGCAACGGCGTCGCCCTTCACGAACTTCGAGGCGCCGTCCATCGCACCGTAGAAATCGGCTTCCTGTTTGATCTTTTTTCGCCGGTCTCGGGCCTCCGCTTCGTCGATGAGGCCGGCAGCGAGGTCGGCGTCAATCGCCATCTGCTTACCGGGCATGGCGTCCAAGGTGAATCGCGCCACGACTTCGGACACGCGACCCGCGCCGTTTGTGATGACGACGAACTGGACGATTACCAAGATCAAGAACGCGACGAAGCCCACCACCGGGTCGCCGCCCATAACGAACTTACCGAACGTCTCGATGACGTGGCCGGCTTGCCCAGAGCCGAGAATCAGCTTGGTTGCGGCGATGCTCAGGGCAAGGCGGAAGAGCGTCGTGACCAGCAGAAGGCTTGGGAACACGCTGAACTCAAGGGGGTCCTTGATGTTCACGCTCGTAAGGAGAATGATCACGCTGCTGGCGATGGCGACCACCAGGCACGAGTCGAGCATCCAGTGCGGCAGCGGCAAGATCAACATGCCGACGACCACAAGGAGGCCAAGGCCGAGCACGAGGTCGGTGTGCTTCAGGATTGCCGTGAGCGCTTTCATAACCGTGTGGGCGCATTAAGCCCACATCGGAATCATCGGCGCTTCTTACCGAAACCTCAGGCTTTTGCGGGGGCGACGGAGAGGATCGCCACCGCCTGGCGAACGCTCCAGTTGTGCTTCTCCAGCGCTTCCCAGGCTTCGTCGAAGGTTGCCTGCGTAAGGTCTTGGACGATTCGGCAGCACCGCTCCCTGAGCTTGCGGTTGTTGGCCTTGACGTCCACCATGAGGTTGCTGATCGTCTTGCCGCTCAACACCATGGATGCCGTGCTGATCCGGTTCAGCGCGAGCTTTTGTGCGGTTCCCGCTTTGAGCCGAGTCGAGCCGGTGAGCACCTCTGGGCCGGTGTCCAAAAGGATGCCGAGGTCGGCTTCGCGAAGAAGCCGGGTGCCTTTGTTGTTGGCGATGCCGCACGTCCATACGCCTTTCTGCTTCGCATGCGCCACGGCGGCCACCACGAACGGAGTGTTTCCACTGGCGGCGATGCCGATCAGCACGTCGCGCCGCTCCAAACCGAGGTCGTTGATGATGCTGATCGCCTCGTGCTCGTCGTCTTCGGCGTTTTCTCTAGCCTTTGAGTGGGCTTCCGTCCCTCCCGAGACGATGGCGACAAACCGATCCGGGTCCAATCCGAACGTAGGCGGCATTTCGGCGGCGTCCATCGCCGCCACCCGGCCACTGGTACCAGATCCTACGTAGATGATCTTGCCACCCGCTTGAAACGCTTCCGCAACCCGAAGCGCCGCTTCGGCAAGCGGTTCTTCCGCGTGCTGGAGGGCTCGTATCACCGCCATCTCTTCCTCGTTCATCAGACGCACGATTTCGCGTGCGCTCATTCGGTCTAGCCCAATCGAACGCGGATTTCGAGATTCGGTACTCATGGTTGATGTTCGAGAGCAAGCTGCGCTGCGCCACGCACCGGGGGCTCGGTGATTCGGGAGACTTCCAGCGTTGCTCCGGGGGTGAGTGATACCTCATCCAGGATTTCCCGGAAGCGGTCGACGAACTCCGTTGCCGCCTTCCAAACGCCCCCTGCCAGCCCAATCCGCACCACTTCAGATTCCGAAAAATTCTCGGCAAGATGGCGCGCGGTTTGGTTGGCCAAGAGCCTTAGCTGGAGTTCCAGCGTTTCCAGGGCATACGCCTGACCAGAACGGTAATCCGCGACGAACGCCGGCAATAGCTTCCCGATGGTCCCCGCGGGCGTTCCAGAGCCGTAGATATGCGACAGAATTTCCGAGGCGTCCAGGCTCCCAAACTGTTTCTGCGCCGCTTGGAGCGTCGATTCGGTGCAATCCGAGAGGTGATCGAGCAGGCGCATGGCGACCGCATGCCCAAGGCGATAGCTGGAGGCGAAGTCGCCAAAGAGATACCCGCGCCCGCCGGACCTAACCAGATCGTCGCCGGATTGCGAGCAGATCAAAGAACCGGTTCCCGCGATAATGCACACATCCGCATTGCTGGCGCGGAGCGCGGCAGCATAGTCGGGCAGAGCGACCACCTGGGCGCCGGGGAACATGGAACTCAATAGGTCTTCGGTGCGGGCTTTGTCGTCGGCGGTCAGGATGCCGGCAAAGCAACCGCAAACGACATCGGGACTTGGACAGCCGCCCGTCGCCTTTTGCAGGTTGGCTCGGAGGCGAGCCACGGGTACCGTGGCGACGTTTGCGGCGCCTCCGGCGCCGTGGAACACCGGGAGTCCCCACTGATCGACGGCCAGCGCTCGGCATGAAGATCCGCCGCCGTCGATGCCGAGAAACACGCCCATGCTGGAGCCGTTATACCGGAAGGAGATAAACTCTGCCGCTGTGATTCGGTTCGTCGGACAGGAACTCTCCGCGGGTTCGCGAATCGCCGTCTTGGCGAACGATGCCATCGGCAATTTCGTCGCGACGACCCCACTTATGCAGATGCTGAGGAGCCGCTATCCCGAGGCGGAACTGCACTACTTCGGCGGAGAACGAACCCGAGAGCTTCAAGAAGCGAGCGATCTTGCAGATCAAACCCACTTGTTTCTCGGCATGTCGCCCGCCCTACAAGCCAAGTCGATGGCAGAAGGCGCGGCAACCTTCGACCTGGTCGTCAACGTCGAGCAGACGGCACTGACCAAGGTGCTGGGGGCGGTGCTGTGTAAGGAAGGCGGCTTTGTGTGCGGTCCCACGATGGGTGCCGGTGGGCGAGGCGATCTCCCCTTTGCCGACGATCTTCGCGGAGACCTTTGGCGCGACAAGCAGTGGATAGCCCCCGACCTCTGCGCCAAGTACCCCATTCTCGACAGTCCCTTCATCGGCGAGATCTTCTGTCGACTCGCGTATCTGGATGGGCAAGTTCCGGGCTATCGCCTTCCCTCTACGACTCCGCCGGTCTCCGTGCCCGACGTCATCGTCTCAGCGTCGGCAAGCTTAACCGAGAAACTCTGGCCGTATGAGAAGTGGGAGGGGGTGCTACGATGGCTCCGCTCGCGCGGCTTCCGCGTCGGCTTGGTGGGGGCAAAGCCCTCATTTGCGGCCGCGCACTGGCACGGCGATGCCGAGCCTCGAATGGTGGACGAGGGCTTGGTTGAGGACCTCCGAGGCAAGATGTCGCTGCCAGAGGTTGTCGGCGCGCTAAAGCTGGCGAAACTGGTGTTCACCATCGACAACGGCATCCTGCACTTGGCTTGCGGCGCAAACACGCCCACCATCGGCTTGTACCGTGAAGGAATTCATCGTCTTTGGGCGCCTCCGGCAAGGGCGCTCACGGTGTTGCATCCCGAACCAGGCAGCCCGGTCGCCGACATCGGAGTCGATGCCGCGCTGGAGGCGATCGAACGTGCGCTCTGAACGAGCGATCATCGTCCTGAAACCTCGTTTCCTAGGTGACACGGTCATGGCGACGCCACTGATCGACCGGGTGAAGCGCGAGTACGAGGCGACGACCCTCTGGGGATCTCCCCTCGTCCGCGAGCTTCTTCGCGAAGACCTCGACCGGCTCCAGGTCGACAACTCTGTCTCTTTGAAGCGGGTCGGGGCTCTTGTTCAGGAAGCTCGCCGTTTACGTGCCGAGCGTTACCAAGTGGCGTTCATCGTCAACCGATCGTTTCGATCCGCCCTGCTCACCGTGCTTGCTCGCATTCCCACCCGAGTCGGGCATCGGACCGAAGGACGCGGGTCCCTGTTGACCCATCGCGTGCCGCACGACCCGTTGAGGCACGAAGGCGAGGCGTACGGAGACTTGGCCCGCGCCGTGGGCCTGGAGGGCGCCTACGATCGGGTGTTTCTGACCATCTGCGAGGCCGAGCGTCAGCGGGGACTCGAAATCGCCCAAGGCGCAACGGTAGCACTCCATCCGGGAGCCTCGATGCTCGAAAAGCGGATGCCCCTTCCCGCCCTCAAGAAGATGGTGGAGGCATTGGCCGACCAAGGGCACCGCATCGCCCTGTTCGGCGGCAAGGAGGAGCGCAGCTACGGCGAGGAGTTGGCGAACTTCACATCGGTGCCGCTTCTGAACCTCATCGGCACGACCGACCTGCGGGAGACGCTGGGAGCCCTATCCCACTTCAAGTTGATGATCGCGGGCAGCACGGGCGTCATGCACATGGCGGTCGCGATGGGCGTGCCGACCGTGGGCGTGTTTGGTCCCAACCTCGCGTCGCGCTGGGGGCACTCCTACGGACGCAACCAAGCCATCCAAATCCCGTCCAAACGCATCGCGGACCTAGATCCCGACGTCGTGCTCGCCGCCGCCGCCAAGGCTTTGTCGTCAGGGTCATAATCCTCGCGTGACGGCAACGTGGCGCAAGTGGTGGGCGGTCTTCAGCATCTACTTCCAAGATGGCTTGGCTTACCGCGCCTCCGGATTGATCTGGATCATGACGGACTTGACGACCGCCGTGACGATGCCGCTTGTTTGGGCAACGGCTTCCAAAGCCACTGGAGCCTCCATCGGAGGATTCAGCACCAGCGACTTCGTTCTCTACTATCTGTGCATGCTCCTGCTGGGCAGTTTCATCACCAGCCACATGATGTGGGAGATCGCGACAGAGATCAAGGAGGGCCAGTTCACAGTCGCCCTCGTCCGCCCAATCGATTACTTCCAGTTCACGTTCATTCGCAATCTCGCCTGGCGAATCATCCGCACCTCGCTGTTCGCTCCGATGTTCGTTTTGCTGCTCTGGGCCTACAAGGGACTTCTGGGGGAAGCTCACGTCAACCTCTCCTGGGTGTTTTGGGCGTCCTTCTTGCTCGGGCACCTGGTGAGCTTCACCTTCGTGTACATGATGGCGATGCTCGCCCTGTTTGTCCAGGAAGTGTTTTCGATCTTCGAGCTGTACTACGTGCCGATGCTCTTCCTCTCGGGCCAGCTCTTCCCCATCGCGCTCCTGCCCGATTGGGCGCGCACGGTCGCCAAACTCTTCCCCTTCTACTTCACAACCGGGGCGCCGACGGAGATTTTGGTGGGTCGTTTGCAGGGAGAAGCCGCAACCGGAGCCCTGCTCTGGCAGGCCGGTTGGGTCGTCTTTGCGACCGTCGCCGCAAAAGTACTATGGCGACGAGGGCTCCGAGCCTACACCGGCGTCGGAATGTGACCTCTTAGTTGATGAATTTGACGATCTTGAACGGTGGTTGGCAAATCTGGAGAGGGCTAGCCAAAAGGAAGGGGTGTTCGTTAGAAATGCAAAGTCGAGGGGTACTCGGATACGCAAATCTGATCACGATATGAGACGCCACCGCGGCTTCACCCTCATCGAACTTCTCGTCGTTATCGCCATCATCGCGATCCTCGCCGCCATCCTCTTCCCGGTCTTTGCCCAAGCCAAGTCTGCGGCCAAGAAGACCACCAGCACGAGCAACGTTCGTCAGATCACGAACGCCACGCTGCTGTACATGAGCGATTCCGACGACACCACGCCGCCGTTGTACTACTACGACGCCAACAACCTCCGCCTCGCCTCCACCCAGGGCTTCTACTACTGGCCGGTGCTTCTGCTGCCGTACGCCAAGTCGGAGAACATCTTCCTCTGCCCCGCCGATACCGCTGACGACGCCATCTTGGCGGACGAGAACGGCCGAGGCCGATTCGACCGCAACAACTCGCTCCACTACTACATCATGGGAGCGAACCCGAGCTACGGCTACAACTACCGCTACCTCTGCACGGTTGTGAACTCTCCGGACCCCAACGGCACCAACCCCGCTCCGACGCACGTCATCGGCAAGGGCGCCAGCGCCATCAACGCCCCGGCCTCGACGGTCATGTTCGGCGAATCGACGATGAAGGACAAGGCTCGCCCGGGCGGCGGCACGATCACCACGCCGATCGGCTACTCCCGCATCGAGCCGCCCAGCCGCTGGGTCGGCACCTACCCGGATGCCCGCTCGATCGGCCAACTGTGGCCCCGCTTCAACCCCAAGCTCGTCATCATCGGCTGGTTTGACGGCCACACCAAGATGACCGCGATCGACTCCCTGAAGGTCAACGACACCAACGTCGACGTCATGGATCGATACTACAACGGTCTCGGCGACTAAAAGCCGCAACCCTATTCGCCGGGGAGAACCATCATAATCAAAACATGGTGGTTCTCCCCGCTTTGTTGCTAGCCTTCGGACTTCAAGATCCAGTCCCCTTCTCAAGTCCCGAGGCGATCGCAGAACCCAACCGCATCGCCCTCAGCCCCGTGTTGGATGGCAACTTTGCGCCTGAAGAGTGGGATCCCTTCGCGCAGGACACCTTCTTCCAGTGGGAGCCGGGCAAACTTCACTTCGCCGCCCGGGGCACCGCCGGCCATCCTGTTGTCGTTAGCATCGATTTGGGCGGCAACGGTTGGCTTGTGGGCAAAGATAACGTCGAGATTCGGTTCGATCCGGCAGACCCGAATCCCAAGGTGAGAATTCTTGATGCCACGAACGTCGCAGGGCCAGCCTGGAAGGACTCCTTGGCGCTGAGCACCGCCCTCACCACCAAGTACGGTGCCGGCGAAGGCGGCGCCTGGACGGTAGAGGCGACTTTGGACGATCCGGGGCTGAACATGCTGGCGGACCAACCCAACTCGCCGATTGGGCTCCGTTTCGACTCGATCGACCCAGCCGCGCCGGACGAGCCGTTCCGCCCTCGGGCGATGGCCAGCTGCAAGTTGGTCACCGAGCGGGCCCTTTCCTTGCCCAACGGCCTCACCTGGTCCCCGGAGGGTCCGGGGCGAACCGTCGCTGCCGACAACCGAACCAAGATCCGCCTTACGTTCAAGGGCAAGAACGAGTTGGGCATCAAGCGCATCGAAATGCGCGGCGAGGGTCTGGTCCGCGATTCCGTCGAGAGCGCCGGCAAGCCGTTCCCTGAGTTCGACCGCAAGGGGCGAGCGTTCGTCGACTTCGACACGCTGATCGCCAAGGACGCGCTCCCAGGCTACCGCGTGGCGCGCGCCGTGCTTACCGACGCAACCGGCGCTATGCACGTCTTGCAGACCAGCTTCGCCATTCAACCGCTCATCACGTTCGACCTTCAGTATCCGGACAAGATCGCCGCCTCCAACGATCCTCGCACGGTGCGGTTCGGCGTCTTCGTCCGCTCGCATTCGCCCAAGCGCATCGACGGCACCCTCGACGTGAAAGCGCCGGAAGGCTGGAAGGTAGAAAAGGGGAACGGCAAGCGGTTCATCATCACCAATCCCCACGGCTCGCGACGCCAGGTGTTTGAGCTGATGATCCCCGGTGGCTTTAACGGCACCATCCCGCTTGATCTGGGCGCCGAAATCGGCGACCGCAAGATCAGCCAGCGCGTGTGGCTGACCGTGCCCCGCGGCTAGCGCGTCGGCTCAACCATGAAATGCGAGTGCTCCTCTGGCGTCAGAGGAGCACTTGTTACGTTGCCCACCCAACCTGGTCCTTCGCCCAGCCCCGCCAAGAAGCGTTCGAGACACGTTTTGTTGCCGAAGGCGTTGCCCTCGACCGCGCCATCGTGGGTGTTCCATACCGACCCGGTGGCGCCCACGCTCTCTGCCAAGTCCTGAACGAACACTCGGAAGCCAACGCCTTGCACCCGCCCTTCCACGCGGAACCAAAGCCCTGCCTTCATCAGCCGTTGCCAACCCACCACAGGGCAAGGAGATAGGAGATCGTGGACAGTCCAATCCACTGCAGAGTTCCCGTTAGGATGGGGCGCAGACCCGCTTCCTTGAGGTCTCGGAAGCCGCTTTGGAGTCCAACACCCGCCATTCCGACCGCCATGATCCAAAGGTCGATGTCCTGTAGCAGCTTCGTTTGGCTGGATGAAAGCCACCCGGTCGACGTCAGCGCCGCGCAGACGACGAAAGCGGTGAGGAACCACGGAACGGGCGAGACCTTCGCCTTCCCGGCTTCCTTGTGCTCGTGTCGGAGCATCCAAGCCAGATAGAGGACCGTGGGGGCAAGGAGACAAATCCTAGCCAACTTCGCCACCGTGGACCATTTAAGCGCGTCTTCGCCGTAGCTTGCGCCGGCTGCCACCACCTGCGCCATCTCGTGCAGGCTGGTGCCGTTCCACAAGGCGAACACCTTGGGAGACATGTTCAAGGCGTGGCCAATGGGCGGATAAAGGAGGATGCCCAGGGTGCCCAGCAAAGTGATAATGCCAAGGGAGAGCGCAGCCTCAGACTTCTTGGACTGAACCACACTATCCGCCGCGACCACCGCCGAGGCTCCGCAGATCGCGCCACCCACGCCGAGCAACAGACCCAATTTCTCATCGATGCCGAGCCAGCGCGCCACCGCCCAGCCTAGCCAAAGGGCGAAGAACGTGGAGCAGGCGATGACCGCCAAGGACGTTCCTCCGAGTTTCAGAAGCTCTTGGATCGTGAGTTTGAATCCCAAACCGGCAACAGCAAGGCGCAACACCGGCTTCTGGCAAAAGGCGATGCCCGGCGTCCAGGTTGGCGGGATCGCCACAACGGAACGGATCGCCATGCCGAGCAAGATGACCAATAGGAGCACGCTCACGTGCAACTGGTCCTTGACGAACGAGGTGTCGGACGCGAACTTCGCCAAAACGGCGAGCCCAACGCACAGTGCCAGCCCCGGCAACAAGTTGCCGGAACGGCTTACTCGCTGTAGCAAAGCTCCCGTCGCTCGCGCTGGTAACCGCCTTCGACCGGCACAAACGCATGGCACCACGTCATTTCGCCGCCGTACACGTGGATGGTGACCGCCGGGGTGTCCAGAGCGTTGGCGATGGTGTGGTACTCGAAGGGCGGGATGAGGGCGCCGGCTTCGCCGACCCCCGCATAGACCTTCAGTTCAGGCTTAAACTGATAGAGATCAGAACTCCCGTCGTCCACGCGGTCATAGGAAACGACCTCGATCTGACCGCGATAAACGCACTCGACGCACCACATACCGGCGTGATCGTGGAGCGCGGTGCCCTGCCCCTTGTCCCAAACCATGACGAGGACCGTATAGCGCCCCTTGGGGTCCGCATGGAGCAATCGCCTCGCGTACCGATTCGGTGCCGTTCGGAGGAAGTCCGCCGGAATGAACTCCTCGCCGGTGGCGCAAAGTTCTTGAAGGGCGTCCTTAACCGCCCTGCATAGCGTGCGGCACTCGGCATGGTCGACGGCGGCGTCGAGCCTCTTGATCAGTTCTTGGGCGGTGTTTTGGGCACTCATGGCTATCCTCGTCGGCGAGTCGCTTAAGCGCCAATTGTACAGGCGTTCATAATCGTTTCGCTCATGGGCGATTCAGAGACGGTTCACGTGGGGGCGTTGTCCGCCCAGTTTGAGAATATTCTACTGCCGTTTGGGCTCACCGTCGACCGGATGACCCTCACCGCAAAGGAGGCGAGTGCCCAACTCGAGCCGTTCTCGCTTGAAATGGACCAGCCAGCTTCGGTCGAGGCGATCGTTCACGAGTCCTCGCTCGAGAAGTTCGTGAGGTTGAAGGCGCCCGACAATGTGCGCATCGAATCGGTCGTCGTCCGCCCCGAGGGAATCATGGTGGAAGCCGTGGTGCGGGTCTTGCTCGAGTTTCGCGGCATCGCAAAGTGCCGATTGCGCGTCGACGGCGGATCACGCCTCATGGTGGAGTTGGTGGACGTCGACGTCCTCGGGGTTGGGGCGAAAGGACTGGTCCAGAACCAGATCGAGGGTATGAACCCCGTGCTGGACACGGCAACCTTGCCGTTCCAGATCACGCTGCACGAAGCTAAGTTGGAACACGGCTTCGTTCGGGTGACGGGCGAAGCTCTTCCCTAACCTGGGCGCACGTATACTGGGCCGTGTTGCTCAACGGAGTTATCGCGGCAACTTTCGCCCTCGCTGGCGGTGCGCATGGCATGCGAGGCGGTCCCCCTGCCCAACCGGTGAATCCCCGGTTCACGTTTGTTTACGACGGCAAGCGCTCGTCCGACTTGCTTCCGCGCTGGCGTACGGCGACCCGGTCAAAGGCGCTGGACAAGAATCGAAGCCAGGTGGCGACGAGTTGGACCGACCCGACATCCGGGCTCGTTGTCCGTTGCGTCGCCGTCCGATACTCCGATTCGCCCACGGTCGAGTGGACCCTCTACTTCAAGAACGGCGGAAAGCAAGACACTCCCATTATCGAGGGGATTCAGGCGCTGGACCTCGACCTTGAGCGGGGCAACCAAGGCGAGTTTCTGCTCCACCACAACGTCGGCTCGCCCGCGAGCCGCTCCGACTACGGACCTTTGGAGACGCCGCTCGGCCCCGGGGCGTCCAAACGCATCGCCGCCGCGGGTGGCAGGCCCACCAACACCGACATGTCGTACTTCAACCTCGATTGGGGCGGCGAGGGCATGATCGTTGTGGTGGGCTGGCCGGGACAGTGGGCAGCCCGGTTCGAGCGAGACCAGAGCCGAGGCCTTCATGTGGTTGCCGGGCAAGAGCTCACCCACTTCAGGCTCCATCCCGGCGAGGAAGTGCGATCTCCGCTCATCGTCTTGCAACGCTGGAAGGGCGATTGGATCGACGGCCAGAACGGGTGGCGACGATGGATGACGAACTATGGGATGCCCAAGCCCGGAGGCCAGCTTCCCAAACCGATGTTTTTGGCGAGCAGCAGCCGAGCGTACGGCGAGATGATCGGCGCCAACGAGGCGAACCAGATCATGCACATCGACCGCTACCGCGAAGAGCGGCTCGGGCTGGATTATTGGTGGATGGATGCGGGCTGGTACATCCAGGACTGGGGCTGGCCGCAAGTGGGCACTTGGGAGCCAGACCCCAAGCGGTTCCCCCACGGGTTCAAGCCGATCAGCGATCATGCCCATCAAGGCGGCCAGAAGATTCTGGTGTGGTTCGAACCGGAGCGGGTGGCGCCGGGAACGTGGCTTGCCACCCAACACCCGGAGTGGCTCCTGAGCCCCTTGGATGACTTGAAAGCATGGCGATCCAAGAGCCTCGGGACGGGAGAGCCTTGCGTGGTCTTCAACCAATCAAGGCAGGAGCGTGCGGTCGCCAACATTCGATGGGCGCCGCAAAGCCTCTCCGCCCATCCCGGGCCGAAGGGTGAATATGCCGTTGTGCGTTGGACAGCCCCCAAACCAGGGGAGTACCAGATCCATGCCCGGTTTACCGGGCTCGACGGCGTGGGCACCACCACGGACGTCCACCTTCTCGCCCAGGGGCGAGAGCTCTTTGGCGACGTCTTGAACCTGAACGGCAAGGGGCGCGAAACCGCGTATCAGGGAACGGTGCGGCTCGCCGCCGGCGAGCCCGTCGATTTCGTCGTGGGCTACGGCAACGGCTCGTACACCTACGACACGACGGGGCTATCGCTCAAGATCGATGGAGCGGGGATTGAGTTCGATGGCGCCCGCGACTTCAGCCTCGGGCAAAACCCCACCAAAGCCTGGACCTATGGGTACATGCCGCCCGCGTCCAAACCGGACTCGGGCGCGTTTCGCCTGTTCGATTTGGCGGGAAGCGGAGGCGACACCGGCAACCGCCTTCTCGACTTGGGCAACCCAACCGCATGGCGCTGGCTGGTGAACCACGTCGACGGCCTGATCAAGAAGAACGGCATCGATCTGTACCGTCAGGACTTCAACTTCGATCCGTTGCCGTACTGGCAGGCGAACGACGCGCCCGACCGTCAGGGTATCACCGAGATCAAGCACGTGGTCGGTTATCTCGCCTACTGGGACGAGTTGCGACGACGCCACCCGAACATGCTCATCGATTCGTGCGCCTCGGGCGGGCGTCGCAACGATCTGGAAACGATGCGGCGAGCCGTACCCCTGTGGCGGAGCGACTACGCCTACGAGCCCGTTGGACACCAATGTATGACCTACGGCATTTCCATGTGGCTTCCCTACCACGGAACCGGAACGGTAGCGACGGTCGACGCTCCTTATTACGGCGGCGGACCGTCGCCGGTCCAGCCCGATGCTTTCTGGAGCAACGCCGCCCCGAGCGTGGGTTGCGGCGTCGATATCCGCGAGAAGGGGATCGACTACGCGGCGCTCCGCCGCTTGGTCGGGAGTTGGCGGGAACTGTCGAAGTTCTACTATGGAGACTTCTACCCCTTGACGCCATACAGTCAGGACGAGGGGGCGTGGATCGGTTGGCAGTACAACCGGCCGGACAAAGGCGACGGGGCGATCCAGATCTTCCGGCGCGTCCGATCCGGAATCGAGTCGATGAGACTGAAGTTACGCGGGCTCGACCCAAAAGCGGTCTACCGGTTCCGCGACCTTGAGGGGCAGAACGTGGTTTCCAAAACCGACATGACCGGCGCCGATCTGATGTCAGATGGCTTGCCGGTCACGTTGGTTCAGGCTCCGGGCGCCTCGGCGATCGAATACTCGAAGGTATCCGCGTCGCGCGACTAGCCGCCGCCTCGGAGGAGCTGAAGCACACTTTGGGGGGCCTGGCTCGCTTGGGCGAGAACGGACATGCCGCTCTGCTTTAGAATCTGGAGCCTCGTGTACTGGGTGATCTCGCTCGCCATGTCGGCGTCACGGATCTGACTCTCGGATGCCGTCAGGTTTTCCTGAGCGACGCCGAGCGACCTCACCGTGGACTCGAGGAAGTTCGACTGGAACGAACCGATGTCGCCTCGAGCGAGCGCCAACTGGCTGATGGCGTCGTCGATGATCTTCATCGCGTCTTGGGCACCCTGTTGCGTGGTCACGTCGAGGTCGGCAAGGGTCTTGCCGGAAACCGCGTTCAGCCGAGACGGTTGGTGTAGATCGAAGGCATGCTGAACGAAACCGACTGATCGCTGTTCGCGCTGATCTGGAAGCGGACGTTGCCCGCCGAGATTTCGCTCCGACCTCGACCGCCGTAGTGATCGAAGCGTTACCGTTCTCGCTCAGCTGAATCGCGTTGCCGTTGCTATCGGTCAGCCGCAAACCAGAGTCGTTGGCACCCCGGCCGCCCTGGAAGACGACCGTCTGAAGTCCGGCGGTGGTCATCGCGGAAACGTTGTAGACGCCGTCGGTGCCTGTGTCGGAGGCGCTGGCCGCGTTGTGCAACACGTTGCTGGGGTCGAAGTAGTTGACCGCGAAATGGGAACCGTAGTTCTTGTTGGTCAACTGGACGAACGAAAACGGTAGGAAAATTTGCATTTTTTTTTTTTTTTTTTTTTTTTTTTTTTTTTTTTCCCCCCCCCCCTCCGGCAAAAAAAAAAAGTGTACGATCAATTACGGTCTGAACCGACTCGAAGCCGTTGCTGGCAAAGGAGTATCCATTGATGACGAACGTGCCCGTCGTGGTGACGATGGCGCCAACGTCGGTAAAGGTGTTACTGAGGGCGACCGTTGCGCGGTCCGCTGCGGTGGTCTGAGCAACGTCACCAGCCGCTCACCACCGTCTCGCCATGTTGAACGTGCCGCTCGTAGATGCTGTCGGCGAGCGTGGCGTTGGTGATGTTCGCCATGGCGCCCGCAGAACCGTCGAGGAGCTTCTTGTTGCCAAACTGGGTTTGCTCGGCGATGCGGTTGATCGACTGGAGGGTCGATCGAATCTGGGTTTGATTCGCCTGAAGCGTGTTGGAATCGACGACCGCGCTGTTGGCGGAGTGCACCGCAAGGCCGCGGATGTTACGCAAGAGGCGCTGAACCTCGTCGAGCGCGCCCTCCGCCGTCTTGGTCATGTTCACGGCATCTTGCGAGTTTCGGATCGCTTGGTCGATGCCTTTCAGTTGGGAACGCATTCCCTCACTGATGATGAGGCCGGCGGCATCGTCAGCGGCGCTGTTGATGCGCAGACCCGTCGAGAGACGGGTAATGGTCCCCGACATCTCTCCGTCTGTTTGGTTGAGATTCCTCAACGCCATCAAGGCCGGAATGTTCGTATTGATTCTCAGGCTCACGAGTGCTGCTCCACGTTTTTCGACATGCCCGTACAGGCTTGTGTGAAATCTTCGGCATTTTGTGGAATATCTTTAGACCCCGCGATTTCGAAGGGTGTCTATGCCACCATTTGGAGGTGGATCGCGAGCGCCTTGCCCAAGAACTCGCCGCCCGTTCCCTTCCCTCCTCGCCCGACTTCCTCGATGCCTTCGAGCGCTTCGAGGAAGACCTCTACGCGCAGAACGCGGTGATGAACCTCACGCGGGTGCCCCGCGAGGAGAGCTGGATCCGGCACATCTTGGACAGCCTTCTGTTCGTGGACCTCATTCCCCATGAAGCGGAACTTCTGGACATCGGCACCGGGCCGGGCTTCCCGGCATGGCCGATCGCCCTGGTTCGACCCGATGATCAGGTGATGGCGATGGACTCTTCGGGCAAGATGCTCGGCTTCATGAACCGCCATCCGTTGCCCAACCTCTCGCCCGTGCAGATGCGGGCGGAGGAGTGCGGCTTCTTGGAAGCCTTTGACGTGGTCACAGGCCGCGCGGTGGCGCCCTACGGCACTCAGCTCGAGCTAAGCGCTGCCGCGACCAAGGTGGGGGGAGCCGTAATCCCCATGCGCACCGTGAACGAGTTGGAGGCGATCAAGACGTTCAACGCCGGACGCCTGGGACTGTCGCTGGCGAGCATCGAGACCCGCCCCTTGCCTGGTACCGATATCGTGCGCGTCTTCCCGGTGTTGAGGAAAGTCCGCCCGACGCCGAGCGAGTTTCCTCGCCGCTGGGCAGACATCAAGAAGCGACCGCTTTAGGGTTTCTTCTTTGCTTTGTCGTCGCTCGGTTTCAGGGTCAGGAACTTCGCCAGCATGAGCGCGCGTTTGTGGTTCGGATCGTATTTAAGCGCCTTCCCCACGTTCACGATGGCGTTCTTCTCGTCCTTGAGCTGGATTTGGACCGACGCCAGCTGCGCATAGTAGTTCGCACTGATCGGGACCAGGTTGACCGCCTGGCCTGCGGCGTTGGCGGCGGTCTTGTAGTCTTCCCTCTTCTCCGCGATCTGCGAGATCAGGTACGCCGCCTCGGCGGCGGTCGCCTTTCCGTACGGATCGTTCAAGGGAGCCTGGCGAAAGCACTGGTCCAACCGCAGCATCGCGCGGTCGTAGTTGCCCAGTACAAAGTAGATCTTCCCCGCCCCGAAGTAGGGCGCGTACAAAGTGGGCGAGAAGCCAAGCATGCCTTCGAACAGGTCGGCGGCGTGTTTCAGCCCCGCGATGTCGTCCGGGGCAAGTTCCTCGCCGGCGTCGAATCGCGTGATCCGATCTTCGCTCAGCTTCTTCGCCTCCTCGGCGACCTGGCGATACTCCACGTCCGTCCGGATCAGCGGCACTCCGCCGGAGTCTCGGCATCCGACGATTCCGAACGCAACGGCGAGCAAAAGGCTAGTTCGCAACCACATTGACCAACTTCCCCGGTACGACGATCACTTTGCGCACGCTCAAGCCTTCCAGGTGTCCCTGCACCTTGGGCGACGCCATCGCCGCCGCCTCGAGGTCTTCTTTCGACGCGCCTGCGGGCACCTCTACGGTATCGCGAAGCTTACCGTTCACCTGGATCGCAATGGTGAGTTGGTCTTCGGCGGCGAGGCTCTCGACGAACTTGGGCCACGACGCATTGAAGGTGAAGCCCACGTTGCCGAGGGACTCCCACAGTTCGTCGGCGCAGTGAGGCGCAGCGGGAGCGAGCAGCAGGATCAAGGATTCGAGCGCCTCGCTCGCGGCGAGGCGCTGCGCATCCGTCTGGATCGACTTCACCTCTGACAACCCATTGACGAAGATCATCATCGCGGAGATGTACGTGTTGAACGCAAACCGGTCGATGTCCGCCGTCGCCTTCTTGATCGCCTGATGGGTCAGGCGTCGGATTGTCTTGGAAACCTCGTCCGGCTCCTCAACGCCAATGTGCGTTCGCCAATCCGCTCGGAACGAGCCGCTCCAGTCGCTTGCCAAACGGAACACCTTGGTCAAGAACCGCACGGCGCCCTGCATGCCCGCGTTGTCCCACTGCACGTCTTGCTCGAACGGCGCCACGAACAGCTCGTACACGCGCAAGGCGTCTGCTCCGAACTGCTCGACCGCCTCGTCGGGCGTCACCACGTTGCCCTTCGACTTGCTCATGCGCGCCCAGCGGTAGAACAAATCGTCTTCGGGAAGCGTTACCGCTTCCTTGAACGAAACCAAGACGCCATCCTCGCCCACGCCAAGTTTCTCGCCCTCGCGGGGCTTTCGATAGGGCGTCTTCGCCAAGACTTGTCCCTGGTTTTGCAGGCGGGCGAAGGGCTCCTTCACCGGGCACAAACCCGCATCGTAGAGCACCTTGGTCCAGAAGCGCGCGTAGAGCAGGTGCATCACGGCGTGCTCGGCACCGCCCACGTAGCAATCCACCGGCATCCACCGTTTCACGGCTTCAGGATCGAAGGCTGCTCGGAAGTTGTGCGGGTCGCAGAAGCGCAGGAAGTACCACGAAGAACAGGCGAAGCCGCCCATCGTGTCCGTCTCGCGGCGTGCCAGCCGCCCGTCGCGGTCGGTGCAGTTCACAAACTCGGGGATGTGGGCGAGCGGCGACGAACCGTCTCCGCTCGGCTCGTAGTGCTCGACTTCCGGCAAGTAGACGGGGAGGGCGTCGTCGGGCACCGTTTGCATCTCGCCTTCCGCCGTGTGAATGATCGGGATCGGGCAACCCCAATAACGCTGGCGGCTGATGAGCCAGTCTCGAAGCTTGAACTGCACCTTGCGCTCGCCGATACCGTTGGCTTCCAGCCACTTGCCCATGCTCTCCTGGGCGTCTTTCACGGTCATGCCGGTGTACTCGCCCGAGTTCACCAGAACGCCGTCCTTCGACTCGAACGGCAACGGGCCGTCCGGATTCGCGGGATCGCTGATCACGCGAGGAATCTCCAGACCGAACTTGGTCGCGAACTCGAAGTCTCGCCCGTCGTGGCCCGGAACCGCCATGATGGCGCCCGTGCCGTAGGTTGCCAGGACGTAGTCGGCAATCCAGATCGGCACCTTTGCCCCGTTCATGGGGTTCACGGCGTAAGCGCCTGAAAACACGCCCGTCTTCTCGCGGTTCTCCGCCTGGCGATCGATGTCGCTCATGCGCTTCGCGCCTTCGATGTAGGCGCGGGCGGCGGCGGCGTTCTCGGCGGGGACCGAAGCCAGGATGAGATCCATGAGCGGATGCTCTGGGGCGATGCACGCGAACGTCACACCGAAAACGGTGTCGATGCGCGTGGTGAACACGCGGAGCATCGGCGTTCGCTCATGCCGAACGACGTGGAAGTCGCCTTCTTCTTCGAGCTTCAGCTCGGCATGGTCGAACACAACCTTCATCGAGAACTCGACGCCCTCGCTACGGCCAATCCAGTTGCGCTGAAGCGCCTTGATTCCCTCCGGCCAGTCCAAATCCTCCAAATCGTCGATCAGCCGCTGGGCATAGTCCGTGATCTTGAAGAACCACTGGGGAATGGAGCGCTTCTCCACCGGGGTGCCGCAACGTTCGCACAGCCCCGCCACAACCTCTTCGTTTGCCAGAGCGGTCTTGTCCTTGGGGCACCAGTTCACGTCGGCGAGCTTCCGATACGCCAACCCGCGGTCGAACAAGAGCTTGAAGATCCACTGGGTCCAGCGATAGTAGTCGGGGTGCGACGAGTTGACGCTGCGTGACCAGTCGTACGAGATGCCGACCAGTTCCATCTGACGCCGATAGGTCTCGGCGTAGCGGTCGATCATCGGCCCGGGAAGGGTCTTGTTCTTGATCGCCTCGTTTTCCGCCGGCAGCCCGAACGCGTCGAACCCCATAGGGTGCAGCACGTTGTAGCCCTGCATCGCCTTGGCGCGGCAGATGACGTCGGTCGGAATGTAGTTGCGGCAGTGCCCAACGCTAAGGCCCGCCCCGCTGGGGTAGGGGAAGAAGTCGAGGCCGTAGAACTTGGGTCGGTCCTCGTCTTCCCGGGTGCGGAACAGGTCGGCATCCTTCCATCGCTGTTGCCACTTGGCCTCAAAGACGGAAGGTTCGTAACGGTCGGGCATGGGGTCAATTGTACTTGGCGACCGCCCGGGCGCGCCGAATCAGACCGTGGAGTTCGCCCGGATGTACTCGACCAGTTCGTCCGCCTGTGCGAAGGCAAGGCACGTCACGGTATCCGCCCCTCCGTAGTACACGGCGATCCGTCCCGTTTCCGCACACGAGAGGGCGGCGCAGGGAAACGCGACGTTGGGGACGTCTCCCACCTGCTCGTATAGGCGTTGGGGCGAGAGAAGATAGGGTGCGCAACGGGCGCGAACTACCCACGGTTTCTCCAAATCGAGCAACGCGGCGCCGAAGTGGTAGACGAAGCCGTTGCACGAGGTCAAGACCCCGTGGTAGATCAGCAGCCACCCTTCCGAGGTCTCGATCGGGATCGGGCCAGCCCCAATCTTGGTCGACTCCCAAGGCTGCTGAGGCGACATCACGTGGCGGTGACGGCCCCAATGGATCATGTCCGGGCTTCGGCTGAGGAAGATGTCGCCGAACGGCGTGTGGCCCGTGTCGGAGGGCCGGCTCAACATCACGTACTCGCCGTTGATCTTTCGGGGAAACAAGACGCCGTTCCGGTTGTGCGGCAACAAGCCGTTTTCCAAGATCGTGAACGACTTGAAATCGTGCGTGTAACCGATGCCGATCGTGGGTCCGTGGAAGCCGTTGCACCATGTCACCCAATAGCGGTCTTCGATCCAGCAGACCCGAGGATCGTAACCGTAAACGAAATCCTCGATCTCAGGATCGGCTTTGGCGAACTGGATCGGGCGGTGGTCGATCTCCCAGTTCAAGCCGTCCTTTGAAAAGCCTGCGTGGAGCCGCATTTCCCGCCGCTTGTCGTCGCATCGAAAGACGCCGGCAAACGAGCCCTGAAACGGCACGGCGGCGGAGTTGAAAATGCTGTTGGAACCGGGAATCGCGTCGCGGGGAATGATCGGGTTCGCGTCGTAACGCCAAAGAGGGTCTGAGCAGCCCGCAGGGCGGTCTTGCCAAGGGATGTTCGGGAGAGCTTCGCCAGAGAGGATTCCCATGTTCGACGCTACTCTACCAGTCGCAACCGCGCGTTGTCTGTATCAATGCCGGGTTCCGTCGCCTCAAGTGGCTTAGGTGGCGAAAACCCTCAGTTCGCGCCTGTCCGGCCGTACGCGGCCGGACTTCTTCTTGCTTAGCCTAGATGGCTCGGGCTGCCAAGGTTCCCAGGGCGTCGCTCAACACCGCCACGTCGTGACCCGGTTCAAGCGTGCCCTCGGCGATTTGAGGCAGGGCGTAGGCGATCACGTCTCCTGGGCGCAGCACAGCACTTTCGGAAGCGTAGGCGATCAGTTCGGCGAGGGTTGGCTCGATGTCCGCCAACGAGGTCTTGAGGGGCATATCCTCGCCGCGGCGAGCTCCGATCTCGAGATGATAGCGACGGCCACGCGCGTCCTCGGTCGCCCGATCCTCCAAGTCGTCGGGGGTTGTGA
Source organism: Fimbriimonadales bacterium (assembly GCA_046330155.1). GTDB lineage: Bacteria > Armatimonadota > Fimbriimonadia > Fimbriimonadales > Fimbriimonadaceae > CALMEF01. The sequence continues at coordinate 24,883 of JAXLTH010000020.1, read as the reverse complement.
TGGCGGGGCCAAGCACGAAGCCTACGTCGCGCGAACGGGCCGAATCGCCCGCTCCCCCGTAGATCACCAGGCCCAGCGAAAGGCCCAAAACTAAGCCGTCCGCCTCCGAGGGTTCCAGCCCTTTGCCCGCGACCGCGATCACGGCGGCAACGCACGGCATGTAGCCCGCCGGGGTGGCGAAGGGCGGTAACGGAATCGGCTCGCCGGAGCCCCGCACCGTGGCGGGATTCAGATACACGAAACCTAGATCGTCGCCCTCGCCCGTGAACAGCCGAATGCTGGGCGGTAGAACCGGCGACAGCAACCGCACGTCGCTGGGGAGGTGAATGCCGATCGGCTGCTGTCCGTCGGTCTCGTACACCTTGCCTTGGGCGACAAAACCGGTGCGGGCTTTGTTGGGTTCGGCGAGGAGTTCGAAACGGCAGAGTTTCACGCCCTAGAGGATACCGGCAGGGTCCCAAGACGTTATCCTATTCGGGAATGATCGCCTTGATCGCGCTGATGCTGGGTCAAGCGGCTCGACTGGAGCCGCTCGACGTGGTGCGCGTCCAATGCGACGAAGTCCCTGCGCTGGCTCGCGACTACACGCTCTCCCGGGAGGGCGTCTTCGCGTTTGGCCCGGTCGGATCGGTTTCTGCGGCAGGCCTCACCGAACCCGAGTTGGCTTCCCGGCTTGAACAACTGCTCGCCGCAAGGGGAGTTCGCTCAAGTGTCTCCGTGCAACGCGTGGGTTCCAGCCGCCGCACCGTCTCATTCACGGGCGATGTGAAACAGTCGGGAGAAATCCCCTGGAAGGCAGGGATGCGACTGTCGGACATCGTGGCGGTCGCCCGTCCCAACCAGAACGCTCTGGCTCGGGTCTCGAGTCGCTCAAGCGAAGGCAGCGAGTCGGTCTGGGACATCCTATCCGGCAAGTCAGACCCTCTGTTGAAGCCGGGCGATCGCATCCATTTCCCTTTGGACGCGCTGCCTAGACGAGTGCTCGTGGTCGGCGCCGTCAAGCGCCCGGGCGAGATCGACCTGAGCGACGCAGGCACGGTGGCAGCCGCCATTGCGGCGGCAGGCGGCCCTTGCCCGACGCTGACTTGGGCAACCTCGAGAGTCGCCGTGGCAACAAGACACAAACGGCTAGCCGCACTGAACCGTTGGAGGGGGGCGACGTGCTGAAAGTTGCCACCCTGCCCGCGAACCGGCTCGTCGAAGCCCGGGGCGCCGTCCTCCGTCCCGGCAAGCTGCCGTCCGAAGGCGAAACGCTCAGCGGTTTGCTGCGCAAGACTGGAACATCGTCTATCGCCAACCTGAAGGCGGTCCATCTGACCCGAATCGAAGGAAGCCGAGTGACCACCTCCACCCACGATCTCACCAAGATCCGGGCCGGGAAAGCCAAGGACGTGCCCTTGAAGGGCGGCGATGTGGTCGAAGTCGAATATCGGGTGCGGGTATCTTAACTGCCGGTGGTGAAGTGGGATCGGACCAAAGGCAAGCCGGAACCGGTTCACCTTCTTGACCGGGTCCCCGTCCACGAAAACGACGAGCCGCTCGTCGACATGCGCGTGGTTTGCCCGAGCGTTCGCATCGTCCGCCCGACCACGATTCCCTACCTTCGCAAGTCCGTCGCCGAGATGCTGGAGGAGGCGTCGCGCAGGTTGCCCGAGGGATACCATCTGGGTGCCACCGACTGCTGGCGACCGTTCTCGCGCCAGGTCCTGATCTACGAGTTCATCATGAAGTGCGCCCAAGAGGCGTACCCCCACCGGGACTACCGAGCCTTGAAGCGCACGGTCAACCGCTGGGTCGCCCCCATCGATCGACCTTCACCCCCGGGGCACTGCACGGGAGCCGCCGTCGATGTCCAGTTGCTTGATCCGAACGGCGAGGAGCACGATGTCGTTTCGCCGTTCAACCGGTTTGTCGCGGCCCCGACCTACACGCTCGGGCTCTCAGAAACCGCTCAACGGAACCGGGACCTGCTCGTCGAGACGATGCTCTCCGTCGGCTTCTCGAACTGCCGAGACGAGTGGTGGCACTACAGCTACGGGGATGCCGGATGGGCGGTTCGACTGGATAAGCCGAGCTGCGTATACGGGCTGGTCGAGCTTGAACCCGACCTATACCGTGAGCAGGAAGCGCTGGCGGCAGAGGCGATCCGTAGCCGGCCCAACCCGTTCATTACGGGGCGCGGCTAGCGCCCCGTAACGGTGGTTTCGCCTAGTTCCAGGCGGCGGCGGCGCGCGCCGTGGGAGGCGTCATGTCGACGTAAATGTCCGCCGGCACCATCAAATAGATGTGGTCGCCGACCTCGACCATCTCGCCGTCCTGCGAGAAGTTCACGCCGCTCAGGAAGTCGACGATCTTTTGGCGGAGTCCGGGATCGGTGCCGGTGAGGTTGACGATCTGCACCTCGCCCTTCTTCAGGCCCTGCGCGGCAGCGTAGGCGTCTTCGAACGTCATGATCTGGCGCCGCACGCTGATCTGGGACTTGTACGCCACCGACCGCGTGGGGGTCGTCGGCTGGTTGCCGTAGCGTCGAGGTTCGGTCGTCATCTCCTCGTCTTCTTCCTCGCGGGTGAAGATCGTCATGAGGCGACGAAGGGGACCGGCTTTGCCGTTTTCTAGTTCATCCATGATTGCTTTCTCCTACAGACTCGGTCGCTCGCCGAAGAGAGCGGTACCGACTCGAACGTGGGTGGCTCCTTCCTGGATCGCCACGTCGAAGTCTTGGCTCATACCGATGCTGAGCCATTCGCCCTGCACCCGCTCGTTCAGCCGAAACATCCGTTGAAAGTACGGACGCATGGCTTCGGCGTTTGGATGCGCAGGACCGATGGCCATTAGACCTCGGAACTTAACCTGGTCGTATTGTAAGACGATTTTCAGGAAGTCGTCAAGCATTTCAGGCGCGATTCCCGACTTTTGCGGCTCTTCCCCGATGTTGACCTCCACCAAGCCGTCGATCGGTCTGCCCTTGGCAAGCTCTTTGAGTTGGCTCTCGCTCTCGATCGTGTGGATCGCTCTGAAATACTCGGTCGCCTTCTTTGCTTTGTTGGATTGCAGTTTGCCGATGAAGTGCCACTCGATGTCGCCCGGTAGCGCCTCGATTTTCGGGATCGCTTCTTGGAGCCGGCTCTCTCCAAACACTCGGTGGCCCAGATCGTACAAAGCCCTTATCGAATCGGCAGGATGAGTCTTCGAGACGGCGATGAGCGTCACCAAAGCGGGGTCGCGCCCCACCGTTTCACAGGCTCGTTCGATACGGTCCTGAATCGCCTTTAAGCGAGCCCGCACAACTCCCTCAGTTTCCGGTAGAGAACCACCATCGCCCAGGTGTCCTGCTTGCAGTAGGCGAGGAGGTCTGCCGCGATGCGGTCGGCGGTCTCCGCCGGAGCGAAGAGCATCTCCAAGAACTTGGCAGACGCCGTCCCGCCTTCTTGGATGTTGAGGTCTTTGTAGCTGCACTCGGGAGCCATGGCAGGCAACACCTGCTTGATGCTAAACGAGCCCTGGAACTCGCGCATGTACACGTGGTCGCGAATGACTTTGAGCAGATCGACCTTCTTGTCTTCGAAGTGCTCGCGAACCTCCTTGCCCATGGGAATATCCAACTCCGCAAGGCTCTTGAGGCGGTTCGACTCGAAGTCTGAATAGACCACGATGTGGTCCGCGTCGCGAACCGATTTCAGGAGGGAGTCGACGAACGCCTCCCTCGGGTCCGACCGTTCTCGGTGCAGAAACTCCTCGTGCGTTTCCGCTCCGTTACGAAGGATATGGTTCGACCACTGGAACGGGACCACGAGGTACGGAGAGGTCCCCTGCCAAACAGGAATGCCAGGCGCCACGGTTTCGAAGTCGACGAAGTGGATGTTGCCTTCGATGCCCAGAGCGTCGGCAACCGCTTGATGGTCGATGAACATGCCGGCACCGCGATGCGCTTGAACTTGCCGCTCCTGCTGGACCTTGCCGAGCATGCTGGAGTCGATCTCACCGAGCGTGCGGATGCCCTTGGCTCGCAAATCGTCCAGTTGCCCCTTCGCCGGATGATAGAGATAAACGACGTCGTCCGAGTGGAGCCTCGGCTCGCACTCGGCAAAGTAGTCGCACTTGAGGCAACTTCGGTTCATGGGCGACTCGGGCAACTTTCCCGACTCGAGGAGGCTCATGAACTCCGCCGTTTCGGCGGGAAGATCGGCTTGCCGCTTCTCGACGTCTTTGGTCACGTCCTCGATCCTCAGCAGATCGTCGGCGTCGATCTCATCGCCATGCACATAGTCGCCGTTCAGGACCATCACCGATGCCTTCGAGATCGTCAAGCCGGCGCGGCGGGCGACGAAAACCTGGAACGCCAAATCGTTCTTGTGGTCGGCCTTTACGCTCTTAGAACTTTTGACCTCGATAGCTTCCCAACCATCCTCCAGGCGCCTGAGGACGTCGATGCGGGCAGAAAGGCTGCCATCGACGAACGTCGCCTCGAACACGGCGGGTGGGCGCCCGTCGAGAATCGCCTGCGTCTTTGCCGCGGCTTCCTCGGGCTCCAGCCCATGCGACTCAACCAGCACCCCGCCCGGAAACAAGGTCTGCGCCAGATCGCCTACCCGCTTGCCCGTGTCGATGCGCAGTTGCGTGTCGGCGCTCAGCGGCGGAGTCTTCACGCCGTTGGCTTTGTAAACCATGGCGAGCGGGCAATCTTTGCCCTTCATGTACAAGCTCTTGGTGAGCAACATCCTCTTTAGTCCCGACCCATTCTAGCGCGATGGATGGTCGCCACGGAAGTCAGGAGCTCTTTTGCCCGGTCGAGAGGCCACTGAGTAGCGGCATCCGAAAGGGCGTTGGCGGGGTCGGGGTGGATTTCCAGGAAGATGGCGTCCACACCTACCGCCACGGCGGCGCGCGCCAAGGCGGGAATCGCGTCGCGGTTGCCGCCGCTCGATGCGCCCGCGCCACCGGGACGCTGGGCACTGTGGGTGGCATCGAAGCAGACCGGCACGCCGTAGGTTCGCATGGTCTCCAAGCCGGGCATATCCACGACCAGCGTGTTGTAACCGAAAGAGGTACCCCGCTCCGTCAGCATCGCGCCCTTGGCGCCAAAGTCGCGGAGTTTGTCCACGATGTTCTTGGTGTCCCAAGGGGCCAGGAACTGCCCTTTCTTCACGTTCACCGGCCTGCCGGTCTTCGCCGCCGCTTCCAGCAGGTCGCTCTGACGGCACAGAAAGGCGGGAATCTGGAGAATATCGGCGACCTCGGCCACCGGCGCCGCTTGGTCAGGCAAGTGGATGTCGGTGGTGACGGGCAAGCCGAAGCGGTCCTTTACCGCTTGAAGCATCGCCAAGCCCTCTGCCATCCCGTGGCCCCGCACCGACGAAGAAGAGGTCCTGTTCGCCTTATCGTACGAGGCTTTGAAGATGTAGGGCAAGCCGAGCCCCGCGCAGATTTCCGACACGGCTTCCGCCACTTGGAGGCAAAGGTCGAGAGATTCGGCCATGCAAGGGCCGGCGATCACGGTCAGGTTTCCGTTGCCGATCGTGACCGAGCCAGCCGAAAAGGGCGTCACTTCTTCGCCGCCACCTTAAACTTCAGCTCGGATTTGATGCTTCCCGGCGGGAAGCACGCTGACTCGTTGCACTGCTGATAGTCGACCACGATGGCAAGCGAATACGAACCTGCTTTCTTCGGCAGATCGACGGTCACGGGGATTTCGATGGTTCCCTCGTAAACTGCGGTGTCTTCGCCGTTGAACTGCTTGATCACCCCTTTCGGATATTTCGCGGTCAGTTTGAAGCCCTTCGAGGGCGTGGAGATTTTCAGCGGAATCTGAAACTCGTTCGACGGCGGATTCTGATATCCGTGGAGCCCCGGGTCGAACTCAACACGCACGCTCAGGTTCAACTTGCCGCCCACCGTAGGCACGGCTTTCGGCAACTTGACGGTGACTTTGGGCTCGTCGGCTCGGGCGAGCGCGCAAGCCGCGAGGGCAGCAGCGAGGAATGCGATCTTCATCTCGTTTTATAGACGGCTACCGAAGCCCCATCCATCGCTTCAGTTTGTAAACCGTGGTGTCTCGGTTGATTTGGGCGATCGCCTCGGTCAGCGGAACGCTCTTCGGGCAGACCTTGACGCAGTTCTGCGCGTTTCCGCAACCGGTGATTCCTTCTTCGGAGGTCAGGTAGTCCAAACGCTCCGCCTCTTCGCTCTTGCCCACTGGGTGCAAGTTGAACAGCAACGCCTGGGCGACCGCGGCGGGGCCCACGAACGGAGAGTCGTCGTTCACCTGCGGACAAGCCTCCATGCAACAGCCACAGGTCATGCATCGCGACAGCATGTATCGGAACTGGCGCACGTGGTCGTCTTGAGGCTCCGCCATGCCCCGGTCGAACGAACCGTCGATGGGAACCCAGCCGCGAACCTTCTTGAGGTTCTCGAACATTTCCTGGCGGTCCACGATGAGGTCGCGGATAAGCGGGAACTTGGTCATCGGCTCCAGCGAGACTTCAAGGGCGTCCCCGTGAGCTTCGCCGACGTCGTCGATGAGCGCCGTGCAAGCCTGGCGGATCATGCCGTTCACGTTCATCGTGCACGAGCCGCAAACCTCTTCCAAACAAGCCGCTTCCCAAGCCGGCGGCTCGACGGGGTTGCCGTCCACCGTTTTGGGGTTGCGCCGGACCTCCATCAGAGCGGAGATCACGTTCAGCTTTTCACGATAGGGGATCTGGAAGGTGTCCCAATGCGCAGGGGCGTCCTTTCCGGCCTGCCTCTTCACGCGCAACCGGATGAACTGCGGCTTACGGTTGTCCACGTACCTATTCTACGCGAACAGCAGGGGTCGCTGTCAGTCGTTGACCAGCAACGCCCGCTCGACTTCCAACCGAATCAAGTTCCCGCCTCGCGAGATCACGAGCTTCACCTTGCTCCCGGTCGGGCCCTCCAGCATCTGGGTCATCTGTCGGTAGCCTTGCTGTCCAAGGTCCTCGTCGTTGACGGCAAGGATCGCGTCGCCCACCTTGATGCCCGCCTTGGCCGCGGGGCTCTCGGGCGCCACGCGGTAGACCCGAACCTTCTTCGACCGTTCGTCGTAAAGCGCGGTGACGCCGATTTCCGCCGCTTGGTCGGAACCCGTCTTTCCGGTCCAGTTCTCAAGCCAAACCCGGCGTCGATCGTAGTCGACGATCACGTTGAAGTTGCGCAGAAAGCCAAACCCGACCGTTCCATCGCCTTCGGCGCTGCTTGAGGGCAGGTCGATGATGCTCCAAACCGAGCTTTCCACCGGCACGCCGAAGATGGTCATGTTCGGCATCGTTTTGTAGAACGAGCCCACCTCTCCGGAGGCGACGAAGGACGACTTCATGAACTTCGGTTCTTGGCCGCTCTTCCACAGGCCCACTCGCTCGAGGACGTCCTTATGGGTGGTTGCATAGAACGCGTTGCCCGTATCCAAGGCAAGGATCAGCCGCTTGCCGTCCTTGGTGAGCACCTCGCACTCGATCGAGTTGTTGCCCATGGGCAACATCTTCACCAGGAAAGTCTTCTTGTTGTCCGGCACCCGCTTTGTGATGTCCATCGAACGCGGATGGAACACGAACTTGTTGTTCTGGAAGTTGATCTCGGTGATGTTGTGCCGAATCACCTCGAAACCCATGATGCCGTCCGTGTGGGTGTTGTAGCTCGCCGACAGGTGCGCCGAGGGCTGTTGGACGATCTCCATGTCCGTCGGATCGATGTTCATCGCGCCGAGTTTCAGCGACTTCACCGCCACGGTCTTAGCCTGGAACTCGCCCACAAAGTCGCGCAGGGTCATCGTGCCGCTCGCCGCGCCCATGTTGATCGTGTCGTCGCACACCACGCAGCCCGAAAACCCGGTGTCGAACATACAAGAGAGCTTCTTGCCATTCACCACCGCGTCCACGATGATGGCGTTGTCCCCAATGCGGAAAGGAACCTCGACAGGTCCTTGGAGAGCGAGGGCGAGGAGGGCGGCACTGATGGACATACGTCTCTATTAAACGTCCGGGACGGGCTTCGGCGTTACCGCCGGCTTGCGATGATGTAGATGCCCAGCACCAACCAGTGCAGCGATAGCCCCTGGGAGCAGCAGCAAGACCCGGGCAACACCATGGGCATGAGCCAAAGGAACGTTTGCCGCCGGTCCGCGATGTCGAATATCTGCCAAAGCAAGGCGGCAAGCGCAAGCACCATGGTGGAAATCTGGAGCGTGGCGCTGAGGGCGCCGTACTTCTCCATCATCGCCTTGCTCAGCTCGGCGGCGGCGGCGGGATTCGAGGCCGCCTTCATCATGATGGGGAAACCCATGATGACGACCCCGATGGTGACGGCGAGCAAGCAGGCGGCAATCCCCCAGCCGACGCTGGTCCAGCGCTTGCCGAGACGCTCCACCCACGGCAAGGAGTGGACCTCGTTGCCGTCGGCATCGTAACCCGGACGGACGGCGGCGGGCGGCGGAATGTAGCTTGGCTGTGCCGGCGCGGGCCGCGGAAGCGGTTCTATCCCCAGTTCTTGGGCAAGCCGGTCTGCAAACGCTCTTGCCGGTTCGAAGTCGGGATCGAGGCGAAGCGACTCGTTTGCCAGTTGCATCGCCGTCTCCTTGCGGCCCAACCCATAAAGGTGGACCGCGTAGTTGTGGTACGCCTTGGGGTTGTTCGGGGCGAGGCGAACCGCCTCGTCGAACGCTTGGTTCGCCTCTTCGGGACGTTCCAACTGCGACAGCGAAATGCCCCGAAACACCTGGGTGTCGCTGTCGGTGGGATCGAGAGTTGCGGCCTGGTCCGCCAGCGCGAGCGCTTCTTCGAAATTGCCGTTCTGGAGCGCGGCACGCGCTTGGTTGAAGATGGGTCGCGCCTGTTCGTTCGACATTCTTGAGTCCGGCACGATTCTACCGATGCCCGTGGGCGGTAAAACGGCAAATCATGCTTGCCGCACTTCTGTTGCTGGTCGCAACGCCCAAGGTGGAAGCGGACGTTGTGTACGCCCGCCCGGAAGGGACCGAGGTCAAGATGGACCTCTACATCCCGGAGAAAGCCGTGCGCACCCCGGTCCCGGTCGTTCTCGTCATCCACGGCGGAGCCTGGATTTCCGGGAGCAAAGCCGACGTCAAGGCGGTAGGCATGGAACTGGCGAACCGGGGCTACCTGGCGGCGGCGGTCCAGTATCGTCTTGCTCCCAAGTACAAGTGGCCCGCCATGGAAGACGACGTGCAGACCGCCGTGCGCTACCTGCGGGCAAACAAGGACAAGTACGGCCTGGACCCCAACCGGGTAGCGGCGCTTGGCTTCTCGGCGGGCGGCCATTTGGCGCTTTTGCTAGGCACCCGCGAAACAAGGGACCCAAAGCCTGCCGATTACCCGGGAGTTTCCAGCAAGGTGAATGTGGTGGTGGACTTCTTCGGTCCCACGGATCTCACTTCGGAAACCGACTACCCAAAGGTCTTCGACAGCGTTTTTGCGACCGTCTTGGGCAAGCCTCGGTCGGAGTCGTTAGAGGTGCTTAAGGATGGTAGTCCGCTGTCTCACGTGACAAAGGACGACGCCCCGACCTTCATCTACCAGGGCTTAATCGATCCGCTGGTGAACCCGAACCAAAGCCGCAAGCTGGAAGCCAAGCTGAAGGAGGTCGGCGTACCCGTTCAGTCCTTCTACTTGGAAGGCGTCGGCCACGAGGTGCCGATGACAAAGGCAGGAGTGCCCGAAGCGGTGAACTCCGGGTACGAGTGGCTCAAGAAGTATCTCGGCTGAACTTGTCGAGACGGCTAAGGCGCAAGACGGACGAGTTTCCACCCTGCGGCATGCCGCCGATATAGGATGCGGTCGTGAAAGCGAGCCTTCCTTCCCTGCCAGAACTCGAACGTGTGGGGAACGAGCACATAGCCGCCCCAGTGCGCGGGGCGCGGCACTACATCGGGGTGCTTCCTCATCAAATCCTCAAGGCGTGCCTCTAGCTCCTCGCGAGAGCCTACTTCCCGGCTTTGCGGGCTTGCCGCCGAAGCGATCTGGCTCTCGCGTGGCCGCGACTCAAAGTACGCATCCGAATCCGTTTCGGGTAGTCGCTCAACCACGCCCTCGACCCTAACCTGGCGTTCGAGCGCCGCCCACCAGAAGGCAACGCACGCTTTGGGATTCGTTTCGAGCTCCTGCCCCTTGCGACTTTCGTAGTTCGTGAAGAACGTCAGACCCCGCTCGCTCAGGTCGCGGAGCAGAACGAATCGTGCGCTGGGCTGCCCGTCGGGACCTACGGTCGCGAGGCACATCGCGGTGGGCTCCACAACTTGGGCTTGAACGGCATCCTCCAGCCAAAGCTTCAACTGCTCGAGAGGATCGGATTCGAGATCTCCGAAATCGAGGGATCCCTTGCCATAGTCGTACCGTTGGGTCACATGGAAAGTGTGGCGCACGTTAGAATGAGATATGCACGTCGAAATCGTGTTCTGCTGCGAGTGAAACTACTTCCCTCGCGCCGCCAGTTTGGCGGAAGCCTTGTTCAAGCACTTTCAGCCGTCGAGACGGGGAGAGCACCCGATCGACAGCGTGACGTTGACTCCAGGTTGGAGCGGTACCTTCGAAGTGAGGATCGACGGCAAGACGCGATTCTCTAAGAAGGAGATGGGCCGCTACCCCGAGAACAAAGAGGTCATCGAGGCGTTAGCCGCCTTATCCCATGCCTAACGATGAAGGACTTCAACGCTCTCTCCGGCCCTTGGGAAGGGTGGTCGATCCAAGACGGCGTTCGCATCTGCGAGCGCATGCGGCTCACCATTCGGGCGGGGGAGATCGTTGGGTCCGGCGTCGACCGTGATGGCGAGTTCGAGCTGACTGGGGCGTTCATCGCCCGAAAGCAGCTGGTCGCGCTCACCCGCCGTTACACGTGGACCACCGAGCCATCGCAAGCGGGCGTCGGCATTCCCTATGAGTACGAGGGCACCTGGGACGGCGAGCTGGTTTACGGCATGTGGCACCCCCGGATGGACCCCGACTACGGCGGGTCCTTTGAAATGTGGCCCGCGCGCGACGAAGACCGCCTTGCCCTGACCATCCAGTTCGAGGAAATCGCCCACACTTAGCGAATGGCTTGGACCCAACCTCCTGAACTGCGGGGACGACACGTCCGCTTGGTTGCACTGGCGCCCGAACACGCCGAGCGCCTCGTGCCCATCATCGACTTGGAGCACTTCAAGTACTTCCTCGCGGTTCGACCATTTTCGGCGGACTTGGAGGGTGCCCAGACCTATGTAAGCCTAATGCTCCAAGAACGGAATGTCATGCCGTTCGTGGTGGAAGACCTCACGACCGGCCGACTGGTGGGCATGAGCAGCTACATGGACATTCGGGAAGCCCATCGTGCCCTGGAGATCGGCATGACTTGGATTGCGCCGGAGGTTCGGGGCACGTCCGTGAACCCGGAGATGAAGTACCTCATGCTACGTCACGCGTTCGAGGAGTTCGGCGCCATCCGGGTTCAGCTCAAGACGGACGGACGAAATCTCCACAGCCAAGCCGCTATCCGCAAGCTCGGCGCCAAGTACGAGGGCACGTGGCGCAAGCACGGGATCCAGCCCAATGGGTTTGTCCGAGACACCGTGATGTTCTCGATCCTCGACGACGAGTGGCCAGACGTCAAAGCAGGCCTTGAGAGACGGCTAAAAATTCCTTGACTTTTTTTTCGGGTTAGCAGGAGTCGCCCTTAAGCCCGACGAACGATGACGCATTCATGCGCTTGTTGCATGAAAGGAACAATCGTTCCGGAGGCAATCATATGAGAAGGGCATTCACCCTTATTGAACTTCTCGTCGTAATCGCGATCATCGCGATCCTCGCCGCTATCCTCTTCCCGGTCTTCGCCCAGGCCAAATCGGCCGCCCGCAAGACGGCGTGCATTTCGAACATGAAGCAGCTCTGCCTGGCGGGACTGCAATACATGGCGGACAAGGACGACACGATCTTCCCGCGCTACGAGGCGTGCCCGAGCACGGGACCGACCAGCGACGATCAGAAACTCTGGTCCGGCAGCATCTACCCGTACGTCAAGAACCAAGGCGTTTACCTCGACCCCGCCGCCCAGGGTTCGAAGTACTCCGAAAAGTGGTCCACCCGCGGTGAACCTTCGATCGGGCAGAACGCAACGATCGGCGGTTGGTACTACCCCACCACCGCGTGCGGCGAGATGATCCTCATCCGCCTCAGCGCGATGGAGAACCCGGTCAAGAACGTGATGTTCGCGACTTCGTACAACGGCCTGACCGCTTCGGGATACCGAGGATACTTGGCGCGAAACGACGCGCTGAACGTGCTCGGCCTGTCGATCTCGGATCGACACAACGGGGGAACGCCGCACGCGTTCTTCGACGGCCACGCCAAGTGGATCAAAGCCGTGGCGGCCCTCGGCAACCCGAGTGCCCCCTATGAGTGCAACGACACCAGTGTGTACACCGGAATGTGGTGGCTTGACAAGAACGCCGCCCACATCAAGTGGAACATCACGGACCCCTGCATTCAGGATCCGTAGGCCATGGGCAACTTGACGATCAAGAGTCCGCTGGTGATAGGGCTTCTGGCCGTCGCCATCGTCGCGATCGGGTACCTCGGGTACTCGATCGTCGGCGGTGGTAGCGGCGCCCCGGTCAAGGCAACGGGAACCCGCACCATCAGCGACGAAGAAGCCACCAACGAAAAGATCGCCGAGCAAAACGGCAAGAAGCCGACCGCAAGTTCGGACTAAGGAGACTTGTACTTGAACCTACGCACGATCGCTATGGCCGTCGGCCTCACTCTCTTCGTCTCCGGATGTAAGTCCGGAGAATCGACCTCGAACGAAACCCAGAGCGCAAGCCCCAACGCCAACCCTCCGGCGAGCGCCTCGAACCCGCCCGTCACCAGCCAGCCGCCCGACCAGGCTGCCCAAGGGCAATCCATTCGCATCACCCCGCCCGATCCCAATGACCCCAAGTTCAAGCAGGATCCCAAGCTAGGCGGAGGAGGATAATGCCGGAAGCCCGCGCCTCAAGCCGAGGCGCGGGCCTTTCGCTCTAAGTAAACTCGTCGCCATGGGCTCATTGATCGCGTTCACTTCAGAGCGGGACGAGACATACCGCGGGTATCTCGCCAAGTCGGCCAAGGGTCGCGGGCCCGGCGTCATCGTCTTGCAGGAGTGGTGGGGGCTGGTCGGCCACATTACGGACGTTGCGGACCGCTTCGCCCGTGAGGGCTTCACCGCGCTGGCCCCGGACCTTTACAAAGGCGAGACCGCCGAAGAACCGGAGACGGCGGGCAAGCTGATGATGGCGCTCAACATCGGGGAAACCGAGCGCATCCTTCGGGCGGCAATCGCCACTTTGCTTGCGGACGAGTCGACCTCGGGGGAAAAGGTGGGCGTCGTCGGATTCTGCATGGGCGGACAACTCAGTCTTTTCGCGGCATGCCTGAACGAGGAAATCGGGGCCTGCGTGGACTATTACGGCATCCACCCCAACGTGAAGCCGGCGTTTGAGAATCTCCGGGCTCCGGTGCTGGGCTTCTTCGCCCAACATGACGACTATGCCTCGCCAGAAGCCGTCGCGGCGTTGGGAGGCGAACTGGACCTTTACGGCAAGAAGCACGAGTTCATCACGTACGGCGGCACTCGCCACGCGTTTTTCAACTCGGACCGACCCGAAGTCTACGACGAGCGGGCAGCTGAAGACAGCTGGAACCGAATGATCGAGTTTTTCCACCGTCATCTCGGCTAGGCCCGTAACGTCATAAGATTTGGCGGGCGAAAGCTCCGCCATGGAGGAACCGGATGAGTGTGTTCGTGACAACTCTCGCCACTTTGGCGCTCACCGGTCTCGGAGCCCCTGTCCAAGACATGCTCAAGACCGGATCGAAGGCCCCCGACTTCACCTTGCCGACCCCCAGCGGCGGCACGATTACCCTGAGCAAGGTCGTCAAAGCCAACAAGGCGACGCTGGTCAACTTCTGGTTCTACGGATGAGGCGGCTGCATGGAGGAATATCCTCACCTGCAGTCCCTGTATGGGAAGCTCAAGAAATCCGGTTTCGCCATCGTCTCGGTCAACCTCATGGACGACGCCAAGACGATTACCAAGTATCTCAAGGACAACAAGTTCACCGTGCCCAACGTGATGGACAAGGGCCAAAAGAGCGGCGCCGCCGCTAAGTTCAAAGTGGTCGCCGCACCGACCAACTATTTGGTGGACAAGAACGGCAAGATCATCTGGAGCGCGCTCGGCTTCGATGAAGAGGGCATGAAGGCCGCGATCAAGAAGGCCGGCTTCAAACTCTGAACCGCGAGCCCCGGGGATGCCGCGGTGTCCCCGGGGCTTCATAATCCACGCATGTCTTGCGTGATCGTGATCCCCGCCCGCATGGGAAGCACCCGCTTCCCCGGTAAGCCGCTTTGCGACCTGCTCGGGAAGCCCATGGTGCAGTGGGTAGCCGAAGCCGCCGCCGCCAGCGGGGTTGCCGACCGGGTCATCGTTGCCACGCCTGACCCCGAAATCGTGGACGCTTGCCGCGCTTTCGGCGCGGAGGCCATGCTGACTTCGCACGACCACGTCACCGGCACCGACCGAATCGCCGAAGTTGGGCGCAGCGTCTCCGCCGACGTCTATGTCAACGTTCAAGGCGACGAGCCGCTCATTCAGGCCTCGAGCATCGCCTCATGCGCAAGGCCCCTCATCGAGAACCCTTCGATTGCGATGGGAAGCGTGTACAGCGAGTGCCCTGAGGACGAATACGAGAATCCCGCCACCGTGAAGGTGGTTACCGACGAACAGGGCTACGCCCTATATTTCAGCCGCTTCGCCATTCCGTTTGCCCGCAATCCCAGGGTCATTCCGGTCAAAAAGCACGTCGGCTTGTACGCCTACCGGGGCGACGCCCTTCAGGCGTTCGCCAAGTGGCCCATGGGGAAACTCGAGGCCGCCGAGAGCCTGGAACAGCTCCGGTTCATGGAGAACGGAGTCCGCATCTTCATGGCGCCGGGCGCGGGCACGGAACTCGCGGTGGACACCCCCGAACAAGCCGAAGAAGTGCGCCGACTCTTGGCCGCGCGCTAGCGGAACTGCTCGAGGAACCGCAGGTCGTTCTCTAGGAAGTGCCGGAGATCGTCGATGCCGTAACGCATCATCGGAATCCTTTCGACGCCCAGTCCAAACGCGAACCCGGAGTAGCGATCGGTGTCGATGCCGAACCGCTCGAGGATGTTTGGATGCACCAAGCCCGCGCCGCCAAGCTCAACCCAGCGGCCGTCGAACAGCTTGGGTGTTGAAATAGCATAGTCCACTCCCGGCTCCACGAACGGGAAAAAGTCGGGCCGGAACCGGACCTTGGCCTCGTCGCCGAACATCGCCTTGGCGAACGCGTTGAGCGTGCCCTTGAGTTGCGCCATCGAGACGCCCTCGTCCACCATGAAGCAGTCCACCTGGTGGAAGGTGTGCGAGTGGGTGCGATCAACGGCTTCGTTGCGGAACGTGCGGCCGACCGTGAAGTACCGAAAAGGGGGCTGTTCCTTCTCGAAGATCCGCCCCTGGAACGCGGTGCACTGCGTTCTCAGAACGCGACTGTCGTCGATGTAGAACGTATCTTGATCATCCATCGCCGGATGGTCCGGCGGATAGTTGAGCATGTCGAAGTTGTAACGAAACTCCTCCAGCTCGGGCGACTCCGCATAGCGGAAACCCAGACCGCCCAAGACCTTCTTGATCTTGTTCACGGTTTGCTGGAGCACGTGCTCATAGCCGACTCTCGGCAGTCTGCCTGGCATCGTGACGTCGATCCGCTCGGCCTCAAATCGAAGCGCGTCTTCGCCACGCTTGAGTTCGGTGGTGCGAGCCTCAAGAAGTTCCGTTAGCCGCGCCTTGGCCTCGTTGACGGCAGCTCCGAACTTCGGCTTTTCGTCGTTCGGCAGGCCTCCGATCAGCCGCATCAAGCCAGTGAGCGTGCCGTTCTTGCCGAGGAACTTGATGTCGAGATCGCGCAGCTCCTGGGTGGTGGATGCGGCGTTGATCTCGGCGATAGCTTGAGATTCGACTTCCTGAACGGCCTGCATGGAAGCCTATATGCTACCTTCGAGCCTACTTTCGGCGGAGTCGCAGCATGGTGATGAGACCCAAGGCAATAGCGGCAAGGCCTGTGGGTTCGGGAACCACCTGCAAGGTCATCTCGGCCACATGGTCGTAGCGGCCGCTGGCGCCCAAGGCGAAGTTGTTCACCCGATCCAGATGGTAGGCGTCGACCGCCGTTCGGAAGTTGGTGAGCGTTACGGTGCGGTCGCCAATGGTCGCCGACTTGGTGCCGGAACCCCACACCTGGGTCTTGGCATCGACGCTGACCTGGCGCCCCGAGTTCGCCCAGAAATCGGGCGGGGTTTGGGAAGTGCCGTAGTCGGGCCGCCCGAAGACGGAAATGGCGGGGTTCACGTTTGCGCCGTTGAAGAACAGATTCAGCGACCAGAAATCGCGGCCTTGGTAAATCTCGTAGCCGTCGAAGAACGCGATGAGTTTGTATCGGCCCGGCGCGGTGAGATCGACATCGATACCCGTTGCCGTGGGCGAGTTGCCCGAGTTGATGAACGCGCCGTTCGGATTGTCGCCCAGGACGATAAACGCGTTCTTCCCCGTGTCGCCGTTTCCGCCGTAGGTGTTGTACCAACCGGTGTGCCAGTTGCCCGACGCGTCGGTGGGACTGCCGTTGAGACCGGTAAGCCGCAAGGCAAACGACGAGGAGGCAGAAAGGACGACAAGCAAGGCAAGGGAGGCACGCATCGGTTTCACCTGTGCTTGCCCTTTGTCGCAAGAGCCGGTCCATTTGGCCCCAAGGCGCGGGAAACCGATGTTTCTACGGGGTTAGATCAAGCAACATCCCCCATTCCGGCGCATTGCTGGGATCGTGGCAGAGGCGGTCGCCTACGATGACGGCGCCGGCCCGCTGGTACATGCGGTGAGCGTCGTGCAGGCTCTTGTCGCTCCAAATCTCCATGGCAACCCTTCCCTCCTCCCGGGCGGTTTGAAGAGTGAGTTCGAAGAGGGCGCGACCGATGCCCAGCCCTCTCGCCTCCCGGACCAGGTAGAGGCGCTCGAGCGAGCAATCCGTGCCGCTGATTCGCCACTTGCCATTAAGCTGAACCAATGGGGCCTCCCCCTCGGGAACCGTCGAGAATCGGGCTAAGGCGACGGTTCCCACCACTTCGCCGTTCGATTCGGCGAGCCAGAACGAGTCGCCGTGGTCGAAGTAGTGGGTTTGCAGGTCGTAGAGGTCGGCGTGATACTCCTCGGGGTCCCACTCCCACCCGAGTTCGTCGTACACCGCCTTGACCACCCTCGCCGCGTCTTTGGCGTCTTCTGGTTTGGCGGGCCGAATCTTGAAGCTCATGAGGGGAGATGATACTTCGCGCTTGCCCTTGACCCCCGTTCTAAAGCCGGGGTATCTTCTTCCCCACGGATCGTTAGCTCAGTTGGTAGAGCAGCTGACTCTTAATCAGCGGGTCGTAGGTTCGAGCCCTACACGATCCACCAGGTTTTTAGGTTCAAAACCCGTCCTTTCGAGGGCGGGTTTTGTGCTTTGCAGGAGCGATTGACAGCAGACTTGACAGCAAAGAACATCACGTGAGCATCCGCTTCCTGGCCCGCTGCCTCGCCTTCGCGCACCTGTCGCCGCAGCAGTTTCCCTCGGCACGGCGCCGAAGAACTGCGATCTCCACTCCGCACACGACGCACCGATCGACCCTTGGTTGGCGAAAGCTCCTTGCCAACGATAGGTACATGTGCCCTAAGAGGTTTTTTGGTACACAAGCCAGGGTAGGGTTGGCGAGGTCCAAACAGCGGGTTACCGTATGTTGGGCGAGCTTGTGGTCAATGATGCCGATCAGCTCAGCCCTGATTTCTGCCGCAAGACCCCCGACGCCCCCCGGAAGGTCGTGAGTGAGATGCTCGTTCGATCTCGCCAAGAACCCGTAGTCGATGTCCACAGCCGGAGAGCCAAGCCACCTTTCGAGCGACAACCGGCGCCGCCCAAGAAGGAGATTAACTTCGGATACGTGTATACCCTTCTGACGCGCATATTCCGACAACCCAAGTCCGGCTTCCATGAGCCGCCTGACGTTGGGAACGCGACGGCCGTCGCCCGCAATACCAATGAGCGCCTTCCCTGCCAGTAGCGGTTTGCGGTGTGCCTCCTCTAGCGCCGTTCGGAGCCGAAGCGCCGCCCTCATCATGATTGCCTCGTTCAGCCATAAAATCACAGGCTCTGCATAGAAGTCGGGAGAAGTCGGCCACTTCTTCGTCAAGGCCTGATTCTCCAGCAACGCCCCGTGTCCCAACGGCCCGTAATGTGCACCAAACTGCAGGGCGACCGCAATCACGTAGCGAGGGTCACGAGCGTAATATCGGTCAGCGACGCCTGCGAATTGCCGGCAAAGCTCCAGGCTCGGGCTCGGCACATATCTTCGCCCCCACACTTGGTGTTGCCCACCAAAGACGAGCCAAAGCCCATCCGCCGGATGGACTTCCGAGAGCGGATCTCCACCGAACGTGATATTGGGGTCGGGAACCGGAGGGTTGTAGATCACCGCCGCGGTGCGGAGAATGGTATCTGGCAAGCAGATTTCGATCCATTCGTAACCCGTCGATGACCATCGCAGTTGCGCTGGCGGCACCTTACCGCCCGGCTCAATCCTCGCGCCGTGGAACTGGAATTTCATGCTTTGTCCGATTATGTCCGGTTAAGATATCGCGAGATTGAATCTGCACCTCTATGATCTTGTCATGGAGACTAAGATGATTCCTGATCTTCATGGCCCGGATTGGAAACAGCGAGCGACCATATCGATCCAAGAGACCGCAGCAATCACGGGCTTGTCGCCCGCCGGCCTCTATCGGCTGATTGCATCAGGTCAGCTGGACACGGTTAAGATCGGCAGACGTCGCATGATCCGCCCCTCGGCCCTCGACGCGTTCCTCAACGAAAGAACAAGTGGAGGAAAGTTTTGAAAACCAGCGAGGCTGCGATTGCCTACGCCAAAGCGGGCCTGTCGGTCATCCCAGTCAAGGGGATGAGCGCAGCGTCGTCGGAAGATAGGAAACGTCCCGCCCTGCCTGAGTGGAAAACCCTCCAGCGTGAAATCGCCGACTTGGGATTACTCCAGGCATGGTTTCAGGGTGAGGAGTGGGTCGAGGTGGTGGCCGGCGAGGTCTCGGGCGCCTTGGAGGTAATCGACTTCGACGTGCCCAATAAGCATGAGCCAGGTTTCAACGGCGGGCATGCCCCCCTGTGGGAGCCCTTTCTTGAGCGGTGCATCGCGGACGGACTCCACGACCTGCTGCACAGGCTGACCGTTTGCTCTACCCCGAGCGGGGGTAGGCACATTGTGTACCGATGCCCCGGGATTAGGGTTCCTGGGAGCATGAAACTCGCCCAAGAACAAGTCGACGGGCGAGTCGAGACCCTGATCGAAACCCGTGGAGAAGGCGGGTACTTCGTGGCTCCCCCGTCAAAGGGCTATGCATTCGAGTCAGGTTCGTTGGAAGGGGTAGCAGAAATCTCGATAGAAGAACGGGAGGCGCTTCACGCCGTGTGTCGCTCCCTCAACCGTCGGTGGTCCGATCCCATTGGTACGATGCGGAATCCGTCGTCCTCCGAGTCCCGTCCTGGGAACGACTACAACCGGAGGGGACCAAGCTGTCTGGAGCTCCTCGAAGTACACGGGTGGAAGCGAACCGGGGTCAGTGGCGAGTGGGAGAACCTGTGCCGGCCAGGCAAGGACGGAGGAACAAGCGGCGGGGTGTCGAGGGAGGGTGGGACCTTCTACGTGTTCTCGACCAATGCCGAGCCGTTCGAAGCAGGCAGACCCTATAGTCGGTTCGCGGTCTATGCCCTTCTTGAACACGGGGGCGACTTCGCTGCTGCGGCAAAGACCCTTGCCGTTCAGGGCTATGGGAGGCCGACGAACGAAGCCAGGTCAACATCCGGTGGGCGAGGCGATTTTGTATACGCATGCACCAGCTACCGGTTGCAGTCGATTGGGGACATGCTTGAGAAGGAGCCGGAGGAGACATCTTGGCTCGTGGACGGGCTCTTGATCGCCGGGGGCACCTCCTTAGTTGCGGCGAAGCCCAAGGTGGGCAAGAGCACACTGCTTCGCTGGCTGGCATTTTGCGTGGCACGGGGGATTCCGTTTCTTGGCAATCCCACTCGACAAGGGACTGTTATCTACTTGGCCATCGAAGAGAAAGAGGCGCAGATTATCGAGCTGTTTCGAGCCATGGGGGCGAGCAAAGACGACCCGATCCAAATCCATGTTGGACAGGCTCCAACCGAGGCGCTCAGGGAACTGATTCCGATCATCGAAGATGTTCGGCCAGCCTTGGTCATCGTCGACCCTCTTCTCAAGTTCGTGCGGGTCCCCGATGCTAACGATTACGCTCGACTCTCGACTGCTCTTGAGCCGGTGATCGGGCGTCGCGAAGGTCTGGCGCCCACTTTGCGCTATCGCACCACAACGGGAAGGGACAGCGAGAGGACGGGGACAATGTTCTTGGCTCAACAGCCATATTCGGTGCGGTGGATACCCTTCTTAGCCTCAAGAAGTCGGGCGGGCACCGGACGGTTTCGACGACGAACCGGTACGGCGGCGACCTAGAGGATACGGTCTTGGTGCCCAACCAGGAGACAAGCGAGGTCACGCTCGGGGCTGGAGCTGGAGCCTTGAAATGAGGACTCTGCAGGACCAGGATTGGCGACCTGGCCCTTGGGCGGGGACTACCGAGAACGACTTAAAGGCGTGACTAGGTGGCAATACGGGGGCTCGTGGGAAAGGCGCTAAGAGACGGACTAGCCCGAGGCGAGGTTTGCGAGGTCTGGCGCCGGCAGGGCGGGCAATCCATTTCCTCTACAGCCTGGCATCCGATGTCTCGTTTCTTGTTTTCCCTAATATTGAGAAACTAGAAAACGAGAAGGGACATGTCGAGGTGACCATAGATTGAGTGCTGCCGCACTGTTTGACGAAGACGAAAGAGCTTGGCGTCGAGTTGCGAGTCGTCGAAGGTTCGCTCAGGGCTATGGGGCCCGAAGAGTGCGTGTCTGAGCTTTTGCCAAGACTCAAGGCGGAGAAGACTGCACTCATTCGCCTTCTCTCCGGGCGGCCCGATCTCTGCCGGTTGCTTGGCGGGGTCGTGGAGACGCGGTACGGCCGGGGCCGGTTGTGGCAGGTCTTCCAAGATCGGAGCGGCGTGGTGATCGAACCGACTGACGTTTATGGACCCGCAAGACATCACCATCGTCTGAGGACCAAGCTCCGAGATCCAGGCTCTAGATTCCTCGACAAATGACTTCGGCTTGCTCAATCACATACTGAACCACCGCATTATCTGGGTCCGGCGGATAGCCGTATTTCCTCAAGATTCGCTTAATCAGCAGCCGCAGGTTCGCCCGGGCCACCCCACCGGAGCAGTCGATGAGGGAGCGGGTTAGGGGGGGCGACCAGGTTGGGCCTAGGGTGCCCCTCTGATGACGCCCTCGGGAATGCAGCGCTAAACGCCCGAGCTAGGGCAACTCCGGCAAGTCAAGTTCCCTCAGGAAGGCGTTGTGCTTTGCCTTGGCCTCCCGTATCGTCTCCTCGATAGAAAGCAGTTCCGCATGGGTGGCAGCTAGGTCTATCTCTTCTTCTGACCTTGTGGTGGAGACATAGCGAGAGATGTTCAGGTTGTAGGAGTTCCCCTCAATCTCGGACATCGGCACACGCCGAGTAGCGGTCTTCTTCCGTCCGGAACTGGTATGTCTCGACGATCTTTGCAATGTCGTTTGGCTCGCTGCCAGTGCCGTCCCGCAAGTAGTTCTGGCGCTTACCCTTTCCATAGTGCTCCTCCGCATTGATGATGAGCACGTCGTCCGCCTTCTTGCACTTCTTGAGCACAACGATGCAAACCGGGATGCCGGTCGAATAGAACAGATTCTTGGGGAGGCCGATCACCGTGTCGATGTAGCCCATCCTTCAGCAGCTTGGTCGAGATGCGCTCTTCGGCTCCGCCCCGGAGAAGAGCACGCCGTGCGGCAAGATGATCGCCGTGACTCCATCGTCCTTCAGGTAGTGAAAACCGTGGAGGAGGAAGGCGAAGTCGGCGGCGGACTTCGGGGCAAGACCGTAGTCTTTGAAGCGCATGTCGTCAGCGAGCGAACTGGTCGGCTCCCAGCAGTAGCTGAACGGCGGATTGGCGACAACGGCGTCGAATCGCGGCTTCTTCGCCGGGTTCATCTCGCAGAGCATGTCCCGATCATTGGTGAGGGTGTCGCCGTGGAAGATTTCGAACTCGCTGTCCTGCCCCATGCAATAGCGTGTTCAGCTGCGAGCAGGTTGTAGGTGGTGATATTCTTTTCTTGACCGCAGATCTTGCCGTGCCATGGTCGCCCATGCGGTGGCGCACGTTCAGTAGCAAGGAGCCGGAGCCGCAGAGCGAAGTCGAACACGCTTCCTAGGTGCGACCGCTTGCCCTGGAAGTGAAGTCTTGCGGGCGTCGAGCGTTACGATACCGCTCAAGATGCTGGATATCTGTTGGGGCGTGTAGAACTCGCCAGCCTTCTTGCCCGATCCGGCGGCAAACTGGCCAATCAGGTACTCATGGCGTCGCCCAAATCGTCGCGCTTGGAGCTGAACTCGGAGAGCCCTACCGCGATGCGCTGGATGATCGTGCAGAGCTTCGCGTTTCGCTCAGGGTAACTTCGCACGTCCCAGCTTGTCGGAGGTGAGGCTGATCTCGGAGAAGAGGCCCTGGAAGTTAGCATCGAACGACTCCTCCTCAATGTGCTTGAACGCGGCCTGAAGCGATTTGAGGAGGTCGGCGTCTTGTCGCCGCGCCATGTTCGCGATGCTCGTCCAAAGGTGCTCGGGTTTGATGACGTAGTGAACCTTTGCCCGCATTTGGGTCTCGAACAGGCGCACGTCGTCCGGGTGCTCGTCGTACCAAACCGCCAGGGGGATCCTGCGATCACCCTCCAAGACGAGCGGATAGTCGGCGCCCAGTTCTCTTTGCGCGGCTTCTTCGTAGTTGTCGGAAAGGTAGCGGAGGAAAAGGAAGACGAGCATGTAGTCGCGGAAGTCGTCCGCGTCCATCGCCCCGCGGAGCTGATCCGCGATACTCCAGAGCGTCTTGCCGAGTTTGTTGTTTTCTTCTGCTGACATGTCTATGGCTCCGGCTGCTGGTCCGCCGCGATCAGTGCTGGCAAGGCGAACTTGAATCGGTCAAGTACATCGTGAAGGATGCGGCCGAACAGGAGCTTGTTGTCGTCCCCCATCTCGACCGGCTCGGTGATCGAATACTTCCCATGGCTGAGAAGGTTGAGCGCGCGGTTGTAGAGCGCCTCATCTTCGAGGCCAATCAGGCAAACCTTGAGGTCGTCGTGCCCGAAGAAGCTCGCGATCTTTTCGAGGATGCTGCGCAGGGCGTTGAAGTGGTGGGTGTAAAGGCTCCCCGAAGTGACTGCTCGTTGCAGCTCTGCGAGCGTGGCAACGTGGTGGAAGTACGGCGTATCCTCGGTCGCGCGCAACGTATAGACACCTTCGCCGCTGGGCCGGTGAAGGAAGTAGCGCTTGGTTTTCAGCTTGGGCTGCCCTTCCTTGGGCCGGCCAAGCTCATTGCACATGACGTTGAAGAATAGCGAATGATGAGATGAGAATATCACCTTGATCGGATCCGGCGAGCGCGTAGCTGCCGTCCGCAGAAGCGCCGCCAGATCGCAGGCGACCGCAATCGCGTTGTTGTCGTCCAGAGAGGAAATCGGATCGTCGACATAGAGATACTTGACCCACCGGTAGGACTCGTGGCCGTCGATCACGCGCTCGCAGATCGCCATGAACAGGCACCAGATGAAGATGTACTGCTCGCCGCGCGATATCTTGATGTTCTCGTGGTCTTCCTTCCTGAATCGAATCGTCCAGTTGTCGTAGTCGATGTCGAAATCGAACTCGGCGTACCGGCTCAGATAGCCTGCGATCGTCTCGTCTAGGGCCAGTTCTCGGATTCCAGCGAAGAACTTGGAATCGGCGTTGATCTTGATGTGCCTCTCGGTGTCGTGCTCGAGGTCGTTTTCCCAGGTAAACAAATCTTCCGTGTAGGCGTTGAAATAGAACGTGTCCGGAACACCATGATTCTTCCGCTTGCCGCGTTCCTTGAACTCTCCGCAGAGCCGTGTCTTGCCCGACCGATTGTAGGCAAACAGGAGGATGACGTCAAAGTCTTGGATGTCGGCCCGCAGCTTCGTCGTCAGGGTGGTCAGATTCTTGTACTCATGAACCTTGGGCTTGTTGCTCACCCAATGCCTCCTGGCGCCTTAGGTGCCGTTTCCGCAACGGGCCGCACGGCCTGCTCGAAGCGGATCATCGCGTCGATAAGAGCATCCTGCAAGGCGGGCCACTGGTCGACGGGAGATCGGTAACCTCCGGCTTCGAATCTGGCCGCGACCCGGCAAGCGCGCTTGCCTTCGAGCGCTTCCCAACTCAAGGGTCCTCCGAACGCCTTCTCGATGTCGTCCTTGTGCGCGTAGAAGTGATCGTATAGCGTCCGGTTGTCTTCGGCGCTCACCCCTCGGTCGATGTAGAGCTCGACTCTCGTCCGTTGCATTTCGATCACGTAGTTGAGGCCGAAGAAGCTTCGAACAAGCGTGATCCCGATCCAGTTATCGGCAACGGGTTTCAGGTTCGCGTGCAGCTTGGTCTTCATTGGAATCCTTTCCAAAAGACCCTTCCAGAACTGTTTGCGCTCCTCGTGGCGGAGTCCGAGATCCTTCTTTGTTTCTCCGATGGCTGCGGCTTCGGCGCTCGGGCCGAGAATCAGGGTCATCAGGGGAGCGGGGTGGCTCTCTTCCCCAGCATCGGTGACGATTCGAATCGCCTCCGCCTTG
>JAXLTH010000002.1:0-157375 GCA_046330155.1 Fimbriimonadales bacterium | reverse complement strand
CTTGCGAACGGCGAAACACGGGGCAGTCCAGTTCCTTCGCCCGGGCGACCTCAGGGCTCGCGGCAAGGTCGATCGCGTCGGTGAGGACGACGGCGTCGCCCGCCCGAATCCCTTCCCCGCTGTGGCCAATGCGAACCGAAATGCCCTCGACTTCCAACTCTGCCGTAACGGGTGAGGCGTTGGCATCCGAGCCGGCGACTTCGAAGCCGCGGGTGTGCAGCATCTTCGCCAAAGCGCTCATGCCGGCACCGCCGATGCCGACAAGATAGAACGACCGCCGCCCCTCAAGGGCGGAACGATCGGCGAAGGCTTCTCGGATCTCGCTGGGCTTTCTCACAAACTCTGTCCTGCGGCGACGCGCACTAACTCAAGAATACGTTCGGCGGCGTCGGGCCGGTCCCACTTCGCCAGGCTTTCCTGAGCGTTCCGCACCGACTCTGCCGAATCCAGCCAACTCTTCACCGCTTCTTCCAAGGCCGCCGGCGTCAAACCGGGTTGCGGAACGACCTTGGCGGCGCCGATCGCCTCGAACTCGAGGGCGTTATGCGTTTGGTGGTCGGCGTAAGCGAACGGATAGGGCACGAGGACCGACGGAAGACGGAACGCCGCTAGCTCGGAGAGTGTACCGGTCCCCGATCGGCCGATCACGAGCGCCGATTTCGCGTACTCCTCCCCCATTTGGCTCCCTTCTAGGAAGGGCCGCATCTCGAAGATTCCCCCGATGCCGAGCTTCTCGTGCGACGAGAACACGTCCTCGAAGTGCTTCTTGCCGGTCACGTTCAACCACCGCAGGTTCCGTGAAGTCATCCTCTGCGCCGTGGCAAGCGCCGCTTGGTTGATCGCGGACGACCCTTGGGAGCCGCCCATGACCAACATTCGACCGTGCCCGGCTTCCGCCTCCAGCGAACGCTGACTCGCGAGTTCCCGAAGCTCCGCCCGGACGGGCATCCCGGTGCGCACTACGTGCCCTTCGAAGTGCTTGAGCGATGCCTCGAACGTAACCGCGACCGTCTTTGCCCCTCGGCTCAGAATCTTGTTCGTCCGTCCCGGCACGCTGTTCTGCTCGTGAATCACGTAGGGCAAGCCCAAACCTCGCGCCGCGCTCACCACGGGCGCCGACGAGTACCCGCCCGTTGAAAAGAGCACGCTCGGTTTCGCCCTGCGGAGCTCGCGCGACGCCAACGAACGAGAACGCGCCAACCAGAATATTCCCGCCCAGCCTCGCGGGGTCTTCAGGCTGTAAATCGGACGCGACGGAAACCCTTGGAACGGGATTCCCGCCCTTTCGCACGCCCGTCCCTCTTGTCCGCGCAGAGAGCCGAAGTACAGAACCTCGATGCCTTGCTCGCGGGCAAGACGCGCTACCTCAAGCGCGGGAAAGACGTGGCCGCCCGTGCCGCCACCCGTCACGATCAGCCGCAACGGCATCCTCCTGTTCGGCTCTTTGCGCCAACACGGCTTGGCTTGCCCCAATGGCAAGCCACAACGACATCAAACTCGACCCGCCCGAACTGACGAACGGGAGCGGGATCCCGATCGCCGGCAACAGTCCGTTCGCCATCATCACGTTCACCGCCGACTGCACCCCGATCCAGCTGGCAATGCCGTACAAAACCAGCGCAGAATAGCGGTCGGTACATCTTTGGGCGAGGTGGACGAGGCGGAACGTGAGGCCCGCCAAGACGGCGATGACTCCCCATGCCCCGAGCAGGCCGAACTCCTCCGCGATGGTCGCCAGAACGAAGTCGGTGGTCGCGGCGGGCATGACGTGCTTGGCGCGTCCCGCCCCGGGACCGACGCCGATCACGCCACCCGTTGCCATGGCAAGTTCGGACTGGACCGTCTGGTAGCCCGTGTCGTCCAAGTTCTGATCGGTCCAGCGGCTAAAGTGGTGCTCGAACCGCTCCACTCGGTACGGCTCCTTGAGCACGAGCCCCACCACGCCAACGGCAAGAACGCAGGTGCCGACAACGAGGGTCTTTCGGGAAACGCCGCCCATCAAGAACATGGCGTAGGCGATCACCATGACCACCGCCGCCGTCCCAAGGTCAGGCTCGATTTCGATGATCGCCGCCGCGAGCAACACGGTTAGACCCGGCAGAACCCTTTTGAACCTTGGCAGCCAACCGAAGTCGATGCGGTCTATCAACGACCGCTTTGCCCTCGGGTCGTCCTTCCATTCGCGGCGTTTGGTAAAGACGGCGGCCAGGTACAGCACGGCGGCCACCTTCACAAACTCGGCGGGCTGGAAGTTGAACGGAATCGGGGGAATCGTAAACCAACGGCGGGCACCGTTCAACTCCACGCCGATCACCGGCAACATGGGAAGGAACAAGGAAAAGAAGGCGATGCCCCACAGCGGCTTCGAGATCTTTCGAAGCTTCTGCTTCGGGATGCGGGCAACCCACATTGTCACCAACAGGATCGGCAAGAGAGGGATGACCTGGCTGATGAACTCGCGCGGAATGGTGCCCCGCCCAGCTTGGATCGACCGCGCGTATCCCGCGTCGAACGCGAAGAACAAACCGATTGCCGTGGCGAGGCCCGCCAATGCGACAACCCACGGATCTTGAACCCGAAATCCTTTCATCGATACAGCCACTCCTTGGCTATGTTCTTAAAGACTTCGCCGCGATGGCGAAAGTCTTCGAATTGATCCTGACTGGCGCATCCGGGCGCCAACATGATCACCTCTCCATTATGCGCCGATTTCGCAGCTTCGGCAAAGGCTTCTTGCAGGGTTTCGAAGACGGGAAAGCCGCCGCCCATCTGCTCGGCGATTTCGGCGCCGTCGGCGCCGTAGAGGTACGCCCGGTGGCCGGTTCGGCGCAGGTATTCGCCAACGACCCCGAAGGGAAGCCCCTTTCGTCGCCCCCCAATGAGGAGGTGTTGCCTTCCCGTCAGACTCTCGCTGCTCGCGATCACCGCTGCCGGGTTGGTGCACATCGTGTTGTTGACGATGCGCACGCCGTCGCGCTCCCCTACGTCCTCCAATCGATTGTCGAGCGGGGCGAACCCCTCCAGACCTTCGCACGCGGATTCGAACCGATCGAGACCGCCGAATCCCACCGCCAGCAACAACGCCGCTTGGGCGTTCAGCAGGTTGTGAGGCTCGTCAAACGGCAGCCGAGAGCGGGCGACCTGCTTGCCCAAAACATGGATCGCGTCCGCGTCCGACCAAGCGTCGCCGTCCCGGCTCCCGAACGTCCTCACGGTCGCGTTTTCTGGCATCGGCTCAAACCCCTGCGGCAAGACGATGGTGTCGTCGCCCTCCATCTGTCGGTAGATGCGCCGCTTCGTAGCGGCGTAGAGGCTCTGGCTGCCCCCGTAGCGGTCCAGATGATCCTCTGTGATGTTGGTAATCGCGGCCGCACGAGGCCGGAACCGCTCGACCCACTCGAGTTGAAAGCTGCTGATCTCCGCAACGAGCACTTGGTCGGGAGTCGCAAGGAGAGCAGCCTCCGTAAGCGGTATCTCTTCATAGCCCGAGCCGTAGATGTTCCCGCAAAGGATGGGGTTCGCCTTCATCGATTTCAGCGCGAGGTACGCCATCGCGGTGGTCGAGCTTTTCCCGTTGGTACCCGTGATGGCGACGATCGGCGCCTTGGCGATGCGATACGCCAGTTCGATTTCGCCGATGACGGGGACGCCGCTCGCAATGGACCCCAGCAGGACCGGGCTCTGCATCGGCACCCCGGGCGAAGTGACCACAAGGTCCGCGACCTGCCGAGAAAAGGGCGCATCCCAGCCGCCCACTACGGGTACGTCGACGTCCAAACCCAAATCCTCAATGGATCGCCGGTCGTACAGCGTGGGAATCCCGCCGGCTGCCAAAACGCCTTTGGCCGCCGCGACGCCGCTCCGTGCCGCCCCCAGAATGGCTACCCTAGCGCCTTTCATCGACCGCCCGTCGGCGGCGAGGGCAAGAGTTGGACCGTCATCGCAAGCGCCGCAACCCCAAGAAGCACCTGGGTCCAGAGGAACGACCAAACGACGCGGCTCTCGGGCCAACCCTTCTTCTCAAACGCGTGGTGGATCGGGGTCATCGGAAACAGCCGCTTGCCTTTGGTCAACTTGAAATACGCCACCTGCATCGGCACGGGCACCAGCTCGGCAACCATCAGCAGGCTCAGCACGAGGATCGGCAAAACCATCGCCGAACTCGCGATCGTGAGCTCGGGGTGCGACTCGGCGGCAAACGCGACCGGGTCGGCAACCGACAGCAGAGCGTCACGCAAAGGAACGAGCGCCATCATTCCGAACAGCGCGCCGATCGGCAACGAACCCACGTCGCCCATGAACACGCGGGCGGGAGGCGCATTGATAAACAGAAACGGGATGAGCGCTCCCACGATCGCCATCAGGGGAGCCAGATTGGCGAACGGCTGGACGATGAGTAGGATTGCCGTGAGCGCAACCGCAAAGGCGATGCCGACTGAACCCGCGAGGCTGTCCAATCCATCGGCGAAGTTGTACGCGTTGGCAAAGAACAAAACCACAAACACGACCGCGCCCCAAGTCAGCACATGGAAAGGCAAACCCAGCACCGGCGCGGCGAGCGTGGCCGCCGCCACTTGCATGACGAGCTTGGGCAGCCAGCTTAACCCCCGCTTGCCCGGGTACATCCGGGGAACAAGGTAGTCGTCCACGAAGCCGATGAACCCAAAGGCCGCCGCCAACCCCGCCGCCCAATAAAGGGACGGTCCGTTGCGCAACCCGTTCACGATGAGCGTCGGCACTACGCCGGCAAGCACGATCATGCCGCCCATGGTGGGCGTACCTTCCTTCTTCTTGTGGGCGTCGGGAGCATGGCTGTGGATCGACTGCCGCGACTTCATCGCGCCGAGCATCGCCATGATCGCGGGCGAGAGCAGCAACGCAAGGGCGAAGGCAAGCCCAAAGGCCTCGAGGCCCTCGATCAAACTTGCGCCAGGGAAGGCGATCAAGCCTTGACCCCCAGCAGCGCGAGCGCGCCCTCCAGTTCTAACCCTCTGCTTCCCTTCACCAACACCGTATCTCCGGGCTGCAGCTCTCGCAAGAACGCGGCGACGTCCTCGAGAGAATCAGCCATCCGTACGGACGAGAATCCCCTGGCTTTCGCCTCAGCCATGGCGAAGCTCATCGGGGCGCCATAGAAGCAGACCTCGTCCAAGCCCGACCGTGCCACCCGCTCGCCAACGGCACGATGCTCCGCTTCGGAGAAGTCGCCCAGTTCCTTCATCTCGCCCAGCACGGCGAGGCGTCGCCCCTGGCAAGGCACCGAACCCAAGGTCTCAAGCGCGACGTGCATGCTCGCCGGGCTGGCGTTGTAGGCGTCCATCACGATGGTCGCCCCTTGCCAAGGAATCGCCTGCATGCGCATGGGCGGCAGGTCCGCCGATTCCAAGGCTCTTGCCGCCGAATCGAGGTCGATGCCCAACCGGGAGGCAACCAACAAAGCCGACGCCGCGTTCAGCGCCATATGGCGCCCTACGGCGGGGAGCCGCGCGGACACTTGCCTGCCGTCCACCTCGTAGCGAGCGGCGGAATGCGTCCAATCCTCGGCGCGATATTCCACCAGCAAGGCGTCGGCACTTCGGGTGCCGAAGGTCGCAACCTCGCACCGCGCAAGCCCTGCCAGGAACCCGTTGTAGTCGTCGTCTCCATTCAAAACCGCGAGTCCACTCGGCGGTAACGCTTCAATCAGTTCGCCCTTGGCACGGGCGATGCCCTCGCGGCTTCCGACCAGCTCGATGTGGGCGGTCCCGATGTTCGTCACGATGCCTACCGTGGGTTGGCTGAAGGACGCAAGGTGCGCAACTTGCCCGAATCCCCGCATGCTCATTTCGACCACCACGGCTTTCACCTCGGCGTCGACCTCCGCCCACAACAGGGGCGCCGTGAACTCGGTGTTGCGGTTCCCGGGGGTCTTCACCACCTCTCCCAGCGGGCTCAGCGCCGCTGCCACGAACTCCTTGGTCGAGGTCTTGCCCGCACTCCCCGTGATCCCCACCACCGGCCCTTCAAAACGGCTCCGGAAGTGCCGCCCCATCTTCGCGAGCGCCTCCACGAGGTTCTCCACCCTCAGGTGCGGCACCGGTACCTCGCGTTCGGCAAGCACGGCCGTCGCCCCCATCTCGATGGCTCGCTCGGCAAAATCGTGGCCGTCGACACGGGCGCCGGCAATCGCCAGAAACAGGTCGCCCGGCTTCACTTCGCGACTGTCGGTGGCGAAGCCCGTTATCAAGGCTGCGGCCGTCAAGCAGACGGGTACAGCTTCCATGATCGCCGCCAACTCCAAAGCAGGAATCGGATTCACGATCGGGCCTCCAGCGCCTCGCGAGCTACTTGGCGGTCGTCCCAAGGCAGTTTGTCGTGCCCGACGATCTGATAGTTCTCGTGCCCTTTACCCGCGAGGATAACGGTGTCCCCCGGCTGCGCCATGCGAACCGCCGCAAAGACGGCTTCGCGCCGATCGGCGATCTCGTGTACTTCCGCCGAACCGGCAAACCCCTGCCGAGTGTCGCTCATGATCTGTTCGGGGTCCTCCGTCCGAGGATTGTCGCTCGTTAGCACCACCACGTCGGCAAGGCTGCTTGCCGCTTTCGCCATCAGCGGGCGCTTCGTCCGGTCCCGGTCCCCCCCGCATCCGAAAAGGAAGATCAACCTGCCCCTCGTGAGCGGGCGCACGGTTTGGAGTACCCGCTCATAGGCATCGGGCGTGTGAGCGTAGTCGACGATGACCGTCACTTCGCAGGAGTTGGCAATCGCCTCCATTCGACCCGGAACCGGGGTAGCCGACGCCAAACTCCGCACGGCGTCGTCCAAGGAGTAGCCAAGGCACAGCAGCCCTGCCGTCGCCGAAACGCAGTTCTCGACGTTGTAGCCCCCCCCCAGCTTCGCTTTCAGCATCGCCTGCCGTCCCTCAAAAGTCAACCGTACGGTCAGATGGTCGAGCGCCACCTCGACCGTCTCGGCACGAAGAGCGGCGTCCCCGTCCACGGCGTAGTCGAGCATCCCCATCTCAAACCACTCTCGATCGAGGCCGCTACCTGCGCTCGCATTCCACGCGCCCCTGAATGCCTTGGCTGAGGCACGGGGCAGGTCGCGGAACAACCGCAGCTTGGCATCGCGATAGACCTCCATCGTCAAGTGGTAGTCCAAATGGTCTTGGGTCAGGTTCGTAAAGACCGCCGCGTCGAACTCGACTCCGTCGACGCGCTTCTGATCCAGGGCATGGCTGCTCACCTCCATCACCAGCGCGTCGACGCCTTCATCGGCGGCATTTCGGAGCAGCGCCTGCGTTTCAACGGCGAACGGCGTCGTATTGCGCAAACCGACCAGCGGACCGTCCGTCCGATAGCCCAGGGTGCCGAGGTACGCCGCCCGACAGCCCAACGCCGCAAGGGCGTCGCGCATGATCCATGCGGTCGTCGTCTTGCCGTTGGTGCCCGTGATTCCCGCCAGCCGCATCGAAGCCGATGGCCTTCCGTAAGACTCGGCCGCCAGCCGCCAAAGCGCATCTTCGAACCCCGTTTGAACGACCGCAACGGGTACCCCGAGCCCAACCGCCGTGTTCCAGGTTGCTTCATTCGAGGCGATGACGGCAGCCGCCCCCTTCTTGACCGCATCCGCGACGAATCCGGAAGTGTCGGAGTTCGCACTTGGCATCGCCACGAAACCTTGCCCAGGTTGGAGCTCCCGAGAGTCGGCACATAGGGTGCCGACGACCGGATCGCCGTTCTGCCAATCCGGCGTAACCCCCGCTTTTGAAAAGAGCTCCGACAACCGCACGGCTATGGGTTTACCCGTTGCGCATCTGGACGAAGGTCGTACCGTCGGATGACCGCCTTGGCGATATCGCGGAAGATCGGTCCCGCCACCAAGCCTCCATAGAACGCCTTCTTGGGCTTGTCCACCATAACCAGGATCATCGCCTTTGGCTCTTTGGCAGGCACGAAGCCAACGAAGTTCGACACATAGCCGAAGCCGCGTCGATTCTGCTTCTGCGCGGTGCCCGTCTTGCCCGCCATCTCATAGCCCGGAATCCTGAGTTTATGGCCGGTTCCGTAGTCTTGGTCGAACACGTCCTGCATGTAGTCGATCACGGTGTCTGCCGCCTCCTTCGAGACGACTTGACCCGCAGCCTCGATCGGCATCTCCTGGCTTCCGATCCGTTTGATGATCCGCGGCTTCATCCTCAATCCGCCGTTGCCGATCGCGGCAAAGGCGTCCGCCAGCGCCGCCGGGCTCACGCTTAACGATTGGCCAAATCCCAACGTGGCGAGCTGCAGGTTTGTGGCGACCTTTTCCCGACTGAACAGGGCGGATTCCTCTGCCGGCAACCCCAAACCCGGTTCGTTCAGCAGGCCGAAGCGCTTCATGTAGGTAAGGAACGGCTCGTATCCGATCTTGAGCGCCCACTCCGCCGCCGATACGTTGCAGCTCTCGGCGATGGCATGGCGCGGGTCCACCGGGCCGTGAATGCCGCCGTTGTGGTCCCGGTCGCACGTAAAGGTCTTCTTTCCGATGGTCTTGGAACCCGTGCAAGTGTAAATCTGGTTCACGCCCCACGCCTTGCTGTCCAAAGCCATGGCCAGGGTGAGAATCTTGAACGTCGAGCCTGGCTCGAATCGGTCGGTCACCGCGGTATTGCGGAACAACCGCTTCTCGTCGGCGCCTCGGAATCCGGTCAAATCGTTCGGGTTGAAGCTTGGCCAAGTCGCCATCGCGAGAACGTCGCCCGTCTTCGGGTCCATCACCACGGCGCTGGCCGTTTCTGCCAGATTCTCGGCGGCGACCCGTTTGCATGCAAGATAGGCGGCAAGCTGGATGTCGCTATCCACCGTAAGCACCACGTCTTCGCCGTCGCGTTTGGCGGTGCTCGAAGGGTCCATTCGCATGGGCAGGAAGTCGCCGTTGCGGTCGCGAAGGCCCACCGTTTGCCCGTCCTTGCCCGCCAGACGGTTCTCATACTTCGACTCGATGCCCGCCACGCCGCCTTCTTGTTCGCGAACGTAGCCCACGAGGTTGGCCGCCGCCTCTTCGAGAGGATAGGCGCGCGTTGACGGACGGGCAAGCGAGATGCCGTCCGCATGCCAATCGCTCTGAACTTCGCGAATCCGGTCCGCTTGCTCTTTGGTGACCTCCCGATTCCATTCCTTGAATCGGGATTCGCTATCGGCAAGGTTTGCGATCTCGGAGGCAGACAGCCCGGTGGCAGACCCGAGCGCCACGAAGAACGCCGGACTCTTTGGAATCTTTGCGAAGCTAAGCCCTAACAGGTACCGATCCTCGTCCTTCGCCAGCGGGATTCCATCTGCCGAGAGAATCGATCCTCTCTTCGCCACTTCGCGCCGCTCGCCGACGAACCGCTTGGTCTCTTTGGCACGGTCTATGGTCGCCTGGGCGTGAAACACCTGCACCCAAGCTTGGCTGCCGAAAGCACCCAGCATCGCCAAACCGAGCAACCGGTTGACGAGCAACCGGCGCGAACGGTCAACGGTTGAGCGCGACGAGCCCATGCTTAGAGGACGGTTCGGCTACGAATACGGTAGCGACAAATCCATGGCCCTCAGCCCAAGCGGAAATCTGGGCGAGGCTTCGTTCGCGGTCGAGATCATCCTGCAAGAAAGCCGCTTGCGACTTCGCCATCGCCTCCGCCTTCGTTGCCGCCCTCCGTTCTTGCCGAGCCCGCTCAAGCATCACGTTGCCCGACATGCTCGAGGCAAAGAACGTGACGCCCGCCACCAACCCAAAAGCGGCGAGGCGGCCTAGCGAAAGGACGCGAACCGCGGGGCGGAATCGGGTCGGGGTGACGGTTGCCACCGGTCGAGGACTGACAAACGGGATTGCGCTCATGATGATCTTCCTTGAATATTCGAGATTCGTCGCAGAACCCGGAGCTTTGCGCTCCGACTACGCGGGTTGCGCCGAACCTCTTCCTCGGTCGGCGTCAACGGTTTCTTGGTCGCCTCCTCGAACTCGCCCGACCGGGCAAGCTCGCGAAACGCCATCTTTACCGGGCGATCCTCGCCCGAATGGTAGGACAGCACCGCCAAGGTGCCGCCGACCGCCAAGGCCGAGGCGGCATCCATGATCGCCTCGTCCAAATCGTCCAATTCGCGGTTCGCCAGGATGCGCACCGCTTGAAATGTGCGGGTAGCCGGGTGGATGCGCTTGTCGCGCGCCCCAACGGGAATCGCCGCTAGAACGCACTCCACCAAATCCGTGGTCGTCCGCAGGGGCTTCTCTCGCCGCCGCTCCACGATCTTCTTCGCGATCGCGTGCGCCCACCGCTCGTCCCCAAAATCCTTCAGGGCACGCTCGATCTGCCCCGGCGTCATCCGGTTCAAAAGTGCCGACGCAGGCTCGCCTGACGAGCGGTCCATCCGCATGTCGAGCACGGCTTCCGCCTGGAAACTGATTCCCCGCTCCGGGTCGTCGATCTGCGCGCTGTTCAGGCCCAAATCAAGCAGGATCGCGTCCGCCTCCAAGCCCATCCCAGCAAGCACGGGCTGAATGGTCCGATAGTCGTCGCGCACCAAACGGACGTCGACGCCTTCGACCGAAGCGAGGCGCTCGCGAGCCAGATTCAGCATAGACTCGTCCCAGTCAAAGCCAACGAGGGTTCCGCCAGGGGCGATCCGCTCGGCAAACCGTAGCGAATGGCCTGCCAAACCGAGGGTGCCATCGACCACCACGGCGCCGGGCTGAAGGCGGAGCGCCTCCAGAACCTCGTTCACCATCACCGGGTCGTGACTTGCCATCTCTTCTTCTCTCGCCGGCCAGCGCATCGCGGCTGGCCAAATCGCCGCTATCGCGGCCACTTCTCTACCACCTGAAGCGCCGCTCGCTGAAGTTCTTCGCGCCTCGCCGCCTCGTAATCGTCTCCCTTGGCCAGGTACTCCGCCCTCTCCTCAGGGTCCCAAAGCTCAACGCGCCGACCCCGCCCAACCAGCAGGACGGCCTTCTTCAACTTGCCCACGTCTCGGAGCCGCTTGGAAATCGTCGCCCGATTCTGCGGGTCGAACTTCACTTCGTCGTCCGCAAAGTTGTAAAGCAGTTCTTCGTAGCGGAGCGAGGACGGATCGAGCGGACCCCGGGACGACAACTCCATCCACATGCGGTTCCACGTTTCCAGCGGATACGCCGCCAGACAACCGCACTCGCAAAGGGTCACCGCAAAGGTGTCGCCGAGACGCTCGCGCTTCTGCTTGCTGAACAGAAGGCGACCTTTGTCGTCGATGATTGCGTCATCGGTTCCAATCAACGGCTTGAGCGCCGTCCCTTCCGTCTCGTCCATCGACTTATCGCCCTCTCAAGACTTTGAGAGGACGGCCATCCTTTCTTCCGCCGGATCGCCGTCCTCATGTGGATCTGGTTAGAGCACCCCGTCCCACATCTCCGAACTTTCCGCACATCCGTATGCTTCCCGTTCGTGTTTCGTAGTATTCGACAGAAGTTTCCTGGGCGACAAGTGGGAAAACTATGGGTAAATCATGTTTCAGGGCATGTCTGCGAGAGTGAACCGGTTTGTCTACTAAGAAAGGCGGCGGAGTTAACTAAAACCACGGCTCAGTCCCCCAAAATCCAGTTGGCTTGATCGATCCCGTGAAGCCAACCGTCGACTGCCGGAGCCTCGTCGTTGATGGGCGACCACACCACTCTTGCCCTTAACCAGCCCTCGGCGCCCACAAAACTCTGGACCGGATTGGGCGCTTGGGCGACCAACTGGGTCATGGTGGGCGACGCCGTGGCTCCCGTGATCGTCTCGTAGCGATTTCGTGTGAAGTTGAAGAGGCGCAGGCTCACGGCAAGGCCTCCCCTTTCCGCCAACTGGACCGCAACGAACTCAAGCCGGTTGAACGAGCCGGTCGCGAAGCCCTCGAACTCGACCTCGCAACGAAGCGTCGCCGAGTCGTTGAACGCCTGGAGCACGTTTCCGTCGATGTCCCATAGGGACTCCAGGCTGCCTCCCGCCTCTTCCCCGCTAACGACTGTGTACGATGCAGGC
This sequence comes from Fimbriimonadales bacterium, assembly GCA_046330155.1. Taxonomy (GTDB): domain Bacteria; phylum Armatimonadota; class Fimbriimonadia; order Fimbriimonadales; family Fimbriimonadaceae; genus CALMEF01. The sequence goes on along the minus strand of JAXLTH010000002.1, from coordinate 145,380 downwards.
AACATGCGGGTGCTGCCTCCGCCTCCGCCAGGGGTGAACGCGATTCCGCGCCACGCGATCCGCGCCGGAGCCGTCGCCAAAATGTCGAACGAGCTGAGGGCACCGACGTCCAACACCCGTACCAGCTTGTTCTGTGTCGCTTCGGTGGTGAGGGCAAACAGCTCGTTTGGGCCGCCCCCCGACACGCGCCATGCGATTCGGCGGGTGCCCGTGGTCGTGCTCACCTTAAGGGTGTATGAGCGGCTCCAAACCCCGCCCACGTAGTCCCAACGCTGGATGCCGCCACCGGAAGTCGCCGGCGAGTCGTCCGCCACGTAGGCGAGCGTTGGGGAAGCAAAGACAACGTCGTTCGGTGAACTCGAACCCGCCGGAAACTGGAGAAGAGAGCTTGCCCCCGAGCCGACCGGCAAGCCCTGGCCGATCTTAAGCACGCGATCGATGCCACAGCCATAGAGTTGGTTCTGAAAAGCGAACACGAACCGCGTGTCGCTGGGATTGGCGAGCACCTGCGTCGAAGTCGTCGCACCCTTGGCCGCATAGCGGATGCCCCCCGAGGCAGCCGGCCCGTCCCCCGGCGTCCCGGCAAGCCAGAAGCCGTTGCCGTCCAAGCTGTGGGCGCCCCGGAAGTTGCCGCCGGAGTAGGCGTCCGAGAGGGCGGTGGACTTGTCGACGACGCCGTTGGCGTCGATCCTCGCGACCACGCGCCGAACGACGTCCGACGTGGTGAACGCCACGGCAAGCGTGCCCACCTCGGCTCCGTAGCCGCCAACGACCAGGAATTTCCCATCGGCGGTCCGGCTAAGCGACCCTTCTGTAGTCGCCACCCCGCTCAAGGTCAAGCGGTTCGCCCCTCCCGGAGACAAGGCAAGCGGCGACCCGACCAACGACCCGTCGCCAGGATTCCGCTCGCTGAGGAAGACCGGCGCCGCCCGGTTGGAAAGGCCCGCCACTCCGTCGCCGACCTCGACCAAAACGAGGTTTCCGCTTTGAAAGGGTTGTGTGAGCGCACATCCTGCTCCCAGCACAATTCCGAGGACGCAACCGAACTTCATAAGCTAAGTTCTAACCCATCTCGACTCGAATTTGATCCACAAAAAAGCCCCCGTGCCGAATTTGGCCCGGGGGCTGATCTCGTTACCCTGTCGTTACGGGGTCACGGTCCACTGCGCGAAGTCGATGGCGTGCTGCCAACCGTCGAACGCAGGAGCTTCGTCGTTGATCGGGTTGAACCGGATCTGCGCGCTCAGCTCGCCTGCGCCGCCAACGTAGTTGGCCGCGTTCGTCGAGATCGTCACCGAGACCGACTGGTCGCTCGTCGAGCCCACGCCGCCGTTCTGGCTGACGAAGGTGCCCGTCGAGAATCGGTACAGCGCTACGTTGTACGCCAAACCGCCGCGGGCCACGTTGTACTCGATGTCGAACTTGACCTGCGAAGGCGTCAGGATCGTCGTCGTGCCGTCGAACTGGATCTTACAGGCGAGGCTCGAAGAGTCGTTGAACGCCGTGTAGTACGCGTCGTCGCTCGCCGCAACCTCGGCAAGGCCGCCGTCCGGAGACTCGCCCTCGATCAGCGTGATTGCGCCGACCGCAACCGTCTGAGCGGCTTGGCCAGGGGCAAGGGCAACGCCATGGAACACCTGGTTGGTGCCCGCGTTCGCGAGGACGGTGAAGGAGGAGAGGGCGCCGGTGTCGGTGACCACGGCGAGCTTGTTCGGGTTGGCTTCGCTGTTGCTACCGGTGACCGCATAGATCGTGGTCACGCCGCCGACCGTCTGCCCGGCAAGGCGGAGGCAGCCCTTGTCAAGACCCGCGTTCAGCGTGTAGGCCAGGCTCCACAGGGAGCCGTCGAACGTCCACTTCTGCACGCCGCCCGACGGCAGCGCGCGGGCGTCCGTGATGTACAGCGTGTTCGCGTCTGAGAAATAGAAGTCGTAGGTGTCGAGCGGACTTGTGGTCGACGGATCGAAGCCAGCCAACAGGGTCGTGGCGTTGCCGGTGGTCGTCGGGAGGCCCGTACCAACGGTGTTGATGCCCCGGAAGGCGCCCGACATCGTCGAGACGTAGAGTTGGCCGTTGTAGATGTTCACGCCGCGGCAGTTCGTCACGCCCGTGTTCACTAGGATCGAGGTCGTACCGCCCTTCGTGGCGTAGCGAACGCCCGCCGTTCCCGTGGCGCCCGTGCCTGAAAGCCACAGGTCGGTACCGTTGGTGGTGACCACGCCTCGGAAGGAGTTCGTGCTGAACGCATCGGTCAGCGCCGTCGTGGTGTCCAACGTGCCGTTCGCGCTGACAATGGCAACCACGCGGTTCGCCACCGCCGAAGTGAGACCGGATACGGCGGGAGTTCCCACGGCGGAATCGTAGCCGCCGAAGGTGAGGTAGTTGCCGTCTACCGAGCGGGTCAGCATCGGGCTGGAGCCCGAAGTGCCGGTCGCGGTGATCTGGCGGTTGGAGCCAACCGTGCTGGTCGGAGCCGCGATGGTCTGCACCAAGGTGCCGCCCGGGGTGTATTCCTCGAGATAGATCGGGGTGGCTGCCGTGGTGAGCGCCGCGCTACCGTCGCCAACGCGAAGAACGACGATGTTGCCCGCCGTGAAGGGACCGGCAAACGCCTGGCCCAACGCAAGGACGAGAGCCCCTGCGAAAGCGAAACGAAAGACTGATTTCATCTTAAACCTCTCCTTCGGGCTAAGGATGCCCCCCACCCGACATGAACCTGAATTATCCTCGAATTCGATGGGGGAAAGCCCCCATGAGGACCCTCCGTCCAGATTCCTTCACAGTCCTTTTACAAAAAACCAGCACATTTGCGTGCCGCGATCAGGCGCCGATGATCTTGCGCCTTACGGGAGAGCGAACGATGGACAGCGCCGCCGCCTTGACCGCTTCCAGGGATGAGGTCGAAGCCGCCTTCAGCGTGTCGCCCCAGCTGCCCGCCTTGCCGAACTTCTGAGTGGAGTAGGCGAGCAAAAAAGTGTCGTCCGCTAGTCCCTTGGACACCGGCACCGACCCCGAAAGCGTGAACGGCGAAACCGGGAAGGTGCCCTCTTCAATGCCCGCAAGCAGTCCGCGTGCCCGCACCAGATCAGCTTCGGTCCATCGCCCAATCCCGTCCTCCAGCGCTTTCGCCACGCCTTCGTCGAGCGGAACCAGGCTGCCCGATCGCGCCACGATCAAGCGGACGGCAAACCCCGACGGTGTCGGCGTCAGAAGGGCTTCTTGTCGATAGGTCAGCCCCAGTTTCTCCCGGACCGTGGTGTACAGTAGCCCCTTCTTCCCCACCCCAAGCAGGATGGTGGCAACGATGTTGGCGGGCAGTTCGGGCGCGGTCGGGGTCAACGCCGGGCCCTCGATCTCCCAAGTCGAAATCGGAAACCGCCGCGCGGTCAACGGCTGAGACGTGGCGACAGGCATCCGGCGGTTACTCGGCTTGGGAGGCGTCCAGCCTTGGAACGCCCGCTCAACGGCCGCCTTCCCCTCGCCGGGCCGGAATCCGCCCCCAACCGCGATCGCAATCCTCTCAGGGCGCGCCGCGGCTTTCCAATACTCCGCCAACGTTTCCCCCGCCCGCGGTCCTAGCGCCGCGTAGTTCGGCCGCCAGGGGTTCAAGGCCTCGTCCCAATAAGATCGGTTCCGGAACGGCAGGTTGGCGGCTGCAAGTTCGACCGAATCTTGGCGAAATTCCGGTTCGGCGATCAGGGCACGCATCGCCTGGGCGCCCGCATCTAGGTCGGCGGGCAGCACCGTGAGACTGATGCGGACATGGTCGGGCATGGCCGTTACCCTGAGAGATCCCCCCGCCCTGGACGTCAGCTCGATCAGCCGGGCGCGTCCCATGCTGAGACTCCCGTCGGGCAGCACCTCGGCGGCCAGCATCGCCACTTCGGGCACCTCGCTGGTGCGTACCACCGCCTCAAGCGCCACCACCGACGCCGGGGTCGGGTTCTCGATCACGGTTGGGGTGTCGAACATCATCGCCGCATCCCCACCGCCGAGACGGCTGAATCAACCTTGAACCTGGCAAACGCCGCCGAGAACGCCGGCCAATCAACCCCTTCGATCGCTTCTCCCAACCCATCCGGGCGGTTCCCTGCCGCCATCACGTATAGGAACCCTCGGAGGTATGCGTTGCCCGAAGGCGTGCCCATCTGGGACTTCCACCAGCTTCGAGCCAGGTTCTTCCCGATGGTGAACAGGCGGGCAACCTCGCTCTCGTCCGCTCCATCGATGTATGTACCGACTCCGCTGGGCTCGTCCGTACGGCCGAGCATCACCAATCCCGGCTGCATGGAAGGCGTGTACGTTACGAACGACGTGGGGAACTGGCTGGCGATCCCGAAGGCGGCACACAGCGTCGCCGCCGTCTCTGGCTCTCGGAACCCCGGCACCCTGGCGCCGCGCGCCTCCCCAAAGGCGTCCTCGACCTCGACCCGACCCGCCTTGCCGGCTTTTCGGGCTGGAGCTGAGGGCCATTTGCGGTCCGCCAATCCTTCCAGGACCTTCCGCGCCGACCGAGTCGCCGCGTCGATATCGATGTCCCCTGTGATCGAGAGCACCAAGTTCGACGGTCTGAACTGGAGATCTCTTATCCGCGCGAGATCTTCCGGAGTTGCCTTACCCATCGCCTCCAAACTGCCGAAAGGATCCAAGCCCTCCTCGCCGTAAGCGGCCGTCCACAGGGCGCGACCAAGTCGAGCGCTGTCGGGCTGAATGGCAAACTCTTGCGCCATGATCGAGCACTCCCGAGCGATGGAGCCTGCGTCAATCCTTCTTGGCGTCAACACGGCTTGGATCGCTTCCAACGCCGTCGCAAGCCCGTCCTTGGGCGCGTACACCTCAAACTGCATGGCGTCCCGAAACGTCCGCCCGGTGATGAAGAGCCCTTTGCTCTCGCACTCCTCGTCCAGCTTTCCGTCCGGGCCCGACAAGATCAGGTGCTCGAGCAGGTGCCGGAATCCGTGGGTGGCGGGGGTTTCTTCCACGCCGCGAGAAGACGCGAACAGCTGAACCGAAAGCCGTTTCTCGCCCGGAAACCGCTCGGCAAAGACCACCGCCCCGTTGGGCAAGATGGTCCTCAGCCTCGGCGAGTCTTGCACCGAGGCTGCGATCAAATATCCGGCTAACGCCGACAGCATTGCTTACTTGACGTCTAAGAGTTCGACCTCGAACACCAAGGTCGCATTGGGCGGAATGACGCCGCCGGCGCCGCGCGAACCGTAGCCGAGTTCGCTGGGAATGACGAGCTTGCGCTTGCCGCCGACTTTCATGCCCGCCACGCCTTGGTCCCAGCCCTGAATAACCTGGCCGCGGCCAAGCCCAAAGGCAAACGGAGCCCGGCCAACGCTGGAATCGAACACCCGGCCATCTTCAAAGGTGCCCGTGTAGTGGACGGTGACCTGGGTTCCCGAAACGGCTTCCGCGCCTTCGCCCACCACGATATCTTCAACGACAAGTTCGCTCATCGGGGAGATTATGAACGGGCGGCCTTAGTGGAAGTAGCTCGCCCCGTTGATGTCGATGGCGATGCCGCTCAAATACGAAGCCTCTTCCGACAAGAGAAACGCCGCCGCCGCCGCCACGTCGTCCGGAGTTGCCATTCGGCCGAGGGGAATGCCTTCCAAGATGGTCGGCAAACGGTCCTCCATGCCGTCGCGAGACATGGCGGTGTCCACCCAACCCGGCGCGACCGCGAACAGCTGAATGTTGCGCGGGGCGAGTTCCACCGCGAGCGACCGCGTGAGGTTGATGAGAGCCGCCTTCGACGCGGCGTACATGGACGCACCGGATTCGCCCCGGAAGCCGACCCGGCTCGCCACATTCAACACCTTGCCTGACTTCTGCTTCACAAAGTGGCGCACCGCCGCTCGGGTCATCAGAAGCGGCGATTCAAAGTTTACGGCGAACGTGCGCTCGTAGTTCGCCATGAAGGCGGCATCGCCTGCGGTGGCAAAGTCCATCGGCATGTAGATGCCCGCGTTGTTGACCAGGGCGTCGACCGGCCCGTCCGCCCAGACCTTCTCAAAGAGAGCAGCCGACTGGGTGGGGTCCGACAGATCGCAGGAATAGACTCCGGCGCAGTGCTTGCCAAGCTCGCGCTGCGTGTCTTTCGCCTCGGCTTCGTCGTTGGCGTAGTGGATCGACACCATCCAGCCGTCCCGTGCCAATCTCAGAGCGATGGCTTTGCCGATACCGCGCGAAGAACCCGTCACGAAGGCTCGTTTCCCGTTCATTGTGCGAGTTTACTGAGATGCCCGCCTTTGAGTCATGGGACCGCCCAACCCCAGGTCGGACGTCGAATGTATGCTATGGGGTGGGCAAGGAACTCATGAAGCTAGGCAAGTTCAGCGTCGTATTCGCCCTTTGGGCGGTGCTCGGAGCGGCGATGTTCGCCGCCAAGGCGACCGGCCAGGCACCCGAGCCGAAGGCGCGGGTCGTGTTCTTCCTCAGCACGGACTGCCCGATGGCGCAGCGCTACGCGCCCCGCTACGTCAAGCTCTTCGCGAAGTACTCCAAGCTGAACATCGACTTCAAAGCCTACTTCCCAAGTCGCGAATACTCCCGACAGATGGTCGCCAAGTACATGCGCGACAACGGATTCGAGTTCCCCTTCGAACTCGACCTGGGAGCGGTGAAGGCAAAGTCCGAGAACGTGGTCGGTGTACCCACGATCGTGATTTACGACGCGAATGACAAGAAGGTCTTCCAAGGGAAGCTGGACGACAACACCGACCCCACGTTGATCAAGCGCCGATATGTCGAGCAGGTGCTCGACAAGCTCCTCGCGGGACAAGCCGTTGCCTTCTCCCAAACAGACTTCTTCGGATGCGTCTTGATGCCGGCAGACCCTCCGGTCTCCAGCGACAAGGTCACGTACGCCGAGCACATCGCGCCGATCCTGAACAAACACTGCATGGAGTGCCATCGACGCGGCGAGGTTGCCCCCTTCACCCTGGAGGGTTACGAGAACGCCCGACGCTGGTCGCCGATGCTGTCGGTGGTCGCCCAAGAGCGCCGGATGCCGCCTTGGAAGGCCGTCCACGGATTCGGCGAGTTCAAGCACGAAAACTCGCTGACCGAGACCGAAATCGCGACCATCGCGAACTGGGACCGCGCCGGGGCCCCCAAGGGCGACCTCTCGAAGGCGCCGCCCACGCCCGAGTTTCCCAAAGCGTGGGCGCTTGGCGAGCCCGACGCGATTCTCACGCCCAGCCAGCCCTTCGTGGTCGAGCCTGACGGCTCGGACATCTATCGCAACTTCGTCTTCAAAACCAACTACGCGGAGACCCGCTGGGTGCGCGCCATGGCTATCCGCCCCGGCAATCCGAAGATCGCCCACCACGTGCTGACCTTCGTGGACAACGGTAACCGAGCCGCGCAGCTAGAAGCCGAGACCAAAGATGGCAACTTGGGCTATCCATCCTTCGGCGGGCCGAGGTTCACGCCCGACGGAACGATTGGCGGTTGGGTTCCGGGATCGTTACCCTACGAACTTCCCGAAGGCACCGCGTTCGAGCTCAAGCCCGGCGCTTCCATCGTCGTCCAGGTTCACTATCACAAGACCGGACGCCAAGAGACCGACCTCACCCAGATCGGCTTGTACTTCGCCAAAAAGCCCGTTCGCCGCCCCGCCCAGGTGGCGTGGCTAGACAATCCCAAGCTCCAGATTCCGCCCAACGTGGACGACCACAAGGTTGTCACGACGCACGTCATGCCCGAAGCGGTAACGATCTTCAGCGCGCTCCCGCGCATGCTCCTGCTGGGCAAATCGATCCGGGCGGAAGCCGAGTTGCCCGACGGGAGCAAGATCCCCTTGGTGTGGGTCGATCGTTGGGACTTCAATTGGCAAATCACCTACACCTTCGCCGAGCCCGTTCAACTGCCCGCTAACACCAAGATCAGGGTGGAAACGGTCTACAACAACTCGGCGAGCAACATGAACAACCCGAACGACCCGCCGAAAACGGTGGGCTGGGGCGAAAGCAAGACCGACGAACTCGCCCAGCTGGTGCTAGTCTACGCCAAAGGCTAACTTCCCTTTTTGCGTTCGTCGGTGACCATTCGATCCTTGCCCGGCGAGGAACCCATTTGTCGAACTTCGCCCCTCGTCGCCAAGTGATGTCGCCGACGTTGAGCGGATCCTCGACCGGGGCGTTCCAAAGCGGGTTCAGCCGGTACGCCGCTTCCATCGCCGGTTTGTTGTCGAACTCGATCCGGTCGGGCAAGTCCTTGTCCCAGAAAACGCGGACGATCCCGTTGCCCTTGGACTTGAAGAGAACCGCGTGTCCTTGACGGCGCTTGACTTCCACGATCTCGCCATTAGGGTCCACTAACTGGTCAAAGCCCCGCTGCCCCCCACTGAGGAAGTACAGCGTCATCATGCCGACGCCCGCTTTGGGCACAGACTCTAGAGCTCGGCGCCATGAAGTCGACGCCGACGTTCCTCAGGATGATCGGCTGCCCGTCGTCGAGCGGATCGATCGCCAGCGTCTTGCCATCCGCGATGAAGAGGCGCCCGTCGCCCCAGTAGCTGGCAACCTGGATTCTGAACTTCTGCCCCTGCTCGTACCACAGGGACGTCGTCCGATCCGCCATGAAGGCGGAGTTCGCGTTCTCTCGGCTGGTGTGGGCAATGTCTGCCGTCACGTTCTTCACGGCTCCAGCCGAAACAAAGAGAGACTTCAGGAGGGCTTCGCCCGAGCGATCAGGCTTGTCCTGAGATCCCAAGATCAGAGCGGCGCAGAGCATCGGCGACATTCTCGGAGTTTTACCAAACAGAGCAGGCTCGGCGTCGGTCACAATTGCTCCCATGCCGCCTGAAGCAACGATGCTTGAGACTGGGTGCTCGTTCTTCTCTTCCTGCCCCGAGCGTGCCTTCGCCGTCGAAGACTTCTCGGGCGACGATCAACTGATGATCGCCACCGCCGAGCAGTTCAGCCGCAAGGAGGTCCTGCCTCTGCTGGAGCGGCTCGATGCCCAGGAAGAGGGGCTCGCTCCTTCCCTGGTCCGAAAGGCGGGTCAGCTGGGTTTGTGCGGGGTCGATTCCCCCGAAGCCTACGGCGGGCTAGGGCTCGGCAAAAACCTCGCGGCGCGCATTCTCGAGTTTCTCAGCCTGAACGCGTCCTTCAGCGTCACGTACGGCATCACCAGCGGCATCTCCCAACTCGGCCTCACCCTTTTCGGGACCGAAGCCCAGAAAGCGAAGTACCTCCCCCACCTCACCAGCGGGGAGTGGATCGGCGCCTACGCCCTCAGCGAGCCGAACAGCGGCAGCGATGCCTTGTCCGTCGCCACCCGAGCGGAATTCCGAGACGGAAAGTGGATTCTGAACGGCACGAAGATGTGGATCTCCAACGCCAAGTGGGCGGAGTTCTTCGTGGTGCTCGCCAAGATCGACGGCGAGAAGTTCAGCGCGTTCCTCGTGGAGCGCGGCTTCCCCGGTGTTTCCGTCTCCCGCGAAGAACACAAGATGGGCTTGAAGGGCTCCTCCACGGCTCGGCTGGAACTGGTCAACGCCGAGTTGCCCGAAGACGCCCTTCTCTACGAGCCCGGCTTGGGGCACCACGTCGCTTTCAATGCCCTGAACATCGGCCGCTTCAAACTTTCCGCCATGTCGATGGGTCCCGCCGGGACGCCATCGGCCTCGCATCCGCCTACGCGCTCGACCGCAAGCAGTTCGGCAAGCCCATCGGCGAGTTCGGCTTGATGCGCAAGAAGTTCGCCGAGATGGCAGGACGCTTCTTCGCCGCAGAGTCCATGATCTACCGCACCGGCGCCTTTATCGACTCGGCGTTCGCCCAGTTCGCCGGCACGATCGAAGGCAACCGGAAAGCCGCCGAGGAGTTCGCCGTAGAATGCAGCGCCTGTAAGGTGTTCTCCACCGAGGCGGAGGCGTTCATCGTGGACGAAGCCCTACAGTGCTTCGGCGGATACGGCTTCACCGAAGAGTTCCCCATCGCCCGCCATTACCGCGACGCCCGCGTCAGCCGCATCTACGAAGGCACGAACGAGATCAACCGCGTCTTCCTTGCCGACCGCCTTCGGCGGCGAGCCAAAGAGGGCAAGGCGTCCCTCCAAGCGGTAGGCGACAGTTTCATCTCGGAGCTTGCCGGAAAGGCGATCGGAATCGAAGCGACGGACCAAATCCACGTCGGTGCCCTCTCTGATCTCGTCATGCTGGCTTACGCCGAGCAATCGGCGCGGCTTCGAGCGAAGCGTCTCGGCGGAGTCCACGAGCAAGCCTACGCGACCTTCGTGAACTGGGCAAACGCCGAAGCCGCGCGCAACTACCAGATCGCCACGGGCGAAGCCGTCCACCTCCCGCCGGCATTGCCGGTGGACTACGACGCGCTCTCAGCGGTTGTGCTGGAGTCGAAGAGTCCCCTCTGAATCCTTTAGAACTCGGAAGGGTTCTGCCTATCCGTACCTCTGACAGGTTCGCCGCAAGGTTGGACGTCTCGAACGTTTCCAGCCCAATGTTGCGACTAGAATGAGGTTGTCGTTCGCGTGTGGCGAGCGGTGTTTTGCCCTGTTAAGGAAAGAAGGAAGTTGGAAGCGTTAAGTCGTCGTGAGTTGTTGCGCGCCGCCAGCCTCGGAGCGGCGTCGCTGGCGTTTGGGGGTGCCTCCCGCTGGGCAAGTGCGCAAGCCAGCCTCGGTGGAGCCGCCACGGCATGGGCGTTCGTGAACCTGAACATCTCCCCCACGTCGTTCGAGGTGTATCCGGGCTACCAAACGACCTGCTACCGCTACGTTGGCAGCTTCAAGAGCTCTCCGGGAACGGTCGAGGCGATTCCCGGCAGCTATCTTGGCCCGATCATCCGGTTCAAGAAGGGCCAAGTGGCTCGCGTGACCTTCACCAACACCCTCGCGGAGAACACCATCGTCCACTGGCATGGGCTCCATTTGCCGGAGTACGCCGACGGCTTGCCGACCCAAATCGTAGGTCCCGGCGCCACGGTAACCCGCACCTTCCCCATCGTCAACCGAGCCGGCACCTATTGGTACCATCCGCACCCGCACATGGCAACCGCGACCCAGGTCTACAAGGGGTTGGCGGGCATGGTCATCGTGAGCGACCCCGAGGAGCAGGCGCTCGCCCTTCCCCGCGGCCAATACGATATGCCCCTCGTGATCCAAGATCGCCGCTTCGACGCGAACTACCAGTACGTGTACAACAGCGGCGGCGGCATGGGACAGTTGGGCAACCGCATCCTCATCAACGGTTGGCCGAACTACACCCTGTCTGCCGCAACCCGCGTTTATCGCTTTCGCATCCTGAACGGGTCGAACTCGCGCATCTACAAACTCGCCTGGAACAACTCCGTGCCCATGGTGCTGATCGGCACGGATGGCGGCCTGATTCCCGCCCCGGTGACCAAGCCCTACATCATGCTCGCCCCCGGCGAGCGCGTGGAAATCTGGGCTGACTTCTCGCAGCTGGCCGTAGGGTCCAACTTCAAACTCCAAAGCCTCGCCTTTACCGGCGTTGGGCAAAACGCCGGACAGACCCCCGCGCAAGGCACGCTGATGGACCTCATGAACGTGTCCATCGACCGCCAAGAGACCGAGACCCTCACGCTGCCCGCTGTCCTGACCCCGATCCAGTGGGAGGACCCCAACACCGCCGTGAACAAGTTGGAGCCGCGCCACTTCCCCATTTCGTTCACCACCGAGGGATGGGTGCTCAACGGATCGGCATACCAGCCCAACGTCCTCGCCTCAAACGAAACCGTCAAGTTGGGCGATCTTGAGATCTGGGAGTTCTCACACATCCTGAACTCGATGACCCTGGCGGCGCATCCCATCCACGTGCATGGGGTCCAGTTCCAAATCATCGAGCGGACGATCCAAGCCGAGCGCGCCTCCGCGTACGAGACTGTGCGTTACGGCTACACCGACGAGGGGTGGAAGGACACGTTCTTGGTGATGCCAGGCGAGACCGTCAAGATCCTCATCCGCTTCACGCGCTACCCCGGCATGTTCGTCTATCACTGCCACAACCTCGAGCACGAGGACATGGGCATGATGAGGCACTACCAGATCGTGCCCTAAGCGCCGAGCCCGGAACCCTTGGGAGCCATGATCCACGGGCGTTCGATCTTGTGGTCGTTCGCCAGCTTGGCGAAGTCCATCGCGCCGCCATCGAGGTAGCGCACTTCCGCGCCGAGTTCCAACGCGAACAGCGCGCACGCCGCCATGTCGTACAGCTTCTCGCGCACCCCGATCATCGCCCGAAGGCGGCCCTGCAACATGAACGCGCCCTCGATGACGAACGCGCCCGCGCACCGTTGCTTGCCGGGCAGTTTCTCTCTGGGAACCATGCGGACCACGGCTTCGCAGTAGCCCACCAGATCGCTACGGGTCACCTTCCCTTCGGGAATCGCGGGCAGAGCCATGCCGTTGCACGATGCGCCCCTGCCTCGGCTGCCCAGGTAGGTTTCCCCTAAATCGGGCAGAGCTAATGCGCCCGCCACCAGGTCGCTACCTTGGATGAGAGCGATGCTCACGCCCCAGAGAGGCGAGCCGAGGGAGTAGTTCGTGGTGCCGTCGATGGGGTCGACCAGCCAAAGCCCATCAGGGCCAGGCTTCTCGTATCCGAACTCCTCGCCCCACACCGTCGAGCCGGGCAACAGAGCCGTCAGCTTCTCCCGCAGCATCACCTCGACGGCGCGATCGGCAGGCGTTACCACGCTCCCGTCTGACTTACGTTCTGGCACAAAGCCTTCGCGGCGCATGGCTTGCGCGAGGTCTCCAGCCTCCCGTACCAACGGGTCGAGGGCATCGGCAAGCGCGCGAAAGTCCATCCCGAAGATTATGGCGTCTGGGTCTTGCATCGCCCGCCAAGCTGAGGTATAGTTTTTGTCGTACGCGGGAGTAGCTCAGTGGTAGAGCTTCTCGTTGCCAACGAGAAGGTCGCGGGTTCGAATCTCGTCTCCCGCTCCAAGTTTTAAGCCTGGCCAAGTGCCGGGCTTTTTTATTCCCCAGCCCCCCAAAAACGCAAAAGAGGCTTCCCGGCCGTGCCGGGAAGCCTCTTCATCAATGGCGATTCGGTTAGCGACCGCCGCCGTTCTCTTCGTCCGCCTTGAACGGCTTGCCCGCCATGCCCTTCAGCTTGGCGGCTTGCTCGGCGGTCAGCACCTTGCCGAGTTCCGTGTCGAGCGCCTTGTCGTTCTTCTTGAAGATCTCCATGGCCTGGTCGCGATCGATCTCCTGGTTGCGCATCTGCTCCATGACCGACTGCATGGCTTCCTGCTGCTTCGCCTGAAGCGCCTTCACCTTCGCCTTCTGATCGGCAGTGAGCGCGAGCTCCTTCTGCATGTCCTCGTCGAGCACGACGCGGTTGCCCGAAACTTGGACCCAGATCTCCTTGAGGCGCTTTTGCTGCTCAGGGGTCAGAACGGCCATCGCCGCCTTCTCCGACTCCTTCATCATCTTGGTGAACATCTCGCGCATCTTGTCGGGATCGGGCTGGCCGCCGCTATCGCGCATTTCCTGGAACGCGGCGCGCATCTTGTCCTGCTAATCCTGCTGAACGTCCTCGAGCTTCTTGGTCTGCTCGGACGTGAGCGCCAAGTCCTTCTTAACGTCGTCGCGCTGAAGAAGCATGGCCTTGTTGCCGCCGCCTCCGCGCATTCCCATCATCATGCGGCCCTGCGCCATGGAGAGCGCGGACGCGGTTACGAGTGCGGCCAAAGCCACGATTTTCAGTACTTTCATGAGTCTAGATTCCTCGCCGGAATCGGCCTATCGGCCGCCTCCGCCCTTCACTTGATTGCCGCCGCCCTTGATCGTCTTGTCGAGCTGCTCTTGGGTCGGCTTGGACATCTTCTTCTTCTCTTCGTCGGTCATTCCCTTCGCTTCGTCGGGGTTACGCACCACGCGCGGCGAGAGGAACACCAACAGTTCCGTCTTCTGGTTCGACTTGTCCGTGCTTCGGAAGATCTGCCCGAGGAGCGGAATATCGCCCAGGAGCGGAATCTTCTTCACGGTCGAACTCACCGTGCTGCGGATGATGCCGCCGAGAATGATCGTCTCGCCATCCTTCACCGCGACCGTCGTTTGCGCCTGGCGCTGGTTGACGATCGGCGCGTTGAAGCTGGTGAAGCCCTGCAGGTCGTTCGCCGTTTGGCTCACGTCCATCGTCACGTAACCGCCGGCGGTGATGCGCGGGGTTACCGTAAGCACGATGCCAACGTCCTCAAAGTCGTAGTTGTACGTGATGTTGCCGTTGGCGTCGGTGCGCTGGCTGACCACGAACGGCACGCGCTGGCTGATGTTGATCTCCGCCTGCGTGTTGTTGCTCGTGAAGATCTTCGGCGTCGACAGCACGTTGAAGCGGGTGTCGGTCTTCAGCGCGTTCAAGAACGCACTGAGGTTGCCGCCGCTAAGCGTGTAGCGGAAGCCCTGGCCCGTCGTCGCGGTGCCGAAGTTGCCTTCGGCGGTGCCCGTCGTGCCCTTGTTGCCGAACGCCTTCTCTTGCGTGAACTTCCAGTCGAACCCGAGCTTGGAGGAAGAATCTAGCGACGCCTCCACAATGATCGTCTCGATCATCACCTGCTCAGGAATCTTGTCGAGCTGGTTCAAGAGCGAGCGGATGAGCGCGGCATTCTCTGGGCTCGTCACCACGATGATGCTGTTCGTGTTCTGGTCGGGAATGACCGTCACCTGGCCCGTAAGATCCTGAACCGGAACCAACTGGCCATTGGCGTTGCGCCCCATCTGCTGGGTGTTCTGGTTGTTACGGCGTTGGTTGTTCTGTCCGCCGCCCCCAAAGAGCTGGCCAAAGATTCCGCCCTGCTGGACCGCGACGTTGGTCATGAGGTCGCCCGCCTCAACACCATCCGGCAGATCGAGTTGGAGTTCGTTGTCGGCGTTGGCCTGGCCACCGCCTCCAAGTCCCGTTCCGCCACCCCGGTTATTGTTGTTGTTGCCAAAACCCGTGTTGGTTCGACCGGTGTTCGTTCGGTTCTGGTTGCCGGTTCCCGAGTTGACGCCCGTTCCGGTTCCGGACCGACTTCCAAACGCCTGCCGAAGCAGCGTCGCGATCTGGTCGGCGCGCGCGTTGTCCAGCGGGAACACGAAAGTCGTCGACTCAAGCTTGACCTCGGTGTCGAGCTCCTTGATCACCTGGGCGACGAGCTTCTGGTTCTGCTCGGTCGTGGTAACCACCAACGAGTTGGTTCGGTCCTCAGCCACAACCTGCGCTGCCTGGGCGTTGTTGCGGTTGTTGCCGCCGTTGCCCCCGAACGGGAAGAACGAGAACTGCCGATCGACCGGGGTGGTGCCCGATGCGCCTCCCCTTCCCTTCGGCAAGTTCGCCTGAAGCACGTTCTGCACAACGGGCTGAAGGTCGTCCGCCATGGCGAACTGAAGCTTGTAGACCTGCGGCCGGAGCGGATCCTCCGTCTGCTTGTCGATTTCCTTGATCAGGTCTTCGACCTGGCGATGCGTTGTGCGCGGAGCGTTGACGATGACGGTGTTGCTGTAGTCGTCAGCCGAGGCGCGGACGCTTGCCTGCTGACCAAAGCCGCCAAAGTTCATGCCACCGCCACGGCCGCCGCGACCGCCCATCTGCATCAACATGGGCAGGTTGGCAAACGGGTTGCCGCCTCCTTGCTGGGCGAAAACGTCGTTGATCACCCGTGCCACCGCCGAGGCGCTCGCGTACTTGATCGCATACGTCTTCAGTTCGGAGTTGCTACCTTGAGTGAACATGGATGGGTCGAAGCTCATTCCGGTGGCGCCGGTGGCTCCCCCGCGTCCGCCCTGCTGCTTCGCGCGGATCACCAGGAGGTTGCCGTCCTTGCGCATCTCGTAGTTGCGGACCGTCAGCGCCGCATTCAGCACTTCAAATGCATCCTCGAGCGGCACCGCCTTCGCCGTCGTCAGCGTGATCGGTTGGTTGAGGTTCGGATCCTTGACGATGGTGATGCCGGAGGTCTTGGTGAACAGCTGCAACACCATATCGACGCTCGCGTTGCGAAAGTCGAGTTTTAGGGTCTTCTTAGGCAGTTTGAACTCAGTCCAAGGCTTCGACGATCCGGACGAACGCCCTCCGCCGCCGAAATCGAACTGGGCGCCCGCAAGCGAGAAGCTCAGACACAAGGTGAGGAGAATCAGCAGCTTTTTCATTGTTCATCCTGAAGCGACTCGTCGCTTCCCGTCGGCGGCATTGGCATAAAGCCCCCGCCCGCCTGCCCGCCTTGAGGCATCACCGAGATTCCACCCGGGAAGTTCCCGCGCCCGATCGGCCCCGAGAGGCCGCCAGGCACGTTGCTTACCCGCGCCGGAGGAACCACGTTCGCATTCGGATTCACCGTGGCGACCGGCGCCTTCGACGAATCGTCGACCAAAGCAAATGTCTTCTCGCCCGAAGGTCCCCTCATCACAACGCCGTCCCCGAGAATCTTGACGACGACCGCGCTCTTCCAGCGTTCGCCGGGTTTGAGGAACACGCCGTCTCCGGTGGTTCGGTTTTCGAGAAGTGCGGAAATCTGGCCATCGATCTCGGCTGATCCGGTGTAAACCCAGCCCGCGTTGCCGCCAGTGAACTCGAGCGGAATCTCGTTGGCGGCACCGTCCCCGCCGCCCAACGTGGCATCTCGCCGCGCCACGATCGGCGTGAACGAGTTCTTAAAGGAAATCTGCATGGGAGCAAACTTCGCCTTGTAGTCTTCTTCGGTAAACACCTCGGAGGTTTTCGTCGCCACTTTCTTTCGCGTGGTACGCCCCAATTGGTTAGACGTGTGGCTCTCAGGATTGGTTAGTATCCAACCCGCAGTCCCGACTCCGACCACGCCAATCCAAAACACCGGCTTCTTAATCAAGCTCATTGTCTTCTACTTTTTCTCCGATTCTCTGAAGGCAACCACGCTGACCGAGGCGGACACTCGATCCGTCGCCCCGTCCGCGCTCGAAAACTGCACCGAGCCGACCGCCATCTTGGTCTTTGGCCGCTCGATCGAATCCACGAAAGAAACTACGCGGGGAAAGGGCCCCTCTAACGCCACAAGATACGCATATCGGGTCAATTCTCCGACGACCTCGGATCGCTGCGGGCGAAAAGCGATGACCTTGAGGCCGTTCGCCGCCGCCGCTTTCGAAACGAAAGCCATCGTTCCGGCGCCAAGTTCGTCGCTCGACCCCTTCCAAAGTCGGTCGTCGTTGGCCTTCTGGAGTTTCGCCACGCGCTCGCGAAGATCGCGGATGCTTCGCTTGGCTTTCGCCTCCTCTTCGGCTCGCTGCGCGAGGGACTTGTGCGATCCTGGCTTGGGCGCGAACATCTGGAATGCGAACAAGGCGGCCATCACGACCATCATCGCCACCGTAAGAGATTTCCAGCCTCGTTCGTTCATTTGCGCCCCGTCTTCTTCGGCTCGGTAAGCGGCAAGTTGCCGATGGCGTGAGCCGTGATCGAAAACTGTACGACGTTCGTCGTCTCGATGGTGCCGTTGTTGGCGAAAACGAGCTTTACGTCCCGAAGCCGGTCTTGCGCACCGAGGCGGCTCAAGTAGTTCTGGGCGCCCACCTCGTTCAGGGCGGTGCCCCGAATCTGGATGTCTTTGCCGCGCTCCACGTTGAGGCCCGTCAGCCAAACGCCTTCCGGAGTAAGCGACGAAACGAGGGTTACCACATCCGCCATGCGCTGCTTGGGTTCAAGCGCAAGGCTCAGCGACTCGTCCACCTTGGTCAACTGGTCCGACTTGCTCTTCGCCAGCGACTCCGATTTCCGAAGCGCCTGCATCGAAGTCACCCACTTCTTGTCCCGTGCCGCCGCCTTGTCGGCTTCGGTGGTCTGGATGTCGTAAACCACGGCACCCAGGCCTAGCGCCGCCACCACCATCAACAGCGCCAAGCGCTTCGACTTCTCCACCTTGGCGTGGGCACGCTTGGCAACCTCTTCCGGTAGCTCCAAGTGCAGTCCAAGATCGTCCGAAGCTAAGAACTTCAGGCCGATGGCTGGAGTCGCGAGGTCTGCGCCCGACAAAACGAAGTCGCCTGCCGCGATCGTCTCGCCTTGGGGCAGCTTTGCCATCGCGAACGTGCGCTGGATCTCATCCCTCAGGCTCCCCTCCGCGTTCGAGGGCGGAACGGACCGGGTCAGCACCAGCTGGCCCTCGTGGATCACGTCGATCCCGATCCCGTCGGGAGACGCGCTCACGACGGCGGCAAACTCCTTGCCCAGCGATTGGGACAAGCGAGCCGAACCTAGGGCTGCGGGCACGATCGCCCGCGCATGAAGGCCGGCTTCCGCCAGTTCGGCACGCACCCGCCGCAGGGTCTCGACGTTCACCGCCGCCAACACTGCCAGGCGGCCGTCCGAGTTCCGATTCGGCGTAAGGTAGAAGTCCAGTGCCGCTTCCTCGGGCTTGACCGGAAGAAGCTGAGCGGCTTGCAACGCTACGATCTTCGCAACCTCTTCCTTGGCGGCGTCAGGCAGGCGGGCAGTCCTTAGGAAGCTCGCCCTTCTCGAAAGGGCGACGACGACCGTCGAGCCCGAAATCGAACTCCGCGCCTGGGCGATCGAGCCGAACTCCCGACAAGTGTTGGCCACCGGGTCGAAGACGACGCAGGACGTGGGCGACCACTCGATAACGGGGATGGCGACGACTTGGCTCATGGGTTCTCTCCCAGCACCGTCTCCGAGGTGGTCGTATCTTGCCAGCCCCATCGCAGAGGCATGTCCTGGTACGGCGGCTCGTAGATCTTCATGACCCGTGCGCGCCCTCCGTTAATCGAGACGACCGCTTCAAGAGATACCCTGGACTGGCCGAAGCTGCCCTCGGCTCGAACCACAAAGCTCTCGCTGGTTGTCGAAAACGAGTCGATAGTCTGCTGCATGAGTTGTAACGAGAATCCGGGTACTTGAAGGAGTTCGCTGAGCGCGGTCATGCCCGAGGTCTGCCGGCTCACGATGTTCGCCGCCACGTCGGAAGTGATGCCCGGCACCGACGCCAGGACGTACTCCGTTGCCGTGTTGACGTTGATCTTGCCCTCGTTGCGCGGCTGGTTACCGAGGGCGAAGTTGTCCACGATGATGCCCGCGCTGCGCGTGTCGATGCCGGGCGTGCGAAGCACGTCGCCCAAGGTGGCGAACTGTCCGCCCGCCTGCGTGCGACGCAACACGATGGCGGCCGCAACCTGTTGCGAAATGCCGCGCTGAACCAACTGCTGAGCTTGAACGGTGTTGATGTTGCCCTTGGTCTGCCCGTTGGCGTCGGTGTTGGGCGAATAGCTGTCCACAGTTGCCACCAAGCTCAACGGCTGGGGCTCGACGCCCGTGGTGGACGTCTGCTCGGGCGTGTCGTACAGGCTGCTGGGCAAGAAGCCTTTAATCAGTAGCACTTCGTCCAGCGAGAGCATCCGGCGCTCCCGCGTCAAATACGGCTTGGGCAAGTTCGTGTAGTACTCGTCCTTGGCACCGTCGGCGCGGGGCACGTTGCCCTCGGTGCGCCAGTCGAGCAGTCCGTCGACCTGCTCCTGGGTCAAGTTCAAGTTGAGCAGTTGCTCTTCGCTGACGGTGTTCAGGTTCACCAGGCTCGCCGCGTCCACGACCTGCATCCGGAAGCTACCCTCGCCGACGCGGAAAAGCTCGTTCGCATCGTTCCCCAAGGTGCTCCACTCGTCGGTCTTCGAAATCGGGCCGGCGGTCTGGGTCGAAAGCGTGGACAACGCCCGTTGGACCGCCGACTCGGCCATCAGGCGGGCCTTGGCACGCTCCAGACGGTTGCGAACCGCCTTGAACTCGGCGCGCTGCGTCGCCATAAGGCTTGCCATGATCGTGACCACTGCGGTGAGCACCACGAGCGTCAAGACCAGAACGCCGCCGCGGGTTCGCCTCATGGTTGGCCTCCTGCCGTCGCGCTGTTCAGAGGATTCTGGTTGTTGACGTCGCTGCACGGCAGCTTCACCACGAACAGGTAGGTGTTTTCATCGTCGCGGAGTTGATAGCTCACCCGCACCGCAGCCGGCAAGCGCCGCTCGCCAGTCGTCGTGTCCCACGTTCCGGTCCACGTCGTGCCGTCGAAGAACTCGAACCCGATGGCTTCGACGTCCTCGTTCAACGCCCGTTCATAGCCGCCTTGGTCGTAATCTTGGTCCGACGGCGTCTGCTCTCGTAGGAAGATGCCCGTGTGGTCGGCGGCGTCTCCCACTGCGTTCATCGATAGGCTGACCTCGGTCACGCCCCCAACAGGCCCAAGTTGTCGGTTCCGTTCGCTGAAGTCCTCTTCGGTATTGGAAAACGCTCGCCCAGGGGTTCGGCCCCCCGCGATGGTAAAAACGATGCTGTCCGACTGCGATGCTTCGCCTAAAGACCCGTTCGAATCCGTCGCCCGCCCGATGAAATAGGTGTTGTCGTCGGCGGCGTCCTCGCTCACGTACGCCTGAAGGAGTCGAGACCGGATCGCCTCTTCAAAACCCCTTCGCTGCTGCAGAGCCTGATCGGCGGCGTTTCCACGCACGTCCTGGAGCGCGGCAACGGAGAACATCGCCGACAAGGAGATGGCGACGATGCCCGCAATGGCGAGCGCCGTCAGCAGCTCGAGGAGAGTCAAGCCGCGGCGTCTCATGGGGTGGTGCCGGCTCCTCCGGTCGTCGCCTGCGGCTCTTCAAAAAGCAGGCCGGTAACCGATTCAGATGCCGATCGGTGGGTTTCGTCGCTCAAGGTGACCGTCACCGTAAGCCGCGTGAGGTTGTCCACCCCGGTCGTTTCCGTCGACGTTGACCAAGCATAACGGGTTTCGCCCCGGTCCTGGAAATCGCCATTGGTAACGGTCAGATACTCGCCCGTCGACTCCAGCTCTTCGAACTTCTCGTGGGCAAGCCGGAGCATGGCCTCCTTCTCCGTCATTCGGGCTCGGGCGTGGGTCATCGAGCTGATGCCGTTGAGGGCGCCCGCAACGCCGACGCCGGTCAAAACGACCGCCATCAGGGCCTCGACCATGGTGAAGCCTCTACGTCCTCTGGACATAGGTCCCCGCCTCCCACTCCTCGTCGGCTTGAACAGGCATTTCGCCGTTCAAGAGCCTGGCCTTACCGGTCTGCGCGTCGGTCAGCATGTACCAGAAGCTGTTGCCCTCGGCAAACTCCACTCCCGCAGAGTCGGCCTTGCCGTCCGCGTAGAACTTCACCGCCCAGTCGCCGTCGCCCGCCTCCGACCCTCCGACCTCGAACTTCGATGGCGTCACGTCGCCCGGCACCTGGACCCGGCTGATCTGCTGCGCATCCTCGTTTTGGTCTTGTGCCGCCCGTTCGATGACGAACGAACCGTTGTCGAATCGGATGGTGACTTCGCTGCCCTGCTGGATCGCCAGCTCCCGCGCCTGGGTCACCATGCGCGGCAACGCCGCCCGAAAACTCCGCACCGCCTGGCCCCGGGTCATGGCCGCCAAGTTGGGCATCACGATGGCCGCCACCATGGCCAAGACCACGGTTACCGCCACCATTTCGACCAACGTAAAGCCACGACGAGACATGATCGGTTCCTTACTGGAGGTCTTCGTCCGCGCCGATATCGCTCGCGTCGCCTTCGCCGCCGGGTTGTCCGTCGGCTCCGTACGACATCAACGTGTAGGTGTCCTCACCGCCTGCGCCGGGATACTCGTAAACGTAGGGGCTCTGCCACGGATCCGGCGGAATCGCCTTCTGCAGGTACGGGCCCTTCCAGTTCTGAACCTCGGCGGGAGCGTTGCGTAGTGCATCGAGCCCCTCCTCGGTCGTCGGGAAGCGTCCGCAGTCCAACCGGAAGGTTTCCAACGCGCCCGAAAGCGTGGCGATGTCCGAAGCGGCCTTTGCCCGCTTCGCGTCGCTGGTTCGCCCGACGACCCGCGGAACGATCAGTGCCGCGAGGATCGCCAGGATGAGAATGACGACGAGGAGCTCGATGAGCGTGAAACCTCGCCGCTTGCCGTGTCGATGTTTGATCATGATCGCTACCTATTCCTGTCCAGTCGCTCGTTCAATGCCTACCCAACCTACGCTTACTTCACCAGGTTCTGCGCCTGGAAGATCGGAAGCATGACCGAGAGCACGACGAAACCCACAAACAAACCCATCATGAGGACGATGACCGGCTCGACCAGCGCCGTCAGGCGCCGCATGCCGTTGTCGACCTCAAAATCCAAACTGTCCGAGACCCGTCCCAACATCTTGGGAAGGTCGCCTGTCTCCTCGCCGATCGCCACCATGTGGGTCAACACGGGCGGGAAAGACCCCGCATCCCGCATCGCCGCGGCGATCGCCCGGCCCTCGCGAACCTCGTTCGCTACCTTCATGCTGGTCACTTTGAAGACGCGGTTGCCCGCTGACATTCCGGCGATCTGGATGGCTTCCAAGATCGGCACGCCGCCGTAGACCAATGTCCCAAGCACGCGCGCAAACCGGGAAACGACCGCCTTCAGTAGCACCTTGCCGACCAGCGGTGTGTGCATGAGCGCCCGGTCCCGAGTGATGGCTCCCGCCTCGGTCGCAACCCACAGGCGATAGCCCACGATCGCGCCCGCCAACACGATGAGAATCACGATGCCGTTCGCCGTCAGAAAGTCCGTCGTCGCGAGCAGGATCTTCGTTGTCATCGGAAGGTCGTCGCCCAAGTCTCGGAAGACGCCCGACAATCGGGGCACCACGAAGCCGAGCATGAAGAGGATGACGAAGACCGCCGTGGTCGCCAGGACGCCCGGATAGATCATCGCGGACGTGATCTGGCTGCGCCGGGCCACTTCCTTCTCGAGAAACTCGGCGAGGCGAGCCGCGACTTCGGCAAACTGGCCGCTCGCCTCACCCGCCCGCAGCGTCTCCGTGAAGACCTCGTTGAACACCTTCGGGTGCTTGGCCAGCGCCTGAGACACGCTCAGACCGGTTCGAACATCCGCGAGCGCCTCCTCGGCGATTTCGGCAAGCTTGGGGCTCTCCGACTGCTCGGCAACCACCTGAAGCGCCCGGTCCAAGGGTAATCCGGAACCGGACAGGTCGGCGAGCCGGCGGGTGAACAGCGCAACGTCCGTCCTGGAAACTTTTCCGCGGACATGCTGCTTGTGCGCGGGCTGGCTTCCCTCTTGCTCCTTGATCTCGACGACGAAACGCCCTTCGGCGACGATCTTCGCGATCGCCTGATCCTTGTCCGAGGCGTCGACAAACCCGGTCTTCTTCTTGCCGAGCGGGTCCAGCGCAACGTAGGCGTACGTCGTCATGCCTTAAAATTCCTCTCTCTGGCAGACTCGAAGCACTTCCTTCGGCGTGGTCTTCCCGTTCAAAACGTTCAGCTTGCCGTCTCCCAACAGGGTTCGCATGTCCTGCTTCTCAAGCGCATGCTGGCGAATGACGCCGGCGGAGGCACGATCGACCGTGAGGTGGCGGATATGCTCGTCGACGCTCAACAGCTCATAAACGCCTTGGCGCCCGCGATACCCGCTTCCCTGGCACTTGTCGCATCCGCGACCCTGCCGGAACGTGGCGGTCTTCGCCTCCTCGGCGCTGATTCCAATCGCGCGCAGGGCATCGGAGTCGTATTCGGTCGGTTCGGAGCAGTTCGCGCAGATTCGCCGGACCAAGCGCTGGGCGACCACGCCGATGAGCGAGCTCGCCGCAAGATAGGGCTCGACGCCCATATCCAGCAGTCGCGTGATCGCGCCCGGAGCGTCGTTCGTGTGGAGCGTGCTGAAGACAAGGTGCCCCGTAAGCGCCGCGTGGATCGCGATCTCCGCCGTCTCGTGGTCGCGGATTTCGCCGACCATGATCACGTCCGGGTCTTGGCGGACGATCGAGCGCAGACCGTTCGCAAACGAGAGGCCGATGTTCGGGCGGACCTGAATCTGCCCGATGCCCGGCACCTGGTACTCGACCGGGTCCTCGATGGTCAGGATGTTTGTGGTTGGCGAGTAGATCTCTTGCAGCGAGGCGTAGAGCGTAGTGGACTTACCCGAGCCCGTCGGGCCGGTGACCAGGATGATGCCGTACGGCTGCGAGATGATCCGCCGGTACTTGACCAGCGTATCGTTCGCCATGCCCAGCTCTTCCAGGCCCAGCAGCGCCGTCGTCTTGTCCAAGATACGCATGACCGCCCGCTCGCCGAAAACGGTGGGCACGATCGAAACGCGAACGTCGATCGATCGTCCGGCGATCGTCAACTTGATGCGTCCGTCCTGAGGCAATCGGCGCTCGGCAATGTTCATTTCGCCGAGGATCTTCAAGCGCGAAACCAGCGCCGCGTGCATCTTCTTCGGCGGGTGCATCATGTCGCGCAGGATGCCGTCGATTCGGTACCGAACCTTCACGTCGCGCTCGTAGGGCTCGATGTGGATGTCGCTCGCGCCGTCTCGCACCGCTTGCGCAAAGATCAAGTTGACCATCTGCACGACGGCGGTCTCGCCCGCCATCTTCTGCAGGTCGGCAAGGTCCGTCGAGTCTTCAAAGCCTTCCGCGGCGCCGCCGTCGTCGCCTGGCAGTTGGGAAAGAATCCCCTCAAGGAACCGCTCTTCGATGCGGTCGCGGATCAGTTGCGGCTCGGCGAATACGGCTCGAACCGGACGCTCCAGCATGATGCCGAGGTCGTCCACCGCCCGAAGCGAGTCGATCGAGCCAATGGCAACCTCGAGCGTTTCTCCGTCAAAAGCGACGGGGAGCACTTGGTACTGCAGGGCGTAATCGCCCGGGACCAACTCCACGGCGCGGGGATCGGGCTTTGTTTCGGCCAAGTCGACAAGCCGCAGGCCCGCGAGCGCATTAGTGTGTGGAGTCGATGCCATCTTTCTAGTCTTACCGAAGAACCGGTTCGAAGGATTCCCCGAACTCTACGAGTCGGGGTCCCGCGCGGGTTCCCTGTGTTGCGACGCCCGCCACTCGGATTCGTTCACCGTGTAGACGAGTCGGAGCCGAAGATCGCATCCGCGGCGTACACGGTCGATTCTTTCCCCTCGGCAACCCCAATGAGCGCGCCTCCGTTGGCGACCCTTACCGCCACGATTTCGACCCCATCCGCTTGCCGATAGCGCTTTCCCGACGTCTCGTCCCTCGCTTGCCATCGCGCCTCCAAGTCTGCCCAACCGACCGGCCTCTGAGGAACCTCGTCGAACACGGCTTTGGCGACGGCGAGAGGGTCCAGAACTTCGCCCCTGAATATCCGCATGCTGGACGCCCGGTCTGAGATTTCTTCCGGAAACGAGGTCTGGTTCAAGTTAACGCCAAGCCCCACGATGGGTACGCCTCTCACGAGTTCCGTCAGAACGCCACCAACTTTGCGACCCTCGGCCACCAGATCGTTCGGCCACTGGACCTGCACGTCGAGAACTTCGGCTGCGGCCAAGGCAACCGCCATGCCCGCCAACCAAGGCTGCTCCGCTCCCCTCCAGCCGCGAAGCACGAACGAAACGGTCAGGCTTTCGCCCCGACGGCTGTGCCATTCCCGTTGAAACCGGCCCCGCCCCGCCGTTTGGTGGTGGGCGAACACCACTGAAGGGCCCGAATCCAAGTGTTCGGCAGCGCACGACTGGGTTGAAACGGCCTCATCCAACACCAGCCACTCGGCCACGGGCTAGCTCAGCTCCAGGTGGCACGGAAAGGCGGGCGCCGAATGGGTGAGCGCACCGACCGATATAATGTCTACCCCGGTTTGGGCAACCCCGCGAACGGTTTCCAAGGTGATGCCGCCGCTTGCCTCAAAGAGGCACCGGCCGGCGTAGGTTTTGACCGCTTCCCGCATCATGAACGGATCCATGTTGTCGAGAAGCACGACATCCACCGCGCAATCGACGGCTTCCGCCACCATTTCGAGGGTGGTGCACTCCACCTCGATGCGGGTGAGATGCGACGCATACGCGCGAACCCGGTTCACGGCTTCCGTGATCGAGCCCACCGCCAAGATGTGGTTGTCCTTTAGCATCACGGCGTCGAAAAGGCCCATCCGGTGGTTGGCGCCGCCGCCGCACCGCACCGCATACTTCTGAAGCTGGCGCAGGTTGGGAAGGGTCTTGCGGGTGTCGACGATCCGGGCGTTGGTGCCCTGAACCCGCTCGACAAAATGCGAAGTCAGCGTGGCGACCCCGCTTAGATGCATCAGGAAGTTGAGCGCGGTCCGCTCGTCGATTAGCGCCCGACGAGCCAGGAGCGAGCCTTCGAGGATGCGGTCTCCCCGCTGCACCCGGTCGCCGTCGTTCCGCAGCACGGAAACGTAGGCTTCCGAGGGGTCGTTGGGCTGAGGCGCCATGAGGTACTCGACGATGCCGACGCCCGAGAGAACGCCGTCCGCTTGCGCCTCGATGTACCAGTCGCACATGAGGTCGGGGTCCAGGCAACCGCTGGTAATATCCCCGACTCCCCCGAGGTCTTCCTCGATCGCGTCCTCAACGACGTGCCACCAGTTGGCGGGTTCGGGTTGCAGCCAAGCACTCACAGGTGCTCGATGTTTACCCCACTCCGCCCACTCAGCTCTTCGAGAATCGTCTCGTAGGGAACCTCGAGTCCGTTTCGACGCCAACCGACCGGCACCCGAATCCGACCCGAAACAATGTAGGCGTGCGGCTTGATGGTGAAGCTGCCGCTTTCCAAAACCAACTTGACCGCCTCGCCCTTGAGCTTGATCTGCTTGATCTGCTCGTACTTCACGGAAGTGATTCGCGCGGGGCTGACGATTTCCAGGCGGTCCTCGTGCAACACGTATTCGCTCGCCTCGGCTTGACGGTGGCTCAGCTCGGCCAAAGCGCTTTTTCCGAGGTCGATAAGGACTCCGGCGGCATCGCGGAAATCGCGGCCGACCGATCGCTCCCCCTCGCGCTGAACGAGGCGCTTACCCGTCCGGGCGGCTTGCTTGCGCATGTCCTGCGCTCCCGTCTCCAGCCAGCGAATCGCCTCGCCCGGCTTGTAGCGAACTAACTCCATCTAGACCGAGAACGAGACTACGGCGCCGCAGGTTTCATCGCAACGCGCCGGGGCTTGGAGGCGATCAAGCGGAGCTTCGGCTCGTTCCGCAACTTTGCGTCGAGCGAAGCCCCACCGTCTTTCGGCGGCGTCGACCCGAAAGGGCTCGCCGCGAGAACGATGAACGCGATTCCCACATACGCGATCCAACGTTTCACATCCCAAGTATCGGCAGGAATCGCGGACCTCCGCACTGTAGACTCTGCCTGGATGAAGGCCCATACCGAGTACCTTTGGTTCGAAACCCGCCACCGCGAGGAGTTCGTCTGCATCACCGAGGAGGTCGCCGCCATCGTCGCCCGATCCGAGATCCAAGAGGGCTTCGCGTTGGTGAGCGCCATGCACATCACCGCCGCCGTCTACGTCAACGACCTTGAGTACGGTTTGATCGAAGACATCAAGGAGTGGCTGGACCGGCTCGCGCCTCGAGGCAACTACCGGCACCATGCAACGGGCGAGGACAACGGCGAAGCCCACCTCAAGAACCTCGTCATGCACCACCAGGTGATGTTGCCCATCACCAACGGGCGCCTGGACCTTGGACCGTGGCAGCAGGTCTTCTACGCCGAGTTCGACGGCCAGCGCCGGAAGCGGGTGATCGTTAAGGCGATGGGGGTGTGAACCACTTTCCGAAATGGTCCTCGGGCACCGGGTGGCCGACCGGATACACCAGGTAGACCGTGCGCTTCGATTCCGCCCAGGCTTTGACGAAGCTGTCCCGGGGATAGACGCGGCGCACCTGTTCCGTACTTGCGGGGTCGTTAAATACCGGATCTCCTTCCTTGGTGAACCCGACCAACACCATGAGGTGGCCGTCCGAAGCCCGTTTGCGCTCGCCAAAGCGCAGAATGTCGTAGGCAACGGACGTCGCCACCGGAACCCCGGCGGCAATCCAAGCTTCCAGTTGGGAGACGTCCGAAAATCGGGCGACATAAGCGCGAACACCCTCGAAACTGCCTACATAAGCAGTGTTGAACGGCCAGTTGCCCGTCCCCGGCCAGTTCGGATCGTCCACCGCCGCGCATACTTCGGGAACCTCGCGATCCAGTTCCGGCCTCCCCAGACGATGCGACCAGTACGAGAGGATCATCGAAACGCACGTCGGACTGCAGATCTTCGGCCCGTTCGGATAGGACATCTGCGCCCGGGCCGGAACGTCGAGCACCTTGCCCCAAGCCTCGCGGATGGGCTCTGACTGGTTCGGCTCTAACGCCGTGTTCGCAAAACATAGCCCCAAAAACTTGAGATTCGCATCCCCTCGCAGAGTGACGCGAACGAGAACCGACTGGCAGGGGGCGGTCATTCGCAGGGTATCGGTCAGCACATCCCCGTCCGCGTCTTTTTGCCCCGGCAGGCTCTGCCGTGCCTCCAAGCCCCACGTGCCGAAGCTATAAAACTTGGTCGCCCCGAGTTCACGAAGAGCCTGGACCTCGACGACCACCTCGCCCCCGGAGGGGGCGGTGGCGTTCCAACTGGGCACAAGCTCCGTCCAAGAAATCCCCGCGTCGACCACCCGTTCGAGAACGACTTTTCCTTCCGCCTCGGTTCGCTTGAACGAGTCGAACGCCTCGAATCCGACGTACTTGCCGGAAGCCAAATGGGCCGCCACATGTACTGCCGAGCCGATAGCCGCGGCGATAGCCATGTCGAACATGCCGGGATTATCGCACGACGCTTCAATCGTCCGGTATAATGCTTGCTTCGGACCTCAGTGCGTCCGCAAAAAGAGCATGGCTACGTATCGTGGAAGGAAAAACGACATCTGCCGAACGGTGGGCTTCAACATTTGGGGCCAGCCGAAGTGCCCCAGCGCCAAGCGGCCTTACCCCAACGGACAGCACGGTCCTAACCTAAAGGATCGTCGACAGTCGGAGTATGGCGAGCAGCTTCTGGCGAAGCAGGTCATCCGCCGGTACTACAACCTCATGGAGAAGCAGTTCCGCAAGACCTTCTCGAAGGCTCAGCGGATGCACGGCAACACCAGCCTTAACTTCCTCCGGTTGCTCGAGATGCGCCTTGCCACCGCCGTATGGCGATTGGGCTACGCGCGGACGGTCTTCCAGGCCCGCCAGATGGTTTCGCACGGCCACATCACGGTCAACGGCCGTCTTGTGAACATTCCCAGCTTCCAGCTCAGCGTTGGCGACGTGATCGCCGTTCGCGACCGGGAAGCCAGCAAGAAGCTTGCCCGCGAGAACCACTACGAGGGCGCTGCGGTTCCCGTCTACATGGAGGCGAACGTCGCCGGAATGAGCGGCAAGATCGTCGCCCTTCCCGAGCGCGAGGACTTCCCCAAGTTCTTCCAAGAGCAGCAAGTCGTCGAGTTTTACGCCCGCTAAGGTTTCATCTCCATCCTTCCACACGGAGCCTGGCCCGAAAATGGTCAGGCTCTTTTTTTGTTTTCGGGGTGCGATTCACCCGTACAATCAGTATCGAAATCTAGGTGGACTCATGAACAAACTCCTTCGTACGCTCGCCCTGGCCGCGGTCATGCTCGTGCCCATCGTCGCTTTCGCCCAAAGCGGACCCGCCGACGCCCTGCAGCAGATCAACTCTTATCGCGCCTCCAAGAACAAAGACATCAAGACCCGCGCCGACTACGACGCGGTGCAAGCCGAGGTCAAGAAGATGGCGGAGGGCTTCCTCAAGGGGCTCGACCTCAAGAAGGTCGAAGCCGCTGATGGCCTAGCCTGGGCTCAGATCGCCTCGATGGCGGAGAAGCACAAGCTGGCGTGCGACCTTTGCCAGAAGTACCTCACGTCCAACCCGTCTTCGGCTGACCGGTTCACCGCCCACATGCTCATGCTGAACAGCTGTAACGAGCAGGGCGAGGCGGACATGATCCTCATGGTCAGCAAGGACGTCAGTCCCGACACCAAGGAGCGGTCGCTGACCTTTGCCACGAACACCGCCTACATGTACGCGGACACGATCAAGGAGAAGAAGGGCGTGGACGCCGCGATCAAGGCGATCGAGGCCGCCGAGGCTCGCATTCCCGTCGCCCAGTTCGCCACCGACCAAGAGAAGAAGATGCTTGGTTCGGCGCGCTACTCCATCACCGACGCCAAAGTCAGCCTGCTGATGGACGCCGGCAAGAAGGACCGCGCGCTCGAAACGATCGACGCGGGCATCAAGCTCTTCCCCGACGGAGACGCCAACGCCAAGCGGCTGAGCACCAAGCGCAACCAGATCACAATCATCAACTCCCTCGCGCCCGTTCTCACCGTGGAGCGCGGCTACGGCGAGTTCCCCGGACTAGACAAGCTCAAGGGCAAAGTCGTTCTGGTCGACTTCTTTGCGCACTGGTGTGGCCCGTGCATCGCCTCGTTCCCCGAGATGAAGCAGTTGTACGCCGACTTCCACGACAAGGGCTTGGAAATCGTCGGCGCTACGCGCTACTACGGCTACTACGGCCAAGAGCGCGGACTGAGCCCCGACGCCGAGTTCGCCAAGATGCAGGGATTCCTCGACGAGCACAAGCTCCCTTGGCCCGTAGTCTACGTCAAGAACGAGGACTTCACCGCTTACGGCGTGACCGGCATTCCCCACGTTGCCGTTATCGACAAGAAGGGCAACGTGCACAAGATCAAAGTGGGCTACAGCCCGTCGACGTTCAAGGCGTTCCGCGACGAAATCGAGAAGCTCCTCAAGTAGGAGCCCAGCCATTGTGCAACCGTCCCTACGGGGGCGGTTGCATATAAGGGCTGTACTTCGAAGTTGGCGTGTGCGTTAGGTCCGCCACCCGCGACAGGAAGAACCCCAGGGTATCGCCAAACTCCGCCGGCGTCATTCCAGCCGCCTTTGAAGTCGCCAAAGGCGCCAATCTGCCCACAAAACCCCAGCGCGCCAGCTCGGTCAGCTTCTCATCCTTCAGTGTCCAGCTTTGCTCGTCGATGGTCGCAAGCTTCGGGGTGAACCGGAACTTGGGCTTGGCGGCAAGGAACCAAACGTGGAAGCGGGACACGATCGCGGAGCGAGTTGCAACGCCCTGTGCGGACTTCAGCGGCGCGGGAGCGGCGATCTTCAGCACCTTCGCCAGCGTCTTGTCCACCGTCTGCGAGACCTCGGCAAACTCGGCCATGGTCAGAGGCTGCGCCGTCTGCGCCACCGGCTTGTTCTGATGAACGGGGCGATCTTGTACCGCAAGGAGGGCGTAGGCGATCAGCGTGGTCATATCGTACTTACGGCTCCACTTTGCCGGATGGCGTCGAAATCCTCAAGCGCGCGTCCGGTTCCGATCGCCACGCAGTTCAGCGCGTTGTCCGCAACCCTCACCGGAATGTCGGTCACGGCTTCCAGCAGTTTGTCGAGCCCCCGTAGCAAGGAGCCCCCGCCGGTCATCCAGATGCCCTTCTCGATGACGTCGCTGCCCAGTTCGGGGGGTGTCTCTTCCAGGACCTGACACAGCTTCTCGGCGATCGCCCGAACCGGCTCGGTCAAAGCCTCGCGGATCTCGTCGCTCGTGATTTCGATCGTCTTGGGCAAGCCCGCCACCATGTCTCGGCCGCGAATCTCCATCCGCAGCTCTTGCTGTAACGGATACGCCGAGCCGATCTTGATCTTGATCTCTTCGGCCGTGGGCTCGCCGATCATCAGGTTGTAGGCGTTCCGCACGTGGCGGACGATGGCTTCGTCCATCTTGTTACCGCCCACGCGCAGACTCTGCGAAAGCACGATGCCGCCCAAACTGATCACCGCGATGTCGGTGGTGCCGCCGCCGATGTCGACAACCATGTTGCCGCTGGGCGAGGCGATGGGCAGACCCGCGCCGATTGCCGCCGCCATCGGCTCCTCGATGGTCATCGCTTCGCCCGCACCCGCCTCCTTGGCGGCTTGGATGACGGCTCTGCGTTCCACGTTCGTAACGCCGCTCGGCACGCAGATAAGCACCCTCGGCTTCACGAACCGACGCTTCCCCACCACCTTGTCGAGGATGTACTCCATCATCTTCAGCGTCGTGCTGTAGTCGGCGATGACCCCGTCCTGCAAGGGGCGAATGGCGGAGATGTTGCCGGGAGTTCTGCCCAGCATCTCGCGCGCCTCGTTGCCCACGGCAAGGACCTTGCCGCTCTGGTTGCTGATGGCGACTACGGTGGGCTCGTTAAGAACGACGCCCTTCCCGCGCCGAAAGACGAGGATATTGGCTGTGCCGAGGTCGACCCCGATTTCCGCAACGAACTTCACGGGCTTAGGTCAACGACTCCCGCTTGTGGCTCGATTCGTCAAGTTCGATCCGCTCGATGCGGGCTCCAAGCGATTTCAAATTGGCTTCCAGATTCTCGTATCCGCGATCGATGAAGTGCACGTTCCTGACCACGGTTTCGCCTTCGGCGGCCAGGCCGGCAAGCACGAGTGCGGCGCCCGCACGGAGGTCGCTGGCGGTGACACTGGCACCACTAAGGCGTTCAACGCCCTCGATCACGGTCGTGGTGCCTTTGGCCTCGATCTTGGCGCCCATCCGGGCAAGTTCCTGCACGTGGCCGTTTCGGCTCTCGTAGATGGTCTCTTCGACAACGCTCGTGCCTTCGGCGAGGCAAAGGGTTGCCGCCATCGGCTGCTGCATGTCCGTCGGGAATCCAGGGTAGGGCATCGTCATAACCTTGATGCCATTCAGCCGGTGCGGAGCGGCGACTTCGACCCAGTCCGAGCCCTCGTCGACCTCGGCCCCCGCTTCCCGAAGCTTATTAACCAACGCGGTCTGATGCTCGGGCATGATGCCGACCGTTCTGACCTTGCCTCCGGTGATCGCGCCGGCAAGAAGGTAGGTCCCGGCTTGAAGCCGGTCGCTGGGCACCCGATACTCACCGGGGCTAAGGCGACTCACGCCCATGATGGTGATCGTATTGCTGCCCGCGCCCTCGATCCTCGCGCCCAGCTTGTTCAGGAAGTGCGCCAAGCTGACCACCTCGGGCTCTACGGCGGCGTTTTGGATCATCGTCACGCCGTCCGCAAGCACGGCGGCGCTCATCAGGTGCTGCGTCGCTCCCGCGCTGGGGAAATCGAGGTAGATCTCGGCGCCCTTCAGGCGGTCGCAGGTGGCAACGTAGGATCCGCCCGT
Organism: Fimbriimonadales bacterium; assembly: GCA_046330155.1. Lineage (GTDB taxonomy): Bacteria > Armatimonadota > Fimbriimonadia > Fimbriimonadales > Fimbriimonadaceae > CALMEF01. The sequence continues at coordinate 112,415 of JAXLTH010000002.1, read as the reverse complement.
CAGCTCGATGTCCGCGCCAAGGGCCTTCAAGCCCTTGAGGTGAAAGTCCACGGGGCGCGCCCCGATCTTGCATCCGCCCGGAGCCGGCAGAACCACTCTGCCCAGTCGGGCAAGCAGGGGTCCCAGCAAGTAGAACGAGGTGCGGATGAGGCGAAACTTCTCTTCGTCGGTATCTCCCAGACTCAGGTGGGACGAATCGACGAACAACGTGCCTTCGTGCCAATCGGCTTGCGCGCCGAACATCCGAAGGATCTCGCACTTGATGCGGGTATCCGAAACGTGGGGAACGTTGTGGAGGGCAACCGGACCGTCGGCCAACACGACCGACGACAGAATCGCCAAGGCAGAATTCTTACTGCCCGGGATCTCGAGCACACCGCTTAACGGGGCCCCTCCAAAAATCTGCAAAGCTTCCATTCGATCGACCTTCCTTCCTTGGATGGCGTTCTATCGCGGTAATCCGCATCCGTGCGGACCTTCGATATGGAGGATTTTACCTTTTGCCGCTTAGCGGACCAGCTTGAACAGCGCCGGGTCCGGCTTTCCATCCACGACAAGCCGGGCATCCCACGTGGTTATGACTTCCTGAGGGTCCGAAAGTTGTCCAGGACCGAGAGGAAATTTGACCAGCTCGACGATGGCGTACCGCCTCAGATCCCCACTCGGCGTGATCCACATTTGGAACGTGCCCGAATGGGTGGGGGCGTCCGGGTACTCGCGCCAGAGACCGCGCACCGACTGTAGCTTCTCGCCGTTCACCTCTTCTTCGCCCGCCCATTCGACGGTCTTCCATTGGCCCCGCAGAAACTTGAGGTCCTCCAACCGACTGATAGCGATGTCGAGCGGCGCGGAGCGATCGCCCAAGCTACGCACCACCGCCCGGTAGATGTCGGTGAACTTCTGCTTGACCCCGTTCGAAACCAGCGGCTCGACCAAGCGTTCCTCGTTCGTGTCGCGGATGTCGTTCGGCGTGTCGTAAGCCACGTACTGGCCGTCGCACGTGACCAGCCACTGCCGGGGCTGGCTCGACCGGCTGATCTGCTTGATGTAAAGCTTGTCGGGCTTTTCGAACTGAAGCACGGTCTCGGTGCGTACCGATTTCCCCATCGCCGACTGGGTCATGAGGATCGTGCCCGTCATGGTCTGCGCGGCGTTGTAGTGCGCCAGCATCTTCGACACGACTTCCGCCGCGTTTGAACCCTGGTTCTGGGTAAGGGCAAGGGCGAGGGTTAAGGCGATCATTCGTCACTCCAGTCCGATTTTGTCCACGGCACGTCGTCGATCCGCTCAAGTCGGTTCGCCGTGCGCGCCGCCACGAACAGCCAATCCGATAGACGGTTCAAGAACGCCAAAACTTCGTCACGCACCGGCTGTTCTCGCGAAAACGCCACCACCCAACGCTCGGCGCGCCGGCAAACCGCCCGCGCCAGGTGCAAATGTCCAGCCAGAGCTCCACCCCCCGGCAGGATGAACTGCTTCAACTCCGGCAGCTCCTCTTGCTGAAGATCGATCGACTCCTCGAGATAGCCGATGTGCCGCTCGTCCAACGCTTCGTTCTCGAACCGCGACCCTGCGGGAGTCGCCAACTCGGCGCCCACGTCGAACAGCCAGTTCTGAATCCACTCCATCGGCTCCGCGAGCACCGGGCGGTCGATCATCGTTGCACACAGGCCAAGTTGGGCGTTGAGCTCGTCGATGGTGCCGATCGCTTCCATGCGCAGATCGTCTTTCGCGACCCTTCTGCCGCCGATCAGCCCCGTTTCGCCCGCATCTCCCGTCTTCGTGTAGATCTTCAACTCTTTGACCTCAAAACTTTCCACGCAAAGACGGGCAGCGCCTTCGCCTTTGCGATCTTCTTCGGATTCAGGAGCGTTCGCCAGAGCCACTCCAACTTCAACTTCTGAATGACCACGGGGGCGCGCTTGACCTGGCCGCTGAACACGTCGAACGAACCTCCGACCCCCATGGCGACCTTGGCTCGAATGACGTCTTTCGTCGCCTGGATGAACTTCTCCTGTCGGGGGATGCCCATCGCGACGAACAAAATGTCGGGCTCGCTCTCGGCAACCTCTTGGGCCACCACCAAGTCGCTGTCGGCCGGAAAGTAGCCGTGCCGCGCTCCGACGATTCGGCAGCCCGGATAGCGCAAGCGCATCTTCTCCGCCGCCATCTCCGCGACCCCCGGAGCGGCGCCCAAGAAGAACACCCGATAGCCCTTGTCCGCGCTCCGCGCACACAGTCGATCGACCAGATCGACGCCCGTCACCCGGCCCGAAACTTCGGCTCCCGCGCGACGCATCGCCCAAACCACGCCGTTGCTGTCGGGCGTGACCAAATCCGCGCTCATCACGATCTCGCGGAACGCGTCGTCGGTTTGCGCGGTCACCATGCCGCTCGAGTCGGCGGTCACCACCACATGGGGCGTCCCTTCCGCGATAAAGCCCTCGATCCGCCGGACGGCTTCATCCATATCGACGACGTCGACCGGCAGGCCCAGCACCTGGGCTCGCCGTCTATCGTCTTGGGCGGGAGAGATCGTGCGCAATGCGTGGCAATTCTACCGATCCCGCGCCCTGACAGTACTGCCAGTTTGATTCTGGCGTCAGACAACTCGAGCCTGAAAACCTGTTAACAATCAACCTTGGCTTAACGGCCGGACTTCGGCTATGATACGCGGCATCAGCTCGCACGGGTGCGAGATGCGTCGCCGACGAGGGCAGTGTTTCCGGCTCGGCTTGGAGGTTAACTTAACTTTGAAACGAAAGGCTTTTACGCTTATCGAACTTTTGGTCGTGATCGCCATCATCGCGATCCTTGCCGCGATCCTGTTCCCGGTCTTCGCCCAGGCGAAGGAAGCGGCGAAGAAGTCCGCGAACATCAGCAACCTGAAGCAAAACGCGACCGCGGTCCTGATGTACAACTCGGACAACGACGGCGTCTTCGGCCAAGCGGCCTACGCCACGAACATGCCCGGCGGCGTCGTCCAGCCCGGCGCGAAGGTCTACGCGATCTTCGACGCCCTTCAGCCCTATTCGAAGAATTACGACATCCTCAACGCCCCCGGCGACAACAAGTCGATCGATTGGGTCGCGATCCTCGCCGCCATCGGCATGACGCCGGACGGTCGAATCAAGACCGCCAGCTACGCGTTCAACTTCGCCCTCTTCGAGGATCCGGCGGTTGCCCCGAACCTCTTTGGCAACGATCCGGTCGTCTCTGAGAGCCAGGTTTCGCTTCCTGCCGAGACCACGATGTTCTACGATTCGAAGTACATCCGAGCCGGCCAGGTCAACCCGGACGCCCCGGTTGGATCGGCCTACCGAACACCTGCCACGCCGTTCGACCGAACGAACTTCCCCGGCATCCCGCGCTTCGCCAACGGCGTCTGCGTCAACTTCTCGGACGGGCACGCCAAGTTCTATAACAAGAACGCCGTCATCGAAGGAACCGGTCCCGACCAGCTCAACGGCAACACGATCGTGCGCTGCTACAACCTGCCCTACGACCTAAACGGCATCCCCGAGGTCGTCGGCGAGCCCAGGCCCTAAGCCAGCTCTCTCAAATCGAAAACGCCGGACCTGTCAAAAGTCCGGCGTTTTTTCATTTTTCGACATAGAATGAATGACTTATGTTGACGTTGGCGATCGCAACCTTGGCGCTCGGCAAACCCATGCCGGTATCCAGTCACGTCGCCAACTTCCGTAGCCACGCCTACCACGTGGTGGTCGCCGACTTCCGCGGCAAGCAACTCTCGGCATCGGTAAGCCACGCTCCCCGCCTTACCGCCGTGCGAAATCTCCTCGTCGGCAACCCGATTGCGGCGATCACGGGCACCTTCTTCGATCCGCGTTCGCAAATCACGGTTGGCGACGTCATCGTCGACGGCGCCAAGGTCAGCGGCGGCGGCAGGGGCAGCGGGGTCGGTATCGATTGGTACGGGCAGGTCAGTATCTTCGACACGAGCCGCTCCCAACCGGTCGATTGGTCTGTCTACCGTTACTGCATGCGCGGCGCCATCCGCATCCTCACCAACGGCAAGCCCATGCCCAACCCGAAAGCGCAGGGCTTTCGCGATCGCCGACTCTGGGGCACGGCGGCAAGGACGGCTCTGGGCACGACGCGCTCCGGCAAAGTGGTCCTCATCGCCACCAAGAGCCCGGTGACCCTCTCCGAGCTCGCCCGGGCAATCCAGGCGCAAGGCGCCCACGAAGCAGTTTGCCTCGACGGCGGGGGCTCGACCTACCTGTTTTGCGGCGGCAAGACCCTGGTCCCAACTGGCCGAAGGCTGAGCAACCTGTTTCTGATCCACGACAAGCCGCCCTACTAACGCCACATGGTGCTAAATGCACCCTTGATTCGTCGCTAGGATTGCCATGTTCAAAGAGTTCCGCGAGTTCGCAATGAAGGGCAACGTGATGGATCTCGCCGTCGGCGTGATCATCGGCGCGGCCTTTGGCAAGATCATCAGTTCGCTGGTCGATGACGTGCTGATGCCCATCTTGAGCCTGATCACGGGCAAGATCGACTTCACCAACCTGTTCTTCGTGATCGGCGAAGGCAAGACCCCCGGACCCTACGACACCCTCAAAGCGGCAAAGGACGCCGGCGCCTCCGCCGTGGCCTACGGTCAGTTCCTCAACAACGTCGTCCAGTTCATCATTATCGCCTTTGCGATCTTCATGATGGTCAAGGCGATGAACCGCCTTCGCCGTGCCGAAGAGCCCGCTCCCGCCGCCCCCGCCGGCCCGAGCGAGGAAGTCGTCCTCCTCACCGAGATTCGCGACGCCCTTCGCAAATAGGGTCCGCACCTGCTCATTCCGGGTATCACCCTTCCCGGAATGAGCAATCTCCAAAAGTACACGCTGGCCAACGGCGTGCGCGTCCTTGTCGAGCCCGTCACCCACGTCAAATCGGCTGCCATCGGCCTTTGGTGCAAAACCGGCAGCCGCCACGAAAACGACGACGAGGCCGGCATCACGCACCTCATCGAGCACATGCTCTTTAAGGGCACCAAGCGTCGAACCGCCAAGGAGATTGCCGAAGCCATCGAGGGACGCGGAGGCTCGCTCAACGCCTTCACCGACAAAGAGTCCACCTGCTACTACTGCCGCGTTCTGAGCGACGACGTTGACAACGGCATCGACGTGCTCACCGACATGATGCGCGACAGCCTGCTTGACCCCGAGGAGTTGGAACGCGAGGAGCAGGTCGTGATCGAAGAGATCAAGCGGAGCGAGGACGAGCCGAGCGACCACGTCCATGAGCTGCACCTCTCGTACCGTTGGGGCGATCACCCCTTGGGCAAGCCGATCATCGGTACTCGCGAGAGCGTGGGCGGATTCAAACGCGAGAACCTCTCGACCTACATGGACCGCCGTTATCGGGGCGACAACGTGCTGCTCAGCGTGGCTGGAAACGTGGACGCCGAGGCCGTTCGCGCCCTCGCCGAGAAGTTGCTGGGCGACCTTCCCGCCGGGGGCGGCGAAACCGAAGTTCCCCGGCCCGCCGGACAGAGTTCCAAACACGAAGTGTCCAAAGACGTCGAGCAGGTCCACTTTTGCATCGGCACCGACGGGTGCTCGCTATATGACGACGAGCTTTACACGATCACCGTGCTTGACGCTGCCCTCGGCGGCAGCATGAGCAGCCGCCTCTTCCAAGAGATCCGCGAAAAGCGGGGCTTGCCCATGCCGTCGGCAGCTACACCCTCAATTCATCGCCAGGCGGTTCGTACACGGTGTACGGCGGAACACCCCAAGAACTTACCGCTGGTGCAGGAACTCGTGCGCCAGGAGATGGATAAGGTGATGGCGGACGGATTTGACGCCGAAGAGCTCGAGCGCACCAAGCGCCACCCGTGCGGCAGCATCGTGCTTGCCCTCAAGGGATGAGGCCTGCATGAGATGCGAAACAGCCGAAACGAGCTCAACCACCGACGCGAAATCTCCATCGAAGAAACGATCGGCAAGATCGAAGCCGTCACGAACGATGGACTTGTGGCGCTGGCAAACCGGCTTCTCAACCGAACTCGTCAGCACCACCGCGATCGGCCGTTCAGTACAATCGACATTCGATGCCCCTCCGCGTTTCCGACCATCCGCTCGCCGGTACTACCGAAGTTGCCGGCTTGCGAGACACGAACACGGGTCCGCAGGAGTACCGGCGGCTTGCCAACTCGCTGACGACCTCCTCATCTACGAGGCAACGGGGTATCCAGACCGTGGAGAAGCAGGTGTCTACCCCGCTCGAGACCAGACCTGCCGTGTCCTGGCGCAAGGTCTGGCGGTCGTGCCGGTGCTTCGCGCCGGGTTGGGCATGCTGGATCCCATCCTGCACCTCTTTCCCGACGTCTCCGTGGGCTACATCGGGTTGGAGCGCGACCACAAGACGGCGATCGCGCACAGCTACTACTGCAAGCTGCCCACCCTAACCGGCCGATACACGCTATGCGTGGACCCAATGCTCGCCACCGGCGGCTCCGCGTCGCAGGCGATCACCCTGCTGAAATCGCACGGCGCTTCGCCCGTGGTGATGGTGTGCGTGATCTCCGCCCCCGAGGGAGTGGCTCGCCTCCAGGCGGACCACCCCGACGTGGACATCATCACCGCCGCCCACGACCGGGAGCTGAACGAACACAAGTACATCCTTCCCGGACTCGGCGACTTTGGCGACCGTCTCTTCGGGACGATGTAGCTAGCGCCCGATCGACATCACCGCAACGTCGAACACGTTGGGGTTCGCCTTCATTTGCGTGATCGCCGAAGGACTCGGTTCCTTGTCAAGCGAGATCTGCGCGATCGCCGCCTTGGCGCCGCCCAAGATGATGTTCTCCATTTCTTGAACGTTGGCGCCCTCGTCCTTCAAGACCGCCAGAACGTGCGCCAGCACGCCCACGCGGTCCGCATGGCGAACCACCAAGAGGTGCGTGGCGATCTCGCCCTTGTGCACATTCACCACGTTGGGCACCGAACCCGTAAGCAGGTAGTCCTTGACGATGCGCACGACCTCAGCCGCCACGGCTTCCTGCGCCTGATCCGTGCTCGCCCCGATGTGGTGGGTGCAGTAAGCGTTCTTGGCGTGACGCAAGGTGCCGTCGTACTCGCCTTCGCCGCCCGAAGGCTCGCCGTCGAACACGTCCAATCCGGCAAGAATCCCCTTCTCCGCCATCGCCTGCTCGAGCGCCGCTTGATCGACCACCTCGCACCGGCTGGTGTTGATCAAGGTCGAACCTGGCTTCATCGCCGCGAAGAACTCCTTGCCCAACATGCCCTTCGTTTCGGGGGTCAGCGAGACGTGCACGCTGATGATGTCCGCCAGCTGGGCGACCTCGTTCGGCGAGCTCGCCCTTCCGATGCCCATCGCGGCCGCAACATCCGACGTCATCCAGCGGCTGTACGCCACGACGTTCATGCCGAACGCCTTGGCCCGGGTGACCATCTCCTGGCCGATCTTGCCCATACCGATCAAGCCGAGCGTCCTACCGTAAAGGCCCTTCGCCTTGCTAAAGCCCTTCTTGTTCCACTTCCCTTCGCGGAGCTGGATCACATTGTCGGCGATGTGCCGGTCTAGCGCAAGCATCAAACCGAAGGCGAGTTCGGCGACCGCTTGGCTGTTCTTGCCCGGGCAGTTGGCAACGTAAACGCCGTTGCGGCTGGCGGCTTCCACGTCGATCGTGTTGTATCCGGCGCCCGCCCGGATGATGAGCGCGAGCTTCGTGCCCGTCACCATCGGCTCTGTGACCTTCGTCGACCGAACCACGAGCACTTCCGCTTGAGATTCGTGGATGCGGGCATTCAGCGCGTCCTCTTTCAGGTCCGGCTCGTAAACGACTTCGACTCCAAGGGCGGCAAGCCCATCCAACCCACTCTGCTCGAATTTGTCCGCGACAAGTACCTTCATTTGCGCAGGGAGTTTACTGGACGAGACCGCTATACTTGGGCGTGTCCGCCACGAACATCCGGTACTTGGAACCCTCCCAAGTTCGCATCTGGAAGCCCTCGCCCGATGCGATGCCCCGCATCGAAATCGTCGACGAACAGTGCGTAACGTGCGGTCTGGTGCGAAGGGCGTTCCCCCTCTCGCACGCGAGCCGCTACATCTCGCTTCAAGACGGGCTGGGCAAAGAACTTGGCATGATCCGCGACCTTGCCGATCTCGACCCCGACTCCCGCCAGGTGGTGGAAGAAGAGTTGGACCGCCGCTACTTCACCCCCAAAATCTCCCAGATCACGCTCCTCAAGCAGGAAGGCGGCATGTGGACGTGGCAAGTCGAGACCTCGCGCGGTCCCGCGACTTTCTATGTGCGCAGTTGGCGCGACAGCAGCCACGAAATCTCCGCCGGGCGGTTCCTGATCCAATCCGTAGACGGGCAACGCTACGAGATCCCCAGCTACGACGATTTGGACGACCGGAGCAAGCTCTTCATCGAACAGCTCTTTTGATCTCTGCGGCGCTCGACTGGATCTTCCCTCCCCGTTGCGGCTTGTGCGGCGCCGCCGGTCCCGAAGCGATCTGCTCGGTTTGCCTGGGCGGATTCGAGCGCAAGCCTGTGGAGCTGTTGGCTCGGCGTGGCGAGTTGGATTACGCTGCCGCCGTCTTCGACTACTCGAACCGCGCCGAACAAGCCGTGAAGAGGCTCAAGTACGAGCGCATCACGCCTCTCGCCAAGCCGATGTCGCGGCTGTTGCGGGAGCACGGCGAAGCTCTCGGGCTCTTCGATGTGGACGCCATCGTCCCCGTCCCCATCCACTGGCAGCGCCGATTCGAGCGCGGCTTCAATCAGGCGGAGCTTCTCTGCTCCGAACTGCCGAGCAATCTGGTCAAGGCGGGCCTCATGCGTCGGGTGAAGGCGACCCGACCGCAGTATGCTCTCACCGCCGAGCAGCGAGAGGAGAACTTGCGCAACGCTTTTGCGGCGGATACAAGCGGGGCGCGACTCCTGTTGATCGACGATGTCTTCACCTCCGGATACACCGCCCGCGAATGTGCCCGCGCCATGAAAGCCGCCGGCGCCGCCCAGGTCGGCCTCCTCGCCTTCGCGTCGGGCGGGGCATAATCGGTCCATGCCCGCGTCGCCTCTCGCTCCCGGCACCGTCCTCGGCGAGCGCTTCGAGGTGGTCTCCGTTTTGGGCACGGGCGGATTCAGCCTCGCTTACCGGGCGACCGACCGCCTGCGTGGCGACGACTGCGTGGTGAAAGAACTCGCCCCGCCGGGCTCCACGCGAAACCCCGACGGCTCGCTCGAGTTCGGAGAACTCTCCCAAGACGAGGCGTCCCTGCTCTGCGGCAGGTTCCTGGACGAGGCGCGTCGCCTGGGTCGGCTGACCGGCTCCGGCTTGTTGCCCATCCGAGACTGCTTTCTCGCAAACCGAACGGCCTATTACGTCACCGATTCCCTGCCTGGCGCAACGACGCTCGAGCAGATTCTGGCAAGCAAGGTCCAGTTGGAGCCCGACGCCGCTCTGGACATTCTCTACGCCGCCATGGAAGCGCTGGAGTCGGTCCATCGCCACGGCGTCCTTCATCGCGATCTCAAGCCCTCGAACATCCTCGTCGCGCCCGACGGACGGGTCGTCCTGATCGACTTTGGCGCGGCTCGCGAGTGGCACGCGGACGCCGCCGTAAGGCACACGATCCTCTTCACGCCGGGCTACGCACCCATCGAGCAACTGGCGGAACGCGGACGGCGAGGCCCCGCCACGGACATCTACGCTCTCTGCGCCACGACCTACCACATGCTCACCGGCGCTCCGCCGCCTTCGGCGACGGAGCGAGCGTCCGGCGTCCGCCTGGTGCCTCTCTTGCCGCAAGTGCGGGGGCTTGAGCTCAGAGTCGCCGAAGCGATCGAGGCGGGCTTGGCGACCTCCTTCCGCGATCGGCCCCAATCGGTCGCCGCGCTTCGAGAACGACTCGCGCTGCCCGAGGAGGAGCCAGCCCGGGACCTCGCATGGTTTGACGACATGGCGCTCCGACTTCAGGCGTTCCGGCCGAAGGCGCGGGCTTGCCCCGCTTGCGGCGGTTTGCTGGAGAATCCCCGGCCCCTGCGCGCCCACATGTGCCCCGTTTGCCGAGAAGGGCGGATCGCGAAGCGCTCGATTCCGTCTCGCTTGTGCCCATGCTGCCGCCAAGGCGCCCTCCGGTCGCCCGGCATCCTCAAGCGAGGCCAGAAACGTCTCGAGTGCGACGTTTGCCACGCCGTGTTCGAAATCGAAGCCGATGGGCGCTGGCGGCGAATGGAAGGCGTAAGCGAGTACGACGCGCTCTGGCCCGAAGAATGGGAACGCGTAGCGGCGGGGCTGGACCCTGGCGCCGGCAACAGCGTGTGCTCCCGCTGCCAAGCCGATTACTTTATCGAGAAGGACGCCGTCACGTTGCTCGGCGCTACGGAAGACCCCTATGGATTCGCGGCGCGCTGGTTGGGTCGGTTGATGGAGCCCCATCAGGTCAAGGTGGCGGGCGGCGGAAAGCCTTCCGGCATGCCCGGCTTGATCTGCGCCGACTGTGGAACCGAATTCGACAGCCTCGACGGCGCCTTCGCCTTGGTCGAAACGTCAAGCCCCCGCCTCAAACTCCACCTCGCCGAATGCCTCTCGATCGCCGACTGGCAACGCCGCGCCAAGGGCTTGCCCACTGCCGCCGAGGAGCCGCTGTTCGAAGAGGAGTTCGACGCGGCGCTGCGAGACGAGTACCGCACCGGCAAGCTGGATTTGGATGCCTCGGGCACGCGCTGGAAGGGCCGTGCCGTGCAGATCGACCGAGGCGCCGTTTCCGCTCCGGGCACCCTTGTGGCAACCGCCGACTCCGTTCGGTTTGGTGGTCTGCTCCGCCGACAGCGGGTTCGGCAGGACGAAATCGTTGCCGTCCACACGGACGGACAACGCCTCTCCCTGGAGCTTGAGAACGGCGACGTCTGGGTGTTCCGCCCCGAGCCGCTCGAACTGAGCATCAAGCTCCGCTCGGGCACCCGGCGCATTACTTTGGGACCGGCGGACCTGGCGGTCCGCCTCAGCCCGCGGGCCGGTGTCTCAGCGGAACGCTCGGAAGTCTCAAGTCCTCCGTAGGCTTGGTCGTGAACTTGAGCAAGCGGTCGAGGATGACCTTCACCGAACCGGCGATGGGAAAAGCGAAGAGCATGCCCTTGGCGCCAAACAACGCGCCGCCCGCGAAGACCACAAAGAAGCTCACCAGCGGGTGCAGCCCCACCGCGTTGCCCACCAGCCTCGCATAGAACAGTTGGTCGAAGATCACCATGCATCCGGCAAAGACACCCGTTATGATCAGGGCGAAGATCACCGGGGAATCGACCGCGAAGAACAGCCCGCTGACCTTGCCCGAGGCGACCGTGATCGAGAAGAGGATGATCGCGTTCGCCGCCTGTCCCACGATGGGCACCAGGTAGATCAACGAGAACAACAAGGCAAGCAGGATCGAATAGGGTGCCCCGAGCAGCGTCAAGATCACCGAGGCGACCATCACGTAGTACAGCACCACGATCGTCACGCCCCGCAGGTAGCTGAAGAAGACGTCGCCGATGTCGTCGGCAAGTTCAATGGTTTGGGTTCGGATCGAGGGTGGAATCATGCCCGCCAGACGGCGCTTGAACCGGTCCATGTCCAGCACCATGAGCAGAACGAACAACGGCGTGAACAGCAGCATCAGGAACTGCGACGCGAAGCCGCTCACGAACCCGAGGAACCCACCGAAGAAGGACTGCAGGTTCGCCGCGAAGTCTTTCTTGTAGGGCACCACGTACTGGTCGACGATGGCGCGCCGCGTCGACGGCAACCCGAAGCGCTCCAACGTGGGCCGAAGTTGCCTCAAAGAGCGGTCGACTTGCCCCGCCATGCCCTGGTCGGAATACTCCAAGGCAGGATTCCAGCGGAGAAAGAAGTTGTCGTTGGGGCTTTCCGCGCCCAAACTCGCCGTGAGCTCGTCGACTTTGGTTCTAAACGTGCCGACCTGGTTCGATGCCAGGGGCACCAAGACGACCCCCACCGCCACCACCACCAGCAAGAAGGCCGAAAAGACCAAGCCAATGGCCATTCCCCGGCTGTAGCCTCGCATCCTCAGCTTCTTGATCGTGGGGCTGATCAGCGCGCTGATCACCATCGCCAGGACGAACGGAAGCAGGATGCTCCTGACGAGGAACAAAAAATAGAGGGCGGCCACAACAATGGCCGCCCAGAGCGTAACTCGCCAACCGACCATGGTTGGCGAATATTATCCTATGCGCCGACTTCTTCGAGCTCTTCAGTTCGAGAATGGTCTCGCTTCGCCTTCTGCTCGGAGATCCACTCCTCGGTCTTGCCCTTCAGTTCCTTGAACTTCTCGGCAAGCTCCTCACGGGTTTCGGTGCCCGCCTTCGGCGCGAAAAGCAACCCGGCCGCGGCGCCGATCAAGGCACCCAGGCCCACGCCCGCCAACATGTAAATCAGAACATTCTTCTCGTCGTTCTCTTGCATGGCAATCACCTTCCAACGCTCGCGTTCCGAAAATCTCGGAACGAAATCATCTTAATCCGATAATGACAGAAACGCGCGGATTACTCTAATGGTTTTCATCGCGCTAGGCGACGTTCGCGGCTTCCGCCTTCTCGATGGTACCCCCGGCAACAAGGGTTGCGCCGCGATATGCGACCGCGATTTGGCCCGGCGTCACCGCCCGCACCGCCTGGTCGAAGACCAGGCGTGGATTCGCCCCGGAAAGGAGCGTCGCAGGCTGCGGGTCCATGTTGTAGCGGATCTTCGCCTTCACGCGAAGGGGTCCCCCGTCGGGGCTCGCCGAACTCCAATACACCTCGCGCAGCGGCACCACGCGCGTCAGCAACGCTTCGTCGTGTCCAACCACCACCCGGTTCGAACCCGGCACGACGTTGAGCACATAAAGGGGCCGGCCGTTTCGGGCGGTCAAGCCGATGCCCTTCCGCTGGCCCACGGTATATGCCGCATGGCCGGAGTGCTCTCCCAGGCGGCGGCCCTCCTCGTCCACGATCTCGCCCGTTTGGAACGCTTCCGGGCGGTGCTTCTTCAAGAACTCGGCGTATCCGCCCGCCTCGCTCACGAAGCAGATCTCCTGGGAGTCCGGCTTGTCCGCGAGGTGCAGTCCAAGGGCACGGGCGCGAGCCCTAATCGCGTCCTTGTTCGGATACTCGCCGAGAGGAAACATCGTATGCGCAAGCTGCTCTTGGCTGAGCATGTAGAGCACGTAGCTCTGGTCCTTCTCCGAACCGCGTGCCCTCAAGAGGCGGTAGCCGGTCTCCAGACCGCCGCGGATTCGGGCGTAATGGCCGGTCACCAGACGGTCGCAGCCCAACTCGCGCATCTTCGCCATCAGGTGCTCGAACTTGACGTGGCGGTTGCACTGCACGCAAGGGTTGGGCGTGCGACCCGCCATGTACTCCTCGATGAAGTTGTCGATGACGGAGGCGCGAAACTCCTCCTTGAAGTTCATCACGTAGTGCGGAATGTCCAGCATCCGCGCCACGCGGCGGGCGTCTTCGACCGCGCCCAAGGAACAGCAACCCGCGTGCCTGGGGTCCGTCTGGCTCTCCTGCCAGATCTGCATCGTGACGCCGATGACGTCGTACCCGCGCGCCTTCATCAAGGCGGCGGCGACGCTGCTGTCCACGCCGCCCGACATGGCGACGAGGACGGTCTCTCGCCGCCTAGCCGCCAGACGCGCCTCCCAGCTTCGCCTGGATCTCGGGGCTGTCCAAAATCGCCTTGATCATGTTCACGTTCGCCGGAATCGGCTTCTCGCCCCGGGGGATCACGAAGAAGGTCGGAGTCTCGCTCACGCCGAGCTTGTTGGCAACCTCGAGGTCCTGGTAGAAGCGGGCCACCGCCTTGTCCTTGTCGTTCGTGATGCGGAGTTCGATTTCCCGGCGCTCAAACCCGAGCGACGTGGCGATCTCAAAGAACGGGTCTGCCGACTTGATCTCCTTCTGGTCCAGGCTAAACACCGCATCGAGATAGGGCCAGACTTTGCCCTTCTCGAGCATCACCTCGGCAATCAGCGCCGCCGGCAACGCAAACTGATGCTGCTCGCCCTTGTAAAGCAGCGGGAAGTGGCGGAAGACCCAGCGGAGCTTGCCCTTGTACTTCACGAACTCGTCCCGCATCGACACATACGAGTCCTTGCACATCGGGCAGGTCAGGTCGGCGAACTCGACGATGGTCACCGGCGCATCGTAGCTGCCGAGTGACGGAGCGTCCTTCGGCGCCAGCGTCTCGTAGGACATCTCCGCCAGGTTGTCCAGCTTGATGTCCATTTTGGTGCTCTGCTCCTTCAGGGTCTTGGCTTGGAAGCCGAGCGCGCCGATGGCGATCACCGCAAGCAGAGCCGGAAACACGAAAGATTCCTTCGCGCCTTCCACCGGATCCGCTTGGGCGAGGATGGCGCTGAACAGGAACGAAACCGTCATGATGCCCGCGGAAGTGAGGCACCAAATACAGGTTGCCTGGATCACCGTCAGCGCATAAACGGTGAGCACCACGCTGACGATCGTGCCGATTCCCGACACGAATAAGCTCGCCATGACCAAGGCGCGGCTGGCAAACACCCCCTTGAGCGCCCTCATGAAACCCAGCGCGGCCAGCATCACGTATCCGCCCAAGCCGAAGTACGCCACCGGAATGCCGAACCACTTGGAACTGGGGTGGTTCTGCACCGTGAAGCATCCTTGCGATTCGCCGCACGGAACCTGCAAGCCCATGAGGTGGCTAAGGCTTAGGACGCCCGCCACAAAAATGCCGGCGAACGCCAGCAGCAAAAGAAATCGATTGATCCAGACTCCGCGCACGGGGGAATTATACGAACGGGACCCGCCACTTATGTCATTGGGCTGGAAAATGGTCGAAACCTGACGCGATTCGGCTTCGAAACCGGGAGAAGTACAATGGCTTCTTATGGCGACAAGCGCCGTTCGCGGTTGGCGCGCCCTTCGCGTGTTCCTGGAAATGGTCAAGATCGAGCACTCGATCTTCGCCCTTCCCTTCGCCATGCTCGGAATGATGTGGGGCGCTGACGGCTGGCCCGGCGGCCGCGTGTTCTTCTGGATCGTGGTGGCGATGGTCTCGTGCCGGAGTGCCGCCATGGCGTACAACCGGATCGCGGATCGCGAAGTCGACGCGATGAACCCTCGCACCAAGATGCGCGCCTTGCCCGCTGGCTTGCTGCGACTGAGCGATGCCAACGTCTTCTTTCTCGGCTCCTGTGCCCTGTTCTTCGTCGCCGCCTGGCAGTTGAACCCGCTCGCCCTCTCCTTGAGCGCGGTCGCGCTCGGGGTCACCCTCTTCTACTCGATCACCAAGCGTTTCACCCCCCTCTGCCATTTCGTGTTGGGTCTCAGCCTGGGCATCGCCCCCGCCGCCGCTTGGATTGGCGCCACCGGCACCCTCGATCCTCGGATCGTCTGGCTCACCGTCGCGGTCATGCTCTGGACCGCTGGCTTCGACATCATCTATGCCCTCCAAGACGAGGAGTTCGACCGTGAGAACGGGCTTCGTTCGCTTCCGCAAACGCTTGGCAAGGCCAATGCCCTGGGGGTCTCCCGAGCTTGCCACGTTGCCGCCGTCGCCTGCCTCGTCGCGGGAGGAATCTCGGTGGCGGCTGGACCGTTCTTCTTCGTCGGTGCCGGCATCGCCGCGGCAATCCTCGTGTACGAGCAGTCTCTGGTCCGCCCGACCGACCTCAGCCGCGTCAACCTCGCGTTCTTCACCCTCAACGGCTTCGTCTCGATTGGCGTCTTCGCCTTCGCCTGGATCGACTGGTGGGTTCGACACCGATGAGCGAAGGTAACCTGCCGCCCGTGCAAACCCACCTCCTAGGCCGAACGAACACCGCGTTCGCCTCGGTATGGCTCTGCCCGGGCTCGCCTCAAACCGGCGACCCGGCTTCGGTCGCGGCAGCGGCCGCGCAGAGCGGGTTGCCGCTGGACTTCGGGGGTTTGCTCGCCTTTTGGGGAGGCCACCTTCGGGGATTCGAGGGCGTCGTCTCGGTCACGGGGCCCGAAGACGTGGCACGCGCCGCCGACGAGAAGCAGGCGTACGACCTCACCCACGCCTACCTCTTCGAAGCCATGTGCGCGCTCGGCAGGGACACGCTCGACTTCTACTTTGTGCCCATCCGTCGAGCCTTGGAAGAACACCAACTGAACGGCGTCCTCTCGGCGCTGGAGGACGCCCGTAACGAGGGCGTCGTTCGATTCGTCGGCCTTCGCGCCGTCGGCAGCCCCTTCGTCGCCCAGACGACGATCCAACTTCGCGACGGGTTCGAGGCGATCCGCTACGACCGTAGCCACGATCTGCGCCCCCACGAGGTGCTGGGCCCTGTCGCGAAAGCCCGCCGGATTGGGGTTGTCGCCGACTGCGACGTCGCCGATGCCGTGAAGTTCGCGCTCGAACACCCCGTGGTGGTCCGCGTAACGTCTCCCCAAGAAGTCGAATCGATGAGGAGCCTGGTCCAGTGACACTCGAGATGTTCCGGTCCTACCTCGTCTTCGTGGGCGGCCTGGCGTTCGGGCTCGGCATCGTGAACCTCGGCCGATACTATCGCACGGGAAAGCCGAGCCTGTACTTTGGCGGCGCGTGCCTCGCCATCGGCGCGTACTGCCTGCTCCTCCGAGCTGACCTTCCCATCCGTTGGATTGCCGGCGTTGCCGCCGCCGTCGCGATTCTTCTCGACATGGCCACCCGCCAACGAGGCCCGAAATGAGGGTTGGCGTTGTCGGCATGGGTCCCGCCGGGTTGCGGACCGCCATGCTACTGGAGAGGGCGGGCTTGGAGCCCGTTCTGTTCGAGGCCCGTTCTCGCCCCGGGGGCAGGCTCTACACGGTCCGCGAAGACGGCCTCGCCTACGACGCCGGGGGCGAGTGGATCGACGCCGACCACGTTCGCGTTTTGGGTCTCCTCGAAGAACTGAAACTCCCGATCCGCCCTTCGGGCAGTTGGCCGCGTGACGTGTTCCACCAAGGGCGGCACTGCACCGAAGCCACGCTCTGGAGCGACGCCCTCGAAGACGACCTGCGGATCGAAGCGGCCGCCCGAGAACTGTGCCGAGACCTCGACCCCTTGCCGTGGCGCAACAAGCACCGCCGGGATCTGGACGACCGCACCCTGGCCGAGTTCCTGCTCGGCACCGCCACCAGCGCCCGCGGCCTATGGTGGCGAACCGCCCAAGTCCGGTCCGAGGAAGGCGAAGAGCCTGACCGCATCGGCCTCCTCGGCTGGCTTTGCGGCTACCTCCACTATCTCGATCGGGACGACGACGTCATGAGCGCCTACCGCGTCGAGGGCGGCATGTCGAACCTCTACGAAGGCATGGCGGACACGCTCAAGGCGCCGATTCGCTACAACCATGCCCTCCGCCGGGTGGAGCAAGACCCGTCGGGCGTGACGTTGGCCTTCGACGACGACCGGGTCCGCGTTGACGAGGTCGTGCTCACCCTTCCCCCGCGGGCGCTGGAACGCATCGTGTTCAATCCGGCGCTACCCTCGGCGGCTCGTTGCGCCGTGGAAGCCTGCGGCATGAGCCGCATCATCAAGATCTGTCTCGAGTTCTCGGAAGCCTGGTGGCAAGGTATGGGCTCGCGCGGCAGCATCCACACCGACGGCCCCCTTCAGCAACTCTGGGATGGCACCCAAGGCGACCGCCCGGTGCTGACCGCGTACGTCTGCGGCAACGACGCCGAGGCGTGGCTGAAGAGCCCCGCCATCGTCCGAAAGGCGTACGAGGAACTCGCCCAGCTGTGCCCCGACGCGCGCGGCTTGCTGGTGGACGGCAGCGTGCACGACTGGGTGAACGACGAGTTCGCTTTGGGCGGGTTCTCACACCTACCGCCCGGCTACGTACTCGAACATATGGAGCACACCCGAACGCCGTTCCAGCGCATCCACTTTGCCGGCGAGCACACCTCGACGTGGACCGGGTTTATCGAGGGTGCCCTGGAAAGCGCCGAGCGCGTCGTCTCGGAGATGGCGGAATGAGCATGCTCTACACGAACTTCCGAGGGTGGGAGAGCGGTGAGCCGCAGTCCATGCGGGTCGATAACGGCCGGGTGACGGCGCGCGGCGCCGACGTGTGCGGCGAGGCCGCGCAAGCCCAAGACCTCGGCGGCAAGATCCTCGCCCCCGCGTTCATCGACGCCCACTGCCACATCCTCCCCACTGGGCTCGACCTCCAAAAACTCAACCTCGCGCCCTTCGATACCGCTGACCAAGTCCTCGACGCCGTCCGCGATCGGCACCAAGTCGAACCTGAGGGCAAGTGGCTGAGGGCGGTGCTGTACGACCAAACCCGCTTCCCCGACGGTCAGCACCTCCACCGCTCGCAACTGGACGCGATCTCGCTTTGCCGGCCCATCGTCCTCCGCCACGTGAACGGCCACGCCAGCGTGGCGAACACCGCCGCCCTCCGCGCCGCCGGCGTCGACGAGGATGTCCAGGACCCGCCCGGTGGCACCTTCTGCCGAGACGAGAGCGGACGCCTGACCGGAGTCCTCCTCGAGCATGCCCACGAGCGCGTCCACGATTCGGGACCAAAACTGACCCTGGACGAAATGGTCGAAGCGATCCTCGCCGCCGGCGAGAAGATGGCAGAACTCGGCATCCGTTGCGCCAGCGACATGATGACCGGGCGCTACGACCTCGATCTCGAGCTTCAGGCGTACCGAATCGCCGCGGAACGCGGTTGCCGCGTGCGAACGCGCCTTTACCTTCAGTTTGGAACCGTGTTCAGCGCCCGAGGCATCGATCCCGCCCGCCTCGCCGAGTTGTCCAACGCGATGGACCCGGATCAGACCCGCGTAGCCGGCATCAAGATCTTCGCCGATGGCGCCATCGGCTCCCGCACCGCCGCCATTTACGGCGCCTACGAGGGCGACCCGTCCGCCGAAACCTCGGGAACCCTCATCTACGCGCCCGACAAGCTCAAACAGATGGTCCGTGCCGCCCACGATGCGGGATACCAAGTCTCGGTCCATAGCATCGGCAACCGAGCCACCGACCGCGTGATGGACGCCTTTGCTGGCACCGACGCGCCCAGCCGCCACCGCATCGAGCACGCCATGATCCTCAGCGACGCGCAAATCGAGCGCCTCGCCTCGTTGGGGTGCTTTGTCACCATGCAGCCCGAGTTCCTCATGCGCATCGGCCACGCTTACCAGCGGAACCTAGGCCCGGAGCGCACCGCGAAGCTCAAGCGCACCCGCAGCGTCATCGACGCCGGCTTGCAGCTGAGTTTCAACTCCGACCGCCCCATCGTGGCGGGCGACCCGCGCGATGGCATCCGCACCGCCGTCCACCGTCCCGAGGGCTTCGATCCCGCCGAAAGCGTCTCGTTTGAAGAGGCCATGAGGGCCTACTCCATCGAGGGAGCTCGCGTGAACGGCGACGCCGGCAAGATGGGCTCGCTTGCCGTGGGTGAGCTGGCGGACTTCCAGCTGTTTGACAACTTCGATTGGGCTTCTCCGTCCTGACGGTAGGAGAAATCCGTCGCTATGAAGGTCAAAGCTCTTTTCGCCGAGTTCATCGGCACCTTTACGCTGATTTTCGTTGGGGTTGGCGTCATTGCCGCCGACAAGATGATGAACGGCGCCGTCGGCTTGCTTGGCATCGCCCTGGCGCACGGCTTGGCCATTGCCTGCTTGGCGTCGGCCCTGGGCGCGACAAGTGGCGGCCACTTCAACCCTGCCGTGACGTTTGGGCTTCTGCTCGGTCGCAAGATCGACGCCACGAACGCGGTTGCCTACTGGGTGGCCCAGCTTGCCGGAGCGGCGGTGGGCGCCCTCGCCGCGAACTTCGCGTTCGATGGAGCCGCCATGATGGCCATCGGTCACGGAATGCCGGCGACCATTGAAAGCGTCTCCCAAAGCAGGGCCATCTTCCTCGAGGCCATCACCACGTTCTTCTTGGTCATGACGGTCTACGGAACCGCCGTGGACGGGCGCGGACCCAAGATGGGCGCGTGGCTGATCGGCGTCTCGATCACGATGGGCATTCTAATCGCGGGCCCGCTAACCGGAGGCGCCCTAAACGTGGCGCGCTGGTTCGGCCCTGCGCTGGTCAGCGGCCAAATGGGCCAAGCCGTCATCTACATCGTCGGCCCCTTGGTGGGCGGCGCGCTCGCCGGCATCCTCTATCCTCTTCTCTTCTCCGAGGAACCAGCCAAGCCGGTCGAGGCTTAACGCATGGCGAGAAGCGCCGAGAGGCCCACGGTCAACCCGTGGGCCTTCATCCCGGTCCTGTACTTCATGCAGGCGATGCCCAACTACTTGGTGGGCGAACTCTCGCAGGTTGCCTACAAGGACTTCGGCGTCGCCATTCCCGACATCACCGCCTGGACCAGCATCCTCGCCATGGCGTGGGGCTGGAAGATGCTGTGGGGCCCCTTCGTGGACCTCAACCGCACCAAACGCTGGTGGACCCTCTCCACGCAGGCGCTCATCGCCGTCCTCATCGCGGGCGCGGCGGCAAGTGCCCTGCTCCCCAACTTCTTTACCGTCAGCCTGGTGCTGCTCGGTGTGGTCGCCGTGCTTTCGGCAACCTGCGATATCGCCACCGACGGCTTCTATCTGCTCGCCCTCGATAAAGAGCAGCAAGCCGCTTACGTCGGCTTCCAAAGCACGTTCTTCCGCCTCGGCAGGCTGTTCGTCACGGGCGGCTTGGTGCTCGTCGCGGGTTTGCTCCAAGAGCACCTGCTGGGCACGGACGACGGCGCGAAGCGCCTCACCTGGATGATCGTCTTCGGCCTCGCGGCGCTCGTCTACGCCGGAGGCAGGCTGGCGCTCGCCAAAGCCCTGCCCTTGCCCGAGCGAGACCAGCCCGCCCCGCAAGACCCGCAGGAGAACCGGCGGAACCTCGGCCGCCTTACCGTGGTGTTCGCCCTCGTCGCTGCCGCTTACAACGGCGCTTCCGCCATCGTGCGGCTCACCGCCGACGAAGTGGCGCGCACCAGGGGCGACCTTCCGCTCATCGGCGACCTCAAAGGCTGGCAAATCCCCGCCGACGAGCAAAGCAAGCAGATCTCGATCCTCATCCTGTGCGCGGTCGTCGCCTTCGCCGCTTTCCAAGCGGCGCGAAAGTCGATTCGCGGCACCCCGATGGGCGAGGCGTTCGGCACTTTCTTCGGCCAGCCCGGCATCGGCGCGATCCTCTTCTTCATGCTCTTCTATCGCTTCGGCGAGGCGATGGTCGCCAAGACCGCCAAGCTCTTCCTGCTCGACGAGGTCGCCAAGGGCGGCATGGGCTACTCCAAGGAGGTCGTCGGACTCATCGACGGCGTGTTCGGCGTGAGCGGCATCATCGTGGGCGGAATCGTCGGCGGCATCTTGGTCTCCAAGCTCGGCATCCGCCGCTCCATCTGGCCCCTCATGGCCATCATGCACCTGCCCAACCTGCTGTACGTCTTCGCCGCTGCCGCCCGCCCGCCCGACGCCGTCGTGTACGGCATTCCCTTCGTCGAGCAGTTCGGCTACGGCATGGGCTTTGCCGCGTACATGGTGGTGCTCCAGCGCATCGCGCAGCGGGGCAGGTTCCCCACCGCCCACTTCGCCATCGGAACCGGCCTCGGCGGCCTCATTATCGGCGTCGCCGGCATCGTCAGCGGCATCCTCCAGGCGAACTTCGGCTGGACCACCCTGTTCACCGTGGCGGTGCTCGTCGCCGTCCCCGGCGTGCTTTCCATCTTCCTGGTCCGAACCGAGGAGCCCGCTTCCGCCTAGGACGCCCAACATTCCATGCCCCCGCTAAGGGTTAAATGAACGCTCGTGCCCGAAACGCCTGAACCCAAAGCCCCGAACGTTGCCCGCGCCAGCGGCATCATGTTCGCCAGCCTCTTCCTCAGCCGGGTACTCGGCATTCTCCGCGACACCGTCATGGCGGCGAAGTTCGGCGTGGGCGCCGAAACCGACGCCTACCGGCTCGCGTTCCAGATTCCCGACCTCATCTTCTTCGCCGTGGCGGGCGGGGCGCTCAGCTCGGCGTTTATCCCCGTCTTCAGCGAGTTCCTGCACACCGACCGCGAGGAAGACGCCTGGAAGCTGTTCAGCGTGGTCGTCACGCTCATGTCCATCATCGTCATCGCGTTCATCGCGCTGGCGTGGATCTTCGCCCTGCCCCTCGCGCATGTCATCGCGCCCGGAAAGAGCGAGCAGCTTCTGCCCCTCATCGCGCACATGAGCCGCATCGTGCTGCCCGCGCAGTACGCGTTCTTCATCGGCGGCCTCATGTTCGGCACGCTGTACGCTCGCCAGAGGTTTGCCGCCCCCGGCTTGGCGCCTAACATCTACAACCTCGGCATCATCTTCGGCGCGGTGTTCCTTTCGGGCTACTTCACCGTGGGCGTCATCGGCATGTCGTGGGGCGCCATGCTCGGCGCGGTGGTCGGCAACTTCGTGGTGCCGTTCTACGTCATGCGAAAGCTGGGTGCCAAGTTCAGCCCGTCGCTCGACCTAAAGCACCCCGGCGTCAAGAAGGTCTTCAAGCTCATGCTGCCGGTCGTGCTCGGCTTGAGCCTGCCCGGCGTGTACGGCCTCATCATGCAGGCGTTCGGCTCGTACTACAAGGACGGCATCAACACCGCCCTCGATCTCTCGAACAAGCTGATGCAGGCGCCGCTGGGCATCTTCGGCCAGTCGCTGGCGCTGGCGGTCTTCCCCGCCCTCACCCAGTTCTTCGCCCAAACGCGCATGGACATGTTCCGCAACCAGCTGGGCTCCACGCTGCGCACGGTGCTGTACCTCACCATCCCCATCAGCGTCGCCATGTTCATCCTCGCGCCCGAGATCGTGGCGCTGGCGTACCAGTACGGCAAGGCGCGCAACGCCGACCTCCCCGCGTTGGTGTCGTGCCTGCGCATGTTCTCGTTCGGCATCTTCGCCTGGTGCATGCACCCGGTGCTCATGCGCGGCTTCTTCGCGGTGCAGCAAAGCGTGCTGCCCGTCATCCTCGGAACCGTCACCACCGCCATCTTCCTCGGCTTGGTGTACGGCTTGCGCGGAACCTCGCTCTCCTACCTCGCCCTTCCGCTCTCCAGCTCCATCTCCGCCATCGCGCTCGTCATCATGCTCTCGCTGGGCGTGCGAAGCACCATCGGCGGCTTGGATATGCGCGGGCTGGGCGTCACGCTGCTCAAGAGCGCCCTCGCCAGCGTGGCGATGGGGCTCTTCGTGTGGGCGGCGGTGGCGTACACCCCCGCGGGCGGAACCGGCATCGGCAGGAACGCTGTGGCGGCGGCGAAGCTGTTCGGCTTCGGCGCGGTGGGCGCGTGGCTGTACTACTTCCTCACCAAGAAGATGGGCATGCCCGAGACGGCGTACATCGCCCGGGCGATGAACCGGGGCAAAGCCGCCGCCTAAGAACTATCTACCGGTCAACAGCCAAACCAGCAAGAAGTAGAGTCCCACCATGAACGGGAATAACAGGATGAAATCGACGCACCCTCGGTTGCGATGAAGACACCCAGACCGATCCTCAATCTTCACTTTGCCACGTTTCGTCACCGGATTGGCCGATTTTAGGGGGCGCCCGCAGTTCGGGCACGACGCGGCCTGGTCTGACACGCTCTTACTGCAATCCGGACATACAACTAATCCCACCAACCGACCTCAACATCACATTGTATTTGGAGTCCGTCCGCATTTGCACGCCCAAAGAACACCTCGGGCACCGAATTTTGCGCTAAGCCGCTCCTTAGGTACGATTTGGCGTGTGGGTTTATTTGAAACGCACGCGGTTCTGGCTCGGCTACCTGAGTTCATGACGATCTTCCACTCAGAGAAGGCTGATCACAATGTCATCTGGCGTGGGCAACGCGACCCAAGTTGGTCGCTCGAACCAACAATGATGCGCCTACAGCGGCGTAAAGACCAAGCGAACTGCCCAACATCGAACAATGCCTTAAGGTTTCGTTCTCACGCGGAGCCGCCTATTTTCCTGAACTCGAGGTTGGGTGAGAATGAAGACTTCCTCTGGGCTTTCGGACAGCAATGGACTCGCCACACGCTTCTGGACTGGTTTACTCACCTACGTTGCTTTGTTCTTCTGCTTCGCCGACCTTCGTGATGAATGTGGATGAGAAGGACTGGACCACGACCGTCGCACTGTACTCGTTGGACCTCGGGATTGCGGAAGGCTTAATCTAGTCCATGAAGAATCTAGAGTCGATTAAGTCCGTCAGGCCCGGGACCGATGGAATCGCCGACTCTAGCTCAGCAGGGCGTCCTGACCCTCAAAATCCGTCGTGGCTCTAGATCAACTCGTCAAAAGCAATCCGCGATTTGCCGATATTGTTCGGAAGTTCGAGCTAGGAAGACCGGGGTTAGCCTGGTCTTGTCACTTGAATCGGATGAACATCAACTACCGAACCCGTTCCCCGATACATTGGCGCATGTTTGCATGCAAACCTAGCGGCCCTCGTTCCAGGTTACGAAGCCGAGAGCCCGATATCCAGCTCAAGTTCTTCGAACACGCTATGGGAGTCCATAAAGCCCTTTTTCGAACCTGAGCTACCCTAAAGATCGAGGCAGGCCGCCGACTCCAGCGCTTGGCAGGGGCGGGCCTATGCGCACCCTGCACTGCGTGGTAGGGCCTACGCCGCGATCTGCAGCGAGGAGCCCGGCGCGGGCAGATAGATGCCCTCCATCGCCGTCGGCAGGCTCGAGTCGCCGTTGCGCGTGGCGCTCACTCGGAACCAAGCCGCATTGCCGGGCGTGTAGCCCGAGAGCGTGATGCGGGTCTTGGTGGTGCTCACCACCGGCGTCCAGTTGCCCGCGTCGGCGTCGGCGTGCTCGATCACGTACGTCACGCCGTAGGCGTTGCCGTTCTTGCCCCACTTGAACTGCACCGTGCCGTCGGCAAACGGAGTGACGACGAAGTCGGCGGGAGTGGCCAGGTTGGCGGGCGTCCGATTAGTGGAGCGCGGCGCCAGCGAGAGGCTGATGATGCTTGCGTCCGTCACGCTGGGCGTTGCGTACATCAGGTTCAGGTAGGTGGCAAAGGTCGAAAGGGCTTCCTCGCGGCCGTCCGTTTTGGCGGCCATGGCGACCTCGGCGGCGGCGCGCGCCGCCTCGTTGTCGGTGATGAGGCCCGCGAAGGTCTCGGCGGCGTCGCTCATGGCGGTCGCCTGGGGTGCGGTCAAGCCAAAAGCGCTCGGCGTGGCGGTAACCACGCCCGCCATGTACGTGAGCTTTGTGGCAAGTGTCGAATCAGCGAGTTGATAAAGATCACGAATAGTCATGATTGATGTTGTTTTCGGCAACATCCCGACTTCTTTAGTGAATTGGGCTGCTTTTTTCCAAATTCATCGTGCTTGAACCTGATTTCATCGTGATGATCTGCCGGACCATAGCGATGAATTGGGAACATCACGATGTTTGGTGACGATTCATCATGATGATCTGGCATTTCATCGTGATGAAGGGCGGCTCAATCATGATGATCTCGCGCTCGATCACGCGGGAGTGGAGGTTCATCGCCTCAAGCCAGGTGTCTCAACGAGAGAACCTTCGCCGTTTTGGCCCGCGTCTACAGTCTTGACAGGGAGGATTTCGCTTGATCTCACTTCTCGCCGGCCTTGCCTTATTGCCTGCGCTCTCATCGGTTCAGGGGGCGGACCCCAGCGTCCTCAAACGCGCAGAGGATGCTGCCCGCTTGCCGCGCAAGACTACGATGGCAAGCTCCCCGGGTGGTTTCCCAGGGCGATGGAGACAATGAAGGTGATGGACGATCGAGACAACCTGACCCACGTTTTTTTCTCCCGCGGAGGCGTTTTCGTTAATCGTAAGAACCCAGGCCTGACGGTCAAGCGCTTCTGCTGGCGAGACCCAAAGCCAAACTGAGCCACCGAATCAAGAGCGCATCACCGCCCGCGCCCTGTCGGCATTTCGCAGCCTCGCTGGTTGCGAAGGGCGGGTTTTGGAGGCCGCAGGCACCAAGAACCTTAGACTCCTCATTGCGCCCATCATTCAGGGCGACTGTCTGAGGCGACAGCACCGTTCGAATGACGGTCGAGAAGGCTACGGGACACATCCTCTCCTATTCGGACGCCTTCGGAATTCCGGGACCGCCGAACGCCACCCAGCCGCGAATCACGGCAGAAGACGCCGTTGCCTTGGCAATGGCGGAGGTCCGGCGACGGTTCAACCCCGGTGCCCTCGTTTTGACTACGGCCCTAACCTCCGAGTCTCCGTGCTGACTCTCATCACCGGAGGGACCCAGGAAGCGGTGAAGAACTACGGTGAGGAGGAAGAACGGGTCCGGACCAGCGGCGGGTCGTTGTTGGTTTACCGGCTCACACTCGCCATAGAAGGCCCGCGCGACATCGGCTTCGAGGTCCGGGTTAACGCCGTCACCGGCCGCGTGGTCACGATCCTCAAGGGCAAGCTCGGCCCAAAACCCGGAGATGGTAGTTAGCGCTCTTGCCTTCTTAGTCGCTGCCCAGCGGGCAGCGCTACCAGATTTCCGCAGAGCCGCCATCTCGGCGTACTCCATGGCGACACGCTCTTGGTACGGGACCAGCCCTGAGTGGTGGGACCGCTCGGTCGCGACGCTTCAGTTCATGAGAGAAGAACCGGACCAAGTCCGTGTCAGGTTCTCTCGCGGCGGCGTCTTTATGACCCGGTCCGGTCAGCTCCTTGCCGTGTATTCGGTCAACCAAGAACCGGGCAGGATGCTCCCTCCCGAAGACGTCGTTCAGGGACGCATCGACACCGCCGCACGCGATCTGACCGGCCTGCCGGTCACGGTGATCAGACGCAGGGATGCAGGCGACTCGATCATCAGTAGTCACGGTCGCTTCCGTTGTAGAGGATCGAGCTGACTTGTCGTTCCAAATAGAGTTGGACAAGAAGACGGGGTATGGTCTTGTCGTGCTACTTGCGCAACTGTGTTCCCGGGCCGCCAATGCAACCAAGCCCGTGATGTCGGCTGACCAAGCCGTCGCCATCGGTATCAAAGCCGTCCAAGAACGCTACAAGCCGGCACCATTGACCATGGTGTTCGGTCCCGACCTCAGGATCACCAACATGACCTACATCAAGAGGTCCGAGCTTGCTGCGCATCGCGAACTGACGTACGGGAACGCCAGCAACTGAGGCGGGAGTGGCTCGTTGTTGGTCTACTATTTGACTTTCGCGGCGGACGACAAGGCGAAGACGTTGTACTCTCTTCGTGTCAGCGCGGTGACCGGCAAGGTCCTCACACTCAGCGAATACCCGCCCCGCTAGTTCCACTACCGCTGTGCCATGAGCCAAAATCGTGCCATGGCACAGCGGCTCAACGTTGGTCTCATCGGCTACCAGTTCATGGGCAAGGCGCACTCGAACGCCTACCGCCAGGTCGGGCGGTTCTTCGACCTTCCCTATGAGGTCGGCATGCGCACGCTATGCGGACGAACCGAGGGCGCGGTGCGCGCCGCCGCCGACAAGTTCGGCTGGGAGCGCGTGGAGACCGACTGGCGTCGCGTGATCGACGACCCCGAGATCCACATCGTGGACGTGAGCACCCCCGGCGACAGCCACTGCGAGATCGCCGTCGCCGCCGCGCAAGCCGGCAAGATCGTGTTCTGCGAGAAGCCCATCGGCAACACCCTGGACGAAGCCGAGACGATGCGAGACGCCGTGGCGAAAGCCGGCGTGCCGAACGCCGTGTTCCACAACTACCGCAAGGCGCCCGCCGTGGCCCTCGCCAAGCAGCTCATCGAAGAAGGCCGGCTGGGCACGCTGCACCACTTCCGCGCCACCTACCTGCAAGACTGGATTGCCGACCCCAACTTCCCGCTCGTGTGGCGACTGCAAAAGGAGAAGGCGGGCAGCGGCTCCTTGGGCGACATCGGCGCGCACATCATCGACCTGGCGCGCATGCTGGTCGGCGAGTTCGCCGAGGTGAGCGGCCTCACCCACACCTTCGTCACCCGCCGGCCCCTGCCCGGCGCCATCGACGACCGCCTGGGCGCCGCGGCATCGAGCGAAATGGGCGACGTGACCGTGGACGACGCGGCGCTCTTCCTCGCCCGCTTCCAAAACGGCGTCATCAGCACCTTCGAAGCCACCCGCTTCGCCGTGGGCCGCAAGAACTACAACCGCTTCGAGATCAACGGCAGCAAAGGCTCGGTGGTCTTCAACCTGGAGCGCATGAACGAGCTGGAGTTCTTCGACAACACCGCCCCCGAAAACGCGCGCGGCTTTTCCGTGATCCAAGCCACCGAGGGCGGGCACCCTTACGCCGGCCATTACTGGCCCGTGGGGCACATCATCGGCTACGAGCACACGTTCGTGAACCTCGTCGCCGACGCCCTCACCGCCATCCACGAAGGCAAGCCCATCTCGCCCAACTTCGAGGACGGCTACCAGAACCAGCGCGTGCTGGACGCGGTGGAGCGCTCCGCCCACAGCAAAGCCTGGGTTTCGCTCTAGCCTTCCTGCGAAACCACCCACCGAACGGCTTCGAGCAGGTTCTCGAACGCCCGTTCGGGCTGGTGCGTCCAGGTGGCTTCCTCGCCCGGAGGCGTGACGCCGCTGTACACCAACAGCGGGCGCAAGCCCGCCAGCCGCCCCGCCTCGATGTCGCTCCACTTGTCGCCGATGAGGAACGCGCCGTCGAGGTCCAATCCGAACTCGTCCCGCGCCGCAAAGATCATGCCGGGCTGCGGCTTGCGCCACGTGTGGTCCTCGTTCTTGTGCGCCGTGCAGTAGAAGAACTTGCGAATCTCGAACCCGTGCTTGCGGCACACGTCCTGCAGCGCCTCCGTGATCTTCTCCAACTCTTCCGGCGGCGTGATGCCCTTCGACACGCCCTGCTGGTTCGAAACGACGAACATCTCAAAGCCGGCTTCGTGCAGTAGGAGTAGCGCCTCCTCGGTGAACGGGAAGGTCCTAAGCTGGCTCAGGTTCGCCACGTACGGCGTGACGTCCACGTTCATCACGCCGTCGCGGTCCAGAAAGATGGGGCGTCTCACCTACCAGTCGCCTCCGCCGCCCCCGCCGCCGCCGTCGCCCCCGCTGGAGCCGCCGTCGAATCCGCCGCCGCCGTCCGAGCCTCCGCCCGACGACCAGCCTCCGCCAAAGCCGGAGTCGCCCGACGAGAACGTGCCTCCCGAACTGGTAATCGCGGGAAGCGAGGCTTCGATCGCCGCGCTGCCGTAGTCGCCGTCAAACCGGTTGAGGTCGTTGGCGAAGGCGCTGTACATCCAGTACTGGGTGCCGGCGTCGCTCACGTACCAGTCCGGTTGCACCATATCGATGCCCTCGAACGCGCCCACCCACTTGTGCACCAGCCCGAACGCGATGGCGAACGGCAGAAGCTCCTCGAACAGCGCCTGGTCGGGCATGCGGTCCGCCATGTACTGTAGTTCCTTCTTGTTGGCGCGGTTGATGAACTCGCGCAAGCCCTTGAGGTGGTGTTGCACCTTGGCGCCCGCCGGGGTGAGCGGCGAAACCATGCCCGCCGACACGCCGATCAAGATCAAGCCGATCGGAATGCCCGCCAGGCTCCAAAAGCCCACGACCGGCACCAGCAGAATGCCCGCCGCCATCACCGCCAGCGAGGCAAGGCACCCTACGCAGCCCGCCGACGAGCGCTTGTCGCTCCACAA
This sequence comes from Fimbriimonadales bacterium, assembly GCA_046330155.1. Lineage (GTDB taxonomy): Bacteria > Armatimonadota > Fimbriimonadia > Fimbriimonadales > Fimbriimonadaceae > CALMEF01. Next base: position 82,829 of record JAXLTH010000002.1, on the reverse strand, counting down.
CCCCTGCGCCTCGGCTTCGCTCACCGCCGCGAACTTCAGACTGGCGTATAGACTCCGGTCCAGCGTCTCGCGGAACGTATCGGGCGAGATAACCGGTCCGGCGGCAACGAGATAGAACAGCAGGTTCTGCTCGAACTGCGTCAGCTCCCGCTTGAGGCTCAGCGGCGCCCCGGATTTGTCCACCTTCAGCTCGATCGTCAGCCCTTCCTCCGCGGAGCGGATCTTGGCGGCGCCCTTCTGCGCCAGCGAGATCAAGCCCGCCACCACGTCACGCGGGTTGAACTTCAGGTCCATCAGCAGGCCGCTTTCGCTCGGTCCCACGCCCTCCGGCGCGTCGAAACGGGTCACCAAAGGGCCCTGGCTGGGGTTCCGCCGCTTGGAGGCAAGCCACACCGCCACCGCGGCGGGCAAGAGCGGCAACACGGCTCCCCACGGCTGCGACGGCAGGTTCTGCAAAGCCGTGAAGGGGGCGGGACCCGAATCCGGGGAAGGCACGTCGCCGATCACCGCGTCGTCGTTGGGGTCCACCGTGCCCTTGGGCAGCGCCAGCACCAGCGTCATGCCGACTCCCAGCGCCATGGGCGTCTTGCTGCTCGCCACGAACTTGCGACGTCCGTCGAAACGCACGTCCAGAAGATCCGTCCGTCCCACGATCGGCTTGTTCCAGAAGAGCTCCGCACCCGCCCGGAACCCCTTCTTGTCCCGAATCAGCCGTGCGCCGAAGTTGTCCGACACGGGCTCGGGGTAGGTCACCGTCACGGTCGAGGCGTCGATCGACGTCGGCCACTCGAAAGGCACCACGTTCCACAACCACTCGGCGCGGGGTCCGATGGCGTCGCCGTTCTCGATGTTCGTGAGCGCACCGCGCACGGTGTAGCGAAGGACGTACTCGACCCTGCCGTTCACGCGGGCGTTGGGGTCGCCGATCTTCAGTTCGTACTGCCCGCCCTGGTCGCTCGATTGGTACGGCACCGGCCTACCGTTCGCCGTGAAGTCGCCGAACTCGTATGCCACGGTCCGCACGTTCTGCTCGTTCGCCGTCCGGAACGGCAACGTGCGGATAAGCCCGCGCTTGGGCTCGCTGAACACGACCACGATGCGCTCGGTGATCGCCACCGAGCGGTCCGCCCGGATGTCCGCATCCACGTCGAACCGCTCCGTTCGGAAGCTCACCGCTTGCGCCAAACCCGCCCAAAGCGCCAGCAAGAGCGCCGCTAACCACCTCATTTCGAACGATGATACGTCCCGCAGCGTACTTTCGGTTCAACACAAGGTGTGAATGCCAAGTAAAATCGAACTTAACATGAACAGGGTTCTATTCCCCGTTGTCGTCGCGGTGCTCGTTGGCCTTGCCGGATGCGGCAAGAGCAGCTTCTCCCAAGGGAAAGACGCCGCCAAGCAGAACGTGTTCCGCTACCCGATCGTGACGAATCCGACGACGCTCGACCCGGGCATCGTGCAGGACGGCGACACGATCGACCTTCTCCAGCAGGTTTACGAAGGGCTGGTGATGTGGGGCGAAGACAACACCGTCAAACCCAACCTCGCCGAGAGCTGGGAGGTCAAGAACAACGGCAAGACCTATGTGTTCAAGATTCGGAAGGGCGTGAAGTTCCACAACGGCCGCGAAGTGAAGGCCGAGGACTTCAAGTGGAGCTTGGAGCGCAACTGCTCCAAGGCGCTCAGCTCGCCGGTCGCCACGAACTACCTGAACGACATCGTGGGCGTTATGGACCACTTCGCCGGCAAGATCAACGACATTCCCGGCGTGAAGGTTATCGACGACTACACGTTGCAGATCGACCTGATCCAGCCGCGCGCCTACTTCCTGGGCAAGCTCACCTACATCGGCTCCGCCGTCATCGCCAAGGAGTCCGTCCCCGCCGACAAGGAGATCAACTCTATCACCCAGGGCATCGGCACCGGCCCCTTCAAGTTCGAGAACTACGTCCCCGAGCAGATCGTCGTCCTCGCCGCCAACCCGGACTACCACGGCGGCGCGCCCAAGGTCGCTAAGATCGAGCGCCCGGTCATCAAGGACGCCGTTACCCGCCTCAACAAGTACAAAGCGGGCGAGATTGACCTCGTCCAGCTTGAGCGGCAAGACATCGACGGCGTGAAGGCCGACGCCGCCCTCAAGGATAACTTGAAGTTCTTCGACCGGCCGTCCATTTTCTACGTCGGCATGAACCCCAAGGGCCAGCCGCAGTTCAAGGACGTCAGGGTGCGCCGCGCCATCGCCATGGCGATCGACAAAGAGCGCATCGTCAACGACTTCCTCGGCGGCGTCAACAAGGTCGCCAACAGCATCGTTCCCCCCGGCGTGCTCGGCCACCGAGACAACGCCGCCAGCCTTCCCTTCGACCCCAGCGCCGCCAAGGCGGAACTCGCCGCTGCCGGCTTCCCGGGCGGTAAGGGCCTGCCCGCCCTCGAAATCCGGTTCCGCGAGCAGCGCCCGGATATCCGCATCGTCGCCGAAGCGGTCGCCAGCGACCTCAAGAAGAATCTGGGCATCCAGGTGAATCTTCAGTCCATGGAGTGGCGCTCTTACCTTGAGAAGTGGGACAAGGGCGAGATCGGCTTCTTCCACATGCGGTGGGCTGCCGACTACCTGGACTGCCAGAACTTCTTGAGCCACATGCTGTCCACCACCGGTCCCGAGAACCGCGGCGTCAACTACTCGAACGCGAAGTTTGACCAGCTTTGCGCTCAAGCCGACGCTTCGGTCGACCAGGACGAGCGGTTGAAGCTCTACGCCCAAGCCGAGGACTTGGCGCTTCAGGAGGCGCCTTGGGTCCCCATCTACTTCCAGCGCGACGCCGAATTGATCAACCCGAGGGTGCAGGGTCTTCGCGAGTCCCTCTTCGGGCACCTCCCGCACACGACCGTTAGCGTCGGTCAGTAAGTAAACCGTGATCGTTGTCGAACCTGGTTTGTTCGCCCGCCCAGCCGAGGGAATCCGCTGGGCGTGCGAATGTCCGCATCTTCCGTTCCGCGGCGAGCCCGCATGGCAGAGCCAGGGCAGCGACCACCGCACCTTTCCTTCCGTTCTGAGCGTCGATGCGCCCAGCCAAGAGGCGCCCGTCAAGAAGATCTCGATCTTGGGCGTGCTCGCGTTCGGCGCCACTGCTGACGAGTTCGGGGCCATCGGAGGGGTCGTCCAGATTTGGAACGGCCCGCGCATCCTGCTCACGACCGAGTTGGTGAACGGACGCCACTACACCGACGCGTACGAATCCACGCCTCTGCGGCGTTCGTGCGGCGACGGCACTGGCTTGGAAACGATGGGCACGATCGACACGCCCGAAGGGTCCGCACGCGTGGACCTGTTCTCGATCGACCTGCCCCCCGAGTCCCGCCCGTCGCACATCGTCTTCCGCGACATGGGCACGGCGGCTTCGTTCGCCATCTTCGACGTCTTCTTCCACTACGAGAGCACACCCACCTGCCCGTTCCGCGGCCAAAGCGGCGGGATCTCGCTGAGCGAACTGGGCAGCATCGTTCGCGTTGGCGACCGGCTGCGATTGAACCGTGCGCTCGACCAGCTCTGCCAAGGCATCCGCCAAACCGACGATATGGACGAGGCGCGGGGCGAAGCCCTCACGTTCATCGCCATCGTCACGGCGGGCACGCTCGAAACGGGCGGCTCACGGGCGATGCACCGGGTTCAGTTGGACGCCGCCCGAGCTCTCGAAAGGGTGAGCACGCGAGACGAAATCTCAAACATCGCGAGGCGCTTCGTCGAAACCATCGCGGGAAACTTGGCGATGCCCGCCGAGACTCCTTCCAAACACCTTGTCGACCGCGCGCTGGGATTTGTGAATCGGAACTTCGCCCGCGACCTTACGGACGCCGACGTCGCGTCGGAGTTGGGGCTCAGCACGTCCCACTTCCGGCACCTCTTCAAGGAGGCGACCGGACAGCCGTTCCACCGCTATCTGATCGCGTTAAGGCTGGAACACGCCCGAAGGATGCTCATCGAGCACGACATTCCGGTGAGCGAAGTGGCGTACGCGGTGGGGTTCAGCGGTTTGGCGCACTTCAGCCGCGCCTTCGCCCAAAGATTCGGGGCAAGCCCGTCGACCATCCGACGCCTTGCCCCGCCTGAAGTCCGTTAAGGGCTTACTTGTGCTCGTCGGTCGTCGAGTTGGAGGCTTCGTTGGCGGCCTGCTCCAGCGTCCGCTTGCTCTCGTTGATACCCTTCTGCAGTTCGCCGACGCCCTGCCCCACGCTGCGCATCAGCTCGGGGATCTTTTTCGCGCCGAACAGAACGAGCACGAGAATCACGATGACCCACAGTTCGGGTCCGGCAAGGCCGATGGCGAAGTTCTGTACGAGGTTAGTCATGGGTGTCTATCCAATCAGTATACGTCTGGCACTGCCGGAACGACACACCGACCTCGAAGTTCACTTGGGCGTTTTCTCTAACTTGCCGTTCTTGACCTCAAAATTGAATTCGTCGCCACCCTCAAGCGGGAGCTTGAGCCACTGGCGGTGTTCGCTCATGATCATCGGCGCCTTCGATCGGTCCTGCAACGAGTAGGCCTTGGCGAGGTTCGTGCCCGAATCCGGCACCTCGAAGATCAGAATCGTGCCCGAGTGGTCCTTGACCTCGGCGATCTTCTTGCCCGCGATTTCGGTGTTGTACGCCATTCCCGTCTTGCCGCCCTTGCCGTCGTCGCACCCCCAGTTGCCGTTCGGGTCGAGCTCGGGGAAGATGCCTCCCTTGTCCTCGCGGTTCTTGGCCAGAACCTTCACCAAATAGGGGCGAATCTCGTCCTGCCACTTGTCGGCGGCTGGCAATGTGTCGTTGTGCTCCTTGGCGTACTCGCGCATCGCCTCTCGCACGTCGTTGAACCCGATCGCGCAACCGGCAAGCGGCTTGATGCTCTGGTTGAAGAACTTCATTCCGAACACGCCCGCCGCGCCCAGAAGGAGCACGCACATGAACGCCGCCACGCCCAAAATGATCAGCACGATCTTAAGCGTGTTGTCCTTGCGCGGAGCCGGCGGTGAAAAGGGCGGCGGATAGGAACCCATAGCAATGCGAGTTTACGCGAACAGAAGCAGAGGGGTTGCGTAAACTGTGGCTATGGCCGACTTGCGACGCCTCCCTAAAGTCGACGTGCTCGCCGCCTCGCCGCTTCTGGAGCGGTTCCCAGCGGCGGTTCGCACCTCGGCGGCGCGATCCGCCATCGAGGCGATGCGGTCGGCGTTGCGCGAAGGGGCGGTCGTCGACCTTTCGCATGCGGAGTCGGCGGCCTTGGAAGTCGCCCAAGCGATCTCATCCCCCAGCTTGAAACCGGTCGTCAATGCGACCGGCATCGTCCTTCATACTGGAGCGGGCAGGGCTCGTCTGGCTCCGGCGGCGATCGAGGCGATCGCCCGGGTTGCCGCTTCGCATTCCTCAGTCGAGGTCGATCTTGAAGACGGCCGCCGAGGCGATCGCCAGACCCACGTCCGCTCGCTTCTGTGCGAGCTCACGGGCGCTGAGGACGCCTTGGTCGTGAACAACTGCGCGGCGGCGGTCTTCCTCGCCCTGAACACCCTGTGCACCGGCGGTGAGGTCATCCTGTCCCGCGGCCAGATGATCGAAATCGGAGGTACGTTCCGCATGCCCGACATCGTGCGCCAGTCGGGATGCCGCCTGGTCGAGGTGGGATGCACCAACAAGACCCGCCTGAGCGACTACCAAGAGGCGTGCGGACCCGAGACCAAGGCCCTCTTGCGATGCCACCCGAGCAACTTCAAGGTGGTCGGCTTCGCCCAAGAAGTGCCGATCGGCGAGCTTGCCGGCCTGACCCGCAGCAAAGGGCTGCTCCTCATCGACGACATGGGCTCGGGTTGCCTGGTCGACACCAGCGAGTACGGGCTGCCGCGCCAGACCCGCGTTCAGGACTGCATTGCCGACGGCGCGGACGTCGTTCTCGCGAGCGGCGACAAGATGCTCGGCGGACCCCAGGCGGGCTTGATTCTCGGCCGTCGCGATCTCGTCGCCCGCATGAAGCAGCATCCTCTCGCCCGGGCGCTCCGGGTGGACAAACTCACCTTGGCGGCGTTGGAAGCCACGCTTCGGCTCTATCGTGACGGCATGGAGTCCACCATTCCCACCCTTGCCTACCTTGCCAAGCCCTTGGCGACCATCAAGCGAGACGCCCAAAGACTCGCCCGCGCCTTTCCCGGCGCCGTCGTAGAAGCCGGCTGGTCGGAAATTGGCGGAGGCTCCTTGCCCGGAGAGTCGCTTCCCACGTGGCGGGCGGGCTTACCCGCCGAAGACCTGGACGCGCTCGCCAACCGGCTCCGACAGTCTGACCCGCCCATCCTCAGCCGCATCGAGAACGGCCGCGTGTGGCTGGATCCTCGAACCATGGATGCGTCCGAAGTGAGGACGGTCGCGAAGATTCTGGCAGGGCTTTCATGACCGGGCGTCAACGGGCTCATGCCGAGGTCCTCGCGGTGGCGATGGCGGAAGCGATGGGCGCCTCGGACGAGGAACTCCGTGCCCTTGCACACGCCCTCAGAAGCGAGACCCCAACGCCGGAGCCTTGGCACGGCGTCGTGGACTTCGCCCGGAACGTGGCGCTGGGACAAACTCCAACGGGCGAAGCGACGCTCGTCGCCGCTTTCGAGAAGGTTGGCGGCTTGATCCAGCCGGTCGCCGAAACCCCTGCAACCTGACCCCAAAGCTGGGCTAATATGCATCCATCGTTATGGATCGCAAAGCGCTTGGTTGGCTCCTCCTCGCGGCATCGCCCTACGTGGTCCTGGCTCTGGGCTCCCAGAAGGCAGAGCGTGTGGATTTCGAGAGCCAGATTCGCCCGATTCTCAAGGCGCACTGCCTATCGTGCCACTCGAGCACCCTCAAGATGGGTGGGCTGGACCTTTCGAGTCCGTCCGGCATCGCCAAAGCGATCGTAGCGGGCAACCCCGAAGCCTCGGTCCTCATCCAGCGCGTAAAGGGCTTGGGCGGAAAGCCGCGCATGCCGCTCGAGTTCGCCCCCTTGAGTGTGGCCCAAATCGGGTTGCTCGAGGCCTGGGTCAAACAGGGGGCAAAGTTCGCGCCACCCCCCACCTTCGAGAAGGACGTCGCGCCGATTCTCAAAGCGCACTGCATCTCCTGCCACGGGGCCAACAACCCGCCTGCCGGCTTGTCGCTAACGAGCGGCGCGAACTTGCTCAAGGCGAAGGTCGTCGTCCCGGGCGACTCCGAGAACTCTCGCATCGTGCGTAGGCTACGCGGTCTCGACGGCAAGCCCTCAATGCCCATGGGCTTCGCCCCTTTGTCGGCCGCCCAGATTCAAACCGTCCGCGATTGGATCGACGCCGGCGCCTCCATCGAGGGTGGATCAGCCATTCATTGGGCATACGTTGCTCCGAAGAAGGCGGCCCCACCCAAGGTCAAGAATGCCAAGTGGGTCGCGAACCCGGTCGATGCCTTTATCCTCGCCAAGCTTGAATCCCAAGGACTGAAACCGAGCCCGCCCGCTTCGAAGGAAACCCTCCTTCGCCGGGTCACGCTGGACCTCATCGGCCTACCGCCCACGCTGGAGGAGATGAACGCCTTCCTCGCCGACAAGAGCCCCAACGCCTACGAAAAGGTGGTAGACCGGCTCTTGGCATCGCCCCACTACGGCGAGCGCCAAGCCCGAGTTTGGCTCGACCTCGCCCGCTACGCCGACACCCACGGATACGAGGCGGACCGCTCACGACAGGCGTACCTCTTCCGCGATTGGGTGATCGACGCCTTCAACAAGAACAAGCCGTTCGATCGCTTCACGATCGAACAGATCGCCGGCGACCTGCTTCCCTCGCCCACCATCGACCAACTGGTGGCTACGGGCTTTCACCGCAACTCGATGTTAAACGAAGAAGGCGGCGTCGATCCCAACGAATCGATGTACGAAACGGTGATGGACCGGGTGAACACCACGTCCACGGTCTGGCTCGGCTCGACGTTGGCGTGCTCGCGCTGCCACGACCACAAGTTCGATCCGTTCACGCAGAAGGACTACTTCCAAATGTACGCGTTCTTCGCGAACAACGCGTACGAATCCCGCGGAGACAACAACGTTGGGCAGCAGAAGTTCTACGAGCCCAACATCGAAGTCGCCTCGCCCGAAATCAAGGCCAAACTGGCATCCCTGCGGCAACGTCTCGACCAGTTGAACGCGCAGCTATCCACCCCGCCCGAAGGGCAAGCCGCCTGGGAAGCCGAAGCCGCCCAGGTTCGATGGAACACGCTCTCGCTCAACGCGGCGACGCGCATCAAGCAGAAGTTCGTCCGCCAAGACGACGGGTCCTACCTCTTGCCGCCGCCCACGCCCGACCGCGACCGGTTCTCGCTCGTTCTCGACCTCCCGCCGGGCTCGACCGGAGTCCGCATTGAAGCCGTGCCCGATCCCGCCTTCCCCAACCAAGGGCCAGGCCAATCTTCTGGCGGCAACTTCATTCTCACTGCCCTTTCCGCCGAAGCTGCCGGCAAACCCTTGGCCCTGTCCGACGTCGAAGTCGACTTCATCCAAGGCGGCTACGACCTCGGCGGCTTGTTCGACGGCAACCCGGAAACCGGGTGGGCGATCTACCCCCAACCCGGAAAGCCTCACGAGCTGGTCGTTGGCTTCGCCAAGCCCGCCTCAGGCCAAATCACCCTCAACCTCGAGTTCGGCTCGCAAGTCTGGCCCGCGCACCTCTTCGGCAGGTTCCGGGTCAGCGCCACCACGGCGGCGGAGCCTTGGCGCTTCGCCCTCGGCTCGCTCAGGCAGGTCTTGGGCAAGAGCCGTACCGACGACGAGTCCCGGCAACTTGCCGCCTTTTACGCCAAGGTCGCTCCCAGGCAACGAGAACTGCGCAAACAAATCGCCGACGTCCAGGCCCAAATGGCGAAGCTCGGCCCGCTGCCCACCGCCATGGTGATGCGGGACCGCCCCGCCACCGGGCCGCTCAAGGCGTACGTGCACACCCGCGGCGAGTTCCTGGGCAAAGGCGAGGAAGTCGAGGCGAACACACCGCACTTCCTCCCGCCGCTGCCCAAGAGCCAGCCGGCAAACCGTCTCGCCTTGGCGAAGTGGCTCGTCTCGAAGTCGAATCCCCTCACCGCCCGCGTCCAGGTCAACCGCATGTGGGCGCAGTATTTCGGCCACGGCTTGGTCGAAACCGAGGAAGACTTCGGCACCCAGGGATCGCCGCCCACCCATCCCCAACTTCTCGACTGGCTCGCCACCGAGTTCATGGACCGGGGCTGGGACATGAAGGCGATCCACCGCGTCATCGTCACCTCGAACACCTATCGCCAAAGCTCTGCCGCTACGGCGGCGCTGACCCAAAAGGACCCTCAGAACCACCTCTACGCGAGGGGTCCAAGGTTCCGCATGGAGGCGGAGATGGTCCGAGACACCGCGCTGGCGGCGTCGGGTCTTCTAAACCCCAAGGTGGGCGGGCCCAGCGTTATGCCCTACCAGCCCGACGGCATTTGGGACAGCCCCTACAGCGGCGAGCGGTGGATGAACCTCCAAGGGCCGGAGGCGCATCGCCGAGGACTCTACGTGTTCCTCAAACGCACCGCCGCCTATCCCAGCTTCCTCGCCCTCGACGCCGGTAGCCGCGAAACCTGCCTTGTTCGCCGCATCCGCACCAACACGCCGCTCCAGGCGCTTGCCCTGCTGAACGACCCCGTGTACTTGGAGGCCGCCAAAGGGCTGGCGGCGCGTCTTGCGAAGAAGCCCACCGACGAGTCGAAAATCGCCATGGGCTTCCGACTCTGTGTAGGACGCTCGCCCAGCGCCCAAGAGCAGGCCAGATTGAAGAAGCTGCTCTCCACCCTGCGCAACCGTTACGCAAAGGACCAGACCGCCGCCAAGAAGCTCGCCGGAAACCCCGAGCAAGCTGCCTGGACCATGGTGGCGAACGTCCTCCTGAACCTCGACGAGACCATCACCAAGAGCTAGCCATGAACGAAGAGATTCTCAAGGAAATCACCCGCCGCACCTTCTTCAAACAGATCGGCTACGGCATCGGCGGCCTCGCCCTGTCCAACTTGCTCTTGGAAAGCGGTCTCGCGGCGGAACCCGCGCAGGCGTTGAACCCGATGGCGCCCAAGAAGCCGCACTTCGCCCCGAAAGCCAAGAACGTGATCTACCTGTTCATGGCGGGCGCCCCTTCGCAGGTCGACCTCTTCGATCCCAAGCCGACCCTGGTCAAGTACAACGGCGAGCCCTGCCCCGACGAGCTCCTCAAGGGCGAGCGCTTTGCCTTCATCCGGGGCAAGCCCCGGCTTCTCGGGTCTCCCTACAAGTTCGAGCAGGTGGGCGAGTCGGGACAGTGGGTCTCCGAGCTCCTTCCCCACTTCAAGGAAATCGCCGACGATGTGGCGGTCGTCCGCTCCGTCAAAACGGACCAGTTCAACCACGCCCCGGCGCAGATCTTCATGAACACGGGCTTCCAAATCCCTGGCAGGCCCAGCCTCGGCTCGTGGCTCACCTACGGCTTGGGTAGCGAGAACAAGGACCTCCCCGGCTTCGTCGTCCTGATCTCCGGCGAGAACAACCCCGACGGCGGCAAGGCGTGCTACGCCAGCGGCTTCCTGCCCAGCGTCTACCAAGGCGTCGAGTTCCGCTCGCAAGGCGACGCGGTCCTCTTCGTAACGGACCCCGACGGGGTCACTCGCGAGATCCGGCGCGACACCCTGGACGCCATCCGCGACCTCAACGAGATGGGCTACAAGTCTTCGCTCGACCCCGAAGTCCAAACGCGCATCGCCCAGTACGAGCTCGCCTACCGGATGCAGTCGAGCGTCCCCGAGCTCATGGACATCTCGAAAGAAACCCCCGCCACCCACGAGATGTACGGCACCGAGCCCGGCAAGAAGAGCTTTGCCAACAACTGCCTTCTCGCCCGGCGCCTCGTCGAGCGTGGAGTCCGCTTTGTCCAGCTCTACCACCGCGGATGGGACAACCACGGCACCAGCGAGGGCGACGACATCAAGCACAAGCTCCCGCAACTCTGCCGCGAGGTGGACAAGGCCGCCGCCGCCCTCATCAAGGATCTCAAGCAGCGCGGATTGCTCGACGACACCATCGTGGTTTGGGGCGGCGAGTTCGGCAGAACCCCGATGAACGAAGGCCGCGGAGGCAGCCCCTATTTGGGCCGAGACCACCACCCCAGGGCGTTCACGATGTGGATGGCGGGCGGCGGAATCAAGCCGGGGTCGGTCGGCTCCACCGACGAACTCGGCTACAACATCGCCGAAGACGAGGTCCACGTGCACGACCTGCACGCCACCCTGCTCCACCTCATGGGCATCGACCACACCCGTCTCACCTACAAGTTCCAGGGCCGCAACTTCCGATTGACCGACGTTTACGGCAACCTCGTTCCGAAGTTAATGGCTTGACATGCAACCTCGGTACCCGAAATCCGTTATAGTTTGCGGAAGGGGTTGAAAAGACGCAAATGCTCGTCGGCTACATCGTCTGCCTAATCGTAGGCGGCGTCCTCGTGCTCTTGAGCGCACTAACGGGACACGGCGACCATGAGATCGCGGGAGGCCACGATCTCGGGGGCGGCCATGACATGCACCTGGGCCATGAAGGCGATCCCGCCCAAGCGGGCGACATCTGGCTCCCGTTCCTGAGCCTGCGCTTCTGGACCTACGGCATCACCGGTTTCGGCCTCGCGGGCACGTTGCTCATGCTGCTCGCCAAGCAAGGCTCCTCCGAGTCCCTTCCCTGGTCGATCGGCACCGGGCTGATTGCCGGCTTCCTCGTCGCCCTGCTCACCCGCCTCGCCACCAAGAGCGAAGCCGACAGCAGTACCAAAACCGCCGACATGCTCGGCCACACCGGCACCGCCATCGTCCCCATCCGGGCCGATCTGCCCGGCAAGGTTCGCCTCATCGTCAAGGGCGACCTCATCGAAATGCTTGCGCTTTCCCACGACGGCGAGACCATTCCCGCCGATACCGAAGTCGTCATCCTCACCGTTGAAAACGACCGCGCCAGAGTCGTCGCCAAGTCAACTCTTATGGACTAACCCATGCCAACTGTCGAGTCGCTGCAAGAAATCCTGAAGTTGGCGATCCCCATCGGCGGCGCCACCGTCGTCTTCGTGATCGCCCTGTTCATCGGCATCCGTTCCCTGCTGTACATCTGCCCCCCGAACGAGGTCCTCATCTTCTCGGGACGCAAGCACCGCATCGTCGACGGCTCCATGCGCGGCTTCCGAACGGTGTTCGGGGGCCGAGGCTGGCGCATCCCGCTGATCGAGCGCGTCGACCGCCTCAGCCTTACCGAAATGGAGGTCCCCATCTCCATCCGGGCGGCGTACGCCCAAGGCGGCATCCCCCTCAACGTCGACGCCGTCGCCAACGTGAAGATCTCGAGCGATCCGATCATCATCGGCAACGCCATCGAGCGCTTCCTGGGCCAAAACGCGAACGACATCCGGCGCGTCGCCAAGGAAACCCTTGAGGGGCACCTTCGCGGCGTCCTCGCCCGGCTTACGCCGGAAGAGGTCAACGAAGACCGTCTCAAGTTCGCCGACGAGCTCAGCCGCGAGTCCGAGCTGGACCTCAACAAGCTGGGCATCCACCTCGACACGCTCAAGATCCAGCACGTCAGCGACGACACCGGCTATCTGGACGCCATCGGCCGAGGCTTGATCGCCAACGTCATCAAAGACGCCGAGCTTGCCGAGTCCGACGCCAAGCGGCTGGCGGAACAAGCGGTTGCCGAGAACGAGGGCCGCGCCAAGGTGGCGATGTCCACCGCCGAAGCCAACATCGCCCGCATGAAGAACGATCTTCGCCGCGTGCTCGCGGAGTTGGAGTCGGAGGTCAAGTCGCAAGAAGAGCGAACCCAAGCCGCCGCCCGCGAAGCGCGAGCCAAGGCAGAGCAGGAACTGCAGCAGATCCGCTCGGAGCTTGAAGGCATCCGCCTCCAGGTGGACCAAGTCATTCCCGCCGAAGCCCAGCGCACGGCGCAGGAGCTCCGGGCTCGCGCCGACGCCGCGCCCATTCGAGAAAAAGGTTTGGCCGTCAGCCAATCCTTGGACCAGATGACCGCCGCCTGGGCGGAAGCCGGCTCCGCCGCTCTCAGCATCCAACTCATCGAAGACCTCGATAAGCTCGTGGCGACCGCCGCTCAAGGCGTCTCCCGCGTGAAGATCGACAGCCTGAACGTCATCGACAGCGGCGACGGAAAAACCCTGTCGGCGTACATCTCCGCTTATCCCAACATGCTCGGCGCCATCTTCGAAGCCGTCAACCACACCACCGGCATCGATATTCCCAAGGCGATCGCCCAAGGGTCGGTCGTGCCGAAGAACCTTCAAACCGAGGAGAAAGCCTAATGACCCCCCTGCTCATCGTCGGCGCCGTCATTGCGACGCTTCTCGTTCTCTTCCTCATCAGCCTTCCCAGCCTCATCTACATCTGCGCGCCCAACGAAGTCTTGATCTTCTCGGGCAAGCGTCGGCGCGAGGGCGACCGCGTGTTCGGCTACCGCATCGTCAAGGGCGGCCGAGGCATCCGGGTTCCCTTCTTCGAGCGTGTGGACCGCATGGACCTCACGAACATGGTCATCGATGTCAGCGTGACCAACGCCTACTCCAAAGGCGGCATCCCCCTCACGGTCCAAGGCGTCGCCAACGCCAAGATCGCCGGCCATGAGCCCGTCCTCAACAACGCCATCGAGCGCTTCTTGGGCAGGAATCGCGTCGAGCTGATGCAGATCGCCAAGGCGACGCTGGAAGGCTCGCTGCGCGGCATCCTCAGCACCATGACCCCCGAGCAGGTGAACGAGGACAAGATCATGTTCGCCGAGCGCCTGGTCCACGAGGTGGAGCAAGACATGACCAGCCTCGGGCTGGTTGTGGACACGATGAAGATCCAGAACGTCCACGACGAGGTCAAGTACCTCGACTCCATCGGACGAAAGCGCAATGCCGAGGTCATCAGCACCGCCCGCATCGCCGAAGCCATTGCCCAGGCGGACTCGGTGGTCCGGCAGGCGGAGAACTTGGAGCAGGAGAACCGGGCGCAAATCTCCGCCCAGATGTCCATGGCAAAGGCGGACGCCCAGAAGCGGCTCACCGACGCCCTCACCCGGCGCGAAGCCCTGATCGCTGAAGAGCAGGCAACCGTTGCCGCCCAAGTGGCACAGGCCAACGCCGAGGTCGAAGTGCAAAAAGCGCGCGTCGAGCAGATTCGGCGCAAGCTCGAAGCCGACGTGGTCCAGCCCGCCAAGGCCCAAGCCGAAGCGGCGGAAGAGAACGCCAAAGCCGCCGTCGCCAGCATCATCGAAGAAGGCAAAGCCCGCGCTCTGGCGCTCCGAGCCGTCTCGGAAAGCTGGGACAAAGCCGGCCCCAACGCCCGCGAAGTCCTTCTCATGCAGAAGATGGATGGCATCGTGCGGGCGATCAGCCAAACCGTGGCGGACACGAGCATCGAGAAGTTCACGATGATCGACTCCGGCGACGGCGCTCCCTCCCTGCCCTCCCGGGCGATCCCCGCTCTGGAGCAGATCAAGCAGGTCTTCGGCATCGACGTGGTGGAGAAGCTCCAAAAGATCGGCGTCAGCCCTGCCCCCGCGCCCCAGCCCGAGCCCAAGGTGGTCTTCGTGCAGCCCGCCGCGCCCGAGCCGGCGCCCGAGAAGCCGCAGGCGCCGCCCAAGAAGTTCGCCCCGCCGCCCAAGCAGGACTAGCGCATGTTAAGGCAGGAGTACAACGACGACGAGGTGCAAGACATCCTCAAGCGGGCGATCGCCATCGACGCCACGCGCCTCAACCGCCGCGAGACGCTCGAGCGAACCGCGGCGGAACTGGGCATCTCGCCCGAGGCGCTCGCCGAGGCCGAACGCCTCCACGTCGCCGAGTCCAAGCGGTCGGCGGATCGCTTGGACTTCCAACGCTCCTGGCGGCACGAGTTCTATCTCCACCTCGCCGTCTATGGGGTGATCAACCTCTTCCTGATCATCCTCAACCTCATCACCGACCGGCACGACTTCTGGGCGATCTACCCGCTCCTGGGTTGGGGCATCGGCATCGCCATCCACGCCTTCGTCACGTTCGTCCCCAGCCCCGAGGAGTACGAGGAGAAGTACCAGGAGTGGCAGAGCGAGCGCCGCAACAGGGTGTCCTAGGGCAGTTCTGTCTGATGTAGAATGGCATCATTCAGTTGCAATTTCGAGGCACTTGAAGTGCTCCCTAACTCGACCATGCTGAAACCTCCGCCCGTCGACGTCTTACCTTTTAGTCACGCCTATGAGATTGCGGAGGACGGCAGGATCATCTACAAGGGGCAGGTCATTCAACGAGCCTTCAAACTGGATGTCGAGGAAAACGAACGCCTCACCGTAGAGGTTATGCGGAGGACCGCGTTCCCTGAGCAAGTGATGCACTTGTACAGCGAGCACTGCCGCATCAAGATCCGGCGCAGGGTCTCTTCCCACGGCTTGCTCTGGTTTTCGCAGTGGCAGGATCCTATCGATATCGAGTTCGTGGACGTGAAACCTGGAGCGCGTTTCGTCATGTGGAACGCGGTTGCCCGAGCAATCGGGGAGCCCACTAACGACAGTTGGGGAAACTTCGGCGCGATCATCGAGGAGAAGGTGCCCCAGAGGGAGTGGATTCTTCGGTGCTGCCAATCTGCTTTGGACACTCCTCCCGATTTTGACGCTCTCGTGCTACAGGTAACGCGAACGACGAACCCCACTCCAAAACAGGAACTCCACGATGAAGACTGAGGCAAGCCCCGAACACTCACGGAATGCCATCGTGTGCCTCCCGTTGATGCTCCTCTTTTTCCTCTCGGGATGCCATAAGCCTCAACACAAGCTCGACATGCTGGCCACCGACCTTGGGGTCGTTGTTCGCGCTTACCTTGATGGCGTGACGAGCCGAGACGGAGTTTTGCGGAACTTGCCACCGGACAAGAACATGGAGTTGCTTGCCAAGGCTGATCCCAGCATTGGCAAATGCAGTCCAGCCGTCCTGAAGCGACTGACCGAATGTTCGGTAACCCTGAGAGTCGTTCCGTCCGTCATAGATCGCCGGCTGAACGCCCTGCCACCCAACGCCCCGATCTTGGAGGCCCACCGGGAGGGCCGCTTGCTCTGGCGCTACCGTGCGGATGGCTTCATCCAGCGAAGACCAGGTGCCGAATGAAAGCCAACGAAATCGAGCCCGGTGAGGTCTTTCTGGTCCCGCTGGACGAAAATTCCGCGGCCCCCGCCATGGTTACCCACGTGGCAAACCCCTCCCGCATGCTTGCCGCGTTCGGCCTTGTCGCCGTGCCTCGCACCATCAACATGGACGGAGCCCTCGAGGCGATCAAGACGCACAAGACATGGCGGCCGATCATCGGAACCCGCGGATTCCAAGACGGCGGATGGCAGCGTCTCGGTAAGGCGCCCGTTCCAAAGGAGCTTGCCGTTCTGCCCCTCTTCTCCGTTACGGTCAACGAGGGTCCCACCGAACTGGACCCGATCACCCTGGTGCCAAAGCGGCACTTTCCCGGCAAGTCAAAGGCAGGCACCGTGCCCTACGAGGTCGCTGACCACGTGTACGTGGGCGAGTATCTGAGAGATGCCCTGAAGAGTCCCGAAGTCCGTCGCTCGCCAATGGGCGCTCCGGTCCCTGGCGGTGGTCTTGTTCGCTATCTGCCGGGGCTGGGCCTTCAGGTTTGGTTGCTGATTGAGTTCCTCTCAGTCATCGGCAGCACGACCCGGGGCACATCGGCTTGGGAGATTGTCATAGGGCTAGTCTTGCTTGCCGTTGTGGTTATCACCCCGATTCGTGATCGCAGGAGGCTTCTTCGCTCTTTGGGCATCAACGCTTTGGCGGCTACGGCTATCGCCGTGGCCAAGGTCGCCCTCTACGTCGATCCTCACGAGGAGATGGAGCCGACCAAGGCGCTCGTCGCTCAGGCCTCGCTCATCTCAGCTGCCGAGAGTTGGGCCCTCGTCGCCTTGATCCTGGTCACTGTGTACTCGGTGCAAGTGCGGTGGGGGAGGAGATCGGGGGACGAAACAAGACCATGCCCGGATGGGCTGTAACAGAGGTGCGCATGGACGGAGTCGATTCATGAAGGGATTCCTACTTGAGTTCGAGGACAACGCCCAAGTCCAATCTCGGCCATGCGAGGTGTCCGAAGAGGAGCTGACCCTGGAAGGCTGGCCACCGACCTACAAGTGCCGTCTCTTGGTTCTGGCCGCACCCGTTGGTTCCGGGAGCTTGGGTTACGAGGGTGCAGAACTGGATGTCAAGTTCTTGGCCGCCGCTCCGGCTTACGACCACACGAACTGGTCCGACTGGCTGGCTGCAGACTCCGAGACTCCGCTCCGCGTTAATGCGTATCCCCTCCTCCCAGGCGTCATGCCCCGAGCCTCTGAAAGCATTCCCGAGTCTGAACGCCTTACCGGGATCCGAGCGACCCTGGTGAGAATCCAAGGAACGCACGCTTGAGCCGACATCCGACACGACGAACCACCCGGAGGGTGGCAGACTTTAGCCCCGGGTCGCAGACCCGGGTCGGTGGGCGCCCTTTCCGGTTCGACCCGGAGGGTCGCATATGAACCCGAGAGCCTGCGCCCTAAGTCAGACCGCTGCCCACCTCACAGATCCATGAAACCTGCACCATTCCCGCCGGGCACCCTGTTCCTCGTCCCGCTCGAGGACGGGACTTGGGCACCGGGGCTGATCACGCACATCGGCAAGCCGCCCATCATGTTCGCCACTTTTGGCATCTGCTCCCTGTCCGGCGAAGCCAGCGCCGACGAGGCTCTGCGGGCGCTCCGCAAGGCTCCCCGGTGGCGACCGTTCATCGGCCGCCTTGGGTTTACCATGGGCGGATGGAAGGTGCTCGGTACGGTCAAGGTGCCCTGGTTCCTTCGCAAACTTCCCTACTTTGTAGACGTAAGCAACGAACCTCCCCACCGCGTCGACCCCGTTACCCTTGCGCCGACCACACTTGCCCCTCGGGTTCCCCGAAGTAAGGCTGTACAGGCTGAGTCCTGCGGACACGTCTACGTTACTGACTACCTCTTCCGCATTCTCACCGAACGGTCTGGCGGCCGGTAGCATGGCGGTTAAGCGTTTCCGGGTTCATTGGGGCGAGTCCCAAAAGGACGAATCGCGCCATGTAGCGATAAGAAACCACGGTGCTCCACCGGTGTCCAGTGCGAGAGCGACCAAACCGAGGAGGGAGGTGCCGATAGCGCCAAAGCCTAACGACCCGCCCAGCAGGACAAGAATGGTGCCGATGATGGGAAAACCGGAAACGTGCGGGATACCATCGAGGCTTCCATGCCTTCGGATGAGCCCCCATGGACGGATGAACGAAAGATAGAAGTTGAGGACGGCGAAGAACAGAGCCACGCCGATGAAGCCAACCGCGGCAAACGGTTCCCGTCCGGAACCAGCAACTGCGGCAATCACCGAAGACCCAAGCAATGCGAACGGCGAGAAGCACAGAACGATTCCCAAAGCACGGCGAGCGTAGTTTCTCGGTTTTTGGTGTTGTGCCATGGTTTTTGCGGAGATGTGTCTCACTTCGACACCTGCCCGAATCTAGCTCGCGGGCTTCGTGGCCTTGAGGGCGTGGAAGCTCAGCGCGATAGCGGCCAAGGTTGCCCAGAAGGCGAGGGAGTCGAGCGGCGACGATACCGGGATCAAGGGCCCGCCCAGGCTTACCAGCCTCAACAGCCCCGAGGCGAAAATGGCCCCGTGAAAATACAAAACACAGATCGCACCCGTACGCAACCGCCAAAGCACGAGGGCGATCAAAGCCCCCTGCAAAGCCAAGAAGAACGCTACGGCGACATAGGCCGCCGCCGGAAAACCCTTCAGCGCCGCAAGACCGCGGGTATCCAGGAGCAGCAGGAGCAGTTGTAGACCAGCAACTCCCAGTTGGAGGGAAGACAATCTTTGGAAGTACGCTCTCACTCCCGACTCGCTGCCTTGACCGGGAACTTTACCACTGCCCTAGAGTTTTCACCGTAGGCGAGGAAATCGCCGTCCGAGTTCAAAACCGGCTGAATATAGGGTTCTGAGGTTCTTGTGGACCAGAGCAGCCTTCCGCTAGCCAGGTCGAAGGCAGATACGCCAAATGCTCCGATGTAGGCCCTGCCCTTCTTGGCGTCTACAGCCCAATGCGCAAAGTCAGGCGATAGATCCAACTTACGAGCGACTACCCGGGTGTCCCCATTCCGACTTACCACGATCGCAGTGCCGCTATCGTTGACCACAAGCACTTTGCCATTCGTTAGGGCGCACAGATCGGTAGCTTCGCCTTCGATCTCGACGATCGCGTCGGTCATCATGAGCTTCTTGTTGAACCAAAGAACCCGCGAATGGTCCCGTCCTTCTGTCGCCGAATCAACAAGTGCAAGCTCGTCTGCCGATATCGGCACCAGATTCCAGAAGACCCCACCTCTTTCTGAGGCGTCGATCTTGGCGCGTTGAACATGCCCCGTGGCAACATCCACCTTGGCGAGTTCGTCGTCAACGATCACCCAAAGTGCGGCAGCCTTGCCGTCATACAGCGCAACAGGCGACTTGAAATCTGGATCAGACAGTATCTGGGCGAAGCGCTTTAATACTCTCTTCTTTAGGTCGTAGCGATAGATGCCGGTCAGGTGGTCAACGAAGTAAAGGAATGACCCATCCGTTGAAAACCGGGCCGAGCAGATCGATGAGTCAAAACCCTTGATTACATCGCTTCGCCTAAACGTGTGGGTACTGTAAACTTCAACCTCGTCCTCATTGCCTATTGCGAGGATCGGCTTGGACGACGAGGCAACGCACCACAGCGGCTTGTAGCGCAGGCTCAAGACCTTCTCTGCCTTGAGGCTTTGTCCTGCGGTAACGGCGAGAAGGACGACTCCCGCAAGGCCAACCGACCCGATGCAAGCGGCTGCTTTCATTTGCACTCTGCCTGCCCCCACCTCTCGATCACGCCTTTAGGATTTTCGGACTTCAATCGAATGTAGTCATTTGTCGCCAAATTCCCTCACCTCTTAATGACCGTTGTGGGGCAACCCGCATCGTCATGAAATGCCGAGCAGCTTAATAGATCCATGATAGCTTCCAACCTCCTCCTTCTTGCTCCAAGGTAGCAAGGTCAGTTGAGTTGCGAATCCAGATCGGTTCGTTCGCATCTGCAGGAAACTCTACGCGGAACTCCCGCAACCATAGCAACTCTCGGTCCATACCTCTCAAAGCAGCAACTACACCTTTCATACCGGCTGTGAGACCATGGCTTGTGTTTCCTGATTCAGCAAGCACTTTTGGCACTCCTTGAGGCAAGCGTTCATCAATGATCACTATGAGATGGTGCAGAGGTTCACTTGCGTCAAAGATCTGAAGGCGCCGGCTGAAGGGGCCGACCAACTCTGAGCGGTACTCCACTTTCCTCGCTTGCGGATTGGCGTTCATGAACCGATACGTCATCCGGTAGAGCACATTCCCCTCGTAGCGGGAGCTTGCACTGTTTTGCGTAATTTTCCAAGGACCGGATTCACGACCACAGCCTGAGATATAGAGCAGAACCCCAAGCAAAAGCACCCTCGTCATCGGCACACCTCGTGCTCGCTACCTATCCTCGGGAGGGGGACCGTAGAAATACAGATTGGTCGTAGCCCATTCGCCCAGTACGCGGAGTTGCTTTATGCGCTCCTTTTGCATTCTTTCCGCCAACGAACGAACCCGAGGCGCATAGGCATAGTGCCTCGAGTGGGCGAACACCACCAAGGCCCAGCCCGCAAGTTCCCGAATCCAGGGATCACGACTGCCGTAGAGCGACTCGATGTTTGAGATGCTCTCCGGCCCAAACCGGCCGAGGGCATGGGCGAGCGCGTAGCCCGCCTCGATGCGTTCTTGCCTCTTGGCCTTGGCATTCCTAAGGTCAGCGCAGACCGTCCGCAAAGTGCGCTCCAGCATATGCCGCATGGATCGCTCGTTCTTATCCAGCGAACGCGCGTAGCCGAAGATGAAGCGGGGAGGCTTGCGCTCAAGGTGGGTCACCAGGGTCACCGGCTTACTGGGTGGCAGATAACGATATGCCGACAGTTGGCACGGGGCGGGAGTGGCAAGCATCGACGTGAGAAGTGCTGCTGCGGCTAGGACGAGCCGCTTTCTTCTATGCCGGGCCGCCCGTGTTCCCTTGGCGCCATTCCTTGCCGTCCACCTCATACAGACCGTTGTAGCACAGGTCGGCCCCTCTTGTCTCCACTTTCTTTCATTTCGAGCCGGGGCAGTGGGTACTGAGTACCTTTTTGCACCTAAACCGTGCTCCGAGGCAGTACCTTTAGTTTCCGAATTGTTCCAATTCGGATCTACATGGCAACTTTTCCGATCTCCATAGGAAGAATTCGGATCTCCATACGAGCAATTCGGAGCAGAACTCGAGCAATTCGGATCTCCATTGGAGCAGTTCGGATCAGAAAAGTCGCGGTTCTACCTCCGCAAGCAACAATTCGGAGCAGAACTCCCGCAAAGGAGATCAGAAATCTTGGGGTTCGGAGCCGAAACCTCGTGCCGCGAGGCGCTCTAGCCCGCGACCTTCTCCTTGAAACCCTCGACGTACTTGAGGCAGCACGCCCGCACCCGCCCGCGGATGCGGTTGATGTACGCCGCCCGCTCCGTGACCGAGATGACGCCCCGCGCGTCCAGGATGTTGAAGATGTGCGAGCACTTCAGCGCCAGGTCCAGCGCCGGATACACCAGCCACTTCTTCTCCTCGTCGGCGGCCGGGGTCGCGGTCATGATGTTCAGCTCCTGGTCCCAGCCCATCGGCGTCTCGATGACCCGCTTCGACTCCGCCTCGAACATCTCGAACATCTGAAGCAGCATCGCCGTGTCGGCCACCTCGAAGTTGTACAGGTTGTTCTGCATCTCCAGGTCGAAGTTCACGTTGTGGTAGCTCAGCGTCTCGTTCCACATCAGGTCGGTCCAGAACGAGTTCTGCTTGTTCAGCATCAGGCAAAGCCGCTCCGGCCCGTACGTGATTTCGGCGCAGACCGGGTTGCACTCGATGCCGCCCATCTGCTGGAAGAAGGTGAACTGCGTGATCTCCGCGCCGTCCATCCACACTTCCCAGCCCACGCCCGCCGCGCCCGCCGCCTGGCTCTCCCAGTCGTCCTCCACCAGCCGGATGTCGTTCTTTGAGGTGTCGAAGCCCAACGCGTTCAGCGAGCCCATGTAAAGGTCCACGATGTTGTCGGGGCTCGGCTTCATCACCACCTGGTACTGGTAGTAGCGCTGGCTGCGCATCGGGTTCCGCGTATAGCGCCCGTCCGCCGGCCGCCGCGAGGGCTGCACGTACGCCACGTTCCACTCGTCCGGTCCCAGGCACCGCAGCGTGGTCGCCGGATGCATGGTGCCCGCGCCCACCTCCACGTCGTACGGCTGGAGGATCGCGCAACCCTGAGCCGCCCAGTAGGTGTTGAGGCGGTTGACGAGTTCCTGAAACGTGAGCATTGGGCAAGATTATACGGACTAACGCAAGCCGCATAATAGGGCGTGCGGAAGTGGGCGGTCGGAGCGTGGATCGTGGGCGCCTTGTGTTTGCCCCTTCTGTGGTTCCGCGCCACCTCGCCCAACCTCCTCAAGGACTCCGACACCGCCGTCCTGCTCCAAGCCCTGCACGAGCGCAACGCGCCTTTCAGTTGGTTCGGAAGCGACTGGCCGCTGCAAAACCACTTCTACCGGCCCGTCTCCACTCTGTTCTTCGAGCTTGACCAACGCTTGTTCGGCGCCCAGCCCGCCGGCTACGCCTGCACCAACCTGCTGCTCGTCGCCGGGTGCGTGTTCGCCCTGTTCTGGCTCCTGCGCGAGCTCACCGACCGCGTCGGCGTTGCCGTGGCGGGCTCGGCGGTCTTCGCCCTGTGGAACACCGACCTGCCGCAAAAGCACCCGTGGTTCCACGGCGTCGCGCTCGCCACCGTCCTGCTCGCCCTCCTGCCCGGGCGTTCGCTCAAGAGCGCGCTCGTCGCGGCCTCGCTCGGCTACCTCGCCGCCGACGAGTGGCACCACTTCCAAAACCTCGCCGCGTCCATGCTCCAATGGCTGCCCAGCCGCACGGCATCCAGCATGACGCTCTTCGGCATCCTCGGCCTTGCCGCGTTCGCCCGATCGATCCGCCTGGGCGCCGAGCGAACCAAGCCCGCACCTTCCCCGCTCGACCCGCCCGCCACCAAGGGCACGCTCCAGCAAGCCGCGCCCGACCCGAAAGCGTCACGCTGGCTCTGGGCGTCTACCGCCGCCTTCTTGCTGGCCTTCGGCTGTTACGAGCAAGCCGTCATGCTGCCCGGCTTGGCCCTCGCGGTATTCCTCGCCTTCCGCGCCTCTGGCTACAAGCCCAAGCTAACCGGCCCCGCAGTGGCCTTTGTGGTCTTGCTCGCCTACTTGGCGGTGCGCACCGCCGTCCTGGGCACGGCGGTTTCGGGCTACCAAACCCAGCAGTACCGCCACGGCGTCGACGTCTACATCTCCATCGCCGACTACCTCTTCCCGCCCGTCCGCCCCGGGCACCTCGTGGTCTCCACTTGGCTGGGGCTCGAGTCCTTCCTCGTGCCCACCACCTGGCACACCCTCGCCTTAACGGTCTCCTGCCTGGTTGCGACGGTCGTGATCTGGACGGGGTGGCGCGAACGCCGCCCGGCGGCAATCCTCGCCGCGCTCGGATGGGCCGCCTCGGGCATCGCCTTCCTGCCCATGGCGTGGCTCAAGCACTTCGACCACTACCACTTCTTCCCCATGGCGTTCCGCGCCGTCTTCGTGGTCGGCTTGTTCTGGCTCTTCGGCCAGCAGTGCGTTACCGCTGCGTCGCGCCCACCGCGCCAAGCGCCGCCACGACGCGATCCCGCACCTGGTTCGCTTCCTCGTCCGTGAAGTTCGAGCCCGCCTTGCGCAGCTGCATCGCGATCGAAAGGCTGTGCTGGCCTTCCGCCACGCCCTTGCCCTCGTACACGTCGAATAGCCACTGCCGCTCCAAGACGTCTCCCGCCGCCTCCGCGACGATGCGACTGATCTGCGCGTACGCCACGGCCTTGTCCACCGCAATCGCGATGTCTCGCCGCACCGCCGGGTTCCGGCTCACGATGCGATACTCCGCCGAGTCGAACCAACCCTGGAACAGCGCCTCCACGCTGAGCTCCGCCGCGCAAGGCGCGGCGCCCAAGCCGCTCTCCGCCACCAAATCCGGGTGCAACTCGCCCATCACGCCCGCCGGCACGCCGTAGGCGATCACCGTCGCCTGCCGCGTCGGGTGGAACCGATGATCGTTGGACGGCTTGAACGTGAGATGCTCGGCGTCCAGCCCCGCCAGCGGCAATGCCTCCAGCAGCATGCCCTTTAGGCTGAAAAAGTCGGCGTTCGGCGAGCCGCCGTCGCGCCAATGCCCAGGCTGCAAAGCCCCGTGCGAGAGAACGCTCGCCTGCATCGACTCTGCGCCCCCGGCGCCCACGAAGACCCTGCCGATCTCGAAAAGATGCACGTCCTTCCCGCCGTTTCGCCGCGCCGCATCGGCAAGGCAAGGCAACAGCGAGTTCCGCAAAAACGCCATCTCCGGCGACGCCGGGTTGCGCGGCCCGCAGCGCTCGCCGTCCGCGTCCAGCGGGTGCCGGTCACGAAGCGAGTGGCTGATGATCTGCACCAAGCCCGCGTCCACTAACGCGGAGCGCAGCCGGTCGACCTGCTCCTCAAACCCAAAAACGCCGCCCTGCGGGGTGCTTCCCTGCGGGAGTTGCTCGGGAATGCGCTCGTAGCCATGCACGCGCCCGATCTCCTCGACGAGGTCGTCCTCCCGCTCCAGGTCCGGGCGCCACGTCGGCACGGTCACCGTGAACGGCTCCCCGTCGCCTTCCACCTTCATGCCCAGCCGCTCCAAGTAGCCCCGCGCCTCGTTCGCGCCGACCTCCATGCCCAGCAAGCGAACCGCCCTTGATATCCGCATCGCCAACGTGCGAACCTTCGGCGGCGACGGATACATGTCCACCAGGCTCGTCGGCGTCGCGCCCAGAAGTTGGGCGAATCGCCGCTGCGCCGCCACCACGCCCTCCGGATCGACGCTACGCTCGAACCGATACGACGCCTCGGTCGACAATCCCAGCTGCTTTCTCGTCTTGCGCACGCTCGTGTTCACAAAGTGCGCCGACTCGAGGAGAACCTCCGTGGTGGAGTCCGAAACCTCGGTGTCCAGCCCGCCCATCACGCCCGCCACGGCCACCGGCCGCTCGGCGTCGCAAATCATCATGTGGTTGGCGGCAAGCTCGTGCTCCGTGCCGTCCAGGGTCGCCATCTTTTCGCCCGGCTTCGCCATGCGAACCACGATGCGCCCACCCTTCAACGTGGCTTGGTCGAAGGCGTGCATCGGCTGGCCCAGTTCCAGCATCACGTAGTTGGTCAGGTCGACGATGAGCGAAATCGGGCGCATACCGGCTTGCCGCAAGCGCAGTTGGATCCAATCCTGCGCCGCCCCGTTCTTGACGCCCGAGAACGTCATCGCCGCATACCGCGTGCACATGGGCGTCTCGATCGAAACCAAGCTCGTTGAACCCGCCGGAACCTCCGCCATGGGGAAACCCGCCACGGCGGCTCGATACAGGTCGGTCGCCTTCGCCGATGCGTCCTTCGCCAGCACCTCGCGCGCCAAGCCGGACACCGAAAGTCCGTCGCCGCGGTTCGAGCACACCTTGATGTCGAGCACCGGCTCGCCCTCCACCACTTCGATGCCCTCCAGTTCGAATCCCGCCATCGTGAGCAGATCGCCCACGGCGTCGGCGTCCAGAGAGGTCTGGACGAAGTCTCTTAGCATCGAAAGCGGGAACTTCATGGGACGTTAGAGGATACCGGGGACGCGGTACGCTCCCGCCTCATGCCGCCCATCTTCCTCATCACCGGCCCGCCCGCGGCAGGCAAGACGACCGTCTCGCGCGCCCTGCTCCGGCACTTCGAGTTCGGGCTCCACATACCCGTGGACGACATGCGCACCTGGGTGCTCAGCGGCCTCTCCGAGTCCGTCCAGTGGACCGACGAAACGACCCGCCAGTTCACCCTTGCCGAGGAAGCTGCCGCCGACATGGCGCGGCGATACCACCGCGCCGGCTTCGCCGTCGCCTACGACCATTGCCGAAACCTCGCCCGCCAAGACGAGATCGCGCGGTTGCTTGACGAAGAGACCGTGGTCAAGGTCTGCCTCTGCCCGTCGCTGGAAGCCAACCTGCACCGCAACCACACGCGCACCAACAAGGAGTTCGACGCCCGCGTCTTGGACGACATCATTCGCGGCATGAACGAGGCGATGGCGAGCGCCGCGCCGGCGGGCTGGCTGATGCTGGATACCACCGAAATGACGGTCGAAGAAACGGTGCAGGCGGTGCTAACGCACCGTCGCGAATCGTCTTAGGTTGCGCCTGGTAACCGCCGCGCTATACTGACGGTTAACCCGGTTTCAAAGGAGTTTTCCCGAGTTGGCAGCAGTCGCTTTTCGTAACGTTACCAAGGTCTTCGGCAAAGACGTCCGCGCCGTGGACAGCCTCAATCTCAACATCAACGACGGCGAGTTCATGGTTTTGGTCGGCCCTTCGGGCTGCGGAAAGACCACCGCCCTCCGCATGCTTGCCGGATTGGAAGAAGCGACCGAGGGAGACATCAACATTGCGGACAACCGCGTCAACGACGTTCCGCCCAAAGACCGGGACATCGCGATGGTGTTCCAGAACTACGCGCTGTACCCGCACATGAACGTGTACGACAACATCGCGTTCGGCTTGCGTCTGCGCGAACTGGGCGGCTTCTTCTGGCAGGTCAGCCACATGGGCGAGGCCAAGAAGATCCGCGAGGACATCGATCGCCGCGTCCGCGAGGTCGCCAAAATGCTCTCGATCGAGGCGTACCTGCACCGCCGGCCGAAGGAGCTCTCGGGCGGCCAACGCCAACGCGTCGCCCTGGGCCGCGCCATCGTCCGCAAACCCAAGGTCTTCCTCATGGACGAGCCGCTCTCCAACCTGGACGCCAAGCTCCGCATCCAAACCCGAGCCGAGCTCATTCGACTCCACCGCGACCTGGGCGTCACCACGATCTACGTCACCCACGACCAGGTCGAAGCCATGACCATGGGCCAGCGTATCGCCATCATGAAGGACGGCGTCCTCCAGCAGTGCGACGAGCCCGAAAACGTCTACAACTTCCCCGCCAACAAGTTTGTC
This sequence comes from Fimbriimonadales bacterium, assembly GCA_046330155.1. Classification (GTDB taxonomy): domain Bacteria; phylum Armatimonadota; class Fimbriimonadia; order Fimbriimonadales; family Fimbriimonadaceae; genus CALMEF01. Next base: position 55,629 of record JAXLTH010000002.1, on the reverse strand, counting down.
GGCGGCTTCATCGGCGCTCCGCCCATGAACTTCCTCGACGGTACCGTCGGCGACGGCAAGATCGAGGTCGCCGGCCTCACCTTCGGCCTGCCCTCCGGGCATCCGGCGCGCTCCATGTCCGGCAAGAAAGTCGTCGTCGGGTTCCGGCCCGAATCGATCTACGACACCAAAGCCGCGTGCCCGATTCCCGTCACCCCCGAGAACTCCTTCGAAGCCAAGGTGGACGTTCTCGAAAAGCTCGGACCGGAAGATACGGCGTACTTGGTGGCGGCAGACAAGACCATGATCGCTTCGCTCGATCCGGCGTCCCGCATCGAAGCGGGCAGTTCCGCCCTATTCGCCGTCGACCTCGACAAGATGCACGTGTTCGACGCCGAAACCGAAGTGGCGATCCGCTAAACCTCGGCGATTGCCTTGGTGGTCGCCGCCTTGCGGATCAGACGCTCGACAGCGTCTAGGTCAAGGTCCGAAAGGCGCTTGAACCGGATGCAGCTCTTGCCGACGACGGCTTTACCCACCTCGGCTTTGGCTTGCTCCGCCAACCAGCCCTTGTCGTCCACCGCCACCACGTGCAGGCTGATCCCGCTCTTGAGGGGCGCGATTCCGATCCGGTACCAGTCCGCCTCGCCGGTGGAGCAACGATAGCGATACTTGCCGTAGCCGATCGCTCCCTTCGCGAGGAAAGGCTCGAACTGCGGCACCGCTTTCCGAATCAACTGGTGAAGCGCAAGCGCGTCGCTCCGCCGCGGCTCCTCCAGCCCGTTCAAGAACTCGTCGACGGTCATTCGAGAACGATACCTACACGAAGGCGTCCATGTGGGCTTCCGCTTCCTCGCCCCCCTTCCTCATCTTCTCGTACAGCGGCTGGGCTTCGGCGAAGGACATCGTGGGATTGTTCACCTTGAGGTCCTTGTGGGCGAGCAGCGTATCGAAGATCGAGATGTTCTGCGTGAGCCCGGCAAACTGCTCTGCGCCCGGCCCCACCGCCGTCAGCAGCACACGGTCCGAGGTGTGGTTGGTGCTGGTCCAGGTGACCTTCGTCGAGTTGCCCAAGATGACCGCCAACGTCGCCGAGGCGTTCTTGTAGAAGATGGAAGAGCCGAACGGCGTCTTTCCGGACGTGACCCCGGAAACCACTTCGGCATCGGCGGCGCTGAGTTCGATGCCCAGTCGGTTCTTCACGACTTCCTGCGCCTTGGCGGCGTCGGCACGAAGCCCGAGTTCCTTGAGAAGCGTTCCGTACGAGCCCTTCATATCAAGCACCGACTTCAAGCCTGCGGTCGAATCGATGTACTCGTCGCCGTAGCCGTTCAAGCCGGGGTTGCCGTTCCCATGGTCCGAGGTGATAACCACCAAAGTCTCGCCGTCAGCGAGTGCGAAGTCGATCGCCACCTTCACCGCTTCCTCGAACGCCATCTGGTCGTATAGCATGGCGGCAAGGTCGTTCGAGTGCGCCGCGTGGTCGATGCGCGCGCCTTCGATCTGGAGCAGGAACCCCGACTTGCTGTCCTTGAGGTTGTCGATCGCAACCTTCGCCATCTCGGCAAGCGTGGGGGTGGATTCCTGAAGCGCCGCGTCGTTGTTCCGATCGACGGTGTAGGGAACGTGGCTGCTGCTGAAGATCCCGAGAACCCGATTCGACTGCAGTCCGAGGAGCTGCTTGCGGTTTTTGACGACCTCGTACCCCGCCTTTTCAAAGTCCCCGTATAGGTCCCGCTTGTCCTTGCGGGCGGTGGGGCTGAAGAACTTGTCGCCGCCGCCCATCAAGACGTCGACGCCGCTCTTCAGATACTCGGCGGCAATGAACTCCTCATCGTCGCGACTTGGGGCGTTGACGCAAAAGCCCGCCGGCGTGGCGTGGGTGATCGTCGCGGTGGTCACCAGGCCGCACCGAACTTTCACGTCCGTCATGATCTGGGTCAACGTTCGCAGCTTGGTGCCGTCGGGATACATGTTGACCATGCCGTTCCAAATGTGGCGCCCCGATCCCCAAGAGCTGCTGGCGGCAGAAGAATCGGTCACCAGGGAGTTCAACGAGCGGGTGTCTTGCAGCCCGTTCACGGCGAAGGGCTGGTTCATCAGCCAAGCCCAGTAGCTGGGCTTCCCGTCCCGAATCTGGGACAAATGGTCGACCATGGTCGGCACGCCCATGCTCATGCCGTCCGAAACGCAAAAGATGATGTTCCGCGCCTTCTTCGCCGATCCTCGCGCCGAAGCCCATCGAGGGAGTGCCAAGGATGCCGCGCCCGCCGCGCCAAGCGAGAGGAGCGAACGACGAGAGAAGTCGTGGCTGGACATGCTTCAGAATTTACCGGGATACGGATTCTCTGCGGCGAACCCTTAACCGCCGCATAACCCTCCTTTTGAACGTACTCTAGAAAGATCGATGCTTGCCGGTTTGCTCCTTGCCACCGTTGTGCCCAACGCCCCATCGGCGCCCCGCGAGTTCCGGGCGGCGTGGGTGGCCACGGTGGACAACATCGACTGGCCCAGCAAGCGGGGACTCCCCGTCGCCCAGATGAAGTCCGAGCTCAAGCGCATCGTGGCGGTCGCCAAGAGCCTGCGCCTAAACGCGCTGGTCTTCCAGGTTCGCCCCTCCTGCGACGCGCTCTACGCGTCGCCCTTGGAGCCTTGGTCCGAGTACCTGACCGGCGCCCAGGGCAAAGCGCCCGAGGGAGGATGGGACCCTCTTGCCGCGATGATCGACGAGTGCCACCGCTCGGGCATCGAGCTTCACGCCTGGCTCAATCCTTACCGGGCGTGGCATCCCGCGGCCAAGGGAACTCCGTCGCCCGACTTCGTTGGCATCCAACGTCCGAACGTGGTCAAAACCTACGGCAAGTACCTCTGGCTGGACCCCGGCGAGAAGTTCGTGCAAGACCGCACCTATCAGGTGTTCTTGGACGTGGTGCGCCGATACGACGTCGACGGCGTCCACCTCGACGACTACTTCTATCCGTATCCGATCAAGGATGCCAACGGCAACCGCGTGGAGTTCCCCGACCAGCCGAGCTACAACGCCTACGTTGCCGCTGGAGGAACCCTCGGCCGGTCCGATTGGCGGCGCGAGAACGTAAACCAGTTCGTCAAGCGGGTCTACGAAGGCATCAAGCAGGCGAAGCCCTGGGTCAAGTTCGGCATCAGCCCGTTCGGCATCTACCGCCCCGGCATCCCTGCTGGCATCCAGGCGGGCATCGACCAATATGAAGGGCTCTACGCCGACGTTCGGAAGTGGTGGAACGAAGGGTGGTGCGACTACATGTCCCCCCAACTGTATTGGCCCATCGCCCAAAAGGCGCAGAGCTATCCCGTCCTCCTCGACTGGTGGCAGAACCAGAACCTCCGGCACCGCCACTTATGGCCGGGCAACTACGCAAGCCGACTCGGCGAGAATGTCCCCGCTTGGACTCCCGACGAGTTGATCGCCCAGATCCAGAAGACCCGCGAAAGGGTCCCCGACGCCGGCAACGTCCACTTCAGCATGAAGGCGTTCACGCTGAACTACCAAGGAATCGCCGACAAGCTGCGGGAGGGCCCCTACGCCCAACTTGCGTTGGTGCCGCCGTCCCCTTGGCTGGGCTCTTCCCCGCCGCCCAAACCGCGAGTCGTTCGCGACGGTGAGACGTGGAAAATCGACGCGCCTAACGGCTGGATGGCGGCGGTTTACCGCCGAGCGGGCAGCAAATGGAAACTCTCCCAGGTTCTGCCTTCAAACGAGGCGATCCCGATCCCCGGCGGCGAAGCCGCCGTTACCGTCGTCAACCGAGCGGGCATGGAAAGCGAACCCTCCTACGTGGGCAACTAACGATGTCCAATCGTGCGAGGAAGCGCGGTTTCCGTGGGACGAATCGTTAACGTCGCGGGATAGCTGCTACCCGAAAGCGGCACCGTCAGGATGGTGTAAGTCTTCACCGCGCCCGGATCCAACCGGACCTTGGCAAAGGGCACTTCCGACTTTGGCTGGATGAGCGGCGTCCGCTTCAACTCCCCGTTCACCACGAAGATCCCGCCGGAGTAGCCCGCACTCGCCTCGAAGCACATCTCGATGTCCACCGGCAGGTCCGAGGGGTTCTCCACCTTCGCCTTGATCGTGTACATCACGCCGAAGTTGCCCGAAAGTTCGGCGCGGTTGTCGAACCGCGGAATCGCTTTCTCCCCGATGCGGACGAACGCGTACCGCCCGCCTACCTGGTAGGTCACTTCTTCCGTCTTGAACGGATTCGGATAGATGTGGTCCGAGTAGACGCTGACCTTGGGAGTCAGACCGGAAATCCGCTGAGGCCCCACGTAGCGCCAGGGTGCCGACGACTCGTTGGCAAGCGCCCAACGGGCGTCCAGGCCGAACGGCGCCTTCGCCGCCGCCACGACGCTGATCTGGTCCGGCGAATCGTCGAGCAACCGCAGGTAGCAAAGGCCGCTCATGGTCTCGCGCGGGGCGAGCCGCCCCATGGCGAGCGGAATCGTCGATCTCGGCGGGATCGTCAAAACTTCCCCGCTGCCGATGAGCCAACTGCGAACAAACTGCTCACCAGCTTCGGCGCCCGCCAAAACCGGGTTCTTGTCTGGTTTGCCGTCGCCCGGCATCACGAGGATGTGCGCCGGCTTGTCGGTGTCGTTGATGGCGGTCACATCGATGAACAGGCCGCCCGGAGACGCGTTGTAGTGGTGGTAAAGCACCCGCGCGGGGCTCGACTTCTTCAACTCCGCCGAGAAGAGCAAGCCCGGACCCTTCACGTTCTCGGGGTCGTTGCAATACCAAAGCTCGCCTTCTTGCACCTGACCCAAGCCGAGATTGCGCACCTGCACGTTGACGACTCCTTCCGCCGGCAGGCAGTCGGGAGCCGAAACCATCACCTTGACCGGAACGTTCGTCGTCCCGCCTGAACCGAGCTGCCCCAAGGGCGGAAGCCGGAAGGTCAGGTTGGCTTCGGGTCGGGTCCTGAGTTGGTTGTAGATCGCGCCGCTGATCGCGCTACGCACGGTGGAGATGCTGGCGGGGCTTCCCGACACCATCGCCGAAACCGTCTGCGGAAACATCGCCGATGCGGGCGAGACCTTCACAGCGAGGGAGGCAATCGCATCCCCATATCCGACCACCACGTTCGTCGATCCGAAGGTCTTCGCGTAAACGGTCAGCGTTCCCTGCCCCTTCACTGCCGAGGCGATGCTGCCGTCCTCGACTTCCACGACCGCCTTGCGAACCGCACTCCCCACCAGTTTCATCGAGACGACGCCGCTGGACCCCAGTTGCACACTGGTCCGCTCCAGCTTGATGGGAGGCAAATCGACCGCAGATCGGAGCTTCGCGGCAAGGCTGTTCGCCAATCCCGCCGGCGTCGAGCCGTACGCCGCCGCGACGTCCCGAGTAAGCGTCAGGGCAACTTGGCTACCGCATACAAGTTTCGCCGAGCGCTTCTTGGCGATCACCCGGATCGACCCGCCCCGCGACAGCGGCGTCACCGCCGCCGCCAAGGCTTGGGCACGGGCGGCGCCGCGCGCGCCTGAGAACGACGCCACGAGCACCTCGTTAACGTAAACGTTTCCACCTTCGACTCGCGTCGATGCGGCAGAAGACCACGCGCTCGCCAAACCAAAGAGCGCCACCCCGAAACAGCGAATGAAAGCCCCCATGTCGTGAGCCCGTGAGGTTACCCTCACTCCTTACAGATCGGCAGTCTTATCGTTCGTCCTCAACCCGAGCGGAACTGCTGTATCCTAAAGGACCGGTGAGGCATGGCGCGTTTCTCCAAGTCGCCCCTTTGGGTGGCTTATTCGTTTTGGCGATCGGCATTGGTTCCGCGCCCCAAAAGAGCGCGCCTTCGACTTACCCACCCGTCTGGGCGACGCTAAAGCGTTCCTGCGTACCCTGCCACCAAGGCAAGACCGCCCCCGCCGGAATCCGAATCGACCTCCTCGCGACCGAATCCGCCGCGAAAACGCAAACCGCGCTTTGGAGCCGCATCGGCAAAGCGGTCGCTTCCAAGGCGATGCCCCCCGCCGGCGTCGACCAGCCCAAGGCATCGGAGCGCGCTGCCATCGTCGCTTGGATCAAAGCCAACGTCAAAAACGCCGACTGCGACGTCAAGGAGCCCGGCCGCGTCACCATGCGCCGGTTGAACCGCGCCGAATACGCGAACACCGTCCGCGATCTATTCGGGATGGAGTTCAACGTGACCGACGACTTCCCCTCCGACGACGTCGGCTACGGATTCGACAACATCGGCGACGTCCTCTCCATTTCGCCTCTCCTCATGGAGAAGTATCTCGACGCCGCCGAGCGGGTCACTTCCCAAGCGATCTACGTGCCGCCGCCTCGCACCACGCGCTACGACGCCGACAGCTTCACGTCCGACCGCAACGTCAGCACCGACGGCGGCGCGATCGGCATGAACATCAATGCCGAAGCCACCGTCGCCCACGATTTCAAGACTCCCGGCGAGTACCGCCTCCGCATCCGCGCCTTCTCAACCGCCGCCGGCGACCAGCCCGCCAAGATGGCTGTCTCGCTGGACGGAAAGACAATCGCCTCCTTCGACGTCACCGCAACAAGAAAGAGCCCCGCCGACTACGAAACCCCGATCCGCGTTCAGAGCGGCAAGCATCGCCTAAGCGTCGCGTTCACCAACGACTTCTACGATCCCCAAAACCCCGACCCGAATCGTCGCGACCGCAACCTCTACGTTCTAGGGCTCGAGGTGGTCAACCCGCCCGTCGAGCCCGCCGCTCTGCCCCCCGCCCACCGAGCGCTCATCCCCGTCGTGCCTCCGCCCGATCAACAGGAATCAGAAGCGGCGAGAACACTTGCCCGCTTTGCGGCCAGGGCGTACCGCCGCCCCGCGACGCCCTCGGAGACGTCCCGCCTCGCCGCCATCTACGGTTCAGCCCGCAAGAACGGCGCGGGCTACGAGGAAGGCGTCCGCCTCGCCCTCACCGCCTGCCTGGTCTCGCCCAACTTCCTGTTCCGCGTCGAACCCGACCCGAAGGGCGTCGGCACCCGGCCCCTGAACAGCTACGAAGTCGCGACCCGCCTCAGCTACTTCCTTTGGAGTTCCATGCCGGACGACGCGCTCTTCGCCCGCGCCGCAAGCGGTGACCTCTCCAAACCGGAATCGATCCGCCGAGAAGTCGCCCGCATGCTCGCCGACCCCAAAGCGAAGGCCCTCACCGAAAACTTCGCCGGCCAATGGCTCCAACTTCGAAAGCTCGCCGGGCTAACCCGCGACACCAAGCTCTTCCCCGAGTTCGGAGACGGACTGAGGTCCGCCATGATCGAAGAAACCGAGCGGTTCTTCGCCCACGTGGTCGCGGAAGATCGCCCCATCACCGACTTCATCGCCGCCGACTACGCCTTCGTGAATCCCGCCCTCGCCAAGCTCTACGGCTTGCCGCCCATCGCCGGAGACGGCTTCCGAATGGTCAAGGTGCCAGGCACCGGCCGCGGCGGGTTGCTCACCCAAGCCAGCATCCTCACCGTCACCTCGAATCCGACCCGGACCTCGCCCGTAAAGCGGGGCAAGTGGATTCTCGAAGAAATCCTCGGCACTCCGCCTCCGCCCCCGCCTCCCGGCATCGTGGCGCTAACTGAGGGCCCCACCGCGCTCACCGGCAAAACCCTTCGCCAACGCATGGAGCAGCACCGCAAAGACCCCTCCTGCGCCGTCTGCCACGCCAAAATGGACGCCCTCGGCTTGGCTTTCGAGAACTTCGACGCGGTGGGCAAGCGCCGGGCAACCGACGACGGCTTCCCCATCGACGCCTCCGGCACGCTGCCGTCCGGCGAGAAGTTCAACGGCGCCGCCGAACTCCAAAGGCTGCTCCTCAAGGACAAAGACCGCTTCGCCCAAACGCTCGCCGAAAAGCTCATGATCTACGCCCTCGGGCGCGGACTGACCCTTTCCGACGACTGCGCCGTCGAAAAGATCGTTGCCCAGTGTCGCAGCAACGGGTACCGATTCTCGTCCCTTATTCTAGGGGTCGCCACCAGCGAGCCCTTCCGCTATCGTAACGGAGCCGCCAAATGATCGACCGTCGAACTTTTCTTCGAGGCGTGGGTACCACCATGGCACTTCCCCTGTTGGAAGCCATGCTGCCGCTCAGCGCGCTCGCCCAGTCCGTAAAGAAGGCGCCGGTCCGAATGGGCTTCATGTTCGTGCCCAACGGCGTGAACATGGCGCACTGGACGCCGCAAACCGAAGGCGCCGGCTTCGTCTTGCCCTCCATCCTCGAACCCCTGCGCCCCGTCCAAGGCAGCCTCAACGTCCTCACCGGCCTTGCCCAGCACAACGCCTTCGCTTTGGGCGACGGGCCCGGCGACCACGCCCGATCCACCGCGACCTGGCTCACCGGCGTCCACGTCAAGAAGACCGCGGGCGCCGACATCCATAACGGCATCTCCGTCGACCAGATCGCCGCGCAACGCATCGGCAGCCAAACCCGGTTCGCTTCGCTCGAACTCGGTTGCGAACGCGGCGCCCAAGCCGGAGACTGCGATTCGGGCTACAGTTGCGCCTACTCCTCCAGCATCTCTTGGCGCGGTCCCAGCACCCCCGTCGCCAAAGAAGTGAATCCGCGCGCCGTCTTCGAGCGCCTCTTCGGCTCGGGGGGCGACGAACAGAGCGAAGCGCGCCTCCGGCGCGACCGCGACCGCCGGTCCATCCTCGATTTCGTGCTCGAAGACGCGAAATCGCTCGGCGCCAAGCTGGGCGTCAAGGACCAAGAGAAACTCGACGAGTACTTCACCGGAATCCGGGACATCGAAGAGCGCCTCCAGCGGATCGAACGAGAAAACCCCGCGGCGTTCGTCCAAGGCTTCCAACGTCCAACCGGCGTTCCTGCCGACTACGGCGAGCACATCCGACTGATGGGCGACATGATGGTCCTGGCGTTCCAAGCCGACCTCACCCGCGTTTGCACCATGATGTTCGCGAACGACGGCAGCAATCGAAGCTACGCGTCGATCGGGGTTTCCGACGGGCACCACGACGTCTCCCACCACGGTAACGACCCGGCAAAACTCGAAAAGAAGCGGCTCATCGACCGGTTCCACGTCGAGCAGCTCGCCTACGTGCTCGGACGCATGCAGGCGGTCAAGGAACTCGACGGCACCCTGCTCGACCACAGCATGATCGTCTACGGCGCCGGCATCAGCGACGGCAACGCCCACAACCACGACAACCTGCCGTTGCTCATCGCAGGCAAGGCGGGCGGCACGCTCCCATCGGGCAGGCACCTCCGGTTCGCGCCGAACACGCCCATGAACAACCTGTTCCTTTCCATGCTCGACCGCCTCGGCGTCCCCGCCGAGCAGATCGGCGACAGCACCGGGCGGCTAGCGCAACTCTTTTGATCGGGGTAACGTCAGGAAACCTATGGGGGTCAATGCCGCAATGCTGAGCGCGAACGAAATTGCCGACGCCGTTCGGGCTTACGCGGCCGAAGCCGCACGGCGGGCGGGCTCGCCCGCGGCGGTGAAGCCCGGCCACCGAGTCCCCTTTCATTGGCCGCCGCCTCCCGTCAGCGCCGCTTATCACGTCTTGCCCAGCGATTGGAGCGGCCAAGCGACCCTTGAAGCGCACGGGGAGAAGTTCGACGTTGCCGTCGCCAAAACGCCCTACGGTGTTTTTGGTCGATGCGCCGCCCTCTGGCACGAAGCCAAAGGCGATGACGAGCGCAAAATGCTCCTCCACCTTCGGCAAGAAGTGGAGCCGTTGTTCCAGCGCCAGTTCGCCGTTTCCGAAATCCTCGGGCTCGAAGGCCGCTTCCATGGGCATTTCCGAGATCTCGACCCCCTCAGCCTCGTCAAGCTCCTCTACTGTCGCGACCGCGATGTTGCCCACGAGGCGATGACCGAGATCGAGATCCACGCCAGCCTCCGTGTCTTCGGCCCGGCACTCGTGGCGATTCTCGATGACCGCTTGCACCCGTTCCGGCGAAGTGCCCAATGGTGTGTCCTCGATCTCTTTGAGGACATTCGCAGTTTTTGTGACGAACCGGAGTCCGAAGCCGCCGCCGTCGCTGCGATCAAGGGCTTGATCTGGGACGCCGAAGACGACTACGCCCGGACCATCTACAAGGCCGGCGTTGTGCTCGGCGGCCACCTGCCCGGGGAGAAAGGCGGCCCCGTCCTTATCGAATGCCTGAAGGCGCCCAGCAAGATCGGCCGACGCGCCGCCATCCACGGCCTCTTTCACGTGGTCGAATGGAACTTGGCTTCCAAACCCGTCGTGCTGGCGGCGCTCCGCGATGTCGCCATGGGTGACCCCGAGCCCATCCTTCGCGAATACGCCACCGCCATGGCGGCGGATATCGCGAACGGCAACATGGACCACGTCGCCGAACCCGTGTTTCCCGACGAACCGTGATCGCCGCGCTCCTTCCGCTGGTGCTTTGGCAAGTTGACCTTGCCTCCGTCTTGGATGCTCCCGTGCTGAAGAGAAGCACCGTTGCCGTGGTCGTCGAGACCTTGGATGGCAAGCCGCTGTTCGTCCGTAATCCCGACCTGCGCGTGATTCCCGCCAGCAACGAGAAGCTTTTCGCCGCCGCCTTCGCCCTCGACGCCCTAACGCCCGACTACCGCGCCGCCACCCGGTTCTGGAAGATGCCTGGCAGGCTCGTCGTCGATTCGGAGGGAGACCCGATGATGACCTACGCCGACCTCGTCGGCATTCGCGATCGGCTGGGCTTGGCCAAGGGCGGGCAGGTATTGGTTCGGCAGGCATACCGTCCGGGCATCGGCCCCGGCTGGGAATACGAGGACCTGCCCAACAAGTTCGCCGCCCCCGTGTGCGCCTTCACCGTCGACCGCGGCTCCGTCGAGCTCTGGTCCGAGGGCGGGCGTCCTCTTTTCAAGCCCGCCAACTACGGCCTCAAGGTGTTTCGCCGGAACGCCAAGTCTCTTCGAACCAAGTACGCCCCCGACCGTGGCGTGGCGACGGTCTACGGTCCCCTCGCCAAGGATCCCAAGCTTCTCGACACCCTCTCCCTTCCGAATCCCGACCAGGCCGCCGCCTCGGTGCTCGGCGGCAAGTTTGAGGCGACCGACCGCGTTCCGGAGCGTGATCCCGACTACGTCCACCTCGCGCCGCCGCTCGCCGAAGTCGTCAAGGAATGCCTCACCACGAGCGACAACCAGATCGCCGAGCACTTGCTCCTCTCCGCCGCTCATCGCGTCGGAGCCAGCTCAACCGCCGAGATCGGCTTCGCGGAAGCCGCGCCGCAGATGGAGAAGTTCCTCGCCGAGAAGGCAGGCGTCAACCCCGACGAGGTGCGTCCCGTGGACGGCAGCGGTCTCAGTCGCCACAATCTCGCCACCGCTGAGTCGCTTGCCAAGGTCCTTTGCTGGGCGCAGTCCCAGCCCTGGTCTCAGGTGTGGCGCGCTTCCCTTGCCAAGCCTGGCGAGAAGGGTACTTTGGAGAAACGGCTCGTCGGTTCGACTTTTTCTGGCAAGACCGGCAGTCTTGACGGCGTCGCCGCGCTCTCGGGTTACGTCAAAACAAAGGCGGGCGACGAGTTGGTCGTCACCGTAGTGGTGAACGGTTTCAAGGGACCGGCGTCCGCGGTACGCAACCAAATCGACCTTTTTGTTCGAAGTATTGAGGCACTGGGATCGAATGGCACGAAACTTGGAAATGCGGCGGATCATGAAGGCGCTCTTTCCCACGCGAGCCCTCGCTCTCCTCTTGGCGATCGGTACTCTCGATCTGATCGCAACCGCTTGGTTGCACGCCCAAGGCCGAATCGTCGAGCTGAATCCGATCATGCGCCCCTTGATCGAGCGCAGCGAGTGGCTATTCGCCTTCGTTAAAGGCGCCACGTTGGTCCTTGGCTGGGTCCTGCTGGGCCAATACGCCAAGCACCACCGCCACTTTGTGCGGACGGCGTGCCTCGCCGGTTCCGGCATCTACATGCTCGTCTGGACCGTTTGGTTCGTCAAGGGCGGCTAGCCCTTCGGGGTCGACTCTTCGGCTTCGACCACGGCGCGCAGCGCCACCAAGGCGACCTCGATCTGCGATTCGTCCGGCTCCACCGTCGTCAGGTACTGCGTCATCAGCCCCGGCGCGAACATCGCCATAACCAAGCTGTTGTTTCGCATCTTGCCCGCCAACCGGATTAGCTCGTAGGCGACGCCCGCAATGACCGGCAGAGCCAGAATGTTCGCCCCGAACCGTAGCAGCAGGTTGACGTAAGTCGGCATGTCCGGCATCAGGTAGCGCGGCACAAAGGTGAGCGCGAAGATGTCGAGGATGAGCACGATGATAGCGAAGCTGGTGCCGCAACGGGGATGGAGCCGCGTCTGGCGTTCGCAGTTCGCGAGTTCCAAGGCTTGCTCGGCTTCCAAGGTGTTGATCGCCTTGTGCTCGGCTCCGTGGTACTGGAACACCCGACGGATCTCTTTCATCTTGCCGATGCCCCAGATGTAGCCCAGAAAGACCACGACCTTGAAGAGGCCCGAAATGAGGTTCAGCATCGTCGGGTTCGTAACCCCGACCCGGCGAAACTGCTCGCCGATCACGTTGGGCAGAAAGACGAAGATCAGCAATCCGATCGCGATGCCGCTGAACATCGCGGTGCCGATGGCGGCGTTGCTGATCGCGCTTCCGCCTTGCTTTTCGTGCGAGACGATCTTGGAACCCTCGGCGGTTGCCCCTTCGTGGTTCTCGGTCTCCTTGCCCTCCGCGTACTTCTCGTCCATCTGGACGTTGGCGGCAAAGTTCATCGCCCGAATGCCAAGTCCCATGGCGTCCAGCAGGGCAAGCGTGCCCCGCAAGAACGGCAGCTTGAGCCACTTTTGCCGGCCGATCCAGGTCTTTGCCAGCGGCTCGGTCTGTAAGACGATCTCGTTGTTGGGCGCGCGCACCGCAACCGAGAAGAAGCGCGGGCTGCGCATCATGACGCCTTCGATGATGGCTTGGCCACCGTACTGGAGGTATTCGCCCTTGGGCACGGGGCGATTATACAGTCCAACGTTAAGTCCCGGTAAAAAAGACCCCAATCCCGGCGAACAGAAAGGGTCTGGATCTCGTCTGAATTGACGTTACTCAGGAGGTAACCATGATCACTGGAGTCACTCCAGCGGGGTTAACGCTCACTGAGGAAGAGGCGTTCGCGCTGTTGAGCTTGGCAATGACAAGCCCCAACCGTCTCGACGCCACATCCGAAAAGGCACTGCGAAAATTAGCCGAGTATTGCAGCAATCATAGCCATCATAAGCGGTTCGACGAAGAACCGGTCAAGGTTAGCGTAGCAGTGTGAGCATTGACGAGGGGCGATCCGCGAGAGCGGTCGCCCCTCCCGCATTTTGGAGGTGCCAAACTCTCGGCATGCCGCGTGTTAGCGACGTCGTCGACGCCTTGGAGCAGATCGCTCCCTCCCGCTTCGCCTTCTCTTTTGACAAGGTTGGCTTGCAGGTGGGCGACCCTGCTGCTCCAATCTCCCGCCTTCTGGTCTCTCTCGACCGTTCGCGGGCGGCGGTGCAGGCGTGCATCGACCAAGGCGCCCAAATGCTGGTCAGCCACCATCCGCTCATCTTCCAGCCGCTGGACAAAATCGTCGCCGATCAGGGCGAAGGGGGCACGGTCTTGGAGCTCGCCCGCCACGGCATCGCGTTCGCCGCCGCCCACACCAACTGGGACTGCGCTCCCGGTGGCATCAACGACGTCCTTGCCGACGCTCTCGGCTTGCAATCTGTTGCCCCGTTCGGCGCGTCCATGGAGTCGCCGCAACTCAAAATGGCGGTCTTCTGCCCGCAAGGCACCGAACAGGTGGTCATCGACGCGGCGGCGGGCGCCGGCGCCGGGACCATCGGCAACTACTCCCGTTGTGCATTCCTTTCGCCGGGTACCGGTACGTTCCTGGGCGGCGAGGGCTCCCATCCCGCGATCGGCTCTGCCGGCAACATCGAGTCGGTCCCCGAGGTCCGCGTCGAAATGGTGCTGCCCGCCTCGGCGCGGCGCGCCGTGGAGTCGGCGGTCCGTGCCGCCCACCCCTACGAGGAGCCCGCCATCGACTGGTATCTCGTGACTCCGCAAGCCGGTTACCCACTGGGAAGGGTGGGAGAACTGCCCGCTTCCCTGCCCTTGGGGGAGTTCTCCTCCCTGGTTGACCGCGCCTTGGCAACGCGCTGCTGGACGTGGGGTGACCCGTCGCGCCAGGTCAGGCGGGTCGCGGTCGTCGGCGGCGCCGCCGACGGCGAATGGCGGGCTGCCCACGCTGCGGGAGCCGACGTGTTCCTCACGGGCGAAGTCAAGCAGCACGTCGCCCTGGAGGCGGCGGAGGCGGGAATGCCGATCGTCGCCGCCGGCCACTACGCCACGGAGAACCCAGGCTCGCGACGGCTGGCGGAACGCCTTGCCCATCTTCTGCCCGAGGTGGATGTGCGGTTCTTCGACCCCGAGCCCGGATTCTCCGGACGCCCCGTCTAAGCCACAAGGTTGACGTTTGCCCGGCGCCGTCCCGGACTGCGCGTGCAATCCGAAAGTGTCCGAAACCGTCTGCTGATTTTGTTGCGTTTCAAAGCCGCAACAGCCCCTTCCTCAGGTTCAAATGGGGTTGCTGATGTGCGAAAAACGGGTCAGTGCGACCCCCCATCAGCAACAATTCCGCGAAGGCGAAAAAGGGGGGAAAGTGGTAGCCCGGACGGGACTCGAACCCGCGACCTCCGCCGTGAAAGGGCGGCATCCTAACCACTAGACGACCGGGCCGGAAGCAGGCACTATTGTGACCGAATCGGGGGTCCTAACTCAAGAGGTCCGGTGCCTTGGCACCGGACCTCTTGGGAGACAACCGAACAACGACGGTTATCGGATGATGGCGTCTGCCCCGGGCCGTGATGTGGGCTTGGGAGCCGCCGGGGCTGCTTTCGTCTCGGCGACTTCGGCGTCGTGCTCTTCGACCTTCGGCTTGGATTCCGTCGCCGCGGCAACCTTGGTTGCGCTGGGCTTCAGCTTCGATGCCACGCGTCGAGCCGTGACGAACTGCCGCGAGTAGTAACCCGAAGCGAGATTGTCGATGCGCACCACGCGCTGGGCGCTGCTGGCGTGGATGAACTTGCCATCGCCCGCGTAGATGCCCACGTGGTTGATGTAGCTCCGATGGCCGGTCTTGAAGAAGACCAGGTCTCCGGGCCGAAGCTCAGACTTCGAAACGGGCATGCCGATCCTCGACTGGTCTCGGCTCGTCCGCGGAAGCGAAACGCCCTGCGAGCGGTAAACGTTGGTGGTGAAACCGGAGCAGTCCACGCCGGACCGGCTGGTGCCGCCCCAAACGTAGCGGGTGCCCCGCATGGCGAACGCATGGTCCAACAAGGACGTCGTCGCCACGGGCTTTGCAAAGGTCGTGCCTCCGCGGGCTACCCGGCTCGACTTCGCCGTTGGCTTTGGAGCCGCCGGCGTCTTGACGGCGACGACGGCTGTCTTGGGGGCGTTCTTGAGGAAATCCCCTCGGACCCAGCCCTTGTCGCCGCTGGCGGTCTTGACCCGGTACCAGTCCCCGTCCCGGTCGAGGACGGTGACTTTGTCGCCCTTGTTGACGGTGCCAACCTTGCCGGCATCCGTCGAAGCGTTGCGGCGAAGGTTCACGGAATCGTCCGTCGCGATCGCATAGCGTGAGCTGAGCTTGGCTACGGAAGGCTTTGCGGCAACCGCGTTGCCGCCGGGCACGCGGATCGTCTGCCCGATTTGAAGGCGCTCCCAGTTAACTTTGGGGTTGAGCGCCGAAAGCTGTTTTGCCGTGGTTCCGAACCGGCGGGCGATGATCCAGTCGTTGTCGCCCTCTTTGACCTGGTACGCGCCGGACTTGGAAGTCGGGCGGGCCGATGCCACGGTGGTCGCCTTCTTGGCGCCGGCGTTGAGGCCCTGTCCGATCTGCAGTCGGTTCCACTTCACGCCGGGATTGGCGCGATGTAGGGCTTCGACGGAAATGCCGAGCCGCTTGGCGATGGTGTTGTCGTTGTCCCCCTTTCGAACTTGGTAGCCGCTCGCCGAAGGCGCAACGGACTTCTGGGAAGACGTCGACTTGGTGGGGATTTGAAGCTTCATGCCGAGCTTAAGGCTGTCGGCATTCTTGAGGCCGTTGGTGTTCAGAATCTGCTTGACGCTGACCCCGTACTTGGCCGATAGGTGGGAGAGCGTTTCTCCCTGCTTCACAATATGCGGTTTTGTCTGCGCGAGGCCTGCCGCCGCTAGCAACAATATGGCCCCCAGTGCGTATTTCTTGCTGGGCAAGACTACCTCCTCTGGTGGTTATACGAGGGTGCCCCTCGTGGACGAATCTGAGCGATGATACCCCAATCGTTACGCCGGGCCTCGTTACCTGAGTTCCCTGCATTTATGACGAAGCAACCGGTCGGGTACGATTCGACTCCCGAATGCTCAGCGTGCTGATCGTGAACTGGAACACGCGCGCCCTGCTGAGCGCCTGCCTTGAGTCGCTACGCCGGTTCCCGCCCAAGTGCCCGATGGAGGTCATCGTCGTCGACAACGCCTCCGGAGACGGCAGCGCCGAAATGGTCCGAGACGCGTTCCCAGAGGTCCGGCTCATCGCCTCAGATCGCAACCTCGGCTATGCAGCGGGCAACAACGCCGCCTTTGCCGCCGCTTCAGGGGATTGGTTGCTAACCCTTAACCCTGACACGGAGGTTTTCGAGTCCACCCTCGACACCGCCTGCGAGACCCTGGCCCGTTCGCCAAAGGTGGGAGTGCTGGGTGCTCGCCAGATTGGAACTGACGGCATGACGCAAAGGTCCATCCGAGGCTTCCCAACGTTGGTCGGTTTTTTTGGAGCCTCCACCGGGCTGGATCGTCTCTTCCCAAACTCGCCGTTGGGCGCCTACAGGCTTCCAAACTTCGACTACGAACGTGAACAGCTCGCCCCGCAGCCCATGGGGACGTTTCTGTTGTTCCGACGCGAGGCTTTGGTTGCGGTTGGGGACGTCACCCATCCATTTGACGAGCAGTTCCCGATCTTCTTCAATGAGGTGGACCTGCTTTTCCGGCTCAAGCAAGCACGGTGGGATTGCCTCTACGCACCGGGCGTCCAGATTCGACACCACGGCGGCGAAAGCACGAAGCAGGTACGTAAGAACATGATCTGGGAATCTCACCGCAGCCTCGTGCGTTACCTTCGAAAGCACCGCCCAGGCTTGCTCCTCCCGATCTGGAGCCTGCTCATCTACGCATCTGCCTTCATTCGGGCGCGGGGAGTCTATGCCGGATTTCGAAGTTAGCATCCTCATCTGCAGCTGGAACACGCAGGAGGACCTTCGTGCCTGCCTACAGAGCCTGGATTTGGAACGGGCAACCGCCGCCTTCGAAACCATCGTGGTCGACAACAACTCCGAAGACGGTTCCCCGGACATGGTGGAGCAAGAGTTCCCTTGGGTTCGTCTGTTCCGCATGGAGCGGAACCTCGGGTTCACGGGGGGCAACAACTTCGCGCTGGAACGGAAATCCGCCGGTGCCGCCATGCTGCTGAACTCGGACACCATCGTCCATCCTGGGGCGATTCGGGCGATCCTGGACTACTCGGCAAGCCGGTCCGAGGTTGGCGTCATCGGGCCAAGATTGTTGAACCCAGACGGAAGTCTCCAGATGAGTTGCCGCCGGTTCCCAAACCCCATGGCGGCGCTCTTTCGGAACACGCCGCTGGGCAAGCTGTTCCCCAACAACCGGTTTACCCGCGAGTACCTCATGGCGGATTTCAGCCACGATGAAGTGCGCGAGGTGGATTGGGTTTCGGGAGCGGCGCTCTTCGCTTCTGCCGCGATGATCGAGAAGGTTGGGCACCTTGATCCGGAGTACTTCATGTTCTGCGAGGACGTCGACTGGTGCTTCCGGGCTTGGCAGGCCGGGTTCAAGGTTGTCTACATGCCCAACGCCGTGATCACGCATGCCATCGGCAGAAGCACGGACAAGGCCCCAAATCGGATGATCGGGCGGTTCCATCGCTCCATGTTTCGCTTCTATGCCGTCCACATGGCGCCGAAGGTTTCCGCTCCGCTGCGTCCGTTTGCACTCCTGTTTGCCGGCCTTGCCCTGACCTTGCGGGCAACGTTGTTTATCGTCAAGAACAAGATCGATGTGGTGAAACGATGGATTCAACGCTGACCCGCCCCAACGCCGCTACCGTTTTGTTGGCCGTCGCGACCTTGCTCGCCGTGGTCTTCGGCGGCTACCTTGCGATGGACCCGCCCTTGCCGACTCCCGGGTTTGTCGCCGGCCTTCTTGGTCCCGAAGGCGCAGGCGCAATGCACGCGCTGATCGGTCTGACAACCGTGGCCGCGGCTCTATGGTTGGTCTTCAGCCGCAGAGTGGTCCAGTTGCCCGCCCCCAAATTGGCCACGCTAGTCTTCGTTTTCGCCTTCATGCTGGGCTTCAGCCAGCTCACCACGCAGTACCGGTTCATTTCGCTGGCGTCGCTGGGAGAATGGCTCACCTACGTACTTGCCATGTTCGTCGCCATTGCCGCCGTCGGGCGACAGGGGGGGCCACGCATCGTGACGGGAGCAGTGGCGGCAGGGGGACTCGTGGTCGGCCTTCGAGCGGTTCAGGAGTACGTTTCCGCCAGTGATCCGACATGGCGCGTTTTTGCCGGGTGGGTGCACCCGAACGCCGCGGCAGGCGTTCTGCTCCTCGGCTTTTTTGCTAGCCTCGCGCTCTATCTGGATACCCGACGCCTTCCCGCTCTGTTCCCCGCCCTTGTCGCCGGCATCGGCATCGCTCTCACCCAGTCGAAGGGGGGCTTGCTCGCCGAAGCGGCCGCGCTTGCCGTGCTCGTGTTGACTCTGCTTAGCGCCAAGAAGCTGGAAGGTCGCCTTCCAATGGTCCTCGCCTGTGTCGCCACGGCGGGAATCGCCTTCGGATTCGCCACCTTGCTCCAGACCCGTCAGAGCGCGCGGCTCGCCCCATCTCAAAACGCGGGACCGAGCCGGGTATTCAGCGCTTCGTCAACGCAAGAGCAGTCGTCGGGTTTCCGCAAGAACCTCTGGAAGACCAGCGTCGAGCTTCTGAAAGGCAATCCGCTTGGCTACGGTCTCGGCACTTTTCGATACCACTCGGCGGAACCCGGAATCACCCCTCAGACCCAGCTCGCCCATAACAGCTACCTCCAAGTTGCCGTGGAAACGGGCATTGCGGGAGCGGCTGCCCTCCTAGGGGTTCTCCTCCTCTGGGCAGGCGAAATGCTTCGAGGGATCAGGAGATCTACTTCGCCAAACCTCGGGCTACGGTTAGGGCTGTTTGCCGCGGTGGCCGCTTCCGCCGCCCACAGCCTCTTTGATTCCGATATGTACCAGTTTGGTATCGGTTTCTTGTTTTTTACGATACTTGGAGTCAGTCTTCAGGCGGCAGGAGACGGGACTGCCCCCGAGTTCTTGGGGCGTCAGAGTCGCCTCCTCGCTACCGGTCTTGCGGTAGCGGTTGGAGCCTTGAGCCTGCTTACGCTGGTGGTGGAAACCGGACTTTCAACCGTCGCGGCGGAACTCGCCGCCCGAGCGGCAAATCGAAAGCCTGGAGAGGTGCTCTTGGCCGAATCCGACCATCGAGCCGCCTACCAAGCGGCAGCCCTAGCGACTTCACAAGAAGACCGGATCGCCTGGCTTGAGCGCAGCGCGAAACTGGGACCCACGCCGCGGGTGTACCGCCTCCTGGCTCGAGAACTCCAGGCGTCCAGCAAAGGGTCGGCGGCGAGCACAAGTCTCCGCAAGGCGCTCGACCTCGACCCCAACAACCTCACCGCGCTAAGCCAGTTAATGGACCTTTACGTCGCCCTGGGGTTGAGCAAGGAAGCCGGCGAAACCGCTCGACGTCTAGTTGCCGTGGAAGAGACCCCCTATTTCAAGACTCGCGCGATCCCCGAGGTTGTGCCCACCGAAACTTACAAAGCTCGACTCTATCTGAGCGAGCAGACCGGAGACCCAAGGCAGATCGTGGGACTGTTGGAACCCGCGCTCAACGGCTTCCTCTCCTTCGCCTCGCAAACAGTGCCGAGAGTGAAGCAAGCCGAAGATGCCGGTAGCGGACTGCCGGGCGTGTCACTGGACGATTGCCGAAAGGCACTTGGCGTTGCCGTTGAAACGGCGAAGCGGCTTGAGGAAGCCTATCAAAGTCTCGCCAATGCGGACGGGGTACGGCGCTGCCGTGAAGCGGAAGCCGCGTTCGGATCGGCAATCCCCTGATCGGCCTTGAGCCACTTCCGGACGAGTTTGGCGGCAAGTGGAGCGGCGACCTCACTTCCGTGACCAGCCGCCTCAACCACAACCGCAATCGCGATTTGCGGATTCTCGGCAGGCGCAAAGCCGATGAACCAGCTGTGGGTCTTGCCCCCCTTCTTAAACTCGCTGCTACCCGTCTTTCCTGCCCATCGAACACCAGGGATTGCGGTGCCGACCTTGGCGGTACCGTTCTCCATAACGTTCACCATGGCGCTTCGAACCGTCGCCCAGAACTCGGGGGAGGCCTCCGCGTGAGCCAAGATTTCAGGAGCGATAGGAACCGCCTTCGCCTCGGGGGTCGACGGCACCTTTGCCTTAACCAGGTGCGGCTTGAAGATCGTCCCGTCGTTGGCGACCATCGAAGCGACGTTCGCCATTTGGAGCGGAGTGGCCGTGACGTCCCCCTGTCCAATGCTTATGTTCACCGTGTTCCCGAGGTACCACTGAATCTCCTCGCCCGGCTTCTTGCGCTGGACGGCTCGAATCCACTCATCGGTCGGGATGGTTCCCTTCCCCTCCCCCAGAAGATCGAGTCCGGATCGCCGCCCAAGACCTGACTCAAGCGAGGCGGCAACGATAGCCTCCCGACCGACTCGCACGCCGAGGTCGGCAAAGTAGGTGTTGCAGGAGTCCGTAAGTGCGCCGCGGAACGCCACCGAGCCGTGGCGTCCCAAGCACTTGAACTTGCGGTTCCCTAACTGAAAGTAGCCAGGGCAGTAGGCGGTGCGACTGGTCGAGAACATCTTCTGGTGCTCTGCGGCCAGAGAGGTCACGATCTTGAAAGTCGATCCCGGTGCATAGGTGCCGAAGATCGCCCGATTGGTCAGAGGGTGATCGGGATGGTTGCTCAGCGCCTCCCAGTCTGCCCGGCTGATGCCCCCCTTGAAGATGCCCGTGTCGTAGCTGGGCGAACTCGCAAGGCACAACACCTCCCCGTTGCGAGGGTCCAAGGCGACGACGGCGCCGGGCGCTCGTCGATCATGGTAGATCTCCTCAAGCATGCGGGACGCGGCAACCTGAAGGTCAGCGTCGATCGAAAGGACAAGCTTCGAGCCAGGCACGGGATTCTCGCGACCAACGATGCGAATCGGTCGGCCTTTGGCATCGAGCTCGACATCCTCGGCACCTGGCGTGCCCATTAAGTCCCGCTCGTAGACGTACTCGATGCCAACCTTGCCGACATACTCAGCCGGCTTCCGGTCCTCTCCCTCAAAGCGCTTGACGTCGTTCTCACTTGGAGTCCACACGTAGCCCAGGATGTGAGCGAACTCCTTCGTGTTCGCGTATTGCCGCATCGGCTGGGTTTCTACCCCGATCCCTGGCAACTCGTTGCTTGATTCCGCAATTCGGGTCGCGACCGCAACGCTCGCACCAACGTGGATGGGAGAGGCGAGGAACGGGCGCCAGTTCGCATCGGCTACCTTGTCCCTCAGCTTCTGAGCGGGAACTTGCAACATGGAGGCGAGCTTGTCGATGACCCAGGGGTTCTTCGCAACCACCTTGGGAATGGCGGTAACCACGACCTCGGGTTTGACCGAAGCGAGCAGCCGCCCGTTTCGGTCTTCGATAAGCCCGCGCGGAGCCAGCTTGGTAACCGGTGAAGTTCTGAAGTTGTCTGCTCTCTCGATAAGGCGGGCAGACGCCACGACCTGCAGATACCAGAGCCTGAGAAACAGCACCAAGAGGCCTGATCCGATGACGATCAGAAAGATCAGGTACCTAAGCTCAAGTTCCGGCTTTCGCGGAGCGTGGATGACCGACATAGGCTGTTATCCGCCGTGGATCGGACACCGCTTCTTGGGCGCCTTGCCCTTCGGGAAGGATTTCGCAACCGTCTCGGGACAATATGGCGTGGCCAGCAACCGGCTGTCCGCACAGATTTCAACCGTCTCGGTTTCGGTCTCGTTCCGGGGAGGCGTGGTTTCCTTTGGCGGCTCCGTACCCGAGTTGCCCGTGCCCGGCGGCGTGGTTTGCGGCGGTTCGTCCACCGGTGGCGGTTCGTTTGCCGGCGCGCCTTGAGGCATCTCGTCTCCGCCAGGGCTTACGTCATCCACGGGATTCGGATCGGTTTGCTCCATCGGGTCAACGGCTCGTTCGGGATGCCGTTCCTTGTACTCTCCACCGGTGCCGAATACCTCGGACGCCTTCTTCATGACGTCGACCCACAAGTCGACGGTCACCGTGCCGCCAAAGACCTTGGGCATGGGGTCGTAAACCCATCGCTTCCGCCCGTTGTCGAAATGCTCGTTCGCAATCCAACCGATGCCGATAAGCCGGTTGGTATAGCCGCAAAACCAAGCGTCCCGGTTATCCTGGGTCGTTCCGGTTTTGCCTCGGGCACCCTCGATGCTACGGGCCTCCTTTCCGGTGCCACCCATGACTACCGCTCGCAAGAAGCCGTCCATTTCGGCGGCAACTTGGGGGTCGAAGACGTTTTGGGCGATCTCAGGTTCGTAAGACTTGAGGACCGTACCATCGGGGCCGATCACTCGGAGGATGCCGAAGGGCTTCACCCGGTTCCCGCCCGACTGGAACACGCTGTACGCCTGCGCCATTTCGAGAGGAGATACCGCGCTCGACCCCAAGCCCAGGGAGAGCACGGGGGTGAGTTCGGACTCGAACCCAAATGCGCTGTGGGCGTAAGAAACCACCGTATCCGGGCCGACCGCCTCACAGACGCGAACAGCCGGCACGTTCTTCGAGAGGGCGATGGCTGACCTGACGCTAAACGAGCCACCGTAGCCGCCGCTCGAATTCTTGGGCTCCCAAACCTTGCCCGAAGCCGGATCCCGCCACGTGAATTTCTCGTTCGAAATGGTGTCGGTGGGGCGGATCACCCCGCGCGATAACGCCGTGGCATACACGAACGGCTTGAAACTGGACCCCGGCTGGCGACGACCCTGGTAGATCACGTTGAACTGGTTGCGGCGGTAATCGTAGCCGCCCGCCATGGCCTTGATTTGGCCGTTCGAATCCATCAGCACGAAAGCAGCGGTCGTCACCTTTCGCTTGCGGTTGCGGTCCACGAGTCTGCGGACGGCGCGTTGAGCGTAGTCGTCCATCTCCGTGTTCAGCGTCGTCTCGATGCGGTACCCGCCCGTGGTGAGGTCGATCTCGGGCAAATCGTGCTTGACCTGGTCGAGAACGTACTGGACAAAGTAAGGCGAGCGGACGATTTTCGCCCCAGACCCGAAGCTACGCGGCTTCAGCCTCACCCGTTCCGCCATCGCATGCTCGTATTCGTCGCCGGTGATCATGCCTTCTTCGCGCATGATGCCAAGCACGACGTTACGGTTCGCGATCGCGGCATCTAGGTTGGCGTAAGGGTTTTCGTCGCTGGGGCGGCGCACACAGCGCGCCAGAAGGGCGGTCTCGGCAATGGTCAGTTGGTCCAAGGTCTTGCCGAAATAGACTTCGGCGGCGGCTTGGATGCCAAAGGCGCCGCTGCCGTAATAGACCTGGTTCAGATAGAGCTCCAAAATCTGGGGCTTGGTCTTCTCTCGCTCGATCATCATGGCGAGAGCCATGTCTCGCACTTTGCGCTGGACCGATTTTTCGGGGCTGGTGTAGACGCGCTTGGCAAGCTGCATCGTTAGGGTGCTGCCGCCCCCCTTCTTGCCCGCGTTGAGGATCACGCGGGGCATTGCCCAGAAGTCGATGCCGGAATGTTCCCAGAAGCGCTTATCCTCCGCCGCGATCGTGGCGTTGATGACGAGTTTGGGAATGTGATCGTAGGCGACGGGGCGACGAAACTCCGCCATTGCGTGGTACAGCTCTTTTCCGTCGGCCCCCACGATCACCGATGCCTTCTTGGATACGGACTCCAAAACCGACGGCAGGGACGACATCATCTCGGACGCCCGCTTGAGCTCACCCGCAAAGAGAAAGCCGACGGCGATGCCGCCGATGAGAATGATGAGGGTGACGAGAGCGAATCCGCGCTTCAACCAGCGCCACCAAAGGGGGCTTTTTGCCTTCGCCTTGACCCGCTTTACCGGCCCGGCTTTTGCGGGAGGATTCTTTGCCGCCACGTTAAAGAGTATGACGAAGCGGATTCAGGCCCCGTTTCGCATCAAAGTCAGTCGCGGGCGGCAACGGTTCGGGAAAGTCGCTCCAACTCGTCCTCGGGGAGGTTACCGATCAGCGCAAACGTGAGCCCGTTGTTCTGCCACACGAAGGCTGACCAGCCCTGCCGTTTCGCCAGTTGGCGGAATCGGCCGGCTTCCATCTTCGCCTTCGTCTGGAAGAGGGACAGCGGTCCCCGAGGCGACTGGTAGGTCTGCGCCAAAACCGCATTGCCTTCCACACGAACCAGGCGCGAGTTGTCCAGGCGAGTGTCGGCATCTTCGGCAAGAGTCCATGCCTCAAATCCGTTGTCCTTGGCGATCCGCCGTAGAAGATCCTTTGGGTAGACCATTTTCGCGCCTCGGCGCGCCGGGCGAAAGTCCTCAGGCCGAACGATCGGATCGAAGTTCACCTCGCGGTACTCGAAGAAGCCGACCCTCGCGCCCAGCGGATCGTACAGTTCGCGCTTGAGCAGCATGCCGTTCCGAGGGAAAATCCAGAGTTTCTGAATGGGGTTCCCTCGAGGATCGGACAGCGTCACCAACGACGTGGGATAGCCCGCAATCTTCTCGCCATCCGATTCCTGGGCTCGGATGCCTCCTCGCAGGAGATCGCCCAGCCGTCCAAGGGCTTCCTCCCGGCGAGGTGGCAAAACGTGGATCTCGTTGGAATCGGGAAAGTAGTGAAACCGATCTTGAAGCGTCTCGATGATGATCTGACCGGCCTGCGGCTCGGTTCTCGGAAACTCGATCCGCGTAAACGGCCCAGACTTCAGCACAAACTCCAAATGGGAATCGCGCTCGGCACCCGTTCGGAACTCTACCAAGCGCGTGCCTGAATAGCGCAAATCCCGAAAGGCCTGCAACATCTTGCGAAGAATCTCGGGCCGGTCCTTTCCCGGGCCGACGGGACCTCGAGGCCCTCCCCGCTGCGCCGACGCAAACGACGTCAACAGCGCAGCCGTGCCTAGCACTAGCAAACCATTGCGAACGTTCATAACGACTCCAAATCCGACGGATTCCAGTCGGTCAAATCGGCCGATCGCTCCGATGATCGCTTGGCTTCGACTGCGGTAAGCCCCACATCGACCAGTTCGCGTGAGCGGCTGGACTGGGCGTGCTCGACCAGCAACTTGGCTTCAAAAGACCCTGAAGGAGTGGCGGCACCAGGTTCGGGCGAGCGCGGCATGATGAACATCATCGCCAACGCGGCGGCACAGACCAGTCCAGCGACGGGCTTCCATGCGAACCATGGCCCGCGCCGACGAACAGGCTGACTGGCCAGAAGCTTCTCGTTGAGCTCGCTTCGCCAACTTAAACTCAGCCCATCCTCAGGCAGAGCCCGCACGACATCTTGCAGATGTTCTGTTTCCTGCAGGAGGGCGTCGACCTTCGCCTCGCTCAAATCGTGTTCCTTCTTCATTTCAAGTTCACCCCACCGCTCAGATAGGGGATCAACGCTTGTTGCAACTGAGCGCGGGCTAAAAAGAGCCGGCTCTTCACGGTTCCGACCGGCAGATCCAACGCACCCGCGATCTCTTCATACGCCATATCCTCTCGGTCGTGCAGAATCAGCACCGACCGAAGCTTGTCGCTCATGGCGGCGATCGTAGACTCGACGACGCCCATCAGTTCGTCGTTGAGGATGACGCTCTCGGGGTCCCACCGACCGTCCGGAATCTCCATGGCGACATCGTCCTCGGAGCTCGCGTCTATTGCCGAGGCGGCCGGCGCACGATCTAGTCGTCGCGCGCGATCGATGCAGAGATTGTGGGCAATCCGGAAAAGCCAGGTGCGAAGCGAACT
Organism: Fimbriimonadales bacterium; assembly: GCA_046330155.1. Classification (GTDB taxonomy): domain Bacteria; phylum Armatimonadota; class Fimbriimonadia; order Fimbriimonadales; family Fimbriimonadaceae; genus CALMEF01. The sequence continues at coordinate 29,553 of JAXLTH010000002.1, read as the reverse complement.
TCTGCCATCGAACCGATCGAACGCCTGGAAAGCTCGGACAAAGACCTCTTGAGTTACGTCCGCCGCGTCGTCAGCGTCGCCGACCATCCGTCGGACAAAGCCAAAAACGCGGTTCTGGTAGGCGTCGACAATCCTGCCAAACGCGTCGAAGTCTTTGCGTCGGCACCGCTCCACTAGCGCCATTTCCGCTGCGGAATCGGGTTGCACTTTTCTCAATACGGCTGCCCCAGCGTTCAGCATTGTCTAAGGCTGATACGCAGAACCGGCCGGAATGTTCAGCGAAGCCAGAAAACCAGCAACAGGGCCGGGACAAGCCCGGCCCCGTCGAAGTTGGCTAGAGTCGGATGCCGATGTAGACGCCCATGCCGTTCAGGGCCGTGATGCCATTGCCAAAGAACTTGGCCTCGGCGAACAAAGGCGTGTTGCCCTTCTGGAACTCATATCCGAATCCGACTTGGTAGGCGAATTGGGTTGAGTTCTTCTTGGTTCGCGCCCCGGCGACGACGTCGAAATCCTTGCTGAACGCCACGCCGGCGCCCACGCTGTAGAAGAACTCGTTCTGGTGCGCGACGTAGTTGGCGAGAAGAGGCGCCGCCGAGAGGTCGCCCTTGTTGTAGAAATCAAACGAGATCGACCAGTGCGCCGTCGTGGTGGTTCCCATGTTGCCCATGCGAACGTTGGCGAGCCGGTAGTCCACGCCGCCTCCGAACCAAGTGTTGCCCTCGTCGCGGCCCTTGGAGTTGACCGGGAGGAAAAGGCCGCCGCGGATCGAAAGTCCGATCGGGCGCGTTTCCTGGGCGAAACTGGTTACGGTCAAAGCGCCAAGCAGAAGCCCGGCGGTGAGAAATCGTGCGTTGTTCATGATGGTTCCTCCGTGATCGGTTTCGGCCGCTTTGCAGCGGCCTCGTATTTCGACGTGCTAGCGTACCTCCGCCGCCTGGACAAGAATCTCGTAGGCGAGTCGGGCGGTATCCACCAAGTCCTTGCGGGAAATGAACTCGTCGTGAGTGTGGATCTTGTCCATACCCGTCGCCAAGACGATGCAGGGCACGCCCTTGGCGTTGTACACGTTCGCGTCGCTGCCGCCGAGCGTCGTTCGCAGGGTGGGCTCAAAACCGAGGCTACGACTGGCCTTCTGGGCGAGAGCCACGACCGGGGCATCGTTGGGGATCGTGTAGGCATCGTAATGCCGCACATGGTCGATGAAGACCTCTGCCCCGAACTTGGCCGCGGCATCGTGGAACCTGCCGACGATGTGGTCCACGATCTCGTCCAACTCCGCCACGTTGGTGCTCCGGGCTTCGCCGCGCAACTTCACTTCCGCGGGAACCACATTCACCGCGGATCCACCTGAGATGATGCCGAAGTTCGCCGTGGTTTCAGGACCGATTCGGCCCAGCCGCATCCCTTCGATTGCCGAGGCGGCAACCTGAATGGCGCTGATTCCCTTCTCGGGGTCCTTACCCGCATGAGCCGGCTTACCCACGATTCGGACGTCGATCTTGTCGTGCGTCGCCGTTCGGGTCACAAACGTGCCAACAGGGGGGCCCGTGTCAAGCACGTACCCGAAATCAAGGTTAAGGTCTTCGATCTTGAGGGCGGCGGCTCCCTTTAGGCCAATCTCCTCCGCGACGCTGAAGAGAAGGCAAACATCACCGTGGGGGGCACCGGTCTCGATCAAAGCGTTCACCGCTTCGATGGCCGGCGCCATGCCGCCCTTGTCGTCCGCGCCCAGAATCGTGTCAGACTTCGAGTAGAACACGCCGTCACGCTCCTCGATTTCCAAGCCTGCGGTCGGCTCAACGGTATCGAAGTGGGCCGAGAGGAAGATGCGGGGCGCTCCCGGTACGTTACCGGGAAGCCAGGCGATGAGATTGTTGCCTTTGCCGCCGATGATTTCACCCGCGTTGTCCTCCGTTACTTGGAGCCCGAGAGCTTCGAGGTACCGCTTGGTGTGGGCGACGCAATGATGCTCGCCCAGAGCGGGGGCATCGATAAGGCAGAGTTCTTTGAAGAGGTTGACGAGACGTTCCTCGTTGATCATGCGAACGCCGAGTCTATCCGAGCCGAAGCCAACGGCGCAAACCCAGCATTTCTAGCCGTTCGGAGGCGGCTCGGCACACGCCGACGATTACTCTACGCCCCGAGGGAGCAGTGGGCAAGAAGGAGTGCACGGATGGCACGGAGACAACTCAAGATCGTTCGCCTTTTGGAGCCGGAGCTTTGCGTCGACTGCCGATTCGCGCAAATGGCCGAGGTCGAAGCCGAAGACGGCTCGACGAATCGAATGATCTACTGTAAGAGGCTCGATTGCGACAACTGGGACTTCGCCAGCGCGGAGCCCGCCAAGAACGTCCAGATCGATAACGAGGCAGCCTAAACAAAAAAGCGCCCGGGCATAGTAGCCCGAGCGCTTCGCAAGACGGCCCTTAGGGCTCGTCGATGTTGATCGTTCCCTTCTGCTGCGCAGACGAGCGACGCCGCACCTGGCCGTAGCCAGCGGGAGGTCCAGCCGCTTCGGCCGCCTTGGCAGCCGGCTGATCCACCTGAGCCGCCATCAGCCTCTGGCGAGCCAGTTCTGCCTCAGCCATGCTAACCACGCTCGCCTCCAACCCCTTCTTGCGGACCGCCGCCTTATCCCAAAGGTACAGGATCGGCGCCGCGTTGAAGATTGAAGAGTACGTTCCCGACACGATACCGATGAGCATCGCAAGGTTGAAGAGCTTGAGGTCGGGTGTCGCGGAGCCCACGCCAATCAGAATGGCGAGCGTCACGATGACCGTCATGGACGTATTCAGCGACCGGGCCAAAGACTGGGTAATCGATCGGTTGACCAAGCGCTCGAACTCTTCGCCGCGCTGATGGCGCCGCAAGTTCTCACGGATTCGGTCGAAGATGACGATCGTGTCGTGGGTGGAGAAGCCGATTACCGTCAGCATCGCCGTAATGAACAGCGAGCTGATCTCCCACCCAAGGAAGTAGCCCGAGATGGCGGCGAGGCCCAAGAGCACGATGACGTCGTGCAGAAGAGCGATGATCGCCGAAGTAGCGAATCTCAAACCAATCACGAAACCGCCGAGAGCGAATCCGAACCTCATGGCGAGGTAGAGCACGATGAGCGCGGAACTGAGGATCACGCCCATCACCGCGTTCCGATAGGTCTCATCGCGAACCGTCGGGCTGACGAAGGTGAACTCGCGAGGCTTTTCCGTCATGCCCGCGGCTGCGGTGATCTTGTCCTGCGCGGCCTCGGTGTTCAGGCTCTTGAGGTCGGCGGACTGCGGAACGGTGATGTAGACCAATCGGCCCTCTTTCGCATCGGCAAACTTGATGTTCGCACCCTTGATCCCGGCTTGATCGAGCTTGGCAAGCAGCGAGGTGTTGGTCATGGTCGCATCCTTCACGGAGTAGACCGCCTCATAGCCCTCTTGGAACTCGACGTTCGGCTTGATGCCACCCAAGGCCAGGAAGATGATGCCGGGGACGATCAACAGGCCCGAAATCCCGAAGTAGATCTTCGCCTTTTGGATGATCGGAAGCGGCTTCTCGTCCGCGCCCGCCTCTAGGTGCTCACCGAACCATCCGCGGCCCAAACCGTAGTGCTTGGCGTCGGCGCCGATGCCGGTGCTCACCAAGAAGACCAGCAACGATCGCGTAACCGTGATGGCAGTGAAGAGCGAGATGGCAACGCCGATGATCAGCGTATTGGCGAAGCCCTTGACGGGGCCGGTGCCCAGATTGGCCAAAACGACACAAGTTAGGATCGTACAAACGTTGGAGTCGATGATGGCCGACAAGGCACGGCGGAAGCCGAGCTCGATGGCCCGCATCAACGGGACGCCTTCGCGCAACTCCTCTTTAACCCGCTCGAAGACCAGAATGTTGGCGTCGACGGCCATGCCCACCGACAGGATGAAGCCGGCGATGGCTGCTAGCGAGAACGTTGCTCCGATCAGCTTGAGAACGGAGAGCGAGAACAAGATGTAAAGGAGCAGAGCGATCGTCGCGACAAACCCTGGGAACACGTAGTAGACCAGCAGGAACAGGGCGATGATGCCGAAGCTGATGTAGCCGGCGAACAGGATCTTTTGAAGCGCTTCTTGACCAATCGTGGGGTCAACCTTGGCGGAGCTAAGCTCTTTCAGGGAGACCGGCAGTGCGCCCGAGTTGAGCAGGTTAACCAAGTTGCGCACGTAGTCGGTCTCGAACTGACCTTGGATCACGCCTTGCTCGCGGATGATGGCTCCCTTTTGGAGAGGCGCGATGCTGAGGACGACGCCATCGAGAACCGCCGCCAACTTTTCGCCGCGGTACTGGTTGGCGCGGGTCCAGGCTTCCATCTTGCTCGCGCCTGAGGCGCTAAACGTCATGGACGGGATGTAGCCCGTGCCGGTGGGCTGGGCGTCGGCCTTCGCCAGTTCGTCACCCTTAAGGATCAGGGTCCAACCCTTGATGATCTCCTGGTACTCGGGGTCCTTGGGTCCAATGTCCTTGGCGTTGGGGTCGTTCTTCTTTCGGAAGGTGACGACTGGGTTCCCACCCTCGGACTCCTTCGCGCCTTCCTCATACGGCCGGTACGGCACCGCCTCGGTGGTGATGTTCTTGGCGTGGTACCACTCGATACTAGCGGTGGTCGAAAGTACACCGCGCGCTTTCTCGATGTCGGTCTGCCCCGGGAGTTCGACGATGAACTGAGGCGGAGCGCCGGTCGGTTCCTTAACCTGCACGGTGCCTTCGGCGACGGCAAGAGCGCCCGAAATACGCTTTTCCAAGATGTTGGCGAGGTTCGCCTTCACCTGAGCCATGTTCTGCTTCTGCTCAGGCGTGAGCTTAGAAGCGTCCATTTCGAACGTGAACCGCACGCCGCCCCGTACGTCAAGCCCGTACTTGAAGGGCCGTTGGGTGTACAGGAAGCCAGAAAGGGCAGCCAGACCGAGGACGATGAAGAGAAAGAGAAATCTATTGGAACGCAAAGTCGTTCGACTCCCAGGTATCAAGGATAAGGGAGCAGTATACCGAGAGGAGCCTGAGGGTTGCCCAACCTCAAGCTATGCAAGAGGGTTGCAGCAAGTCAGGTAAATTTGGCAAGTACGTTTCGACAACACTCGGGTTAGACTGTGATCAGCCTGTCTTAGGGAGGGCTGTATTTGGAGTCCCTCGAGTTTGGGCATTGAAAAGGAAGGTGGATATGAAGACTTTTAGACTTCTGACTTTGGCCGGCTTGGCGGTTGCGGCGGTTAGCGCGAACGCGTTGACCCTCGTGACCACTCGGGCAGGCATCGGCGCGACCGACACCATCGATTGGGGCCAGTTCGGCGCGGCGTTCACGTCGCTCGGCACCCCGATCAACGGCGTCACTTCGACCTACGGGCTCCGCTTCCGCGCCAGCACGACCGCCACCGCGGCGTTCGAGCGACGCGACCAGTGGACCGGCGGCTGGGCGGGCAACTTCACGCAGGGCGACGAGCTCCTGTGGACCAAGTCCCCCGGCGTGACGACCATCCGCTTCGCCAGCTACGTGCAGGCGGTGGGCGCGAACATCCAAGACGACTTCTTCGGGCCGTTCACGGCCACGATCGAAGCCTTCGACGGCTTCGGCGTCTCGATGGGATCGTTCCAGGTTAACGGCAACTCGAACTCGAACAACGACGGCTCCGCGATCTTCGTGGGCGTCGCCAGCAACGCGTTCAACATCGCCAAGATCACGTACCAGGTGCAGGGAGCCAGCGGCGCCCTCGACGACTTCGCCATCAACGAGGTCGCCATGAACGCCTGCGTCCCCGAGCCCGGCACCATCGCGGCTCTCGGACTGGGCGCCATCGCTTTGATTCGCCGCAAGCGAAGCAAGTAACGACTAAGGAGAGGACATAGAAAGATGAAGGTAACACGAATTCTTACTCTGGCCGGCTTGGCGGTTGCGGCGGTTAGCGCGAACGCGTTGACCCTCGTGACCAACCGCGCCAACATCAACGCCAACGACAGCATCGACTGGGGCCAGTTCGGCGCTCCGTTCACCGGCGTCGTCGACGGATCCATGGGAACGAGCAGCGTTTACAACATGCCGTTCATGATCACCGACGGCAACGGCTTCGAGCGACGCGACCAATGGACCGGCGGCTGGGCTGGCGACTTCACGCAGGGCGACAAGCTCATGTGGACCCAGGGCGGACGCGGCTTCGAACTGATCTTCGGCTATACGCTGAAGGCGGTCGGCGCCCAAATCCAGCGCGACCAGTTCGGAGCGTTCACGGCGACCATCGAGGCCTTCGACGGCCTTGGCGACTCGCTCGGCTCGTTCACGATCAACTCGAACTCTACGGCGAACAACGACGGCTCGGCCGCGTTCCTCGGCGTCGAGAGCAACGCCCACGACATCGCCCGGATCGTCTACACGGTCGATGCCGGACAGACCGGCAACGACTTCGCGTTGAACGAGGTCTCGATGAACGCGTGCGTTCCCGAGCCCGGCACCATCGCTGCCCTTGGCCTCGGCGCCATCGCTTTGATTCGCCGCAAGCGAAGCAAGTAGTCGGCAGACCCGAGTCGAAGACTCAGGGGGCGAGTCTGGCAAATATGCCGGACTCGCCCCGCTTTTTTCAAAGAACCCGTATTTTGATCTTCCCATTTGGCGCGAAGTTGCCTTATACTTAAAGCGTCCTTGAGTGGGTGCGCAGAGTGTCTGGCGTTGGCCGGGCTCAGTATCGTACTTGAGAGACTTTGAAAAGGAAGGTGGATATGAAGACTTTGCGACTTCTGACTTTGGCGGGTCTAGCGGTTGCGGCGGTTAGCGCGAACGCGTTGACCCTCGTGACCAACCGCGCCAACATCAACGCCAACGACAGCATCGACTGGGGCCAGTTCGGCGCTCCGTTCACCGGCGTCGTCGACGGATCCATGGGAACGAGCAGCGTTTACAACATGCCGTTCATGATCACCGACGGCAACGGCTTCGAGCGACGCGACCAATGGACCGGCGGCTGGGCTGGCGACTTCACGCAGGGCGACAAGCTCATGTGGACCCAGGGCGGACGCGGCTTCGAACTGATCTTCGGCTATACGCTGAAGGCGGTCGGCGCCCAAATCCAGCGCGACCAGTTCGGAGCGTTCACGGCGACCATCGAGGCCTTCGACGGCCTTGGCGACTCGCTCGGCTCGTTCACGATCAACTCGAACTCTACGGCGAACAACGACGGCTCGGCCGCGTTCCTCGGCGTCGAGAGCAACGCCCACGACATCGCCCGGATCGTCTACACGGTCGATGCCGGACAGACCGGCAACGACTTCGCGTTGAACGAGGTCTCGATGAACGCGTGCGTTCCCGAGCCCGGTACCATCGCTGCCCTTGGCCTCGGCGCCATCGCTTTGATTCGCCGCAAGCGAAGCAAGTAACGACTAAGGAGAGGACATAGAAAGATGAAGGTAACTCGAATTCTGACTTTGGCCGGCTTGGCGGTTGCGGCGGTTAGCGCGAATGCGTTGACCCTCGTGACCACTCGGGCAGGCATCGGCGCGACCGACACCATCGACTGGGGCCAGTTCGGCGCGGCGTTCACGTCGCTCGGCACCCCGATCAACGGCGTCACTTCGACCTACGGACTCCGCTTCCGCGCCAGCACGACCGCCACCGCGGCGTTCGAGCGACGCGACCAGTGGACCGGCGGTTGGGCGGGCAACTTCACGCAGGACGACCGGCTCCTTTGGACCAAGTCTCCCGGCGTGACGACCATCCGCTTCGCCAGCTACGTGCAGGCGGTGGGCGCGAACATCCAAGACGACTTCTTCGGGCCGTTCACGGCCACGATCGAAGCCTTCGACGGCTTCGGCGTCTCGATGGGATCGTTCCAGGTTAACGGCAACTCGAACTCGAACAACGACGGCTCCGCGATCTTCGTGGGCGTCGCCAGCAACGCGTTCAACATCGCCAAGATCACGTACCAGGTGCAGGGAGCCAGCGGCGCCCTCGACGACTTCGCCATCAACGAGGTCGCCATGAACGCCTGCGTCCCCGAGCCCGGCACCATCGCGGCTCTCGGACTCGGCGCTTTGGTCCTGATCCGACGAAAGCGAAGCTAAGCTCGTAACTCTGCGCAACCATTAACAATGGAAAAGGGCCTTCCGCAAAAGCGGAAGGCCCTTCTTGCTTGTGAGATCCTAGTCCTTTGCCCAGAACATGGGTCCGGCGCTCTCAGAGATAACGGCGTCCTTCAGGACACCGAGTGCCTTGCGGAGGCCCTCCATCGAGGACATCAGCCCGTCTTCGTGCTCGATACTGAGGACGAAGTCGTATCCAACCATTCGCAGGTTCGATACAAAGTCCTTCCACCATTCGATGCCGTGCCCAAACCCAACGCTCCGGAAGACCCAAGAGCGGTTTAGGATGTCTCCGTAGCTCTTTGTGTCCAGGTTGCCGTTCCTGCCGGCGTTATAGGGGTCGATACGGGTGTCCTTGGCGTGCACGTGGAACAGAGCACCCTCTGCCCCAAGCTCTCGGACCGCGGCGATCGGGTCAATCCCCTGCCACCACAGGTGGGATGGGTCGAAGTTGGCGCCAATCCTCGGGCCTACGGCGTTCCGGAGCTTAAGGAGCGTATCGTTCGAGTAACAAACGAACCCCGGGTGCATTTCGATGCAGAAGTTCACCTTGTGGCGCTCGAGATGGGTGTGCTGCTCCTTCCAATACGGGACGACCTTGTTGGCCCATTGCCAGTCCAGCACCGCACGGAACTCGTCGGGCCAGGCACAGGTCACCCAGTTCGGGTTGATTGCGCCTTCATGATCGCCAGGACAACCGCTGAAGCCGTTCACGCACCGAACGTCGAGGGCGTCGGCAAGCTCTACCCCTTTCCGGAACGCCTCGTGGTGCTCCTTGGCGATTGTGGCGTTAGGGTGCAGGGGATTACCGTGGCAGCTGAGGGCGCTGATGATCAGACCACGGTCAGATACCTTCCTCTGCAGCTCGTCCCGTGCCGCCTTGCTGCTCAGAAGCGCGTCCACATCGAGGTGGGCAGCTCCAGGATAGGCTCCGACCCCAAACTCCACGGCTTGGATGCCTTCAGCCTTGACGATGTCGAGAGTGTCGTCAAGCGACTTGTCGCCGAACAACGCGGTAAAGATGCCGATCTTCATAGGGCTGTCTTCGGTTTTACCCGCGCCGTCGCCTCGGCAAAAGAAAAAGCCCCAGCTTTTGGCTGGGGCTCGAAAAGTTAACTATCCGGGCAGCGCGCATATCTCCCGGACCCTTGCGGGCCAAGTACTTCCGCCGCTGAGAGGCTTAACTGCCGTGTTCGGGATGGGAACGGGTGTTTCCCTCTCGCCATGGCCACCCGAATAGAAATCGGATGCAGCGCCTCAAGCGCTTTGATAGTCGTACATGTGTTGAACTGGAGGCTTACTAAGCAGTCCGTATTAAATGTTGCTTATTGAAGCCCTCGGCCGATTAGTACCGCTTAGCTGCATGCATTGCTGCACTTCCACCTGCGGCCTATCACCTGGTGGTCTTCCAGGGGCCTTACTCATATGATGGGAAATCTAATCTTGGGGTGGGCTTGGCGCTTAGATGCTTTCAGCGCTTATCCCTGCCCGACGTGGCTACCCAGCGTCTGCGCCTGGCGGCACAACTGGTACACCAGAGGTCAGTTCACTCCGGTCCTCTCGTACTAAGAGCGACTCCCCTCAAATTTCCTGCGCGCACAGTGGATAGGGACCGAACTGGCTCACGCCGTTCTGAACCCAGCTCGCGTGCCACTTTAATCCGTGAACTCCGGAACCCTTGGGACCGTGTACAGCCCCAGGATGTGACGAGCCGACATCGAGGTGCCAAACCATGCCGTCGCTGTGAGCGCTCGGGCAAGATCAGCCTGTTATCCCCGGGGTAGCTTTTATCCGTTGAACCCTGGCGTGCCCACGCACCACCAGAGGGTCACTTAGCTCGACTTTCGTCCCTGCTCGACTTGTTTGTCTCGCAGTCAATCGCACTGTATACCTATACGCTCGACGGCTGATTTCCAACCAGCCTGAGTGCAACTTTAGGCGCCTCCGTTACCTTTTTGGAGGCGACCGCCCCAGTCAAACTACCCGCCTAAGATTGTCTCGAACCCAGATGATGGGCCCGGTTAGTGAACCAGCTATACAAGGGTGGTGTTCCATTGGCGCTGACGCTCCCACCTACGCTCTACATGCATAACCAACTCACAATCTTAAGGTGTAGTAAAGCTCCACGGGGTCTTTCCGTCCTACTGCGCGTAACCCGCATCTTCACGGGTGCTACATTTTCACCGAGCTTCTCGTTGAGACAGTGCCCAAGTCGTTACGCCTTTCATGCGGGTCGGTATTTAGCCGACAAGGAATTTCGCTACCTTAGGACCGTTAGAGTTACGGCCGCCATTCACCAGGGCTTCGATTCAGTGCTTCGCTTGCGCTAACACCTCCTGTTAACCTACTGGCATTGGGCAGGCGTCAGCCCCTATACATCGGTTTTCACCTTAGCAGAGACCTGTGTTTTTGGTAAACAGTCGCCTGGGCTGCTTTGCTGCGGCCCCTTGCGGGGCACCCCTTATTGCTAACTTACGGGGTCGTTTTGCCTAGTTCCTTAACGAGAGTTCTCTCGAACGCCTTAGTCTCCTCGACTCACCTACCTGTGTCGGTTTGCAGTACGGTCAGATACACGGTATAGCTGTGGGACTTTTCTAGGCCCCCTTCAATCCAAGTTCGTTCACCCCGAAGGGATCCCTTCCCCGGCTTCGGCCTTTATGCCAACCTCTCAGCTGGCCCAGCCTATGCCTAGCCCGCAACAACCAACGGTGCGGGATTGGATATCAAGAAGCGTCCTCCCATTGCCCGTGCACTGGGTCCGGAATATCAACCGGATGTCCATCGGTTACGCCTTCTGGCCTCACCTTAGGTACCGCCTAACCTCCGTCTGACGAACATAGCCGGAGAAACCTTAGGTTTTCGGCGGACAGGATTCTCACCTGTCTAATCGCTACTCATGCCTGCATTCTCACTTGTGTACGCTCCACCAGTGCTTACGCTCTAGCTTCACTGCATACACAACGCTCCCCTACCGATCCACTTACGTGGATCCCGAAGCTTCGGGAGTGGACTTTAGCCCCCTTACATTATCCGCGCAAGATCACATTCGGCCAGTAAGCTATTACGCACTTTTTAAAGGGTGGCTGCTTCCAAGCCAACCTCCTGGCTGTTTACGCGATCTCACATCGTTTCACACTTAGTCCACGTTTAGGGCCCTTAGCTGTCGATCTGGACTATTCTCCTTTTGACGATGGAGCTTAGCCTTCACCGTCTCACTGCTACGCTAGTTATATAGGTATTCGGAGTTTGGTTGGGTTCGGTAACCTGGTAGGGCCCCTAGCCCATTCAGTGCTCTACCCCCTATAAACAACGCGTAACGCTGCACCTCAATGCATTTCGGGGAGAACCAGCTATCTCTGCGTTCGATTGGCATTTCACCGGACTAACCACAGCTCATCCCGAGACTTTTCAACGTCTATGAGTTCGGCCCTCCATGATGTGTTACCACCACTTCAGCCTGGCCATGGCTAGATCACGCAGTTTCGGGTCTACTAATACTGACTTGACGCCCTATTCGGACTCGATTTCTCTCCGGCTCCGCGTCTGAGACGCTTAACCTTGCCAATACTAGTAACTCGCAGGCTCATTCTGCAAAAGGCACGCCATAACGCCTTACGGATTGCTCCGTCATAGCGCTCTGACTGTTTGCGGGTTGTGCGATTTCAGGTTCTATTTCACTCCCCTCCCGGGGTTCTTTTCACCTTTCCCTCACGGTACTGGATGCACTATCGGTGACAAGTCGTGTTTAGCCTTACCCGGTGGTCCGGGCAGGTTCACGCGGAATTCCTCGTGATCCGCGCTACTCAGGTACCACCTAGAATTCGGATTGACTTTAGAATACGGGGCTATCACCCTCTATGGCGGAGCTTTCCAACTCTCTTCTATTAATCAACACCCGATCTTCGTTTAACCTTCCACAAATCCAGCCTCGAGGGCTCGATTTGAGAAAGGTTATGGTGGCCCTACAACCCCAGCCGGCAAGCCGACTGGTTTGGGCTCTTCCGCTTTCGCTCGCCGCTACTTACGGAATCTCTTCGATTTCTTTTCCTCTGGTTACTTAGATGTTTCAGTTCACCAGGTTCCCTCCACACCGCCTATGTATTCAGCGATGGGTGACCGAACATTACTTCGGCCGGGTTTCCCCATTCGGATATCTCCGGATCAACACTTCTGTGCAGCTCCCCGGAGCGTTTCGCCGCTTACGCGTCCTTCTTCGGCAACTTGTCCCTAGGCATTCGTCGCACACCCTTAAAAGCTTCTCATTAAGCAACATTTAATACGATTGCTCAGTATGCTTTCGCAGTTCAACACAATATACGACTGTCAAAGAGCTCGGTCGCGGGCCGGCGGTCTTTTGGACCAGCGGCAAAGGGAGATGATACCAGAGCGCCTCGACAATGTCAAGCCCCGCCGAAAGATTCGGCGAAAATCGGACGACCGGCGGTCGCCGCGAGTCTGAGCCACGCTTTCCGATACGGACGAGTGGGCGGCACAAATCGCATCGCGATGCATCAAACCTTAAGGAGGGGGAGGTGGTGCCGCAGGCCGGACTCGAACCGGCGACCCAAGGATTTTCAGTCCTTTGCTCTACCAACTGAGCTACCGCGGCATAGGTCGCCCTGGCGCCTCACAAGCTGAGAATGCCAGAGGAAATGGCGCGGATGACGGGACTTGAACCCGCGGCCTCCGGCGTGACAGGCCGGCGCTCTAACCACTGAGCTACACCCGCGTAGGAGCCAGTAGTATACACCCCGCACGCGCCCACGTCAAGCGGATTCAGCTACGTTTGGGGCCGCGGTTCAAAAGAAGCCAGTACATGGCCAGCTGAAGGACCATCTCAGAGAACTCGGACGGGTCCGTCGGCTTTCGGATGAAGCTGTTCGCGCCCAGCTGATACGCCTTCTCGATCTGGTCCCGATCGTCCGACGTCGTGAGGACCACCGTCGGCACCAGTGCCATGCGCGGCGTGTGGCGGATCCTCTCGAGCACTTCGAACCCGCTCAGCTTCGGCAGCTTGAGGTCCAGAACGATCAGCGCGGGGAGAGCAGACGATTCGTCCATCAACATCTGGAGGGCCTGCTCGCCGTCGTACGCGACGATCACCTCGTTCATGATGTTGTTCTTCCGCAGGGCGCGGAGGGTCAACCTCTCGTCATCGACGTTGTCCTCGATCAGCAGTACGATCTGGTTCGATTCAGCCATTTGCTACTCCCTCTCTATTATGCGGCTTTCGGTTCTCTGCCGCCATACTTGAGACGACGATGGCTCACGCCGACCACACCCAACCCGTTTCATCCCTTGGCCTTCCGGGCGACATGCCGCGACCGCTCACCGTCACCATGGTTGGCGCCGGCAGTTTCTTTACCTACGCGATTCTTAAGGACGTTGTTCTCATTCCCGGCTCACAAGGCGGCGAGTTGCGCCTGGTTGATGTGGACGAGCGACGCCTGCGTCTGGCCGAGCGGCTGATGCGCAAGGTGGTAGAGGAGTCGGGCCAACCGTGGACGGTCGTGGCGACCACGGACCGGAACGAGGTCCTTCACGGCACCGACTACATCGTGAACAGCATCGAGGTGTCCGGGGTCGAATGCGTGAGGCACGACAACGACATTCCGCTGGAGTTCGGAGTCAGCCAGAACATCGGCGACACCATCGGGCCGGGCGGCCTCTTCAAGGCCCTGCGAACGGTGCCGGTCTACCTCGACATCCTTGCCGACGCCGAGCGCGAGTGCCCGAACGCCCTCGCCCTAAACTACACGAACCCGATGAACATCATGTGCCTTGCCGCGGGCCGGACCAGTCTCATGCAAACGGTCGGGCTTTGCCACAGCGTGCAAGGCACCAGTCGGATGCTCGCCAAGTTCGCCGGCACCGATTACGAGCAGGTCCAGTGGAAGTGCGCGGGGATCAACCACCTCGCCTGGTTCACCGAGTTCAACGGACCCGACGGCTCTCTCTATCCCAACCTGATGGCGCAAGCCCAAGACCGCGAGAGCGAGTTTGCCAAGGCGGAACCCGTGCGGAGCGACATGATGCTGAACTTCGGGGCGTTCATCACCGAGTCCAGCGGCCATCTCAGCGAGTACCTTCCCTACTATCGCAAGCGCAAGGACCTGCTGGAAAAGTACACCGACACGGGCTACCGGGGTGAAGAGAGCTTCTACGCGAACAACTGGCCGCGCTGGCGTGAGGAGCAGGACGCCAAGAGGGAGCGGCTGATCTCGGGCGAGGACGCCATCGATTGGCAGCGGTCATGGGAGTACGGTGCATGGATCATCGAGGCGATCGAGAAGAACCAACCGTACGTGATCCACGGCAACGTGATGAATGAGGGTTGCATCGAGAATCTGCCTCAGGATGGCTGCGTCGAGGTCGCGTGTCTGGTCAACCACAACGGCGTGCAACCCACGCGGTTCGGCAGGCTGCCCAAGGCGATGGCGGCGATCTGCGACTCGAACATGCGCATGTTCGATCTTGCCGCAGATGCCTGTATCTATAAGGATCGCGAGCTTGCGGCACAAGCGTTGATGCTGGACCCGCTTACGTCAGCCGTCTGCTGCCCAGCCGAGATCAGAGAGATGACTCGGCGGATGTTCGAGGCCGAGGCGGAGTATCTACCGGGCTTCTAGCTTGCGGTACCAACCGGCGTCTCGCAGAACGATATAGACCAGTCCGGCGGAAGAGCCGTAGTTTCCGTTTGCGCGGGCGCCGGTCGCCGGGTTGGTCCATTCGAAAGGCGCCCCTTGGGCGCGCTCGCGCCTGACGTGGGCGACAAAGTCCTGAACCAGCTGGTGCGCCGCATTCTGGTCGACTTTCGACACCGCTACGGCGAGCCAACCCAAGGGCGTCGCCCAAAAGCCCCCGTTCTGATACGTGTCCCGACCGCTCTTGGCTTGCTCCCAATATCCGCCAAAGTCGCCCGTAGGCGGGAGATGTCGAACCTGACCCTCCCTCACGGTTCCCCCGGCTATGCAGAGTTCAACCAGGTTCTGAGAAACGACCCGTTCGACCGCCTTCGGCAAAGCGCCTATCGCCACCGCGAAGGCGGATGCCCACACGTCGTCCTTCCTTCCGATGCCGGTTGCCGAAATCAGGAGCTTGTGGCCGGGAACCCAGAAAGTGTCCGCGAGCGACTCCGTGATTTGCACGGACAGCGACCGAAACCGAGCCGCCCTTGCGGCATCTCCAGCCCGCTCGCAAAGCTGGGCTAGTCGGCGTGCCGCCTGCCAACGCAGCAACGAAGGCATGAGGAACTTGCCCGTCTTGGTGATCGAATCGCAGAATCCCCAGTCAACCCTTCCCTTTCCCGGCTCGCTACTTCCGACCACGAGTTGGCTGGAGTCCTCAACCTCAACCGAGTCAAAGGCGTCAACCGCCGCCTCAAGAGCCGTGCGCTTGCCTACAGACCAGGCGGGAGGGCGCCCGGTCAGCCGGCAATGCTCGTCCACCATTTGGATGAAGTAGAAGGCGTCGTCCGCCGGCGGGAGAAAGCCGAAGTCGCCAACGCCCTGATCCGCGTAGGCTCCGGGAAACCAGCAAGCCTCGCCCCGAAGCGTGACGTGGTCCGGGATACTGCGCGGCGGGATGTGAAGGCCGTGGGGAAAGTCGATCGCGCGATCAGGTTGCGTCGAGGCAACGAGACGAATCCAGCCCTCCACCTCGTCGGCAGGGACGAGGTCGGCGCCCAGCATCATGGCCGCGTCGCGAATCCAAAAGGCCGGATAGTAGGTTTGGGTGCCGCCCGGGACCCGAAGCACGAATCCCGTTTGGTTCTTGCCCACTCCGGGAATCGAAGCTTCGCGGTCGACTCGAGACGCACCGACAACCTCTCGGGCAACCTGGCGCAGGTACCCCAGGTCGTCGTCAAGACTTGGACGGAAAACAAGGCCGAGCGCCGCCGCCAGGATCATTCCTCGACATCGCCCGTGTTGTACTCATTGTTGCCGCAGCCGCCCTTACCGTCCGGCCTCACGTGAGCCATGAAGGTGCTTTCGGTCCCGCGGTAAGCGTAGGGGTCTACCCCTGCGATCTGAATCACATTGCGGTTGTCGAGCGATGCCACCGAGCCGGGGACGCCTTCACCCCAATACCACGGCAGCAGGGACTCCGAGCTCATGTAGTGGTTCACCAGCGAGCGGCGATAACCTGCCGATGCGTAGTTCGGCAACGACCGGTGAAGCAGGTAGCCGTTGAAGAAGACGATGGAACCCGCCTTCACCTCGACCGGCACCGCCTCGTCGTTCGACCACGGGAAGTTTCTGGCCTCCAAAGCGCAGTCGAAGCGCGGGTCACCATGCCATTCTTGGAAGTACATCACGCCATTGCGGTGCGACCCAGGCAACACCCAAAGGCACCCGTTCTCGACCGTGGCGTCGTCCAAGGCGATCCAACCTCCCGTAAGAGAACGATCGCGCGTGGGAATGTAAACCTCGTCTTGATGCCAAGCCTGGCCCGGCTTCCCTGCCGATTTGATGAATAGCATTGACTGCATGCACTTCACATTCGGCCCGATGATTTTGGTGAGTACTTCCACCATCGAAGGATGGGCGAGCGCGTCCATGATGAGCGGGCTGATCTGGTGGGGGAAATGCACGCACAGGACCCGCCGCAGCAGCTCGGTTTCGTCGTCCGTGTCCACCGTCGGCAATCCGTGAACCATTCCCCGCTTCCCGGCGCAAATCGCCGTTGCCTCCTTCCGGAGAGCCTCAACTTCGTCGGCCGTGAGCGCGTCCTCCACCACTAAGAAGCCTTGATCCTTGTAGAACTCCACGGCTTCGCTCGTCATCGGCAATTTGAAGTAGCCCGAGCGGTGAGACCACGAGTCCCAAGCCGGGAGATTCCGGGCTTCCGCAAGGGCGTTGAGGCTGGCTGCACACATGGTGTAACCCCATTATCCATCGGAACCTGCCGGTGATCCATAATCAAGGTTCCGTGGCGCACCAAAAGCTCTATGTCATCGATTTCGGCGGCCAGTACACCCAGTTGATCGTGCGCCGAGTTCGCGAGTTCGGCGTGTACAGCGAGATGATCCCCTGGACTTCGGCGGCAGAGCGAATCGCCGCTGATAAGCCAGCCGCGGTCATCCTCAGCGGTGGTCCCCGAAGCGTGCTGGAGTCTGGCGCTCCCACCATCGACTTCAAGGTCCTTGAGGGCATCCCCACCTTGGGCATTTGCTACGGGATGCAGCTCATGGGACATCGCTTAGGCGGCAGGGTTGAGCACGCCGACGCCAAAGAGTACGGTTTCAGGACCATCCGACCAGTGAACGAGATCCCCGGCGCCCTTGCCGCGGACCTGTCTGACCCGCAGGTCTGGATGAGCCACGGCGACCAAGTGCTAGCACCGCCGCCGGGATTCATCGTCACGACGGGCACCGACAGTTGCCCTATCGCCTCGTTCGACAACGACGCGGCTAGACAGTACGGGGTCCAGTTCCACCCCGAGGTGACCCACACCAAAGACGGGAAGACGATTCTGCGACGGTTCCTCTTCGACAAGGCGGGCTTGATCGGAGACTGGACGAGCGAGAGCTTCATCGATGAAACGGTTGCCGCGATCCGTAAACAAGTCGGCGACAAGAAAGTGCTCTGCGCCGTTTCCGGTGGCGTCGACTCCAGCGTCATGGCCGCACTCCTCATCAGGGCGATCGGCGATCGCGCCATGTGCGTGTTCGTCGATCACGGGCTTCTCCGCAAAGGCGAGGCCGAGCAGGTCATCGAGACTTTCGGCCAACACTTCCACGGCAACCTCCACGCCTTTGATGAGAAGGACCGCTTCTTCGGCGCCCTTTCCGGCGTCACCGACCCTGAGCAGAAGCGAAAGGCGATCGGAGAGAACTTCGTTCGCGTGTTCGAAGACCATGCCAACGAGCTGCAGGGTTGCGACTTCCTTGCCCAAGGAACGCTCTATCCCGACGTGATCGAGAGCGGGTCTCCGACGGCCGCCAAGATCAAGACCCACCACAATGTCGGCGGTCTGCCCGATTGGATGAAGTTGGAGTTGGTCGAACCGCTCCGCTGGCTTTTCAAGGACGAGGTTCGTGAAGTCGGCCGTCGGCTCGGCCTGCCGGACGACATGGTGGACCGTGAGCCCTTCCCTGGCCCGGGCTTGGCGGTGCGAATCCTCGGCGAGGTGACCCGCGAACGCGTGAAATGCGTGCAGGATGCGGACTGGATCTTCCGATCGGAACTACGGGAGCGAGGGTTGCACAAGGGCATCTGGCAAAGCTACGCCGCCCTTCTCGACGTCCGCAGCGTGGGCGTGATGGGTGATGAGCGAACCTACGAGCATCCCATCGTCCTCCGAGCAGTGGAGAGCGAAGACGCCATGACGGCTCGCGCCGTGAAAATCCCGTTCGAAGCGTTGGAGCACATTGCGACGCGGATCGTAAACGAGGTCGAGGGAGTCAACCGGGTTCTCTACGATTTGACCAGCAAGCCGCCTGCCACCATCGAGTGGGAGTAGGTCAATCGAAGTCCAGGTCTTCCGGCCGGTCGATATCGACGAGGAAACGACCGTCTACTTCGATCGGCATTGTGCCGGGACCAAAGAGGTGACGTGCCCCTTGGTCCCCATCAAGCTCTGATAGCGCCTCAAAGTGCTCCGATCCAAACGCGGCGGGCACCATGAGGCGCGTTTCGCCTTCGGGCCGTGTTGCGGCTATGTCTCGAGGAGTCCGTATTGCCGCGATCAGTGCTTCGAAATGGAAGCGAGGGACGAGAGGCATGTCGCCAAGGGCGATGAGAACGACGTCCTCACCTGCCGCTTCTCTCACGCCGAGAGCAATCGAGTAACCCATTCCGCGGCTCGGTTCCGGGTTCAGCACAACCCGTGCGCCAATGCCCATCCTGGTTCCCTCCAAGTTGGCTTCCGTGCCCACCACGATAAGGTCTTTGACGGGAATCGACTCGATAACCCTCTGAAGAAGGGTCGAACCGCGAAACGGGACGGCAGGTTTGGCGGAGCCGAACCTCGACCCTTGGCCCGCCGCCAGCACGATGGCACGGACATTCATTGACGCCGACGCGCCTCGACCAACTGGGCGGCGATGCTCAAGGCGATCTCTTCGGGCGTCACCGCGCCGATGTTCAACCCCACCGGCCCTTGGATTCGGCCGATCTCTTCCTCGGAAAAGCCCTCGGCGAGCAGTTCCGCCTTTCGCGCCTCCTGCGTCTTGCGGCTACCCAAAGCTCCTAGATAGCAAGCGGGCGATCTTAGCAGCCGCCGCAGCGCCTCGGTGTCGATTCTGGGCTCGTGGCTTAGCATCACCGCATAGGTCTCCGACGTAACCGGCACATTCGCGAACGCCTCGTCCGGCCACAGCGCCAACAGCTCGTCAGGGGGCTCTGCGAACCGTTCCGGCTTGGCAAACGCCGAGCGCGGATCGATGACGACGGTGCGAAAGCCGAGCGCCCGGGCAAACGACACCAACGGAATGGCAATATGCACGGCGCCGAAGATCAGCAACTGCTCGGTCGGGCGCATGGAGAGGACCATGCGCCCGGGTTGAGATGCCAGATTCGTATCCTCAACGAAGGAGCCGTGCGAAGTCGACAGGTCGAGCACGTAACTTCCGACCTCTTCGTTCAACAGGCGCTGCCACGCCGGCTCGCCGTCGGGGCGCCACACCACAACTTCGATCTCGCCGCCACACGAAAGGCCAGCCTGCCAAACCGCTTCCTCGGAGATGGAGGCAAAGTGCAAGGTCCGTAGTCCGCCGTATTTGACCACCTCGTGGGCGGCGCGCACGACGTCTGCCTCAACGCAACCCCCGCTGACAGACCCAACGATGAGCCCGTCGTCTCTCACCCCCATCAGCGAGCCAACCGGGCGTGGAGCGGAACCCCACGTCTTGACCACACAGGCCACGGCGTAGGGTCGCGTCCACTGCCGGAACACGGCAAGTTCTTGGCGCAAAGTTACACCTTCATACCGATCGGCAGCTTGCGGAACCGCCTTCCCGTGGCGGCAAAGAGGGCGTTGGCGAGCGCCGCGGAAGTCGCGGGATAACCCACCTCACCCATGCCGCCCGGCTCGTTCCCACTGTCGATGATGTGAACCTCAACCGGGGGAGCCTCCGCCATGGTCAACCATTCGTAGTCGGCGAACGTGGACTGCGCCACCCCTCCATCCTCAATGGTGATCGCGGCCTTTAGCGCGGTTGAGAGGCCGTCCGTCGAAGCTCCCTGCACCTGCGCCTCGACCCCGAGCGGGTTGATGGCGAGACCGCAATCCACGGCCGCAACTACGCGGTCAACCTTGATGTTGCCGTTCGTTACCGTCACTTCCACTACTTGGGCGATGAACGAGCCGTACCCGGCGAAGCACGCAATGCCGCGGCCTGAACCTTTGGGCATGGGTTTGCCCCAACCTGACTTCTCAGCCGCCACCTCAAGGCATTTCCTCAAGCGTTCGTTTCGGACGTGAGCGAGCCGGAACGCCAGCGGATCAACGCCTGCCGCGTGCGCCAACTCATCGATGAACGACTCGTTGACAAACCCCATGTAGGTGTTTTCCACCGAGCGCCAAGCACCGAGCGGGATACCGTGGGAGGCTCCTCCCTGACCCATCGTGGCGCCCTCAATAGAGTAGGGGATGCCCGCGCCTCGCCCGCTTCGGGTGGTTCCGTTGCCACCCTCAGACGAGAGCAGGTGGCTCCAAAACACGGCCTTGCCATCGGCAACGGCACCCTTGAACGAGTGCACGGTGCAAGGGCGATAGACGTCGTGCTTCATGTCGTCGTCCCGGGTCCAAAGTAGCTTTACGGGAGCATCGACCATGCTGGCGATGCGCGCCGCCTCCCCAACGTAATCTGGGTTGAGTCGACGCCCAAATCCGCCGCCAAGGATGGTGACGTTCACAATGGCGTTTGCTACGCCCGCGCCGCGAGCCGCCGCCTGTTGCGCCGACTCAGGCACTTGAGTTCCGCACCAGACCTCGACCGTATCGCCCTTAACGTGGGCGACGCAGTTCATCGGTTCCATCGTGGCGTGGGCAAGGAGCGGGAGCTCGTATTGAGCCTCCACAACCTTTGACCCGGCGGGAGCGTCTCCGTGGGGACCGATTGCCGCAATGAGGTCGGCGCGGATCTTATCTGAGTTCAGGCTGCCAGCCGTCCACTGGGCGTTCAGCGCTTCCCTGCCTTGCAGCGCCGCCCACGTGTTTTCCGCGATGACCGCAACCGACGAGCCCATCCGAGCAACCTTCTTGACCCCCGGCACCTTTGCGGCGGCGGCTTCGTCAGCCGACTTCAGATCGGCTCCGAAGTACGGCGGCTTTGCCACCACGGCATAGAGCATTCCGGGGAGCTGCACATCAAGGCCGTAAGTCGCTTTTCCGGTGACCACGTCGGTGTTGTCCACCCGGCGAGTCGCCTTGCCGACCGTCTTGAATCCAGATCGATCCTTTAGCGTCAGCCCATTGGTATCGGGCACCGGCAGACGCGATGCGTCGACCGCCAACTCTCCGAACGAGGCTTTACGAGTGCCGCTGATCACGAAGCCCGCTTCCGTGCGGCAATCGCTTTCGGCGACGCCCCACTTCTTCGCAGCCGCCGACACCAACATCGCTCGTGCCGTTGCTCCTGCTTGGCGCAACGGCCGGTACATGGAGCGGATGCTGCTGCTGCCTCCCGTGCCTTGGCCGCGGTACTTGGCGTCGGCTTTCGCCTGGACGACCTTGACCTTGGTCCAGTCGGCATCCATCTCTTCCGCCGCGATCATGGCAAGAGACGTTCGCACGCCCTGTCCCATATCGGACTTCGAAATGGTGACCGTCACCGTACCCTGAGCATCGACGCCAACGAAGACGTTCGGCTCAAGGGCACCTTGCTTCTGGAGATTGTCGGGCTGATCGTGGCCCGCGCCGAGCATCCGGGCGGGAGCGCACGCGCCAAGCACCAACCCAGTGCCAGCGGCGGCGCTGACCTTTAGAATCTGTCGTCGAGAAAGATCGGGGGCCATCATTTCGTCGCCTCCTTGATCGCTGCGCGGATGCGCGTGTACGTGCCGCATCGACACAAGTTATCGGACATCGCCTTGTCGATATCGGCGTCGGTCGGCTTCGGCTTGGCCTTCAAAAGCGCTGCCGCCCGCATGATTTGGCCGGTTTGGCAATAGCCGCACTGAGGGACGTCGTGTTCGACCCACGCCTTTTGGAGCGGATGGAGGCCGTTCTTACCGAGGCCCTCGATCGTGGTGATCGATTTGCCCACGCAGTCGCCGACCGGAGTCACGCAACTGTGGACCGCCTCGTTTCCGACCAGGACCGTGCACGCCCCGCACACGCTCACCCCACATCCGTACTTCGCGCCCGTCAGCTTCAGCACGTCGCGAAGCGCCCACAGCAAGGGCATATCCGGCAGAACGTCGAGTTCGTGGCTCTCCCCGTTGACTTTGAGCTTGATCTTGGCCATTCAAACCTCCTTATGCCCCACTTTACACCAGCCGATGGCGACTTAAGACCGCCGATCCACTCGATTTCGGCGGGCCCGTCCGCCCTCGACTCGGGTACCCTCCACCAGTCGGCCGCGATGAGTACTATTTCATCTCCCGTAAGGTCTGGTCCCAACGCCCAAGAGACGTCGAGTTGGACTTTTCTAACCAACCACTCCCACGTCCTGATCTGCCTTCTCAGGAACCCCGAATCGATCCTCCGGGACGTAGCGGTCCAGGTTGGCATCACCGAGCGCGCCGTGCAACGAATCGTCGCCGAGCTTGAGCGAGGCGGTGTGCTTGTGCGCTTCCGCGAGGGCAGGCGAAACCGCTACCGAATTTGTCTCGACGTTCCGCTCAGGCACCCCTTGGAGTGCGAGTACACCGTCCGCACCCTTCTCGAGCGGATCGCCAACCCTACCCACCCTTCCTTATGAGCCAGCTTTCCATCGAAGCCGTGCTGTCGGCACTCCGTGCCGTCAACGACCCGGATCTTCACCGCGACATCGTAACTCTCGGCTTCGTCAAGGATGTTGCCATCGAAGGCGGACACGTCTCCTTCAAGGTCGAACTCACGACGCCGGCATGTCCGGTCAAGGATCTGCTCAAGTCCCAAGCGGAAGAAGTCGTGTTGGCGATTCCCGGGGTTGAGAGCGTGGAGGTCGAGATGACCGCCCGGGTGATCGAGCGGCGAAGCGAGCCCGAGGACCTGATTCCGAGTGTGAAGCACTGCATCGCCATCGCGAGCGGCAAAGGCGGGGTGGGCAAGAGCACGGTTTCGGTGAACCTCGCGATTTCTTTGGCCCAAAGCGGTGCGAGAGTCGGCCTCATGGATGCCGACGTCTACGGCCCCAGCATCCCCCTCATGATGGGAGTGGTCGGCGAGCGCCCCTTCGTGCGCGACAACAAGATCCTCCCGATCGAGCGGTTCGGCATCAAGATGATGTCGCTCGGCTTCATGATGGAAGACGGCCAGGCGGTCCTTTGGCGCGGTCCGATGGTGGCGGCCACCGTCAAGCAGCTCCTTGCGGACGTCGATTGGGGCGATCTGGACTACCTGCTGGTCGACCTCCCACCAGGCACCGGCGACGCGCCGATGTCCCTCGCGCAACTCGCGCCGCTCTCCGGCGTCGTAATCGTCACCACGCCGCACCATGTCGCCGCGAACATCGCGGGCAAATCAGTTCAACTCTTCCGCCGGCTCAACGCCCCTATTCTCGGCGTGATCGAGAACATGGCGGGTTTCGTATGCGGGAACTGCCAGACGGTCACCCGCATCTTCTCGGGACTTAGCGGCGAGGACCTTGCCGGCCAACTCGAAGTGCCCTATCTAGGCTCGGTGCCCTTGGACCCGGAAATTTCCTCTTCGAGCGACGACGGCATGCCCGCCTTGATCTCCAAGCCGGACAGCATTTACGCGAAGGCGTTTCGCGCGATTGCCGGGCAACTCGCGGCCCAGGCCAGCGTAAACGCCATGAGCCGCGAGCAGAACGACGCTACTTCGTAATCGGCGGCTCCTCAACGGGCGTTCCGCCGGACGGCGATTTGCTTTCGTTTCTCATGCTCTTACCGATGAGCGTGATCGCTCGGTCGTAGTCGAGCGGCAAGAAAAGACTGCCCAGCATGACGTCGCCGTCGAACTTGGCACTGCCAACTAGCCCGGTGCCGAGGTCGCCGAACAGCGAGACGATATCATCCGCGTTGACCGGTCCGCCCTTCATGCTCTCCTCGATCTGGGGCCGCATGACGTCGAGGATGCGTCGGAGGCTAATCATGAGGTTGGCTTGAGACCCTTCGACCACTCGCGTCGTCATCCCGGCAAAGGCCGGATCGGAGGCGAGGCTTTGCCCGCCGCCCCGAGCCAGCTCAAGACTCTGGTTGACCAACGCTCGCGAGGAGGTTACGAGGATATCGCCGCCGACCTGCGCCATGATCAGGGTCTTCCCTTTGAGAACCGGCCCGCTGCTTTGACCCTTGCTGGCCGAATCGAATAGCCGAGCACGCGTCGCTTCATCGATCTCCCACAGAGTCGCTTCGCCGATCTTCGTCTCGACAAACTTGAACGTTTCCTTGCTTTCGGCCGCCTTCTTCTCGACAAGTGCCCGGACCTTAGCCGCGAGCCTCGCTGGCGTTGCGCCGTTGGCATCGCTGACCATAACGACAAAGTCGAGGTCTTCCGCCTTCCCGCTTGGTCCGGGGTAGACGGCTCCCGAAACATCGCCGTTGAACGCCGGTACGATGTCGTCTTGGACACTGAGCCCGGTCTCCTTCTCAAACTCGGAGACTCCCTTGTCCAACTCCTTGGAGGCATCCTTGTTCTGCCTGGCTTCGTCCGTGAGCGCGGCCCAAGCCCGGGCAGGCTGGGAGTACGCCAACAGGCCGTAGGCTCCGGCGGGATAGCGGCTGAGCAGCTTGGGGTCGAGGGCAGCGGTTTGCGCCATCGCCTTCAGGGCGGCGGTCGCTTTGGAATCCAACGGGCTGCGGTAGTCGAACAGGATGCCGTCGTCTCGCACCGTCGCCCCAAGGGCGAACCAGCTTGCTCCCGAGAAGGACTTGTTGGCGACGCTCTTCTGCATCTCCGCCAAGCCTTGGGGCGAAATGAAAACCATGAGGTTGGCATCCCGGGGCAGGGCTGCCCGCGCCGTTTGATACTCGGGGAGGTCCGCCACCGATCCCGTTCGATCTTGGAGGCTCGCCACGCGAGAGATCAGCTCCTGGTGGTCGGAAACCGCCAGATAGTCGCCAATGACCGAACAGTAGGCGTTCCCCTCTTCGACTTTGTACATCGGTGGGCGATCGCCAACTTTCGAGCCGTTTTTGGCGAGGATGTCGGCGACCTTTCCGGAGTCCTTGAGCGCCGTCAGCATGGCAAAGCCCTGTTGCCCGTCCGCCTTGAACTGCGCCATGGCGAAGCTGGTCGCCACCAAAGGTCGGATTTCCTTTCCGACGGGAGACTTGCTGAACAATTCTGTGAGGCCCTCGTCGACTTTCTCCGCGATCCCCTCACGCTTTAACGCCGCGTAGATGCGGTCAAAGGTCGCCACCTGCATCTCCGAAGGATTGGTGTCCAGGGTGACCACGAACTGGGCATCGGCGGGAATCAGTTGGATCGCCGCCTCGCCCGGCCGCTGGAAGAACAGTTTGTAGGCCCCAAAGGCCAGGGCGCCCAGCGCCACGACGCTGCCCAAGACGGCCACTTTGCCCGCCCCGAGGCGTTTGCGAGAAATTCGGTCGCTCATGATGATTCTCCTACCAACATCTTACGTGAGTACCTACGGGCGCTCGAAACGGGGGTTGCAGTTGCATCAAACTTACGGAGTCTGAGGTGCCCGAAGCCCGCGCCCCGGCCGCTTCCCTTCCACCAGTTTGCCCTGCGCGATTACCGGTACCCCGCCGACCAAGACCCAACCGAACCCGGTCGAATGGAGCCCCGGAGATTCGAAGGTCGCCCGATCCGCAACCTTCGCCGGATCGAACACGACCAAGTCCGCATCCGCCCCGGGGGAGATCCTGCCCTTGCGCCTGAAGTCGGGACAGCGCTTCTCGAATCGGCGCGCCGGCATGATCGTCATCTTGGCTATCGCGTCCTCGAGCGAGATCAGCTTCAACTCGCGAACGTAGCGCCCCAGCACGCGGGAGAAGGTGCCCGAAGAGCGAGGATGGCCCACACCCTTCTCAAGGCTGCCGTCGCTCCCCAGCATCGTCGCCCTACTCTTGACCGCCGCTTGCACAGCCGTCTCCGGAATTCCGTGCGCTACGACGGTTCCGCCTTGGGCGCGATACCGCTCGAACGTCTCGGGGGTCAGCCGCTCGTGCGTCGCCGCCCACTCCAAGTCGCCGTAATCCATGCCAAAGCGCTTC
The DNA here is from genome assembly GCA_046330155.1 of Fimbriimonadales bacterium. GTDB lineage: Bacteria > Armatimonadota > Fimbriimonadia > Fimbriimonadales > Fimbriimonadaceae > CALMEF01. The sequence continues at coordinate 3,169 of JAXLTH010000002.1, read as the reverse complement.
TGCCATCCCTCGGCGAACACTTCCGTCTCGATGCCCGTGGCGAACGCCGTGTACGGATAGAAGTCGCAGGAGACGTCGAGCCCGCGTGCTTGGGCGCGCTCGATAAGGGCGAGCGCCTTATCGGTCTGTCCCAAAGCCATGCTCGGCACGTGGCAAACATGAAGGGCGGCGCCGTGGATGAGAGCGTCGGCAAGCACTTCCTGGATCGCGGTCAGGTTGTTCTGCTCTTCCAGCAACGTGCCGTACCGGGTGTGGCAATGGCACGAGACCCCGTAGCGCCCCGCCACGCGAAACATCTCAACCACTTCCCAACGGGTACTCGAAGGCTGGTACTCCAACCCAAAGCCGACTCCGAGGGCTCCCTTCTTAAGCTCCCTTTCGAGAATGGCGGCCAGCTTGCGAATCTGATCCGGCGTGGCAACGGCGGTTTCCGACGCCTTGAAATCCCCGAAGACCTCCCACCGTGCGAGCGTATGGCTGCATCCCGCACCGTAGTTGAGCAACCGCTTGCCCGCCTGCTGCTTGTGCCAGGCGTCTTGCTCGGGCACGCCCACCTCCATTTGCAGCTTTGTAGTGACTCCGTCGAACGCCTGCAGAATGTCGTTCTCCATGTCCTGGCCGTGGGAGATCGGATCGATGAATCCTGGCGCGACCACCAATCCCCGAGCGTCGATCGTCCGCTTGCCGCGGAGTTCCTTCTCCGAAATGGCAGCGATCCGCCCTCCACGCAGGCCCAGGTTCCGCTTGCGTCGGGTGCGGCTCTCCGGGTCGATCACGTCCCCGTGCAAGATGACGGTGTCGAACTCATCGGCAGCAAAGGCGACGCCGAACGTCAGCCCTGCCGCCCCCAAGGCGCCGGCTCGCAGAAGGTCTCGTCGGGTGAGGTCCATGGAATCGAATGTTACTGCAGAGGAGTGAAGCCAACCCCGCAAAACTCCCGTAAGAAGAAGTTGCTATGACCGACAATCCCAGTTTCTTGGACAACCTAAAGGAGAAAGCCAACGAGCTTGTGGACAAGGCGAAAACGGCCTTGGACAAGGACCACGACGGCAAGGTCGAAACGGACGATCTGAAGGAAACCGCTACGGAAGCCTTCGACAAGACGAAGGCGGCGGTCGGCGGCCTCGTCGAGAAAGCCAAGGGGGCCATCGACCACGACGACGACGGCAAGATCAGCGGCGAAGACGTTGAGAAGACGGCAACCGAGATCGTCGACAAGGGCAAGGAAGCCGCAACGAACCTGATCGACAAGGCGAAAGAGAAGCTCTGAGCCTGATCGTCCAACGGGGGGCGAGCCGCACGGCTCGCCCCCCGTTTTTTGGACTCGAACCCAAGTAAACTCGGAGTCGCGATGGACTTCCGAATCGAAAAGGACAGCCTCGGCGAGGTGAAGGTCCCCGCCCAGGCGTACTGGGGCAGCCAGGCGGAGCGAAGCCGCCAACTCTTCCAAATCAGCGGGCTCACCGAGCATCCCAAAATGATCGACGCGTACGTCCTTCTCAAGAAGGCGTGCACCCAGGCGAACACCGACTTGGGCCTCCTCGACGCCGAAGTTGGGCACGCGATCGTCCAAGCGGCGGACGACATCCTCGGCGGCAAACTCCGCGACCAGTTCCCGGTGGACGTGTTCCACATGGGGGCCGGAACCTCGTTCAACATGAACACCAACGAGGTGCTGGCAAACCGCGCGGAGGAGATCTTGGGCGGTACTCCCGGCACGTACGCCAAGGTGAACCCCAACGACCATCCCAACTACGGGCAGTCGACCAACGACACCTTCCCCAGCGCGATGCGCATCATGGCGCGGCTGATGATGGAGGACTTGTTCCCCGCCGTCAACCGAGCCATCGACGCCTTTGCCGCCAAGGGAGTGGAGTTCGACAAGGTGCTCAAGTCTGGACGCACCCACCTGCAAGACGCGGTGCCGATCCGCCTTGGGCAGGAGTTCACGGCGTATGCCAACGCCTTGCGCCGCGCCCGACGATGGCTGGAACACGCCGCCTACGAGCTCGAAGAGCTTGGAATCGGCGGCAGCGCCGCGGGCACGGGAATGAACACCCACCCGCAGTACCGATTCAAGGTGGTCGAGCACCTGAACGCATACACCGGGCTCCAGTTCCGAAACGCGCCGGACCTATGCGAAGCCATGCAGAGCCAGATGTGCATGGCGACGCTCGCCGCAGCGCTTCGCCTCTTCTGCCAGGAGCTCACCCGCATTTCGAACGACTTGCGCATTCTCTGCTCGGGACCGCTGACCGGCATCGCCGAGATCGTGTTGCCTGCCGTCCAGCCGGGCTCTTCCATCATGCCGGGCAAGGTCAACCCCTCCATGGCGGAGAACCTCAACATCGTTCTCTACCAGGTGCTGGGCCAATGCCAGTCCATCGACCTCTGCGTGCAAGCCGGCCAGCTCGAACTGAACGTGATGATGCCGGGCATGGCGTTCTCCGCCCAGTTCGCGCTCAAGATTCTCACGAACACCCTGCACACCTTTACGGACAACTGCATCGTGGGCATCAAGGCGGACGCCGAGCGGTGCGCCCACTACGCGGAGACCTCTCCCTCGCTGGCAACGGCGCTCAACACGTTCATCGGCTACAAGGAAGCCGCTGCGGTGGTGAAGCAGGCGCTTGCCGAGAAGAAGTCGATCCCGCAGGTGGTTCGCGAACGTGGACTCCTCGACGAAGAGACGTTGGCGAAGGCGCTCGATCCCGCCCTACTCACCGAGCCGGGCATTCCCGGTCACAGCTAGTTGAGCATAATCGGGGCGGATGGGTCGTCCGCCCCGATTGGCTTCCGCCTACTTCGCCCTGCAGGGCGTGCTGGTGCTGGCTTGGTGGACTTGGCTCCTAATGGTCCCCAAAGTTCGAAGTTGGTTCTTTGTCGTCGACTTTGAGCAGGGCCGCCAAACCTATTTCTTGGCGGATGTTCTTTTCCTCGGGCTCGGTTCCCTGTTGGTCTCGGCGGCTATTTGGAGGCAATCCAGACACTCCGCCCTCGCCGCCGCCTTTGTTACCGGCGCGGTCGCCTACGCCACGATTTCCTCGTTGTCGGCCTCCGCGCCTCTCGGCATCGCAAGCATGAGCCTAGCCATCGCGGGTTCGGGCTACTTCGCATGGGGAGAGCGAAGGCCGTGAAGGACTGCGATCGTTGGTTCCGTCCCGCTAGA
>JAXLTH010000019.1:0-61407 GCA_046330155.1 Fimbriimonadales bacterium | reverse complement strand
GTGGCGTTCTCCGTGCTGGTTCAGGGAATGACCATGCCACCTCTCCTGCGCCGTCTCGGGCTGATCTCGGCAAGCCGATGACACCCTCTCTCAATCGAGCAAGCTCGTCTCGGAATCGGTTAAGAGCACCAAGCTGGCTGCACGCACCATGCAGTGGAAGGTGCCCATCCCTGCCGGCGGCGAGACGAAACTAACGTCCTCGGTGCTGTTCGGATAGTGCGATATTCGGTGCCAACGATGAAGCGAGCCTTTGTCTCGTTCACGGGTCTATTTGCAAAGTCACTAAAAGGTGATAAGATGCAATACCGTAAAGGAACTTGAGATGCCTGAGTCCAACCTCGCAAAGCACGCTAGGTCTCGATTCGTGCTTTACGAATTTCTTGTCGTTGTTCCATACATTGAGTACTTGCATTGGCCCAAGGATCACCCTCAGCTCAACGGGTTCTTCTTCCACTTCCTCCAGGAGTGTCTGGAGGAGGCAGGGCTGTTCGAAAGGGAGAAGCCGTCTCCGGTTTTGGCGGATGACGAGCAAACCCTCGGAAGGCGTTTGGCAAACTTGCTCAGTGAGATTTCTGGAGGTAGTTCTTGGCAACCCAACGACGAGGTTACAAAGAGCCCTCTCTTTCCCAAACTCGTCGACGCCGCCGAAGCCCTCCTCGAGCAGATGCAGGTCAACGGGCTCCCTCCGATGTCGCGGCGGGCGGCAACAAGCCCGGCTTCACCGCCTTAGTTCGTCGCCTTTGAAAATTCCCAAAATTGGGTGGAACGTCCAGCAACGACCCGTGTTATGCTGGCATCATGAGCGGTCCTCAAACCTCTTACTTGAAGTGCCCTCAATGCCAAGCCAGCCTTCCGGATTGGTCGAAATCGTGCCAGTTTTGCGGCGCGGACACTTCAAGGCTCGCACGCCCCGTGCGCGAGGAAACGAAGAAGCACTACGCGGCGTTCGATACGCCCAAGTGGATTTGGGCATGCTATTACGGCATCGCCGCTTGGTGGATACTCGGCGGCATCTTCGATGTGCTGAACGGGTTCTACGTCTTCGGCAAGCCCCTAGAGCTGATGAAGCTTGAGAAGGAGTTCAACATAACGGCGAGCCCCATGGTGCTCGACATCATCACGGGAACGATTACGGCGTGCTTTGGCATCGGTTTGGCGGTGAAACTGGAGATGATCCGGGGCATCGTGAATGTCATCGCAGGCCTCAAGCTGGCCAGGTCGCTCTTGGGACTGGCGGGCACGATCCTCGGCATGACCTTCAGCGGGGTGCTAGGCGTGCCTTTCATGCTGATGCACTTGTTCAACATCATCACGTCGGGCATGCTGATTTGGCTGATCGGTGAGACCGACATGCGTCCGAATTGGTCATAAACTAAGGTCGTGAAGCGGCGCAAGTGGCTTTGGATCGCGCTCGGGGTGGCGGTGGTCGTCTCCATCCCGCTCGTTTGGCACCGCGTGCGCGACGCGCGAGACGCCGCCGCCCTCGACGAGCAGCTCAGGCTCGCGCGGGCAGAGGGCATGGCGACCACCGCCGCCGAGTACCGGGCGGGCATTCCCAGCGCCAAGCCCGAAGAGAACGCCGCCCCGCTGTACCGAAAGCTTCCGTTCGGCAAGCAGCCGAACTGGGCAAAGCTCACCTACGACGTGAACCTGCTCGGCGACGCCGCGAGCCTGCGCGCCGCCAAAGAAGGGCTTGCCCTGAGAGCCGAGGATCTCAAGTTGGGAGATCAAGCCACCAAGCTTCCCCGGTGCTGGTTCGACCGCCCGTGGGAAGACGGCTACGCCGTGCTCTTCCCCGAGCTCGCCAAGATGAAGAACCTCGCCCGGGCGTTTGCCTTGCGGGGCACCGTGGCGGCCCAGGAGGGGCGGCCAGACGACGCCTTGGCCGATGCCGGTCGGCTCTTCATCGTCGCCAACCACGCCGGCCAAGAGCCGCACATGATCGGGCAACTGGTCCGCGAGGCCATCCAAGTCATCGGGATGCGAGCCCTGGGCGAGTGGAGCTTCGCCCACCGGGGAGAGAAGCGGTACGCCATCGCCCTGGGGCGGGCGGCGGCGTCCATGTTCATGCCCAACCTGAAAGCCGAGCGGCGCGGCGACTTGTACGCCACCCTCGGCTTGGTCGAGCTCTGCGCCACGCCGCAGGGCCGGGCAAAGCTCGGCTTGAAGGAAGATGACGTGGCGCCCGTCGAGGGCTTGATGTCGGTCCTTCTGCCGCCGGGGCAGGCGAAAGTCGCCATTGCCAAGGCGGAGCGGGCGTACTGGGCGGCGCTGGACGCGCCGGAAGCCGAGCGCGCCGCAAAGTTGAAGGCCGCCTACTTCGAGGTCCTCAAGGGGCTCGTCGCGTTCCCCACCGCCGCCAAGATCTACACCATGCTGGGAAGCGAGGAAGACCCGGCGATCGACCGAATTCCCAGGTTCCGCGCACGCCAAATGCAGTTCGTCGCCTTGGCGAAGGCGCTCCAAGCCGGCGTGCCCAAAACCCTGGACACCAAGGCCACGCTTAGCCCCTTCGACGGCGAGCCGGTTCGTTACGGCTTCGACGGACATCAGATCCAGATCGAGGTGAGCGGCCTTAACGGCGTTCTCAAGATCCCGCCGGACCCGCCCAGGTCGTAGGACCGGGGCAGCCGAGCCGCCCGCCGGGGCGTAGGACAGAGATAGCGATGAGAACCCTCACCGAAATCGAGTCGTGCGCGCTCGCTCGCCCTGGCATTCGCAACTTCGACATCCGTTTCACCCAATGGCTCGCCGCCCACTCGGTCACCCTTCTGCGGGTTGGCATCGGCATCGTCTTCCTCTGGTTCGGCGCCCTCAAGTTCTTCCCCGGCCTAAGCCCCGCCGAGGCGCTGGTCGGCCAAACCATCGGCAAGATGACGTTCGGGCTGGTTCCGCCGACGGTGGCGACGATTTTCACCGCCGCGCTCGAGAGCCTCATCGGTCTGGGGCTACTCACCGGCCGCTACCTGCGCCTCACGCTCCTGATGCTGGGCACGCAGATGCTGGGCACCTTGGCGCCGCTGTTCCTCTTCCCCGAGCAAACGTTTGCGAGCTTCCCCTTCGTCCCCACCCTGGAGGGGCAGTACATCCTCAAGAACGTGGTCCTCATCGCGGGCGCCATGGTGGTCGGCTCCACGGTTCGGGGCGGGCGCCTGACCCCTGAGGACTAAAGTCGGCTAGACTGGAGGCGAGGCGAACTCAAATGAACCAAGAACGTCCTCGCCCCTCGGTCGCCCATTCGGGCGTATCCCTCGTCACCGCCGTCGGCGTTGCCGTCGCGGTCCAAATCTCGTGGACGATCAACCACAGCATCGGCTGGGCGATCTGGCACGGGCTTCTGAACTGGATCTACGTCATCTACCGGCTCATCGTGGGTATGCCCGGCTAGCATGGGCGAGGTCCGCGTCGAGGCCGCCTCCGCAGCGTTGCTTCCGCAAGTCGCCGAGATGGCGAGCCGCGCTTTCTTGGCGTCCCCCGTCTTCGCTGGCGTCGACGAAGCCCGGTACGTTCCTGACCGAATCCTTGCTTCGCTCAAGTTGGGAGAATGCCTCGTCGCGCATCACGAGGGAGTGATGGCGGGTTGCGTTTGCCTGTTTCCTCCCAAGCCCGATAGCCCTTGCGACGCCTTCCAATCTCGTCCGCAGATCGGGCTTTTGGCGGTGGACCCGGCGCATCAGGGCACGGGCGTCGCGCGCCTCTTGCTGGATTCCGCGGAGACGCGAGCCATTGCCGCGGGGCACCATGAGGTTGCGCTCTCGGTGACCGAACGCAGCCCGGAGCTCGTCGCGCTCTACCGGCGGCGGGGCTACGCAGTGGTAGGCAGCTTCGTTTGGCCCGGGGCAAGGGACCCAAGCCACATTCTCGTGAAGTCCGTTGGCAAACCTCGTGCAGGCCGTCCCGAAAAATAGGGACACCTGGCGTGAGAGAAGCACCGGTAATGTAGTTGCATTGTGAGCCGAGTTCTCATTGCCGCGCTGATCATCGGAGGCGCCCTTGTAGCCGAGGCGCAGATACCGCCCGAGCCGGTCAAGGTCCGGTCGGTCTTGCTCGCTTCTAACCGGCCCCATATCGTCGCTTTGGTTCGCAGGGCGTTCCAGCCGGACATAGAACTTGCCAAGTTAGAAACCGCCGTCAAGAAGGAGAACCTCATCGTCGAGCGTTGGGGCGATCAGGGCATCATTCTCATCGACCCCAAAATTCCCCCGTTGGCAGAAGCGGATGACCAACTCGCTTTACTCAAGGCTTTGCCCGAGTTTGTGCGGCCGGATTTCACCATTCGTTTGGAGGACCTCAAGGGCGAATCGGGCAACCGGGTGCGCGAGGCGATTGACGGCATGTTTCCTTGGCAGTCCCGTCCCCGCGGATTCGATTTATCGAAATCCGCCTTTGGCTTGGACTTCACCACGAACTTCACCATTAATCCAAGTCAAGGTGGTAGCTATCGAAACGCACAACTCCCCATGGATCCGAGCGCAACTCGCCAGCGTAACCGTGCTTTGGACGCCTTCAGCGTTCCCCAACGCACGGAAGCCCTAACCGAAGCTGAGCGGGTGAAGCTGGATCGGGAACTAATGAGCCAACGTGAGAGGGAAGAACTCAAGTTCACCTACCTTGGATGGGCGAAGACCCGACTCTCCAATGGCTTGGCTGAGTTCGCAAAGAAACTGGATGAACGGCTACAGCAACTTGGCGAGCTAAAGGCTAAGGCAGCCGATAGTCTCTTAGCAAAACTTGGCCTAAACGGGCTTGTTTCGAACATGCCCAAAGGCAAAGTCGGTCTCGACGAACTCTCCCCAGAACAAAGGCAGGAACTTGACAAAGCACTGGCGGGGTCCTGGCAGTCGATGGGCTTTTCGAGCCTTACCGAAGCAAAGGACTTCCTCGCCAATGGCGGACAGATCGAAATGTCCCTCAACGTCGGTCTCTACCGCTCGTTCAGCCCGTTCGATGCGAAGAGCGGCAAGCCGGGCACTGGTATGTCGTTCTCGTTCTCGCTCATTCGGCCCTAACGTGCCTGGCGGGCGCCCGCCAGCGACATAATGAGGTCGATGGCGAAGCCTCGCAAGCGTCCGGTCCTCATCGGCATCGCGGGAGGTTCCGGAAGCGGTAAGACGCACCTGGCACGCCGGGTTCAAGAAGGCGCCGGCGAAGACTGCGTGGCCGTGCTCAGCATGGACCAGTACTTTCGGCGGGAGGGTGCCGACAACCCGCGCCGCGTCAACTTTGACCACCCGGCGCACATCGACTTCCGGCAGATGCTGGTTGATCTCCGCGCGCTGAAGCGGGGCCGTTCCGTGATGGCTCCGACTTACGACTTCGCCACCATGCGCCAATCTCCCCGGTCCGTCCGGGTTCACGCGCGGGAGATCGTGTTGGTCGAAGGGCTCTTCGTTCTGGCGGAGCCCATCGTGAAGCTGTTCGACCTGACCTGCTTTCTCGACGTCGCCCCCGACCAACGGCTGCTGGGCCGGATTCTGCGCGACCTCGAAGAACGAAATGCCGACATCGCCGCCATCGTGGACCGTTACCAGCGCTTCGTGCGTCCGGCGTACGACGTGTTCGTGGCGCCCACCATGCACAACGCCGACGTGGTCGTGGATTTCACTTATCGCCGCGCCTTGTTCAGCGAGATGCTGACCCACATCGCGCGCGACTACGTTACCGGCGACCTGGACATCGAGCCGTTCCTCGACCGGGTACGCCGCGAGGCGTTCCACATCGGCTATCGTCCTGAAGACGGCGCGATGCCCATCTCCGTGGACATCTTCAAACTCGCCAAGGCGTTCCCGCCCTCGATGATTCCCGGGGGCATCCCAGAGGAACCTGCCGCCAGCCCGCGCCTGTTCATCAAAGGTGGAGGGGCGCGCCAGCCTTGAGCCTCGCGAACCACCCGCTCAACCTTGCCTTTAGGTTTCTGTTGGAACTCTCGGCTTTCGCGTCCTTTGGGTGGTGGGGCTGGAACGCGGCACCCGGGGTCTGGGGAGCCGTTCTGGCTACCTTTTTGGTCGGTGCCACCGCCACGGCATGGGCGGTTTTTCGCGTTCCCAACGACGGTGGCAAGCCGGTCGTGGCGGTTTCCGGAAGGGTACGTTTGGCGCTGGAAGCCGCCGTGTTCGGAGGCGCGGTTTCCGCCTTGGCGCTTTCAGGGAAGCCGACCCTCGCCGCTTGGCTTGCCGGTGCGGTCGTTTTGCACAACCTCCTGTCATGGGACCGGTTGCGCCGACTTCTGGCAAACTCGTCGCTATAATGCTCCTTATCAGACGCCCCGCAAAGTTCCGGGGCGCGGAGGCACTATGGCTCTACTCGCAACGCTCGTTCTCGGCGTCGCCCTCGCCGGCGGACCGTCCGAGCCGATCTTCCCTGGCTTGGGCGCCCATCGACGCCCTGTGACCACCCGATCTGCCCTTGCCCAACGCTACTTCGACCAAGGGCTCAACTTCCTCTACGGCTTCAACCACGACGAAGCGATCCGGTCGTTCCAAGAAGCCACCCGGCAAGACCCTTCGTGCGCCATGGCGTACTGGGGCATCGCGGTTGCCAACGGTCCCCACATCAACAACCCCATGGTGGACGACGCGCACGCCAAAGCCGCTTGGGACGCGGCGAAGAAGGCGCTCAACCTGAGCAGCCGGGGCACCAAAGCGGAGCGACAGCTGATCCAAGCGGTGCAGTCGCGCTACGCAATGCCGAACCCGCCGGATCGCATGCCGCTCGACCGCGCCTACGCCGATGCCATGCGAGCGGTGTGGAAGGCCAACCCGACAGACGGCGACGTTGGGGCGCTCTTCGCGGAGTCGATGATGGACCTGAGGCCGTGGGACCTCTGGAAGCCCAACGGACAGCCCCAGCCGGGCACCCCCGAGATTCAGGCGACGCTGGAGCACGTGATCAAGGGCCATCCGCTCCACCCCCTCGCCCTGCACCTCTACATCCACACGATGGAAGCCTCGCCCAACCCCGGCGCGGCGCGAGCCGCCTCTGACCGTTTGCGAGGCCTACAACCGGGTCTTGGGCACAACGTCCACATGCCGTCCCACATCGACGTGCGCATCGGACGCTGGAAGGATGCGGTCGACGCGAACGTGCGGGCGATCCAAACCGACGACGCGTACCGAGCAAAGGCGCTGCCGCCCGATTTCTACCGCGTGTACATGGCGCACAACCACCATATGCTCACCTTCGCCGCCATGATGCGCGGCCAGAGCAAGGTTGCCATCGACTCGATCGACACCATGGTCCGGCAGATTCCCGAAGCATGGCTGAAGGCGTACGCGCCGTTCGTCGACGGCTATGTGGCGATGCCCTACGAGGTGCGCAAGCGGTTCGGCAAGTGGGATTCGATCCTCGCCATGCCCGAGCCGCCCGAGTGGCTGCCGCTTTCACGCACCATGGCGCACGCCGCCCGCGCCGTGGCTTTTGCCGCCAAAGGCAACCTCGACCAAGCGGCGATGGAGCAGGCGTTCTTCGCCGAAGCCCGGACCAAGATCCCGGCCGGGGTCGTCTTCGGCAACAACACCTCCGACGCCATCGTGAACCTGGACGAGCACGTGATGAACGGCGAGGTCTTCATCGCTCAAGGCAACGCGCCCGCCGCCATCGGCGAGCTTCGCCAGGCAATCGCCGCCGAAGACGCCCTGCGCTACGACGAGCCGCCTGGCTGGATCGTGCCGGCGCGTCACGCCTTGGGCGCCTACCTGACCAAGCTCGGGCGCCACGCCGAAGCGGAGCGCGTCTACATCGAAGATCTGCGCCGCTGGCCCGAGAACGGCTGGAGCCTGTTCGGCTTGGCTCAATCGCTCCGAGCCCAGGGCAAACCCGGCGCCGACGCCGTCGAGGCTCGATTCCGAGCCGTCTGGAAAGACGCGGACATGACGATCAGTTCGTCGTGCCTTTGCGTTCCGGGCAAATAGCCCATCTCGGGGCGGCAGGTGCCGCCTGCCGCCCCCGAGATGCAAAAAGGTACACTGCGAACTTAGTTTCGCCCTTCCGAGCCTCAATCCTTGGGTCCCCGGACCCGCGCCCCGATGGCCTTCGGCGGGCGGCAGGCAGGACGCGGAACCCATGAACAGCTTCAACGCAAAGTCGACCTTCACCAGCGGAGGCCGCGAGTACACCCTCTATCGTCTGGACGCCCTCGAAAAGCTTGGCCACAACGTCAAGCGCCTCCCTTACTCGCTGCGCGTCCTTCTCGAGAACTTGCTCCGAACCGAAGGGTTGGGCAGCGTTCAGAGCGCCGACATCGAAGCGCTTGCCAACTGGGATCCCAAAGCCGAACCCTCGAAGGAGATCGCCTTCACTCCCGCTCGCGTCCTGCTCCAAGACTTCACCGGCGTCCCATGCGTCGTCGATCTCGCCGCCATGCGCGACGCGATGGCGTCGCTCGGGGGCGACCCGAACAAGATCAACCCCCTCCAGCCCGTCGAGCTGGTCATCGACCACTCGGTGCAGGTGGACGCCTACGGTTCCGAAGCCGCCCTGCTCATCAACCGCGACCTCGAGTTCGAGCGAAACCAGGAGCGCTACGAGTTTCTGAAGTGGGGCCAAAGCGCCCTGCAGAACTTCAAAGTCGTGCCCCCGAATACGGGCATCTGCCACCAGGTGAACCTGGAGAACCTCGCCCGGGGCGTCTTTGTGAACCCGGCGGGCGAGGCCTACCCCGACACGCTCGTCGGCACCGACTCGCACACCACCATGGTCAACGGACTCGGCGTGCTGGGCTGGGGCGTCGGCGGCATCGAGGCCGAGGCGGCAATGCTCGGCCAGCCCATCTCGATGCTGATCCCGCAAGTGGTCGGATTCAAGCTCACGGGCAAGTTGCGCGAGGGCGCGACGTCGACCGACCTCGTCCTGCGGGTCACCGAGATGCTGCGCAAGAAGGGCGTCGTCGGGAAGTTTGTCGAGTTCTACGGCCCGGGCGCGCTTAGCCTTCCGCTTGCCGACCGCGCGACCATCGCCAACATGGCGCCCGAATACGGTGCGACCTGCGGCATCTTCCCGGTGGACGCCATCACCCTGAAGTACATGCTGCTCACGGGCCGACCGGAAGCGCAGGTACAGCTGGTTCAGGACTACTTGACCGAGCAGGGCATGTTCTACAGCGAGGGCACTCCGGACCCCGTGTTCACCGACACGCTCGAACTGGACCTCGCCACGGTGGAGCCCAGCGTTGCCGGTCCCAAGCGGCCGCAAGACCGCATCGAGCTCAGCAAAGCGCGGGAAAGCCTCAAGGCCGCGTTCCCGCAGATCGCCGACTCCACCGGATCCGTGGCGACCAAGCCGAGCCTGGGCCACGCCAGCGTCGTCATCGCCGCCATCACGAGCTGCACCAACACGAGCAACCCCAGCGTCATGGTCGCCGCCGGTTTGGTCGCACGCAACGCCGCTCGGCTGGGGCTTCAGCCAAAGGAGTGGGTGAAGACCTCGCTCGCCCCCGGCTCACGCGTCGTCACCGAGTATCTGAAGGCCGCCGGATTGCTCGACGATCTCGAGCAGATCGGCTTCAACGTGGTCGGCTACGGCTGTACCACCTGCATCGGCAACTCCGGCCCCCTGCCCGAAGCGGTCAGCAAGTCGGTTGTCGAGAACGAGCTGGTGGTCTGCTCCGTGCTTAGCGGAAACCGCAACTTCGAAGGCCGCATCCAGCAAGAGGTTAAGGCGAACTACCTCATGTCGCCGCCGCTCGTCGTGGCATACGCTCTGGCCGGAACCATGGACATCGACCTGCAACACGACCCGATCGGCAAGGATCGCGACGGCAACGATGTCTTCCTCAAGGACGTCTGGCCGAGCCAGCAAGAGGTTGCCGACATCGTGGAGAAGGACCTCACGCGCGACATGTTCCTCCGATCCTACGCGGACGTCTTCAAGGGAGACGAGAAGTGGGCGGCAATCGACGGTGGCTCGGGCGACCGGTTTGCCTGGAGCGACGCCAGCACCTATGTCAAGAACCCGCCGTACTTCGTCGGCATGACCCGCGAAGCGCCGTCGGAAGTCGAAGACCTTAACGGAATGAACGTGCTCGCCATGCTGGGCGACAGCGTCACCACCGACCACATCTCGCCCGCAGGCAGCATCAAGCTGAACTCGCCGGCGGGCCAGTATCTGGTCAGCCGAGGCGTGGACCCCAAAATGTTCAACTCGTACGGCGCCCGCCGTGGGCACGACGAGGTCATGGTGCGCGGCACGTTCGCCAACGTCCGCCTGCGAAACCTGATCGCTCCCGGCACCGAGGGCGGCTTCACCACCTATTGGCCGACGAAGGAGGTGACGACCATCTTCGAGGCCTCGGAGTCGTACAAGAAGTCGGGCACGCCTCTCATCGTGATCGCGGGCAAGGAGTACGGCACCGGCTCCTCGCGCGACTGGGCGGCAAAGGGCACGAACCTGCTCGGCGTGAAAGCCGTGTTGGCGGAGAGCTTCGAGCGCATCCACCGGTCGAACCTGGTCGGCATGGGCGTGCTCCCGCTCGAGTTCGTCGACGGCCAGAACGCCGCATCGCTTGGCCTGACCGGCGCCGAGGAGTACTCCTTGGTGGGTCTTCGCGAGGCGCTCGGGATGGGCTTCCGCAACGGCAAGGAACTCACCATGCGCGCCACCGACGACGCCGGCCACAGCAAGTCGTTCACCGTCAAGGTTCGCATCGATACCCCGCAGGAGGCGCTCTACTATCGCCACGGCGGCATCTTGCAGTACGTTCTTCGCCAGCTGCTGAACGGCTAAACGCGAAACGAAATGCGCCGATGAGGGAACTCTCGGCGCCTCTCGATCATAGTAAGGGTTTGTACGGGCGACCTCGCCCGGCAAACCCTTTGTTTTTGGAGAGAACATGAAGAAAGCAACCGTTCTGTTTGCCATGGCGGCCGCCCTTGCCGCAATCGCCGCCACCCCGGCCAACTCTGGGCTGAAAGTTGGGGAAATGGTCTCGGCCTTCCACCCGCAGCACGTCTCAGGCCCCCATAAGGGAACCGACGCCTGCCCGCCTTGCACCTATGGCAACCTGCCCCAGGTCCAAGTCTGGGTGAACGCCGACGACGCCGCGAACGTCACCGAGATCGCCCGCCTACTGAACGAGAACACGATCAGCAAGAAGGGCGCCAAGCTCAAGACTTTCGTGATCTTCCTCACCGATCCTTCGAAGACCAAGGAAACGGCGAAGATGATCGAAGGCGTTGCCGCCAAGACCCAGTTCAACGACGTTTGCATGGCTTACCTGCCCAAGAACAACGAAGCCGTCGGCGCGTACAAGGTCAGCACCGACGCGTCGGTCAAGAACACGGTCTTCGTGTACCGCGACCGCACGGTGCAGTCGAAGTTCGTGAACCTGAAGGCCGACAAGGCCGGTTTGGGCGAGCTTCAGTCCGCCATCAACGGCATCACCAAGTAAGTCTCCCCCCCTCTCACACGCCTCGCCCAACCTTGGGCGGGGCGTCTTTGCGTTAGCCGGACCTTCTCAGCAAGATGAGCAGCGAGGGCGAGCCAAGCAGCGCGGTCACCACGCCCACCGGCAGTTCGGTGCCCGGAATGGCGCGTTGAGCCACGAGGTCGGAGACGAGCAAAAGCGCGGCGCCGATCAAGCCCGACGCCATGAGCGACCATCGCCAGTCGATACCCAGCAGGCGCCTGGCCATGTGGGGAGCCACCAAGCCGAGGAAGCCGATCACGCCGACCGCGCCCACCGTCAGCGCCGTCATCGTCGCCCCCGCCACGAGCACCACCGGCTTCAACCGACGCACGTTCACGCCGAGCCGCCGCGCGGTCTCCTCGCCCACGGCAAAAGCGTTCAACTGCTTGGCGTGCGCGCCGAGGATCAATCCCCCGCCGACAAGGCCAACCAGCATCAGCAAGACCTTGGTCCACGACATCGGCGACAGGCTGCCGAGCAGCCAGCGCAACACGTTCATCGGGTTGTCGCCCGCCACGTAGATGATGAGCGTGACCAGCGCGCCGAGTAATGAGCCCACCACGACGCCCGCCAGAAGCAGGGTTTCCACGTCCACGACGCCCCGGCGTTTCGACAAGCCGAAGACCATCGCCAGGGCGAGCAAACCCGTCGCCGTCGCCAGCAGCGCCGTCGCCAATCCGAAGAACGCCGACCCGATGCCCAGCACCAAGGCGAGCGTGCCGCCGACGGCGGCGCCCGACGAGACGCCCACGATGTACGGCTCGGCGAGCGGATTTCGGAACAGCGCCTGGAACGCGGAGCCGACCAAGCCCAGCGTGGCCCCCGCCACCGCCGCCGCGCAAGCCCTGGGCAACCGGAGCCGCCACACGATGGCGTTGTCCGGGTCGAGCCCGCCCGTGTCACCCGCGAAGATCTGGCGGAGCACCGCACCCAGGTTCAGGTGCCCGGCGCCTACCGCGATGTGCACGAGGAACGCCGCGACGAGTACGATAAGCAGGACGGCGACCAACACCCAAGAACGGCTTCGAGAAGCGGGTGCGGCTGCCACGGCAAGATTATGGCGAAGCAGGAACCAGACAGCATGGGCGGCAAAATCCTCGTGGGCTACTTGATCGGCTTTACGTGCCTTTCGGCGGGGACCGCGTTCATGATGCTGGGCCGCGTGATTCGCCCTCAGCCGGGCGTCGAGCTCGCCACCATGCTCAAGCCGGAAGTGGTCATGGGCTTGGGCGCGTCGGTTGCCGCGGTTGGGGCGATCGTCACCGTAGTGGCGTGGCTCAAGGCGCGGCAAACCAAGGACTAGAGCGATGCGACACCTCAAGGCGAGCTTCAGCTACCTCTTGCTTATCGCCCTCGCGCTATTCCTCGTCGCCCCGTTCGCCTGGATGGTGATGGTCTCCCTCCACCCCCCGCAAACACCCATTCCGCCCCTTTCCGAAATCGTGCCGCGCGGTCCGGACGGCGCGTTCGCCCCCAACTGGAAGAACTACTCCATCGTGCTTTTCAACGAGAACCTGCCGGTATCGCGGTTCTTCCTCAACACGGTGTTCGTGACCTGTTCGGTCGTTGGGCTCCAACTGCTGGTGACCAGCATGGCGGGATACGCGTTCGCGCGGCTCCGCTTCAAGGGCAAGGAGTTGGTCTTCGCCCTGTTTCTCGGCTCGCTCATGTTCGCCGGGCCGGTCACCCAGATACCCGTCTATCTCATGATTCGCGGATTGGGCTGGCTAGACACCTACTGGGCGCTCATCGTGCCCGGAGTGAGCTCGGCGTTCAACGTCTTCCTCTTCCGCCAGTTCTTCCAGCAGATCCCGGCGGAACTCGACGAGGCGGCGAGGATCGACGGCGCGGGCGATTGGCTGATCTATCGACGTGTGATCCTGCCCCTCAGCAAGGCGGCGCTCGCCACCGCCGGTGCCTTCACCTTTTTCGGCGTGTGGACCGACTTCTTCGGCCCCCTCATCTACACGAACTCCACCGAAATGCGCACGCTCGAAGTCGGCCTCTCGGTCTTCAAGAGCTCGTACGGAAGCACCAACTGGCCCCTGCAGATGACCGCCGCGGTCATCGTGATGGCGCCCTTGCTGGTCGTGTTCCTCTTCGCCCAACGCTACTTTGTGAAGGGCGTGGTCATCGGCAGCATCAAGTAACAGCTAGCGCAGGATGACGCGCATGATGAACATGCCGACGCCGGTGCCGACGATCCCCGCCGCCAAGGCGTAGGTCCAGAGCTTCGCCTCCAGCGCCTTGCCGACGCCCTCCCGAGGGAGGCGGATGTGCTCCAGCGTCACCGTCTCTTCCGTGCCCCAGTTGTTTACGGTCACCGATCTGGCGTCCGGGTTGAACCGCAGGACGGACGTGGATAGCCACATGTTCATCGAGGGCGAAAGGCACTCGATGCGAAGCCCCGGCGCAAGCGAGAACATGCGAAGCTGGCTGACGCTGCAGACCGCGTCGCCTCCGTTTAGGAAGCGGATCTTGGCCGTGTGTTCGTCGAGGGAAGTGAGCGAAGCCACGTGGAATCGCCCATCCGCCGACTCCGCAAAGACCAACGACCCCGGTTCGAACGCCTCGGCGGGCATGCGCAAACGCTCCCGCAACGCTTGAAGCACGGCATCCCGCGAAAGTCCCGCCTCCTCGGCGGCGCTGACGAACTGCTCGACGTCCGCCTGGGACCTTAGCATCACCCCTTGCTGGCTCTCGATCTCCTGCGCCCGGCGGAGAATCTCCTGTGCTTCGCGTTGGTCCATGGCCCTTCCGAACCTACGCGCCCGAACGCGCCGCGGTTGCGGACTCCGTCCACGTCACGAAGTTCTGCACGATGCGCAAGCCGTCTTCCGTGAGTACGGACTCAGGGTGGAACTGCACACCCTCGATGGGCATGGTTCGGTGCCGCAAGCCCATGATTTCGCCATCGTCCTCGGCGGTGGCGGTCACGTCGAATCCTGCCGGCACGGAGTCTCTGGCAACCACCAGCGAGTGGTAGCGCACGGCGCGAAACGGGTTCGGCATGCCCTGGAAAAGCCCCTTGCCGTCGTGGCGAACCAAGCTGGTCTTGCCGTGCATGATGTTTCGCGCCTGACGGACCATTCCCCCGGCGACAAACCCGATGGCCTGGTGCCCCAGGCAGACGCCGAAAAGCGGCACTCGGCCCAGCACCTCGCCGTGGCCCGAAAGCGCCGCGCTTAGGATGTCCAGACACACGCCGGACTCACGCGGCGTACACGGCCCGGGCGAGAGCATGACGCCCTGCGGGCGCATCGCCTCGATCTCGGCAACGGTGATCGCGTCGTTTCGGCGCACCTCGACTTCCGCGCCGCACTGCCCCAGATATTGGACCAGGTTGTACGTGAAGGAGTCATAGTTGTCGACGACAAGGATCACGGACCGATTATGGCGGACCCGGCGAGTGCTATACTTAACGGCTTATCCGGAGTTTTCGGATCTTGGACCAGCTATGAGCGAAGATACATTCAAGACAGATGGTGCCGCTTCCGCGGCAGCTTTCCGGTCCGACAAGGACATGGACGGCGGGCGTTTCCGAGGCAAGCGCCGCCGCAAGGTGAGCTACCTGACCATCAACAAGATCGAAATCGTCGACTACAAGGACGTCGCCATTCTCAAGCGCTTCATCAACGATCGCGGCAAGATGCTCCCGGCTCGCCAGTCGGGCAACACCGCGAAGCAGCAGCGCATGGTGGCACGGGCGATCCGCCGCGCCCGCGAACTGGCTCTTCTGCCGTTCGTGGTGAGCGAGATGTCCGCCGAGCGCCGCGAATACACGCCGCGCCGCGAGCGAAGCTACACGCCGCGCTACGCCCAGGAGAACGCCCCCGAGGCGGCTCCGGCGGCCGCTCCTGAGGCTCCGGCCCAAGAGTAGACCAAACACGATGAGGGCCGCGAGGGTTTCCCTCGCGGCCCTCTTTGTTTTATCCCGGACTACTGCTCGCGCACGACGCGAAAACCGACCGTTTCGCCGTTCGACAGCCACCACTTGCTCTTGGGCACGTGGGCGTCTTCTTCCTGCCACTTGGGGTCGTAATACTTGCGAGCCTTGTAGCTGACCTCGTTGGCTTTGCTGTTCCACGAGCCACCGCACGTGACCGGGACGCCCTTCAGGTCGATGGTCCACTCCAGAACGTTGCCCAGCATGTCGAACAATCCCCATTCGTTCGGCTTCTTCTTGCCCACGGGTTGCGCCTCGTCGGCGGAGTTGTCCCAGTACCACGCCACGTCGTCGAGCTTTGCTGGGTCGGCGGTCGCGCCCGCCCGGGCGGCGTACTCCCATTCCGCTTCGGTGGGCAGGCGATAGGTCTTGCCCGTCTTCTTGCTCAGCCATTCGCAGAACTTCTGGGCGGCGTTCGCCGTGGGCCCGAGGGCCGCGTAGCCTTGGTGGCCAAAACCGTGGTCCGGCGCCCCGTACGGCTTGCTCGGACGTGCCTCGGCATCGACCCCAGCCGCCTGCTGCTGTTGCGTGAGGTCAAGCCGGAAGGCATAAATATCGTACAGGTCCCAAGTGATTTCGGTCTCCGAGACCCAGATCGACTTCACCGCCACCGTCTTGTCGCCGATGGTGATCTCGCCGGCGGGAATCTTCACCTGTTTCAGAGTGACGAGAGAGCCAGGTATCTTCTCCTCGTACCGCTCCAACTTGGTCTGGGGCGTCGGTCCGCCCATGGTCATCAACGCGATTGCGGCGATTGCACTAGTCATTGAAGGCGCCTTGTTCCCCGCGCAACGCGCGGTGCCGGAACGCTTCGAGTATAGCCAGATTCACATGGGCGTGAAGGTGACATTCGTCCTTTACGCCGACCGCGCGGACACCGCCGAAGCCGCCGCCCGCGCCGCCTACGCCCGCTTTGCCGAGCTTGAGCAGATCATGAGCGACTACCGGCCGGATAGCGAGGTCATGCGCCTATGCGACCGCGCCGGCGAAGGACCCGTCAAGGTGAGCCCGGAACTATTCACGGTCGTCCAACGAGCCGTCGAAGTCTCCGCCCTTTCGGAAGGGACGTTCGACGTGACCTGCGGCCCCATCGTCAAACTCTGGCGCGAAGCGCGTAAGACCAAGAAGCTGCCTTCTCCCACCGCGTTGAGCACCGCCCGCGAGGTCGTCGGCTACCGCTACCTGGCCTTGGATTCCGCGGCTTCGACCATCGCCATCGGCAAGAAGGGTGTGCGCATCGACCTCGGGGGAATTGCAAAGGGCTACGCCTGTGACGAGGCGCTGCGCGTCCTCGGGGAGAACGGGATCGACCGGGCATTGGTGCAGGCGGGCGGCGACCTCGCCGCCTCGGGGGCACCCCCGGGCAAGCTGGGATGGCGCGTGGCGATCCAAGGGCGCCCCGCCGAAGACGCGATCTGGCTGAAGAACGCCGCCATGTCCACCTCGGGCGACTCCGAGCAGTTCGTGACGATCGGCGGACGCCGGTATTCGCACATCGTGGACCCGCGCACCGGCTACGGCCTGGTGGACCAGGTCCAGGTGACCGTGATCGCCAAAGACGGACTGACGAGCGACAGCCTCTCGAAGGCGCTGTGCATTTTGGGTCCCAAAGCAGTGCCTCTGGCCGAGCGATACGGAGCCAAGACGATCTTCGTCAAGCGCTGAGGCGTAGAATCACCCGTGATGGACCCCCTTGCCCTCCTTCGTGAGTTCACCGCCCTCCCCGGACCCCCCGGGCAAGAGGACGCCGTGCGCGAGGCGCTGGCGAAACACGTTCAAGCGCTGGGCATGGAGCCCGAGACGGACGCCAAAGGCAACTTGCTGGTTCGCTTGGGCACCGGGAACCCGCGAGTCGTGGTGACCGCCCATCTGGACGAGATCGCCATGATAGTGCGCCAGGTCGAGCCGAGCGGCTCCTTGGTCGTCGCCCCTCTTGGCGGACTGCAGCCCTGGAAGCTCGGCGAAGGCCCGGTGTCCATTCTCGCTTCGAAGGGGCCGCTAGACGGCGTCCTCTCGTTCGGATCGATGCACACGAACGACCCGGCATCCACCGCCCGGCAAGCCGACAACACCGCGGTTACGTGGCGGATGGCGCGAGTGCGCACGGGCCGGGGAGCCGAAGAGCTGGCGTCCTTGGGCGTCCGCCCTGGTACGCGGGTGGTGGTACACCCCTCGCGGCGGGGGATCACTTCGATCGGAGAGCTGGTTGCGGGCTACTTTCTCGACGACCGCGCCGACCTCGTGGCCTGGCTTCTCGCCTTGGCGGACCTCAAAGATTCCGAAGGCGTCCTCTTCGCGGCGACGGTTTCGGAAGAGGTTGGCGGCGAGGGGGCAAAGTACCTGCTGCACGGACTTCGGCCCGACGTTTGCATCGCGCTCGAACTCGGCCCAAACGCCGTGGACGCCCCCGTGATGGTGAACGACCAGCCGACCGTCTGGGCGAACGACGGCTACGCCGCTATGAGCCCTGCGGACGGCGATCTGGTTGCCGCCCTCGGGGAAGCCCTAGGCCTCCATCTCCAGTTCCAAGCCCTGTCCCGCGGCGGGTCGGACGCCTCCTGCGCCGCCGCCGAAGGGCTGTGCGCAAGGCCGATCACGCTGGGATTGCCGATGGACAACACCCACGGCTACGAGATCATGCATCCCGGCGCCATGGCAAACCTTGCCCGCCTCACCTCAGGCTTGGTTCGCCGCGTGGCCAAGTCGTAGTCGAAGAGCCCGTATTGTTGCGGGCTGAGCCTGGCAAATTCTCGTGTAACATACGGGTACTGCCAGTTCTTGGAGAGGAGAAGCATGAAAATGCGAAAGTCACTTGCCGTATCGGCGGGAGTTCTCGTTCTGGGGATCGCCGCCCACGCCCAAACCATCGACAGCTACTACAGCTCGAACTACTCGTACACGAACCTTGGGCCGGTGGCGGGCCTGCCTGGACCTGCGGGCGGATTGACGGTTAAGCAGGGCGATCCGTACACCTTGCTCATCGGCGGCTCCGCCAACAACTCGGGAGGTTCGATCTACAGCATCGGGCTCACTCGCGATGCGCAGAACCACATCACCGGTTTCACGGGCAGCGCCCAGCTCGTCGCGACCGCGCCTTACATCGACGGCGGCTTGGCCTACGGCCCCGGAGGCGTGTTGTTCAGCACCGGCTATCCCAATAACACGCTGATGCAGCACAAGCCGGGCAGCAGCGCGCCCGACAAGACCATTACGCTTAACGGCATGGTCGGGTCGAGCGTCGGCGCGGTGAACTTCGTGCCGTCCAACTTCGGCGGCGCGGGCCACATGAAGATCGTGTCCTACAACACGGGCCAGTTCTACGATGCTACGGTGTCGCCTGACGGGACCGGAACGTACGACGTGAACGACATCAGCCTGCGCGCCACCATCACGAGCGGGCCCGAGGGCTTTGTGTACGTGCCGCTGGGTTCGCCGTTGTTCACCACCAGCATGCTGGTTTCCGAGTACGGCGGGGGCCGAATCGCCGCCTATGACGTGGATGCCAACGGAGACCCGATCGTGAACTCGCGACGCGACTTCATGACGGGCTTGGGAGGCGCCGAGGGCGCGTTCATCGATCCGTTGACGGGCGACTTCCTGTTCTCGACCTTCGGCGGGGGAGACCGGGTCATCCGCGTTTCCGGCTTTGCCGTTCCCGAGCCTTCGACGCTCGTCTTGTTCGGCTTGGGCGCTTTGGCGCTGGTCGCGAAGCGACGCCGAACGGTTCGCTGAGCGGCTGAAATTCAAAGCGGGGGCGATTTTCGCCCCCGCTTTGCTGTTTGGGGCTACCAGGGAATCGCAACGGTGAGGTTCTCGGGATCTCCCGAGGTGACCAAGAGGTTGTCTTCCAGACGCACGCCGCCAAAGTCCAACCAGCCGTCCACCGCGCTCCAGTTCACGTCGGCGAACTTCTCGCGGTTCTCCGCCTTTTCGAGGAGAGCGGGAATGAAGTAAAGCCCCGGCTCGACGGTCATCACGTACCCGGCTTCCATCGGCAGATCGACGCGGAGGTTGACGCCGCACACCATCATCGGCTCCGAAGGCGCCCCGGGCATCGCGCCGCCCGAGTCTCGCACGCCGAGCCCGACCGCGTGCCCGCCTCCGTGCGGGAAGAAGAGGGCGATGGCGCCCGAGTCGCAGAACCCTTCCGCCGATCCCTTTGCCAATCCAAGGTCGATCAAGCCCTGGGCGATAACGATCGCCGCCGCCCGGTGCCCGTCCGACCACTTGTGGCCCACGCGGCAATGCGCGAACATCGCCTCCTGCGCGTTTCGAACGATCTGGCGAACGTCGGCTTGCTTGCCTTCCCACCGCCCCTTGGCGGTGTAGGTGCGCGTCACGTCGATCACGTAGTCGTCAACCTGCGCGCCCGCGTCGATAAGCACGAGGTCGTTCGCGGCAACCACTTTGGCGCCCGGCGTGAAATGGAAGATGCGCGAGTTGGACCCGGTGCCCACGATACTGGCGTAGCCCGTGCCGTCCGCGCCCGCCCGAAAGAACGCCGTCTCCAGCTCAACCTGAATCTGGCGTTCGGTAACGCCCGGCCGAATGAACGCCGCCGCCGCCTCGTAACCTGCTGCCGTGGCAACCGCCGCCCGGCGCATCAATCCGAGTTCGTGCTCGTCCTTCTTTCGCCGCTCGTGGTCGAGCGCGACCACCATCGCCTTCGTGAAGTCGGCGTCGTCCGCCACACCCTCCACCCGGCTTCCGAGCATCGCCGTTCGACGGCCCTTGCGAGCTTCCAGCCAAGCCGGGAACGTGTCCAAAGGCTCGCCGGCGGGAATCTCGGGCTCGCCGTCCCAAACCCGTTCGCGCTCGCCGAGGGGTTCGACGAAATGCGTCCAGCCGGACCTAGGGTCGAACGCCACGATGGAGCCGGGCCGCTTCGATTCGGTCAGCCACCGGTACTGAGGGTGGGGGGTGTACGGATAGCACTGGTCGAAGCCTCCCGGCTTGCCGATGGGGACGCCCGCCCCGACCACCACGATCTCGTCTGAAAGGTTCCAAGCTTGCTCGGCACGCGTGCGGCGCGCCGCGACGAAGGTTTCGATCACGGGAGATTATGGGCGCATAATCGCGGTTGTGACCGCCCTGCTTGCGCTGTTGATCGTCGCACCCCCGGCCTTGGTGCCGTGGCCCAAGTCTCTTGTCGTGGAAACGGGGGCCTTCCCGTTCTCGCGAACGCCCACGGTCGTCACGAAGGACCCGGCGCTGGCGCCCCTACGCGGCGTGCTGCTCGGCGAGCTGGGACGCGCCTACCCCAGGGCTACGCAAACCAACGGCACGGTAAGGCTCTCGCTCAATCCGAAGCTAGAACCCGAGCGCTACCGTTTGACGGTGGGCAAGGAAGTGGCGATCGAAGGCGGAAGCTACGGCGCGGTCGCCATGGGGACGGCGACCCTTCTGCAGAGCCTGTCCGAGACCCCCAAGGGGTTGAGCCTGCCCAAGCTGCGCATCGACGACCAGCCCAGCTCCGACTATCGCGGCCTCCTGGTCGACGTCGCCCGCCGGTTCCACTCCATCGCAAACCTCAAACAGTGCGTTGACCTTTGCCGCCTTTACAAGATCCGCTACCTTCAGCTCCACCTCACCGACGACCAGGCGTTCACCTTCCCCAGCACCGCCTTCCCGACCCTCCAAAAGGCAAACAACCCGGGGAATCCCGGCTACACATTGGCGGAACTCAAGGACTTGGTCGCCTACGCCGACGCGCGCGCCGTCACGATCATCCCCGAGATCGACATGCCGGGGCACTCAGCCACCCTGAACCGTGCGCTACCCGACCTCTTCAAGATCAAGGGAACGAAGCCTTACGAGCACCACGCCACGATCAATTTCGCCAACGACGACGTCATCAAGGCGGTCGAGACGTTGGTGGGTGAGGTCTGCGACGTGTTTCGCTCGTCGCCTTACTTCCACATGGGCGGAGACGAGGCGGACTACGCCCTCGCGGACCAACACCCCGACTTTCAAGCCGCCTTCAAGCGTCTGGGGTTGCCCGACAAGTCGCAACACCAGCTTTATCGCCGCTTCATTGGGCTGGTGAACGAGATGGCGAAACGGCGAGGCAAGGAGCTGATCGTTTGGGAGGGTTTCGGGCGAGAGCCCGATTCGCCGTTCCCAATCCCCAAAGACGTGCTGGTCATGGAGTTCGAGAACGCCTATTACGCACCCACGGACCTCCTCGCCGACGGCTACCAACTCGTCAACGCGAGTTGGACACCCCTCTACGTGGTGAACCAACACGTCTGGCAAGCGAAGAAGGTGTACGACTGGGAACTGACGAAGTTCGGGCGTTTCTCCACCCTTTGGGCGACCACCGGCTGGTACGAAGCCCCCTCGACGACCGGCATCGTAGGAGCCCAGGTGTGCTCGTGGGAGCAGCCCGAATATCTCGAAATCCAGAACCTCCGCCGCGTGGTCCCCGCCATGGCGGAGCGGGTTTGGAACCCGGCGCGCCGTCCGTTCGAGGACTTTTCGACGCGACTTGCCGCTACCGATGCGCTGCTCGGGCGGCTGGTTTCTCCGGTCGAGATCAAAGCCCAAGGCTTGACCGCGCTGGGTCCGGACGACTTCGACAACGCGACCTTCTCCGCGCCTGTCACGCTCAATTTAAGCGCGCGCTCCGACGGCATCCTCCGATTCACGCTCGACGGTACGCCGCCTTCCGCTACTTCGGCGGAGTACAAGGCGCCGGTCGAGGTCAAAGACACCGCCAC
The DNA here is from genome assembly GCA_046330155.1 of Fimbriimonadales bacterium. Classification (GTDB taxonomy): domain Bacteria; phylum Armatimonadota; class Fimbriimonadia; order Fimbriimonadales; family Fimbriimonadaceae; genus CALMEF01. The sequence goes on along the minus strand of JAXLTH010000019.1, from coordinate 39,341 downwards.
CCTGCGGGCGGCGTTGTTCGCGTCTGACGGCCGGCAGCGAGGATCTGAGGCTGCGATGACCGTGATCTTCGTTCCGCCCAAGCGGCCGAACCTCGCCACCGGCAAGAAGGTGACCTGTTCGGGCGGCACCCAGGGACCGCAAGCCCCCGAACTCGCGGTGGACGACAACCTCGATCTAGGCTCGAGCTGGTGGGCGGGTCCCGCGCCGCAGTGGCTCCAGGTTGACCTCGGCGCCGTGGAAACCGTGGGTTCGATCGAAGTGTTCCCGTACTGGGACGGCTCCCGCTACTATCAGTACACCGTCGAGACCAGCGCCGACGGCAAGACTTGGGCAATGGCGCTCGACCGCCAAACCAACACGACGCCCGCCAGTTCGAGCGGCGAGAAAGCCGTCCTTTCACCCACCAAGTGCCGATACGTCCGCGTGACGATGCTCAAGGGGAGCGCGAACGACAGCGTGCACTTGGTCGAGTTGCGCGTTTGGCCGCCCAAACCTTAACACCCGCCGCGCTAAGATAGCGCTATGAAGTCTGGAAAGCTCTCTCGGCGCGCGTTCTTGGAGGGCGGAACCCTGTTTCTGGCGGGGGCGGCGGCGGGTCCCGTTTGGCGCTGCTTGCTCGACGAGAAGCCTCTGGCGACGATCGGCATCGTCACCGACATCCACCACGCCGACAAGGCCCCGAACGGAACTCGGTACTACCGGCAGTCGCTGGCGAAGCTCGACGAGGCGCTCTCCGCCCTCAAGGCGCGCAAAGTGGACCGACTGGTCCACATGGGCGACCTGGTCGATTCGCACCCCAAAAAAGAGGACGAGGAGCAGGCGATGCGCACCGTTGCGGAACGCTTCCGAAAGGCCGGGCTGCCCTACCACTTCCTGCTGGGCAACCACTGCCTGGAGGCGGTCGACAAGGCGCGCTACGCCGAGCTAACCCACAGCAAAGGCGGCAACGAGGCGTTCGACGTCCGGGGCGTGCGCTTCGTGTGCCTGGACGCGTGTTTTCGCGCCGATGGCGTGCCCTATGCGAACAAGAACTTCGTGTGGAACGACTGCTTTGTGCCCGAGTCGCAGATCGCTTGGATGGAGGCGCAGATCAAGTCGGCGAAGGGTCCCTGCATCGTGCTCACGCACCAGCTTCTAGACGGCTTGAAAGACGTCTCGGTAAAGAATCACGAAGCGGTGCGAAAGCCGATCGCTGCCTCAGGGAAGGTGACGGCGGTCCTTCAGGGCCACTACCATCAGAACCGTCTCGAGGTCATCGACGGCGTGCCCTACACCGTCCTGCGCTCGATCGTGGACGGGCCCGAACTGGCGAACAGCGGCTACAGCGTGCTCAGCGTGTACAAAGACGGCTCGGCGAAACTCGAGGGCTTCCGAGAGCAGGAGAGCCGCGACTACGTGCGCCGCGGCTCTCTGGTCTAGGGCTACTCGCCCTTCGTTTGGCGCAGCAGGACGTCGATCGCCTTGTCGAGTTGGGGATCTTCGCCTCGGAAGAACTGCTCCGGCGTGATGTCCACGCGGTAGTCCGGTTCCTGGCCCATGTTCTCGGTGGGCGAACCGTCCAGCCGGTAGACGCCGGTGCCGGGAATGCGGATCGACGTGCCGTCGATCAGCCGCGAGCCGCCCGTGTAGATCACGTAGCCCGGGGTCGGCATACCCACCAGCGTTCCCAGTTTCCGGCTCTTCATCGCCGCCGGGAACATCTCCGCGTTGGAGAAGCTCGTCTCGTTGTGCATCACCACGGTCGGGCGGTTCCAAACGGTGCCCGGCGCCGACTGCTCTTCGCCGTCTCGCGGCAGGTAGCGCATTTGCGGCTTGCGCTCGATCATGTCCAGCAAGACGTCGGCGATGTTGCCGCCGCCGTTGCCGCGCACGTCGATGATCACGCCCTCCTTGCCCTGGATGTACTGCCAAGCCTCGCGGTTGAAGGTCTCCAGGTTGCCGCCGCCCATGCCCGCAATGTGGATGTAGGTGAGCTTGCCGCCCGACTTCTGCTCCACATACTTGCGGCGCTTGTCGATCTGGTTGCGGTACTCGATGCCGCCGATCTCCCCGTTGCCGAGCGCGCGGTACTTCACCTCGCGGGCGCCGGTTCGGGAGGGCGTCTTGTTCACCAGCAGCGTGAGGTCGCGGCCCGCCTGCTCGTTGAGCAGCTTGCTCAAGTTCTCGTCGGGGTTGACGTCCACGCCGTTCACCGCCACGACGTACTCGCCGGCTCCCAGCCGGGTCTTGGCGTAGCTTCCCGGCGTGCGATCCGGCACTTCGGCGATCTTGAGGCCGGGTCCCTGGTACGAGTAATCGATGGTGAAGCCCAGATGCGCCGTGCTTTGGCCGCGCGGGTTGCCCGGCGCCGGTCCGACCTCAGAGTGCGAAGACTCGAGTTCGCCGATCATCATGTTCAGCACGGTCGCCATCTCGTTGCGGTGGCCCACGCTGTCCAGCAGCGGTTGGTACCGCGTCTTGATTTCCGCCCAGTCACGGCCGTGGAAGTTCGGGTCGTAGAACGTGCGGTTGTAGACCCGCCAGCACTCGTTGAACGCCGCGAGGCGCTCAGCCCGGACATTCCTCAGCCAGTCGGCTCGAAAGGCGTAGGAAGCGGGGGTGAAGCGCCCGTCGCGCAAGTTCACGCTGCTGAGAACGCCGCCCTTGGTGAACCACAAGAGGTTGTTGTCCTCGGACAGTTCGAAGCCGCCGATGCCGCCGCCTCCGGTGATGCCGCGTCCGTCCTCGCCGTTGTAGCCGACCTTCCACAGGTCGCCGCCCACGTTGTAGTAGACGTCGCCGTTCACGGGGTCCGCCACGATGCGCGTCCGCCCGGGAGCGCCCGCCAGCTTGCGGATGCGGTTCTCCGTATCCATGAAGTCGAAGTCGATCTTCGGCGTCGTCTTCTCGAACTTCAGCTCCAGCTCGACGGCGCGGGCGTCCTCGGCGCGGACCGGCAGGGCGAACACGCCGCCGCCCTCGCGGGTCGAGGCGAAGTACAGGTACTTGCCATCCGCCGACCAAGCCGGGTTGCCGTGGTCGAAGTTCAGGTTCGTAACGTTCTGGTTCGCGGTGCCCTGAAGGTCCTTCACCCACAGGCTGCTGCCGTTATCCCAGAAGTTGAAGCCCGAGTTCATGATCGGGCGAACGTACGCCAAATAGCGTCCGTCTGGCGACCACGCGTAGTCGTCGCCGTACGGCCGTTCGAGAATCCTCGTCGGCGTTCCGCCGGCGATGTCGATCGTGAACAAGCCGCCCTGCGGGCCTGCCATCCAGTAGCTCAGCTTCTTCCGGTCGGGCGTGAGCTTCAAACCGAAGCAGTCGTAGTCGGCCGTGGTGATCGGCTTGACGGCTTTGGTCTCGGTATCCATCGAGTAGATCCGCTCGGCTCCGTCGCGGTCGGAAACGAAGAACAGGTTCTTGTTGTCCGGATTCCACAGCGGCTGCTCGTCGGTGCCCGCCCAGTCGGTCAGCTGAACCGCGTCGTTCGCGTTGGGACCCTTCCCCTTCTTGGTGGGAATCAGCCACAGCTCGCCGCGAATCTGGAACGCGACTTTGTCGGCTTTCGGGCTCATCGCCATCTCCGCCGCGCCGGTGTCCATGATCAACCGCTCTTCCGCCGCCTGCTTGTCGTCCAGGCTCGCGGTTAGCGAGACCGCCTTGGGCTCCTGGCCCGGCACCAGCGTGTACGCCTTGCCGTCGCGCTCGAAGGCGAGGAGGTCTTTGGCCGCGGTGAGGAACCGGGCGCCCGAACCGCCGACGAAGCTCGTCAGCCGCTTCGCGCCGCCGTCCAAGCCCACCTTGTACACGTTGGGCGTTCGCGCCACGTTGTCCACGTTCTTGGGGATCGGCTTGTCGATGTAGCTTGAGCTTGGGGTCTTCTCGCCGACCGTGACGGTGTACACGGCGTTGCCTTCGCCGCTCCACTGGGGCCAAAGATGCTGGAAGCCGTTGCTCCGAATCTGGATGCGCTTGCCCGTCGACCGATCGAAGCGCCAAAGCTGCGCGGCGCCCGAGCCTTGGTAGCGGGGCCGGTTCCACGGGAAGATGTTGAGCCGGTTGTAGAGAATCTCCTTGCCGTCGGGCGAGACGCTCGGGTTGCTCACGCTCATCATGTCCAAGAACGCCTCTTGGATCTTCAGGGACTTGACGTCGAGCAAGTACACGCCGTTGTACGCCTTGTCCCGCGTGGAACTGAAGATGATCTGCTTGCCGTCCGGGGTGAAGCCCTTGGGGGTGTCGTTGCCCGAAAACCAAGTGAGGCGGCGGCTTTCGCCGCCTTCGGCGGGCACCACGTAGATGTCGTTGTTGCCGTTGCGGTTGCTGGCAAAGGCGATCCACTGGCCGTCGGGCGACCACACGGCGTAGTCGTCCATCTCCACGTTGTCGGTGACCGGCACGGCGCGCCCGCCAGAGGTGGGAGCCACCCACACGTCGCCGCGGTAGGTGAAGGCGAGGCGCGAGCCGTCGGGGCTAAGCGCGAGGTTTCGGGGACCGACGATCTCTTTGGGCTTGGGAGCCTCTAGCTGAGAGAATGCGAATACGGGGACGAGGGCGATCAGCAGAAGGCTGCGCTTCATACTGGCTGTCTTACCCGGATCGGCACGCCGAAGTTCCCTCGCAGGTACCCTTATGGATTCAAAATGACCGCGCGCGAACTGCGAAAGAAGTATCTCGAGTTCTTCGAGTCGAAAGGGCACACCGTCCACGCCTCGGGCTCGCTGGTGCCCTACGACGTCACCGGCCGGCTGGACGAGTCGCTGCTGTTCAACGGCGCGGGCATGGTGCAGTTCAAGCCGTACTTCCGCGGCGTTGCGCAACCCCCGAACAAAAGGCTGGCGACGGCGCAGAAGTGCGTACGCACCGGCGATATCGAGTCGGTCGGGAACCTGTCGCACCTCACCTTCTTCGAGATGCTGGGCAACTTCAGCTTCGGCGACTACTTCAAGAAGGAAGCCATCGCCTACTCGTGGGAGTTCCTGACCTCGCCCCAATGGCTGGGACTGGACCCCAACCGGCTCTCGTTCACCGTTTTCGAAGAAGACGACGAGGCGTACGGTTACTGGTGCGAACACCTCGCTGCGGCGGGCCTCGACCCCTCGATCCGCGTCTTCCGGCTGGGCGAAGAGACGAACTACTGGCCCGCGGGCGCGTTTAGCGGCGGCCCTCCCGGCCCTTGCGGCCCGAACTCGGAGATGTTCTACTGGACGCGCAGCGACGTCCCGCCTCCGACCGGCCCGTACACGGTCGAGGACTGGCTTCGCGACGACGAGGCGAAGAACTGGCTTGAAATCTGGAACGACGTCTTCATCCAGTTCGAGTGGCAGGGCGAGCTGCGCAATCCCGACCGCCCCTCCGACGGGTTCGTCAAAACCGGCATGCCGAGCTTGCCCTTCCAGAGCATCGACACCGGCATGGGATTGGAGCGCACGGCGGCGGTTCTCGGCGGCTTTCGGTCGGTCTACGACACCGACGTGTTCACGCCGATCATCGCCAAGATTTGCTCGATGTGTACGGGCGGCTACGTGTACGGCACCGACGGCCATCGGGACACCGCAATGCGGATCATCGCGGACCACATCCGCACCGCGTGTTTCTGCATCGCCGACGGCGTGCTTCCCGGCAACTCGGGGCGCGGCTACGTGCTTCGCCGCCTCATCCGCCGCGCCGTCCTCAAGGGGCTGCGGGTGCTCGGCTTCGACAAGCCGTTCTTCCATCTCGTCTTCGAGGGCGTTCGCGAAGCCTTGGGCGACCACTACACCGAACTCAACGAACGAAAGGACGTGATCGCCAAGACGCTTCTCTCGGAGGAGGAGCTGTTCCGCCGCACCATCGCTTCCGGTTCGGCGATGCTCCAAGATCGAATCCAGGCGGTGCAGTTGAGCGGCGCCAGCGAGCTGGTTCTCGACGGGCGGACCGCTTTCCAACTTTACGACACCTACGGGTTTCCGCTCGAAGTCACCAAGGAGCTGTGCGACGAAGCGGGCATTGCGGTCGACGAAGTCGGCTACGAGGCCGCGATGAAGGAAGCGCAGGAGCGCAGCCGGGGTGCGAGCGGCATGGAGAGCGTTTACGGCGGAGTCGGCGTAACCCTGATGCTGGGCGACCAGACCGGGGCGACCACGACGCCGACGCGATTCTTGGGCTACGACGCCACCGAGGCCGACGCTACCATCGTGGCGGTCATGGCGACGCCTGACGGCGAACTCGGCGTCGCCCTGGATCAGACCCCGTTCTATGCCGAATCGGGCGGCCAAGTGAGCGACACCGGACGGATTCAGGTGCGGTTCGACGACCCCGCCGAGGCGGCGACCATTGGAGCCGAGACCCTCGATCTCAAGGTTGTGGATCTGGTCAAGCAAGACGGCATCTACGTCCATCTCTGCGAAGTGGACGCGCCTGCGGTGCCCAAACTCAGCCAGGACGACCTGAATCGGCTGTTCCTCACCGAAGTGGTCCACGCCGAGGTCGACGCGCAGCGGCGACGGCGCATCACGCGCAACCACACCGCTACGCACCTGCTCCACGCGGCGCTGCGCCGGGTGCTGGGCAACCACGTCACCCAGGCGGGATCGTTGGTCTCGCCCGAACACCTGCGGTTCGACTTCACGCACGGCAAGGCGATGACCCCCGAAGAGCTCGACGAGGTCGAGCGGTTGGTGAACGAACACGCCCTCGCCGGCGACCCCGTCGTGATCCACAACGACCTGCCGATTGAGGAAGCCAAGGCGAAAGGCGCGATGGCGCTCTTTGGCGAGAAGTACGGCGACCGCGTCCGCATGGTCGAGGTGCCCGGCTTCAGCTTGGAACTCTGCGGCGGCGTCCACGTGCGCCAAACCAGCGAGATCGGGTTGTTCAAGATCCTGCACGAATCCAGCGCCGCAAGCGGCGTTCGGCGCATCGAAGCGGTGACCGGCGATGCCGCCTATGCGTGGGCACGTGAGCAGAGCGGACGCCTGCACGAGGCGGCGGAACTGCTCAAGACTTCGCCCAAAGACCTCGTTCCCGCCGTGGAGCGAACTCTAGAAACGCTACGCGACGAAAAGCGACGCCGGGAGAAGGCGGAGCTGGCGATGGCGCGCGGCGGCTCGGGCGGCGAAGCCAAGGCCGACTTCGAAACCGTCGGCAGCCACCAGCTTTGGCGCAAGACGTTCCGCGATCTCGACCAGAAGATCGTCGCGGCGGCGGTGGACGACGCGGTGGCGAGCAACCCCGCCGTAGTGGCGGTGGCGGCGGTCGTCGCCGACGGCAAGATCACCTTCATCTGCAAGGCGGGCGCGCAGGCGGTCGCCGCGGGCGCCCACGCGGGCAACCTGGTTCGGGAGATCGCGAAGATCGCGGGCGGAGGAGGAGGCGGCAGGCCCGACTTTGCCACGGCGGGCGGCAAAGACGCGTCGAAGGTGGACGCCGCCATGGCGGCGGTTCCCGAGCTACTCTAGCGAATCTGGCTCGTCACGCTGACCATTTCCAGCGTGGCGAGCGCCGCTTCGCGACCCTTGTTGCCCATCTTGAGCCCGGCGCGCTCCAGCGCCTGCTCCTGGGTGTCGGGGGTGAGAATTCCCCAGCCGATCGGCACGCCCGACGAGACTTGCAGTCCCATCAGCGCCGAGCCCACGTCGCCGCCGAGGAGCTTGGCGTGCGGGGTTTGGCCCTGAAGGATGCAGCCGAGCGCCACGATGCCGTGCGGGCGCTTGGCTTCGGCGCGGTCGAGCAACGCCTTGGCGGCAACTGGGATCTCCCAGGTGCCGGGGACGTGGACCACTTCGGCGGATGCGCCATGGCGCTCGATCTCGTCCACCGCGCCTTCCAAAAGCTCCTTCGTGATCAGCTCGTTCCAGCGGCTGACCACCACCGCGATGCGCTTGCCTTTCGCGTCCATGCGTCCTCGAATCGTGCTCACTCTACTTAAGAGTATGGCGTTTTAGGTCACTTTAGTTTGCGAGCCGCTTCGGCGATCTCGGTTCCGAGGGCGTCGCGGGTCTCATCGTCGTACCCAAACCAAACTCGCGAGACCTTGCGGTCGGACCCCATGAGGACGAAAAGCGGCGTTCCCGAGGCACGCAGCTTGTCGACCTGCGAGTCGTACCGCCAGATGTTCTGAAACCCGATGTAGGGTGGGGGAATCGCCACCACGGGGCGATCCGGAATCAAGACGACCGGCACCGTTTCGTTCACCTTCTTCAGCATCGGAACCGAGCGCAGGCTGGACTCGCAACTGGGACCCACCAGCGCAACCAGCATGGGCCCGTCGGTCAAGCCGTAGAGCTTGCCTCCAAGGTTCGGCACCGTTTCGCCGGGTTGAATGCAGTCCGACACGCGGGGCACGGTGTCCGGGCTGTAGCCGACCGGGACGCTCAGCGCAAACGCCGAATCGCCGATTCCGCTGGTCCGGTAGTTCGAGAACTCGAACTTCGTGTCGATGATCCCCGTGTCGGCGACGACGTGGATGCTGAACCGCAACAGGCGGCCATCGTTCGCCACGTTGGCTTCCATGGTGGTTTCAAACCGCGATCCCAGGCTCTTCACGTGGACGTGTTGGGTGTCTTCCCCGTTCACTTTCTCGGGGCCCACCAGATTCAGGCTGTAAGGGCCACCGACGAACTGCTTCAAGTCGCCCGCCAGCAGAATGGTCGGGAAACCGATCGCGGGGGCTTCGGAAAGAAACGATTTGGGTTCGTACAGATCGGCCAGCGGGCCCATCTCCGCGTACATCTTCTCGCTCCGCTCGATCTCGAGGACGCCCTTGGCGTCCTGCGCATAGGAGTAGTCGAAGTTCAGCCACTTGAGGTCCATGCGCTGGCGCTTTCCGCGCTCGATGGAGTAGCGGCCCTTGCCCACCTCGGTCTTCTGCCACTGAAGCGTGTAGTCGCAGGAGATCGGCGTCTTCTTCGCCATGTAGTCGTGGAACTTCTGAACCACGCCTTCGGCGGTTTGGGGACGGGTGACGAAGTACGCCAGGGCGGCTAGAGCGCTCACTCCGCAGATTATGCCGATTCCCGCGATCAGTCTCACCGCTCGCCATCATACTTAACCGCGACGCCCGGTAGCATGGACAGAGGCATGAACCGACTCTCCGACCTCACCGCCCAGTGCATTCGGTGCGGGTTCTGCCTGGAAAGTTGCCCTACGTTTTCCGAAACCGGCGAGGAGCCGGAGTCGCCGCGCGGACGCATCTACCTCGTCCGATCCGCAGTGGAGGGTTCGTTCGACTGGATCGAGGGCGTCAAGCCGCATCTCGACGGTTGCCTTGGGTGCCGCGCCTGCGAAACCGCCTGCCCCAGCGGGGTCAAGTACGGCGAAATCCTGGAGGAAGCCCGCGCCGAGATCGAACGGCGCGCCCCCGAACGCAAGAAGAAGTGGCTGCTCGACGCGACCTCTCGCCCCGGAGTACTAAGAACCCAACTGCAACTGAGCCGACTCCTGCCTGGAAGGCGCTTGCCCCGCCTCCTCAGCCCCAGCCCATCGGAAACCGACAAGCCCTCGCCGCAGGCGCCCGCAGGATGGCCACCCTTGGACGAGTCCGCGCTTCCGACGCCCGAAGGGCGAGGTTCGGCTCTTGGAAGCCTGCGCCATGCGAGTCCTCTTCCCCCGCGTCCACGAAGCCACCCGGCGGCTCTTGCGGCGGGTGGGCTACACCGTCCGCGAGGGAGACTTAGGCTGTTGCGGTGCGCTTCACGCCCATAACGGCTACCTCGACGAAGGGCGCGCCATGCGCGCCAGGGTGCCCGACGACCTTCCAATCGTCGTCGACTCGGCAGGCTGCGGAAGCTGGCTCAAGGACGGCAAACGGCCCGCCGTCGACGTCTCCGAGTTCCTGTTTGCGGTAGGGCTGGTCCAAAGGCTCGCCGAATCCCACGGCCTCGAAATCACGGTCGCCTACCACGACGCCTGCCACCTCGCCCACGGGCAAGGCGTGCGGCAGCCGCCGCGCGACCTGCTCGCCGCGATTCCCCAAGTCCGGCTCGAGCCCCTTGCCGAATCGGACACCTGTTGTGGGAGCGCGGGAATCTACAACATCGCCCAGCCCAAGATGGCGAGGCGCCTGCTGGAGCGCAAGTGGCGACATATCGAGGAAAGCGGGGCGGACGTCGTCGCCCTCGGCAACCCGGGCTGCCACGCCTGGATCGCCCAAGCCGCCCGTGAAAGAAATCGGCGGTGAGGGTCTTCCACACCGCCGAACTTCTCGAAGCCGCCTTCAGCGGCTTGCCGCTCGATTAGTAGTGCCAGTCCACGTTCGAAGCCGCGCGCGCATGCTTCTCGATGAACTCGCGCCGAGGCTCGACCTTGTCGCCCATCAGGCGGCTGAACATCATCTCGATTTCCATCTCGAACTCGGGGTCGAGCTTGACCTGGACCAGTCGGCGCTTGTCCGGCGCCATGGTGGTCTCCTCAAGCTGCTCCGCGTTCATTTCGCCCAGACCTTTGAAGCGCTGGATCGTGATGTTCTTCTTCTTCAGGCTCCGCACGATCTCGTCGCGCTCCTTCTCGTCCATCGCGTAGTGGCGCTCGTTGTTGCCCACCTTGATGACGAAGAGCGGGGGTTGGGCGAGGTACAAGTGGCCTTCCTGCATGAGGGGCTTCATGTACCGGTAGAAGAAGGTGAGAAGTAGGGTGCGGATGTGCTCGCCGTCCACGTCCGCGTCGGTCATGATGATGACCTTGTTGTAGCGGAGCTTGGTCAGGTCGAAGCTGATCTCCTTGTCCTTGCTGTTCTCCTTCGCCAACGGCTCGTCGCCGTTGGACTGTCGACCAAGCGAGAGGTCGATGCCCGTGCCGAGCGCAGCGATGAGGCCCTTGATCTCGTCGTTGTCCAGCGCCTTGTCGATTCGGGCGCGCTCGACGTTGAGGATCTTGCCCTTCAAGCCCATGACGGCTTGGGTCATGCGGTCGCGGGCGCCCTTGGCGGAGCCGCCCGCTGATTCGCCTTCCACGAGGAAGATCTCGCAGTCCAGCGGGTTCTTGCTCACGCAGTCCGCCAACTTGCCGGGCAATCCAAAGGAGTCCATCGCCGACGAGCGCTTGACGGCTTCCGCCGCCTTCTTGGCGGCTTCGCGGGCGCGCTGCGCGATCGTCGCTTTGTCCACGATGCGCTTCGCAACGGACGGGTTCTCCTCGAAGAACTCCATGAGGCCGTCGTAGACCAACGAGTTCACGTTGCCCTGAACTTCGGGGGTGACGAGCTTGACCTTGTCCTGCGAGTTGTACTGCGGGTTCTCCAGGCGAAGCGAGATGACGACCGTAAGGCCGTCCGTCACGTCGTCCGAAGTGAAGTTCCGATCCTTCTCCTTCAGCAGGTTCATCTTGCGGGCGTACTGGTTGATGCCGCGCGTGAGCGCCATGCCAAAGCCCGAAACGTGGGTGCCGCCGTCCGGCTGGTGGATGTTGTTCGAGAACGCGAGGATCGTCTGGTTGTAGCCGTCGTGGTACTGAAGAGCGACTTCCAGTTCGTAGCTCTCCTTGACCCGCTTGAAGTAGACCGCGTGGTGGAGGGTGTCCTTGCCCTCGTTGACGTCCTCGACCAGCTGCGGAATGCCGCGGCTGTAGTGGAAGACCTCGTTGTTCTCCTCGTTCTGCTCGTTGACGAACTCGAACGTGACCTTCGGGTTCAAGTAGGCGAGCTCTCGAAGGCGCGTCTTGAGGATGTGGATATCGTAGGTGGTGTCGGTGAGAACGCTCGCGTCCGCCAGCCACCGGGTGTAGGTTCCCGTTCCCTCCGCGTCGCCCACCGGCGCCACCGGAGCTTCGGGCACTCCGGCGCGGTACCGCTGGAACCAACGCTTGCCCTCGCGGCTGACTTCGACTTCGCACCACTCCGAGAGCGCGTTGGTACAAGAAACGCCGACGCCGTGCAGACCGCCCGACGCCTTGTAGCTGCTCTTCTCGCCGCCAAACTTGCCGCCCGCGTGCAGAACCGTCATGACGACCTGGAGCGCCGAAACGCCCATCTTCTCGTGCATGCCCACCGGAATGCCGCGGCCGTTGTCGCGAACCGACATGGAGTTGTCCGCGTGGAGCGTGACCGTGATGTGGTTGCAGTAGCCCGCGAGCGCCTCGTCGATCGAGTTGTCGAGGACTTCGCGGAACATCTGGTGCAAGCCTTTACGGCCGTTGTCGCCCACGTACATGCCGGGGCGCTTGCGGACCGCCTCCAAGCCCTCAAGGACTTGGATGCTGTCGGCGGTGTACTCGCCTTCGACGACGCCGAATATCGTTTCGCCTTCGCCGATGTCTTGACTGCCGCCTGCTTCGTTCTCAGGCTCCGGTGCAGAGCCGGGTTCGAGGTCTTTCTCGTCTGCCATGTGGGGTCTGTCTCAGGGCGCAGAAGCGCCCGAAATTGAACTTATATTGTACCTGAGAGACGGGTCGCCGGGGGCTTTTGCCGCTACCTCCCGAGAACGCTGTAGGTCTCGTACGTGTACACGATCTCGACCTTCTTTCCCGCCGGCACGGATACCGACCACTCGACGCGGCTGGTGGTGCTGGGCCCGGTGGCCGCCACATCCACGTTCTTCACCTTTCCGCCGCCCAGATCGAGCGTCTTGCCCACCAAGGTGCGGTGGATCCGCACGTCGGCAGCCTCCTTGCGGAAGTTCTCCAAGGTGAGCTTGCCCTGCAACGTGATGGGCAGGTAGTTCTGTTCGCCGACCTTGATCGGGTCGGCTCGCTTCAGCTCCGTCTCCGTCCGCTCCGTCTTCAGGCCGATACCCGTGGCCAAACGGAGTTCGGTCTTGCCGCCCGGGGCGGTGTACTCGATGCGCTGCTGGCCTACCGGGCGTTGCCCTTCGACCACGAACACAGGTCCCGTCGTAAACGGCTGGGTCGACTTGTTCTCCAACGTCAGGATGTACTGAACGTCCTTTCCGTCGGCGTCCCAGTCGAACAGCGGCGTCACCGGGATTTCGATCTCGAAAATGGTCGCCATCGCCCGCTCTCCGGGACGGAGCGAGAAGTTGGGCTTGGTGTAGTACTGCAGTTCGCCGGTCTCGTCGGTCGTCACCGGCGCCCCTTCGAACGCCCCTCCGCCAAAGCCGCCTCGACCGCCGCCGCTCGCCGCCGGAGCATTCCTCGCTTTCAGGGATTCACCAGCCACGAGTCCGCTATCCGAAGAGTCGAAGGACACCGCGTCCGCGCCGCCCGAGTAGATGCCGGACATGAAGCCTTGAAGCAACTCGTCGATGGATCCTCGGTTCGAGAGCGAGGGGGCCCCGACCACGAACACGACGTTGGCGTCGTCCAGCTCCTCCGGCAGGTCGAGCAAAGTGCCCCGCAGGGTCAGCCGGCCCTGCTTGCCGTCCATTTCCAGCAGGTAGCTGGGAGACCAGCGCACGCCCTCCTGCACGTAAGCCAGCCCGATGTCCGACTTGCCGTTCGGGTTCTTCGTGCGAAGCTTGATCTTCACCGGAAAGTCGATCAGGGACACTCCTCGAATCGCGCCGTATTCGATCGCGACGTAGTCTTGCTTGGCGTCCTGCACGAGCATCATCTTGTCGAGCAGGTTGGTCAGCTTGCCCTCTACGGCGCCCGTCTTCGTGGTAATCCGCAGGCGTAGCCCGACCTTGTTTGCAAGCTGGGTCTTCAGTTCCTCGGGCTTCTCGAAGCCGATCCGGTTGTCCTTGGTGAGAATGATGGTGTCAACGCGGTCGGCGGCGTTCTTCGGCGAGACCCACAGCGTGCCTCCCACCGCCATCGGAACAAGGTTCGTCGTCGCCCACCCGTTTTCGAGCAGGGCGGTGCCCTCCCTCACGTAGAAGCCGAAGCCCTCCTTGAACACGACCAAAGTGCGAAGCTTGGAGGCGAATGCCGGGCCTTGGGGAGCCTGGGCTTGGGTTTGACAAAGGGCGAGCGCGGCGAGCAGCGTGACCATGGTTTTCTTCCTCAGATGCGTACATTCCTTCGGACGCTTGGGCTCCGAAGGGAGTACCGTCGGTTGCTCCGCGAACCCGGCTAAGCCGCCGAGTATCCCCGCATCTGCGCTCGCATCAGCCGGAACTGGAACAGAGACACGACGACGATGGCGGCGAGCAGAACGAACGACTTCGCCGCCGCCAAGCCCGTGTGGAAGTTCACCCACGCCTCGGTGTAGATGTGGTAGCCAACCACGTCGGTCGCCCCGTCCGGCCCGCCCTTGGTCATCATGTAAACGGGCGTGAACACCTGGAACGCCGAAATGGTAGAGGTCACCGCGACGAAGAAGGTGGTCGGCGCGAGCATGGGCAGGGTGATCGCCCAGAACTGCTTCCAACGCGAGGCGCCGTCCAGATCCGCCGCCTCGTAGAGCGAGGGCGAAATGCCCACCAGCCCGGCCAAGAACAGCACCATGCGCGGGCCCAGCCCGGTCCACGCGCTCATGAAGATCAGCGCCGGCATCGCCCACGAGGCGTTGTTCAGAAAGTCGGTCTTGTTCTCAATCCCCACCCACCCCAGCATCGTGTTGATCGCGCCAACCTCGGGCAGATAGACGTAAATCCAGAGCATCGCCAGCGCGACGCCCGACGTGATGGCGGGAATGTAGTACAGCGTGCGGAAGATCGTCACGCCCTTCAGCTTCTGGTTGACGAGGAGGGCGACGCCCAGCGCGACCGCCAGACCGAACGGAACGCTGAACACCGCGTACTTGGCGGAGTTCCACAGCGCGTTCCAGAAAGTCTCTTCGCCGAACGCGAATGAGTAGTTGTTCAACCCGACGAAAGCCTTCTGGTCCTTCAGGAGGTTGGCTTTGAAAAGGCTGAGATAGAAGGCGTACGCGATGGGCAAGAGGGCGAACACCAGAAGGTGCACGAACGCGGGCGCGGTGAAGAGCCACCCAACCCAGCCTTCTCGCCGTCGCATGCGGCGGTTTTACCCGTCATAATCAGCCCCGATGGCACGGGCTTCGGTGGTTTTGGTGGCAGGCGTTTCCTGTTCCGGCAAAACGACTTTGGCGAGGGTGCTGGCGGCAAAGCTGGACGCCGCCTACGTCGCCATCGACGACTACTACCGCCCCTACGCCGAGCTGCCGCTGGAAATCCGGAAGAAAGTCAACTTCGACTCTCCAGAGGCCATCGAGCACGAGCTGCTCGTCCACCACCTCACCCGTCTGCGTTCCGGCGAGACCATCGCCAAACCCATGTACGATCCGGCGGGGTTCCGCCGCCGGCCCGAGATCGAGCCCGTCCACGCCGACCGAGCCGTCATCGTCGAAGGCTTGTTCTCGCTCTACTGGGACGACCTTCGCGCCCAGGCGGACCTGTCGGTGTTCGTAGACACCCCCGACGAGGTGTGCCAGCAGCGGCGGTTGGAACGCGACGTGCGCCAGTACGGACGAAGCCCGGAAGAGTCGCTCACGCGCTACCGGAACCACGTTCGGCCGAACCAGATGCGCTACGTGCTGCCCACGCGCAACTACAGCGACGTGGTCGTGTCGGGAACCCAGGACATTCGGATTTCCCTGTCCCAGGTGCAGGAACGCCTCGGCGTTCCGCAGCTTGCCTAAAGGGCTTCCAGGTCTTCGCCGCGGCAGAGCAAGACGTAGTTGGCGGTGAAGTTCAGTTCCTCGGCGGTCAACTGCTTCTTCTGCTCTTCGCTCACGCCGCTCGCAAACCGCTCGCGCATCCGTTCGATCGCGCCGCGATGGACGTCGGCGGAAATCGGGCTCAGGCTCGACGGGTCCACCTTGATGGCGATCTCGTCCTTGCCGTAAACGTTTTGGACGGTGCCGACCACGCCGGCCATGTGCGAGAAGTAGCGGTTGGCGTTGCGATCTTCCGCGGTGACTTCTCGGGTCACCACACGCACGCGATCACCCTCCTTCCAGTTGGACATGGACCCTATTGTACCGGTCCCGACCCCGTTCTCGATCCCGCTCTTCGACAAGCAGGCCCACCCCGTGACGCGCCAACTACAGCGGGCGCGCTTTGTCCTCGAACAGACCGCCATATACGGTGAGGCCCGTCCTGGAGCTCCTGTACACCGCGCCCAACGATCGGATGAGCCTTGCCTCAATCGGCGCCTTTGCGGGAAGCAAATCGCTTTCCTCGAACACCTTGTCGACATCATCGCTGATCTGGCGTCTTACGGCGACGAGCCTGCGATTCAGCCATATTCCAGCAACGCCCAGCCAAAGACCGAATAGGGCAAACACCACCAACCCCACACGTGCAAAGAGGTCCGATCCTGCCTCGAATGCAAGGCTCAGAACAACCACCGAGGCAGGCAACGCCAGGATAGCTACTAAGACACTCGTCACCGCGTACTTTTCGACGTGAAACAAACTGACCTTCACATATCTTGGATCGTACTTTGTCATCGACGCACCGAACGCAAGCGGAGACCGGCCCACGACATCCAAAACCGAGGCCTATGTATCCTCAAATTGTGATGATCCCCTTAGTTTGAGGGAAAGCGATGCAAAGGGCTTCAGCAACTTATGCGTCGGACCTGCACCAGAAGGGGGCCACTTACTCTTGTCAATCGAATCAGCAAACTCTCGCACTCTTTCCAGCGCTGATCTTGCAAGCTCCTCGAAGCTACTCACCGCATCTGTCCTTGAACGAGCCGTAGCATCCTGCGCCAGCCGTGCATAGTCTCTCCCCGCCAGAACCTCTGCTGGCTCGAACTCGAGAAACGCCAAGCCCATGAAGACCCAAGATAACTCGGGAAAGTTCTTGACTCTCGTTCCCTCGGACTGCCTTCTACGTTCTAGAGCAGCTGCCTGTCTGTCCAAGTACCATTCCAGCTTTCCTAGTTGATCGAACGCATAAAGGCGGCACATGTCGGAAACGCCAGGCAGCACCAAATCTCCGCTTAGCATTATGCCTCGCCACCGCAGCTCAGCCTCGAGCCAAAGTAGAACGAGGCTATGGAACTGCAACTCTGGACTCAGTGAACTCTTCAGCGAGATATCGAACACCGCCCCCTTCTGGCTCGTTTCAGTTTGATCGCCGAGTGATATCCTCATCTTGGCTGACAGCCTTGATTGAAAGGCTAGAGAATAGAAGAAGCATGCTTCTTCGCACAGTCGCACCATCACGTCTGCTGGCAAATGGTCCAAGAACTCAAGTTGGCTAACCAAAATCCACTTCCGCTCAAATTTCAATGGAAAGAACGAGGGCTAGGAAAGTAAGTTCAATCATAGGCTCATACGCCACTCCGCCCAAAGTGCCAAAAAGCCAGGAATAGGTGCCACGCGATTGCCAAAGTTACGGACGCTACAGCGGCGTAGAGTGAGTTACGCCTCGAGCGGTGAAATCTGCTGGCTGCCAGGATCCACGAGGCTCCACAGAACATTAGGCCTATGATCAATAGGGTTGTTTTCAGTGGGACGTCATAAAGGAACGTGCCTCTCCAGCCAAGTGTCAAGGCAACCAGCGCAACTGGAGCAAGAAGAGCAATGATCCAATTTCTTTCGCTCCATGCGGATAGGAGGAGCACGACGAACAGGGCAATCCCGATGACTTGGCCAGATGCGACGAGCCCAAGTGTGATGATGCTCAATGCGGAGACCGATGTCACTTGGTGTTGGAGGCGATCGGTGCCCGTCATGATTCAGCCCTCTCGACCACCTTACCGGCCGTGCTGTCCGCGAAGGCGCTGACTTGACGGTTGACGCCATGCCCCTTTCCCGACGGAGTGGGTACGCCCCGCGCGGAGAGCCCCCGCCCCCGGCGCACTTGCTGAAAATGTTGCGTTCTAAGACCCGAAAACCGCCCAAACCCCAGAAGCCCAGACTCAAAACGGGACTTGCTGACGGCGAAAACCGGTCGGTGCGACCCCCCGTCGGCAACAATTGCCGCGCCCGCCGAAACGCCTTGCCCAAACCTATGGAGCGTGCTTGCGACCGCCACCTGTTTCCTCCACCGCGATGTTACACGATGGGACCAGCCGGACACCGCCGCGCCCGGCAGGGACGAGAGCCCGCCGGGAACCTGGTGCTTCACCGGGCTTTTGCCCTCCCCGGTAGGAACGCCGTTGCCCATCCCTCGCGCCTCGGGAAGAAGCCCGACAACGGGAAGAAAAGCGAAACGACATTCCCTCTCTGCGGCTTCCTCGAGCTGCAGTCCATAACCCTCCAGCCCCAAGGGCCGGCTGACCCCCGGCCCTTACCCCTTTCCAAGGTGCATAATCCCCGCCATGACGCTGGCGTTTGGGCTTGCCCTCCTTTTGAACCTCGGGCCGAAGTTCGACTTCTACACGAACGGCCCGTACGACCCGTCGGTGCCGAAGCCGGAAACGGTCTTGGGCTACGGCCCCGGCGAGCGGCACACCCCGTTCCGCGACCAGGAACTCACCCTCAACGCGATCGCCGGCAAGGCGGGCGCCAAGGTGCGCGAGTTTCGGTACGGTGCCACCAACGAGGGACGCCCGCTCCGCGTCTTCGCGGTCAGCTCGCCGCGCAACATCGCCCGCCTCGACGAGCTGAAGCGCCGAATGGCGGACCTCAACGCGGGCCGGGGCAGCGTATCGCCGGACATGCCGACGTTCGTTTGGGTCAACGAGTGCATCCACGGCAACGAAACCGCGTCGTTCGAGTCCGCCATGTGGCTGCTGTACACCCTGGCGGCGTCCAAGCCCATGGAGAAGACGCTTGACGACGTGGTGGTCCTCCTGAACCCCGTGTACAACCCCGACGGCCACGAACGCTTCGTCGTCTGGTTCAACTCGGTGGCGCGGGGCACCGCGGACGGAGACTCGTTCGAGCAGGACGAGCCCGGCATCATCGGCGGACGCACGAACCACTACCGCTTCGACATGAACCGCGACCGCGTCGCCATGTCCCAAAAGGAGACCCGGGAGGAGGTCGCGGAGTTTCTGCGCTGGACCCCGCAGGTCTACATCGACCAGCACGGCCAGGTGGAAAGCTACTTCTTCCCGCCGACCGCCCTCAGCGTGAACGCAAACCTGGACCGCGCCCGCGTCGACAAGTGGATGGAGGTCTTCGGCCGGGCGACCTCCCGCGCCTTCGACCAGCAAGGCTGGGCGTACTTCATCAAGGACACCTTCGACTTCTTCTACCCTGGCTATCTGGACAGCTGGACCTCGCTCTCGGGCGCCATCGGCATGACCCACGAAACGGACGGCGGCCGGTTCATCAACTACAAGCGTGAAGACGGGTCGATCCTCACCCTGCGCGACGGCATCCAGAAGCACTTCACCTCCGCTCTCACGGTTATCCGGAGCGCCGCCCAGAACCGGCAGGGGCTCCTCGAATCGTTTGCGAGCTTCAAGAAGGGCCTCGTCGACGGCAAGCAGACGGGCAAGTTCCAGCGCGTGGTGGTCACGAGCGACGACCCGCGTCCCCTCAAGCGCCTTGCCGAGCAGCTGGCTCGCGGGGGCGTCGCCAGCCGCTTCGCCGCCTCGTTCAGCCAGAAGGACGCCCACGACTACTGGAGCACCGCCATCGGCGAACAGGCCTTCCCGTCGGGCAGCCTGGTCATCGACATGAACCAGCCCCAAGGTGCGCTCGCAAAGTCCCTGCTGGAACCCAACTCGGACTTCGAGCCCGAGTTCACCAAGGAACAACTACGACGCCGCGAAGCCCAGAAGGCGAAGCAGAAGTACCCGCGCGCCGAAGGCGCCGAGTTCTACGACATGACGGCTTGGGCGTTGCCCTACGCCTACAACCTCAAAGCCTGGTGGTGCGAATCCCGCTCCGAAATCCAGCCGTGGGTCGAACCCAAGCGGGCTTGGCGGCTTGAAGACTCGCCGGTCGGCTACCTCTTGCCCTACCGCGACCAGGAGGACGCGCTGGGCGCCATGCGCCTGCTTTTGGCGGGCGTGCGCGTGCAGGCGCTCACCGCCGAAACCCAGGTGGACGGCAAGACCTTCGCCCCCGGCACCTTCCTCATCCCCAGCGCCCGCAACGACGAGGGGTACGAGGCGATCGTGCGCCGAGAACTGGCAGGGCTCGACGTCCACGCCCTCAAATCGGGCTATCCCGACTCCGGACGCCAGGGCACCGGCTCGGAGAACGTGGCGTCCCTCAAGAAGCCGTCCATCGCCATCGTGTTCGGCGACACGGACAATCCCACCGGCTTCGGGTCGGTTTGGTACCAGATGGACGAGGTGTTCCATCTGCCGTTCACTGCGATCCCCCGACGCCGATTGGCAGGCGACCTGTCGGATTTCACCTGCATCGTCTGCCCGGGCGGCATGTACGACCCCGTTTCCGATTCGCTGAAGAACTGGATTCAGGAGGGCGGCAGCCTCGTCCTCTTGGGCGGTTCCCGCTTGGCGGGCGAGCGATCCTTGGTTCCGCTCGAACCGAAGGAATCGGGCTCGGTGCCGGGCGCGATCTTCCTTGCCGCGCTCTCGCCCAAGTACCCCTTGGCTTACGGCTACTCTGCCCAGGACGGCGATGTGCCGTTTGCGGTGCCCGTGGACGGCGGCCGGTTCTTCAAGACCGCCGAAGCGGGGGGCGGGGTCGTCCGGTTCTTGGATGCACCGCGAACGCTTTCCGGCTGGTCTTGGCCCGACGAGACTGAGAAGGATCTGGCGGAAACCACCTGGCTGCACGATCAGCCGATGGGCCGGGGCCACGTCGTGTTCTTCAGCCAAGACCCCACCGAAAGGGCCATGTGGCCCGGTCTGAACAAGCTGTTTTTGAACTCGATTTTGCTCGGAAGACGCTGAACCGCAACGAAATGCCGAAAACGTCCGTCCATAAGGTAACCGGAAGACTCGTCCGCTCAGGACGGGTATAACGGGGTTCTGCGGGGCAACCCGCAGGCTCAACAATTGGAGGTTACGAATATGAAGAAAGTTTTGGCTCTTCTCATGGTTATCGGCATTTTCGGCGCGTTCATGGCTGGCTGCAGCAGCAAGCCGGCTGAGGAAGGCGGCGCGACCGCTGGCGCTGGCGCCGATGCCACCAAGCCCGCCACCGAAGGCGAAGCCGGTAAGTAAGTTCTAACGAACTGACGACTTAAGCGGGGTGACGGGAAACCGTCGCCCCGCTTTCAATTTCGCCTAGTCGGTTCCGTACTGGATCTCGTTGTCGATCGAGCCCTCGTGGCTGATCATGCCGCCCAGAATCGCGTGGCGGATCAAGCCGTCGACCTCGATGCGGGCGTTGGGCAGGATCACCGAATCCTCGATACGGCCGCAGCGCACGTGGGCGCCGGCGCCGATAACCACCGCGTCGCCGATCTCGCCATCCACCTTCGCCGTTGGGTCGATGTTGGTGCCACCGCCCACCAAGTAGCGGCTGGTCTCAAGGAACGAGTCCAACGTGCCGGTATCGAACCAGTCGCCCTCGTAGATTCCGGCAAGCACCGTGTCGCCCCGGTCAATGAGCATCTGGATGGCGTCCGTGATCTCGTATTCGCCCCGCCCGCTGGGTTGCAAGTCCGGAAGGACCTCCCAAATCTGCGGGCCAAAGAAGTAAAGCCCCGCCATGGCGAGGTTCGACTCGGGCTGCTTGGGCTTTTCCACCAGCTTCACGATCCGCTCGCCATCCACATTGGCCACCCCGAACCGCGTCGGGTCCTCCACGGGCTTGACGATGTTCAGGTTGGCGCAACCGGATTCTTTGAACCGCTTGGCGGTTTCGACGAAGCGTTCCGAGTAGATAGCGTCACCCAGATAGAGTACGAAGTCGTCGCCCGCCACGAAGTCCTTGGCGAAGCCGACCGCGTGGGCGAGCCCTTTGGGCTCGGTCTGCCGGACGTAGCTCAACTTGACCCCAAACGCCGAGCCGTCGCCCAGCGTCGCCTTCATCGCGCCTTCCATCTCGCCCACAACGACGCAGATGTCGGTGATTCCAATCTCCTTCAGACGGTCGAACGCGTACGCGATCGTCATGCGATTGGCGAGAGGAAGGATCGGCTTGGCGATATGGTGGGTCACGGGGTACAGCCGGCTGCCCTTACCGGCTGCGAGGATCACGCCTTTCATTGTTCGGGCAGAGGTTACCTGCCAGGTACGATACGCGGAACGGACGCCATGGACGGTCGCCGAATCCTTATTGCATTGCTCATCTTGCCCGCCTTGGGCTGCGGCCGAGGCGCGGATCCGCCTTTCCCCACCCACGTGCCCAAACTGGCCGTGTACGTGCCCCAGGAAGGCGCCTCCAACGCCTTCGACGGCTACGCCCTCGCCGCCCTGGAAGCAGAACGCGCCGCGCCCCGCTACCTGAACGAGGTGAACTTCCTGCCGACGGCGCGGAAGAACGCCATGGTCGCCACGCGAAAAGCCGTGAGCATGGCCGCCGCCGCCACCACCAAGACGTGCCGATTCGAATACACCCCTCTCCCGCCGTTCGAGGCCGCGCCCTACCAAAGGGGTTGGCGGCTCATCGGCCGGTGCTTCGTGTGGAACATCGAACAGGCGCTCGCCAACGGCGACGCCAACGCCGCGATCCGCAACTTCTCGTTCGCTACCAAATTCGGATGGGACCTGACCGGCGGCTCAGCGATCGACGCCTCTCTGGGCTATACGCTCGTCAACGAGGCGCGCCTCGCGATCCTGAAAGGGCTGGACGGGTTTTCGGCTTCGGAGCTTGAGAGCCTCGCCGCCGCTGCGCGGAGGGCGCTCGACCAGCGTCCCCGGCTCGACCAGTTTCTCGAGCACGAGCGGCTGGCGATGCTCTCGGCGGTGGACTACGTGCAGGACTGCTACCGACGAAAGGCGTGGGACGAGCTATCGGGCAACCTGATGGGCAACGTGCGGCCCGCCGTGGACTACCTGCGAAATCTGGAGAGGCCCGACAAGCGCGCCCAGTACTTCGAGGGCTTCGCCGACGAGGCCGAACAGAAGGTCGCTTGGCTCCAAAAGGTCATGGCCGTCCCGACGGCTGACCGGAAAGCGTTGGGCAAGTGGAAGCCTAAGGAAGACCGTCCGTGGCGACGCTTCAGCGTCCATTTCTTCACTTCGGCGGAAAGCCTCATTCCCGTGGCGGACATCACGCTGGCGCGTACGCGGCTTCTCGCGGTCTACTGCCTAGCCTCGGCGAAGGCGAAGCAGACCGGCGCCGCCCCGCAGAGCTTGGAGTTCGCGGGCGAGTTGGCGACCGACCCGTACACGGGCAAACCGTTTCCGTTCCGGTCTGAAGGGCGGGATTTCCGCATCCACAGCGTGGGGGCGGATGGGAAGGACGACGGCGGCGACACGAACTCGCTTTTCGACAGCCCGGACGTTACTTTAGAGCTTCCGTGACCTCGTCGTAGTTCGGCATACCCGCCAGAACCTCGCGCGCGTCGATGGGGTTCTCGACCGCCTCGTCCTGCACCAGGCGGCCGTCCTTGAACCGGATGATACGCTTGCAATGCTGCGCCACGTCGTGCTCGTGCGTGACGATGACCACGGTCTTGCCCGACCGGTTGAAGTCTTGGAAGAGGGCGAGGATCTCCTCGGCGGTGCGCGAGTCGAGGTTGCCGGTCGGCTCGTCGCCCAAGATCACCACGGGGTCCGAAACGATGGCGCGGGCGATGGCGACGCGCTGCTGCTGGCCGCCCGAAAGCTCATTCGGCTTGTGGTCCACCCGCTGGCCGAGTCCCACGTGCTCCAACGCCGCCTTCGCCTTTTCATGGCGGTTCTTGGTGCCCGCATAGAGGAGGGGAAGTTCGACGTTTTTGAGCGCCGACGTCCTGGGCAAGAGGTTGAACTGCTGGAAAACGAAGCCGATGTACTTGTTGCGGATCTCGGCAAGCTGGTTGTCGTTCATCTCGCTGACCAGTTCGCCGTTCAGCCGGTATTCGCCGCGCGTGGGCCGGTCCAAACACCCGACCAGGTTCATGAAGGTCGACTTGCCGGAGCCCGAAGGACCCATGATCGCCACGAACTCGCCCTCGTGGATGACGAGATCCAGCGAGCGGAGGGCGTGGACGACCATATCACCCATGACGTAGTCCTTGGTGAGGCCTTTGGCGCTGATGATTTCCTTCATGGGTTCCTTTGCTTACGGATGAAAGGCGCGTCGGGTTTTACTCGTACCGAAGCGCCTCGATAGGCTGGAGCCGGCTTGCCCTCATGGCGGGATACAGCCCGAAGAAGAGGCCGACGAGCGCCGAGAAGCCGAAAGCCAAGACGATCGCCTGCGGATTCACCGTCGGCGGCACCTTGAGGAGCTTCGCCACGACGATGACGCCCAGGTAGCCGAGCATGATGCCGATGACGCCGCCGGTTACGCACATCACCACGCTCTCCAACAAGAACTGGGCGAGGATGGACTCGCGCTTTGCGCCGATCGCTTTCCTCAAGCCGATCTCCCGGGTCCGCTCGGTGACCGAGACCAGCATGATGTTCATGATGCCGATGCCGCCAACCAGCAACGAGACGGAGGCGATACCCGCGAGAAGCAGGCTGAGTAGCCGCGTCTGCGTCTCCATCTGTTCGATCCACTCGCCCTGGTTCATCACGCGGAACATCTCCTCGCCGGAAGCGTTCTTGCGCTTCATCGCGAGGGTGTCCTCGATCTGGGTCTGTGTGATCGCCATCAGGTCGCTGTTGCTTGCCTGGATGAAGATCATGTCGAGGCTGGTCTTGCCCATCAACCGCGTCATCGCCGTCTTCAGCGGGATGTAGATGCAGTCGTCGGCGTTCATCATGCCGGAGCCGCCCTTGTAGGCGATGACCCCGACCACCTCGAAGTTCTCGTTCTTGACCCGCACCGTGGCGCCGATGGCGTTTTCGCCCTGGAACAACTCGTCGTAGACCTGGTAGCCCAGAACGCACTTCCGCTCCGCCATCTGCTCGTCCGCCGCTGAGTACCAGGTTCCCTGGAACATCTTCGTCGCGTTCCGGATGATCGCGACCTGCGGCTCGGCGCCGAAGATCTGGGTGTTCTTGGTTTGGTTTCGGAACTTGGCGGGAGCGTTCGACCGGACCACGCCCGTGATGAGCGAGATCAGGGGAACCCGGTCCTTGAGGTCCTTGATATCCTCTTCCTTGAGGGTCGGCACGTCCGATCCAAGGCTCATGCCCCCGCGCCGCCAGTTCGGCATCACGGTGAGCATGTTCGTGCCCATGACCTGGATGTTCTCGAGCGACTTCTTCTTCGTCCCCTCGCCGATGCCGATCATGGCGATGACCGAGCCCACGCCGATGACCACGCCGAGCATGGTCAGGAAGGAGCGAAGCTTGTTCGACAAGATCGCTCTGAGCGCAGAGACGAAACTGTCGTAAAGGTTCACCTTGAGCCTCCGCCTCCCGTTCGGGCACCACCTGCGCCACCTGCGCCGGTCCGTCCGCCGGCGCCGCCGGTGGTGGGCCGTCGCTGGCCGCCCATTTGGCCGCCCGCCAAGCCGCCGCCCTGAAGCGCTTCTTGCATCTTCTGCTGCGTCTCGCGCATCGCCTTCAGGTCGATCTCGGCGGTCACCACTTCCTCGCCTTCGTTGAGGCCAGAAAGCACTTCGGTGCCGTTGTTGCCCGATTCGCCGACCTTGACTTCACGAATCTCGGGCTTCTGGGGGTCCTTCGACTTGATCTTCACGGTCGACTTGGCACCGTCGCGCTGAATCGCTTGGCCAGGCACGAGCACGACGTTCGGCTTGGAAAGCGTGATGAACTCGCACGTGGCGTTCAGGCCGGGCATCAGTCGGACCTTGGAGTCCGCCGGCTGGGATACCTCGACGCGCACCTTGACGGCGGTCACGTTTTGCGCCGTTTGCGCCGCCGGGTTCACCCGAACCACCTTTCCTTCAAATTTCTCGGACGGGTACGCCTCGGTTACGATGCGGACCTTTTGGCCAACCTGCACCGAGCCGATGTCCGCCTCGTCCACCGCGCATTCCACGTACATCTTGGTGACGTCGCTGATCTGCACCAAGCTGGTGCCCTGGGCAAACGTGCTGGTGCCGGGCGGGATGATCGTTCCCTCTTCCAGATACTTGAGCGTGACGACGCCGTCGCGCGGGGCGACCACGGTGGTGCTGTCGAGCTGGACCTTGGCGTTGTCCAGCGTCACCCGGCTGCGCACCGTGCTCGCCTTCGAGGCAACCACGTCGTTCATTCGCGCATCGTTGGTCAAGACGTTGTCTTTCGCCCGCTGGAGGGCGATTTCCGCCTGTCGCACGGTCTGCTTCGCCTCCTCCAAGTTGCGTTGGGCGATCGCGTCCTGCGAGGAGTTCGCCTTCGCCTGGGCAAGGCTCGCCCGAGCTTGATCAACGGCAAACTGCGCCGCGCGCTCCGTGGCGCGAAGCTCCTGCTCGAGGGTTGCCGCGCGTTGCTGGGCGTTCTCGTAGTTCGCCATCGCGTTATCGTACGTCTGGCGCGCCCGGTCAACCGTAGATTGGCTCACGTAGCCCTTGGCAAGCAGATCGGTTTGGCGTTCGAGGTCCGCCTTGGCGACGTCGGCAGCGGTCTTGGCGCTACGCAGGGATACCGCAGAGTCGCGGCGAGCCTGGGGAATCGTGACTTCGAGGGCTTTCCTCTGGTTCTCCGTCGCGCTATCGAACGATGCCTGGGCGCTTTGCAGGGCACTCCGGGTGAGATCGGGCTGGCGCTTGGTTTCCATCTCGGTGCGGGCAAGGCGAGCGCGCGCCGCTGCGAGCGCCGACTCCGCGTCCGCGACAGAAGTCTGGCTCGTCGCAACCTGGAGGTCGTAGTTCACCTTCGCCTGCGCCGCACGGGCTTCCGCCGAAGTGAGATCGGCTTCCGCCTGACGATACGACGCCTCCGTGTCGGAAGGATCAATGATGGCGATCGTCTGGCCCTTCTTGACCACAGTGCCTTCTTCGACCAAAAGCTGGACGACCTTGCCGCCCGCTTTCGACTTCACGTCGACAGTGGTGAGGGCGACGAGTTGGCCGGTGGCAGAGATGGAGCGAACCAACTCGCCGCGCTCGACCTTGGAGTAACGGTATTCGACGTCTAGCGCCTCTTCCTTATTTCGGAAGAGGGTGAACCAGGCGACGATGCCCACAAGGGCGACAAGCACGACGATCCATGTTCGCTTTCCCATTCTTCTGCTATTCGCCAGGCACGGACTGCCCGGTCACAAGGCGGAGTCGGACGTCCGAAATCAGGTAGTCGTAGATCGACTCGATATAGTTTGATTCGGCGGTCACCAAACTGACCTGCGCCGTTAGTACTACGACAATGCTGGTGCCTTCTGCGCCCAGTCGGAACGATTCTTCGGCAGCCTGGTAGTTCAGGCGTGCCGCTTCCACCGCCGCTTTCGCGGCCGCAACGCGTTCCGCGTTCGCCGTCAGGTTCAAATACTCCGACTCCACCTCGCTGCGGGCTTCACGCTCCGCTTGCACGAGGTTTGTCTTCGAGGCGTCGATCGCCAGGTTCGCTTGGCGCACGTTCTCGCGGGAGATGTTGCCGTCGAACAGCGGAAGCGAGACGTTGAAGCTCAACGAGCGGTTCTGGTAGCGGTTGCTTGCCCAACCCTGCGTGAAGGCCGCGTCCAGCGCCCAGTTGATGCTGGCTTGGCGCTCTGCGGTGTAAAGCGTGGCGCGCTGAGCGTCGATCTGCCGGTTGAGCGCAAGCAAGTCGGCGCGTCGCGCAAGGCTCTCCTTGATCAAGGATTCAAGGTCGCCCTGGACTCCCATGGTCGCGGGCTCCTTGGCGGCGACGAGCGTCGGAAACGCCTGCCCGGCTTCCCAGCCGATGGTCGCGCGCAACGTCGCAAAGGTCGTAGTCTCGCGGTTCTTGGCGGTCAGCCGCTGGACCTTGGCGTTCGCCAAGTCTGCTTCCGCCTGCAAGATGTCCTTCCGCGGCGCCAGTTTGGCTTCCACCTGCGCCTTGGTCTGGTCGAGCACCTTCTGGGCTCGGGCAACCTGAGAATCGGCAACCCGGAGCAGTTCTTGCGCCCGAAGGGCGTCGTAGTACTGCTGGTGCACCGTGAACAGGGTCTGCCTCAGCGTTTGCAGGCTGTTGTACTGCTGCGCTTCAAGCGACTTTCGGCTGCCGTTATACGCGAACAGGCGTTGCCCCGAATCGAGCAACCGCCAACTGGCGTCCAGCTCCGTTCGGCTTTGGCGGCTGGAGAACACCGACGGATTGCCCGTGCCCTGATCCTGGCGACTGTCCACGTAGCTGAACGTCGGCGTGATGGTGGGCAAGAAGGCGCCGAAGCTCTCGCGCACCCGGGATCGGGCGGAATCGGTGTTGTACACCGCCGCGCGAATGGTGCCGTTCCGCTCCTTCGCCAGTCGTAGCGCGTCGTCGAGAGTGAGGGTTTGTGCGGCGGCAAAGCCGACAAGGGAAAAGACGCCGAGCGCGCCGAGAACACGAAGTGAGTTGGACATCATGGGTAACCGCATGGCAGAGGGACTATCCAAACTACGAAGCGATCGGCTCATCTGGTTTCGCGGCTATAGTCCCGCCCAAGCCCGAATTGCCTCCGGGGAGTCTACCGGTGCGCTACCGCCTTTTGCCGCCAACTTCCGCGCTCCTGCCGCCGAAGCGTAGCGAAGGCAGTCTTCGATCCTCCATTCCTGGGTCAAGCCGTACAGCATTCCCGCCCGAAACCGGTCTCCCGCCCCCGTCGCGTCCACCAGCCCGTTCGACGGCAGGGCGGGAATGTGGACGGCTTCCCCCGAAGGCGGAGCGTAGTACACGCCGAAAGCGCCGTCCGTCAGCGCAGCGTGGCATTGGAACCGGCGCGCCTGCTCGGAGGCGAACTGAGCGTTGAGCCGGGCATCGCCCCGCTTACCCACCCAATCCGTGCTGCTTTGCCACCACGACCCGGGCGGGATGGGATCGTCGGGCTCGTTAAAGTCCATCAGATAGAGTTGGCAGCCGCGCGCGTTCGCCTGCACCGCCGCCTCCCGCGCCGTCGCCCCAAAGTTCGGCTCGGCGGTGAACCACCCCGCCGCGTCCTTGGGGAACTCGATTCGCACCGTGGGCGCCAAGGACGTGAACCCGAACCCGAACATCGTCCGCTCGGAATCAGGCGTCACGTAGATGTCGCAAAACGGGGTCGCCACGCCGCTTCTCACCACCAGTTGGATGCCCCGCTTCTCCGCCAGCCGCAAGAGCGCGATGCCGGCTTCGTCGGTTCCGATGGGATTTGGCATGAGGGCGATCGAAACGCCCCACTCGTGTAACGCGCACGCCGTGTTGGCGGCTTCGCCGCCCAAGAACAGCTCCTCGTCGATGATCTCCACATAGCCGCCCGGCTCGGGGATCGAGCCGACCGTGCGCAACCGATCCAAACAGACCGTTCCGAAGACGAGGACCTTCATCCGCGCGCCGAAGGATACCGGGTAGATTCACCAACGTGTTCGTTGCGCAGTTGGCGGCTGCTCTGGCGGTCTGGGGAGTCCTCGGTTGGGCGCTCTGGCGTCGTAGCGAAACCCTGCGCCAGTTCGTCGTGAACGTTGCCGCCACCAGGCGTGCGGTTTTGGGCGTCGTCCTGCTTTTCGCCAGCGCCGCGGTGCTCTTCGGCACCTTTGCCGCTCTTCAGTCTTTGGGCGCCCTCGGAGCAAACGGCCTGACCTCAGCCGGGTGGCTCGTTGCCACGGCCGGCGGAGCGGTGTTCATCGGGCTCCAAGTGCTCGCCGCCGCCTTCATGGTCTCGCTCGCCCTCGAACACGAAACTCCGAACATCCCCGAAGCGTCCATCCCATCAGAACAGGAACTGCCATGAAACGACTTCTTCCGATCGTCCTTGCCCTTTCGCTCGCCTTGGCCGCAGATGCCCAAACCTTGGATAAAGACCGCGGGCAGAAAAGCGCCACGGTGATGGACAAGGTCGACACGCTCAACCTCATGAACCAGATCAACCCGCTGGTCATGACCAAAGAGCAGATTCGCAAGATCCTGCCTGCCATCGAGAAGGCTCGGCAGAAGGTCAAGGACATCGAAAAGGTGGAGGCCGACGAACTGAGGCGCCTCGAGGAGAAGCTAGACGGGGCCCTGAAGGACGGCTACGAGAAAGCCGCCGTGCCCAGCCCCGACCTCATCAAGGAGCTTCAGGGAATCTTCAACGCCATGCGCATCCGCCGGGAGCTGATCGCCAGCGAGAACGCCGAAAACGTTCTGAAGGTGGTGCTCGAAACGCTTAACGTGGGCCAGAAAAAAGCGGCGGCGAACTCGCTGAACCCCAAGCAGTTCAACCCGAACTTTAAGCCCGAAGAATTCACCGAAGAGGACCGCCTGCGGCTTTACACCCGCGAGATCCTGCTGCACCCCTTGGCATACGACCTCTTGGTCAAGCTTTCCAAGTAAGCCCTAGCGACCAAAGTTGAACGTGAGCTCGAAATCGAGGCCCCGCGAGCGGTAGGCCCCCGAGTTCAGGTTCGGATCCATGTTCGTCACGCGTCGCCAGCGGTAGCTGGCGACGAAGCCGACGTTCTGCCATATCTG
Organism: Fimbriimonadales bacterium; assembly: GCA_046330155.1. Classification (GTDB taxonomy): domain Bacteria; phylum Armatimonadota; class Fimbriimonadia; order Fimbriimonadales; family Fimbriimonadaceae; genus CALMEF01. The sequence continues at coordinate 9,130 of JAXLTH010000019.1, read as the reverse complement.
ATACTGGTAGCTCAAGCCGAACTGCGCCTCTTCTTGCGGCAGGTAGCCCGTGGTTCGGCCACCCACCGCCGAGAACGAGAGCGCATGACGAGCCGCGAGACGGTAGGTGAGCGTTCCGTCGAGGTAGGTGCTGTCTTGGGCAAACGTGCTGGTTCCGCCCGAAAGCAACGCGCTCAGGCTGAACCGATAGCTCCACCTGCCCTTCGGCGAGCCGTCCAGGTAAGCGTCCAGCGAGAGCGCATCCGACCGGTAGGGCGAGTCGAGGAACTTGGTCCGGGTTTGGTCAAGGCCCAAGTTCAACGTGGTGTTGTTTCGGAGATCGAAATCGAGCCCAAGCCCAAAGCCCGTGGTATCGCTGTTGGACGTAACGGACCCGAAAGCACGGGTCTTATAGTAGCGGGCGTCGAGCGCGATGTGGTCGTTGATCTGGGACTGGGCTCTCAGCCGCATCGAGCGCTGGTTGATTGCGCCTGCGTTGTAGCCAGCGGTGCCCGCTCCGCCGGTAAAGCCGTTTCCGTCGTAACCCAAGCCGTCGCCAAGCTGAAAACTGCCCAGGGTGGCAAGTCGGCCCGAGTCGCTGTCGATGTAGCTCGCCTCCAGCCGCAGCTTCTCGCTCGGCTGATAGGCGGTGGAGAGGGTGACGTCGCGCCCGTGCCCGCTATCCGAAGCCGTGCGGATGCTAGAGAGCGTTGCTCGGCTACTCATGCTCCAACCAGGGCGGAGCGTGTAGTTGGCTTCAGCGAACAGGGAATCCAGATCGACAGAGCTGACCTGGGTGCCGCCCGTGCTGGAGACGTTGCCCTTGCCGCGGTCCCGCTCGTAACCTCCCCGCACCGTCAAACGCTTGAAGTTCTGGCTGAGCGAAGCCGTGGTGGAGTCGAGACGGTTGTCCGAGCTTGGCGTCCTTGCCGTCGAGCGCGTGTGCTCCAGCGACCAGCCCAGGCTATCCCGCGAACTCCGTTCGACGTGGGCTTGGGTTCGGGTGGTGCGGCTCGGCCGAAACGTGATGACGCCCTGGCTGTCCACATTGCGAAGAGCGATTCTGCTGTTGCTGTACGCGCCGCCGTACGTCACCTTGCCTTCAAGTCGTTCGAACGAGAACCGCGAAGCCCGCTCGTTGCGCTGGAACCCGCGGGTCTCGACCCCCACGTAGGAGTCGGGGACGTCGGTGGCAGATGCCGCGATGCGGTGGCCGCGATAGGTCAGCCCGGCTGAGAGACCCCGCGCGACGCCGGAAAGCGGGTTAACCTCGTTGCGAAGCTCGCCGCGCGCCTGTGAATAGGCGAGGGAGCCATACCTTCCCACCGGCAGGCGGTAGTCGAATCCCAACACCCGCCGGTTCCCATCGACGGTTTGGGTTGGCTTGGGGGTGTACAGGACGTCCACGTTTGAGGTTGACGGGATCGTCCGCGTGAAGTAGAAAATGACCGGATTGACGGTGTCGAAATAGAAATCGACGCCTTCCACCTGCAGAATGCCGTCGACCTTCACGATGATCGGCCGGGTGCGCAGGGGCTCGAACTGGAGAAAGTACGGCGTGGAGGGAGCGCCGAAGCCCTGGAATTGCTCCAAGCGGGTGCTGAGCCCACCGCCGCCGCGCGGCTTCTGCTCGAGAACCGTAAGCCCGAGCGTGCCGAACTTGCCCTTCTTGCCCACCTGCAGGTTTCCGCCGACGCCCTGGATCACGCCCGGATTGGAGTTGAAGCCGAACGCCTCGTAGGTGATGACGATCGTGCTGCTGGGCGAGATCACGCGGCTCAAGAAGGTGATGTAGCCAACCTCATAGTTGACCACGTAGTCCTTGCCGAGCACCATGTCCACGCCGTCCACTTGAACCTGCTCGCTGTCGGCGACGATCTGGTTGCTCTGGAGGTAGTAGGGACCGACCGAGTTGTTGCCTTGCAGGCTCACGGTGCGGGCACTTCCTTTGGCTTCGCTGCGCAGCGCCTTCAGGGTGATCCCGCCAGATCGGTACGCCACCATCCCGCCCCGCATGGAACGGGTCACCGACGCGTAGGGGTTTGTGTTCAGCAGCGAGCCCCAGATGTCGCCCAGGTTGACGGTCCACTTGCCCTTGTTGACGTCGATGCTGAACCGTTGCTGCTGCGGATCGCGAAAGCGGCTGTCGGTAATGGTGCCGCGGAAGTTGAGGATGCCCAGCACCTTCTCGCCAACGACCTCGACGTTGCCTTGGTCGGTGAACCGCTTGTTGCCCTGCCCACCGTAGTTCAGGGTGTTGAACGCCTCGCGATCGCCGTCGATCGTGTGGAAGTGGGCGCCAAGGTTTCGGTAGCCGGAGAGCTGGATGCGGTCGTAGATTTCGCGCTTCAGCCAAGGCCAAACTTGCGCCGACGACGATGCCGCCAGCGCCACCAAACCAAAGCAGAGGAGGATCTTCTTTTGCACGAGCACGAGGGCCTAGCTAGCGTTTGCCGCTCCCTTAAGACTCTCGACGACCGCCTCAACGTTCAGTTCCGCGAGTTTCATCATCTCCTCGCGCTTGCGCTCCAGCGACGCCACATGACGGTCGCGCTGCTTCATGAACTGCTGGAAGTTCTCGAAAAGCCGGCCTGCCGTAAGTCCATCTGCGGGCAAAACGGGCGCATCCATGAGCTTGGCGAAGGCGCTCACCTTCGGGTCGTAGCTGACCATGAGCGCCGGCGTGCCCACCGTCGCCGCCAAAACCGAAGCGTGTAGTCGAACCGCCACCACCGCCTCCATGCGCTTGAGCCTGGCCTGAAGGTCTTGCGGACGCTGCACCTTGCGCAGATCGGGAATTTTGCCGCCCTGGGCGTCGCTGATGGCTTGGATGAGCGGCCCATCCTCGTTCTTGTCCATCGGGATCATGATGGGCATGTAGTTGGCTTGAAAAACGAGGCGCGTGAACTCGCCGAAAAGCGCCACCGCTTCCTTCGGGCCTTTGCCGAAAGCCCTTGGGGCAAGGCCGATCGACTTGCGATCCGCGACGCCGTAGCTTTGCTCCTCGAAGCTCGACGGCCGAAGCAGGAACGCGGGATCGGCGCCCACGCGCACCGGCCGTTTCACGCCCAGGTCGCGCAACGTCTGCGCGGAAGCCGGGTCGCGGACGATGATCGCGTCCGCCATGTTGAACGCGCCAACGGCGGCCCGCTTGCTGAGGAACTTGGTTAGCGGCCCCACGCCTTGGCCAACCAAGAAGACCTTCTTTCCCGCCTTCTTCGCCTTGGAAACCAAGTTCGCGTAGAACATGGCGCTGCGAACGCTGGTGACGTCCTGGAAGATGCTCCCGCCCGCGAACACGACGGCGTCCGTTCGGGCCAGTTCGTCGTTGTACGCGCCCATGTCTTTCCGAGGGATCGCAGACAAGCCGTAGAGCCGTCCGGTCTCCTCGGGCGCCCCCGACATGACCCTGATGTCGAACCCGCCGTAGCGCGAAATACCGTCGACGAAGCCACACATAATGGCGTCGTCGCCTAGGTTTCCAGCCCCAAAGTGTCCCGCCAGAAGCAGTTGCGGCATTACGGTTCCCCTCTCTCTGGCAACAAGCGGCCCACCAGGGCAACCAGCACCGCTCCAACTATACCGCCCGCCGCAAAGCCCACTCCAAGTCTCGCAAGGCTCAGGGTGAGGGGGGTGTGGAAGTGGCACATGGTGTTGACAATGCTCGTCTGGCCGATGGCGCCCGCGGTGAGCAGCACGGCGATCCACCCTGGTGCCAACGAGCGCCGCCCCATCCGCTGCCAAATCAGCGCCGCAATGCCCAAGATGAGAAGCGGGTGCCCCACCAGGAACTCCTTGGTGCGGGGGCGCACGAACAGCACCGTGTCGAGGATGGCGCGAAACTTCAGCTCGATCCCGCTCACCGCGGCAGGATTGTCGTTGCCCGTTCTCGCCGCCATCAATCCGAGTACGGCAAGCGCCACGAGCGTGAGGATCGCTTGCGTCCAGTTGATCGGATTGGCAAGCGCCTTCCGGGCATCGGTCATGCGCAGGAAGAGGTAGATGCCGATGAACAAGATCGGCGCGAAATGTGCAACTTTAACCCCACTAAATTGGTCGGCTCGTACCAAAAACGGGAGACCGTTGTGGAGCGCGGCCACGACCAAGCCCCCGACCAAACTGATGAGGGACATCAGGAGGTACTCGATCGGCCACCGTTTGCCCTGCCGGCCGTCCAGCACCATGTACGCCACGAACGGGAACGTCATGGCGGGCAACAGCCCCGCCGCGACCTTGTGCGCGATCAGCGCCACGGGCACCACCCAGAAGAGTTCCACCACCGGCCGGAACCGGGTGTAAGCCCAGAGGAGGGGAACAGTCGCCACCAGAAACACCAGGTACGACAGCCAACCAGGGGCTCCCGGCTCCTCGAAAGGATGGGGCACACCCATGACGGAACCCTGCTTGACCGTTTCCCGCCGCACGCCGCTCACGAAGACGCCGAAGTCGTCGACCGCCTTCTCGGAAGAGCCCGCGATGGGCCGAAGCATCAGCAACCGGATATTCCGCTCCCGCGCCGCGCGGGCGAATCGGTCGATCGCCTCGTCCAGCGGCATCTTGTCCAGCTCCGCCGCCTGAGCCGCGTGGAGCCGCACCACGTTTTCGGGCGCGAACTCGAGCATGTTTTGATCGCCGCCCAGCTTGGCGAACTCGGGCGCGGCGTAGGGCATGCGCAGGCTCTTCAGGGCCTCGGAGGTCTCCTTCATGTTCTCGCGCCGCCCGAGGACCGTATCGCCAAGCGGCAGGAAGTAATCCGCCCCGAGCGACTGGGCCCAAGTAAGGGTTTCTCGGATGCCCGCTGCGTTGATGCCCGGGGGATTGCCGCAACGAGCCACGATGAGCAGACCCGCGTCGTTGGCCGCCTTGCAAACCGCAGGGTCCAGCCCGATGGGCATCGCGCGAAGTACGGGTGCCGGAACACGCGACACGTAGAATTCCTTTGGGCCTGACCCAGACGGTGAGATCGAGTAGCGCAACTTCAGCCACTGCCCAAGTCTCTGCGCTACTTCGGTATTCGCGGCGACCAGTCTCCCGGCCTCTAGCTTGGCTTCGCCCGACGAAATCAGGCTGCCGACGGTGTCTTCCGAAACGGAGACGCCGCCCAGACCGCTTTCTTTCAGCTTCAAGAGCGCCTCGGAGAAGGACATCCCCTGCGAAGCGGCAAGCTCCTCGAGCGCATCCGCCTCCGCTACGATGGCGACGGCGCGGTTCTTCTGCTCCGCACGGTATCGGTAGGAAAGGGAGGCCAGCGAGAGCAGCGCGGTAAGAACGATGCTCGCGTACAGCCAGAGAGGTGGGCGTCGGTCAGGCAAAGCGCGGCAAGTTTACTAGGCTCCCAACGGCTACAATATCCCATGCCCCTCGGCCGGTTCCTTTTGTGCCTGCACAGCCACATGCCCTATGTGCTGTCGCACGGCAAATCGCCGCATGGAACCGACTGGATCAACGAGTCTGCCGCCGAGTGCTACTTGCCCATTCTCCACGCGCTGGACCGCCTGCTCGAGCAGGGAATTCGACCCCGATGGACGATCAACATGACGCCCATTCTCTCGGAGCAGCTGGAGGACGAGGCGTTCAAGATCGACTTCGAAGGCTACTGCGAGGCGAAGATCGAAGCCGCCCAAGGCGACCTCCGGCGCTTCGAACTGGAGGGCGACCTCCAGATGCAGGGCCTTGCCGCATTCTGGATCCGCATCTTCGAGCGCGCGCTTAACCAGTTCCGCCACCGCTGGAACCGTTCCATCGTAAGCGGCTTCCGGTTCTTCCAAGAGGAAGGCTCGATCGAGGTCATTACTTGCGGCGCCACCCACGGCTACCTGCCTTTGCTGGGTACCGACGAATCTTGCCAAGCCCAGGTGAAGCTGGGCGTCGAGAACTACAAGAAGCACTTCGGCCGCCAGCCGCGCGGAATCTGGCTTCCCGAATGCGCCTACCGGCCGATGTACGACTGGAAAGCGCCGGTGGGGTCGGACTCCACCCCTTGGCCCCGCAAAGGCGTCGAGAGCTACCTCCAAGAAAACGGGATCGAGTACTTCTTCGTGGACTCCCACATGATCCGGGGCGGGCACCCCCTGGGCACCTACGCCGCCAACTTCCCGCAACTGGCGGAGATGTTCGCGCGCAGCAGCAAGATGTTCACCCCGCCCGAGGAATTTCGGAGCGAGTACGAGCACTACGCCCTGCCCAACGGCGTGGTCTGCATGGCGCGAGACCCCGAGACCACCGTCAAGGTCTGGTCGGGTGAGCACGGCTATCCGGGCGACCCGCACTACCTGGAGTTCCACAAGCAACTGTATCCTGGACGCCACCGCTATTGGCGGATCAGCGAAGACAAGCGCGACCTTGGCAAGAAGCAGCCCTACGACCCTTGGAAGGCGTACGAGAACATCGGCAACCACGCCGAAGACATGGTACGCACCCTCAAGGGCACCTTGGCGCGGTACCGCGGCATGAGCGACCGCCCCGGCACCGTCGTGGCGATGTACGACACCGAGTTGTTTGGACACTGGTGGTGGGAAGGGCCCGAGTTCCTGTACGAGCTCGCGGTTCGGCTGCACAACGAGCCGGATATCGAATCGGTTTCGGGGGGCGACCTCATCGACGAGGAGCCCGCGCGCCACATGATCCACCTGCCTGAAGGCTCTTGGGGCGAGGGCGGCTACCACTACATCTGGATCAACGACGGCAACCTGTGGACGTGGGAACGCCTCTATCCCATCCAGCAACGGATGCGAAATTTGGCAGGGCAGTATGCCGACGGCCCCGCGCACGAGATCGTGCAGCAGGCGGGTCGAGAGCTCTTGCTTGCCGAGGCTTCCGACTGGCAGTTCCTCATCTCGACCTTCGCCGCCCGCGACTACGCCGAGATCCGGTTCGCCGACCACGTCGACCGCTTCAACCGGTTGGCTGACTTGGCGGAAGCCGTCCACGCGGGCCACGTCCTCACCGAAGAAGAAGCCGCGTTTCTCCAGGACTGCAAGCTCAAGGACGCACCCTTCAAAGACCTCGACGTCTCGATGTGGGCAAAGCTCGAACACCCCCTCGCCGCCGCGACGTCATAAATCGGAGACAACGATGAAACACTGGACTCTCGGACTATCGCTCGTCGCTGCCCTTATCCTCGCGGGCTGCCAGAACAAGCCAACCGCGAGTCGTACCGGCGAAGGTCAAGAACCCGCCGCGACTTCGACGACCGGAGGAGAACCGGCGCCGAACCCGGGGACTCCGAACCCGAACCCCGCAAACCCTGGTCCTGAAGCTACCAAGCCAGGCGACACGTCCAAGCCCCCGAAGAATCCTCCGCCCAACAAGCCGACCATCGACTTCCAGGTCTCCAAGCCCGGGCAGAAAGGGTGGGGCCCAACCAAGATCACCTTGGCCGAACTCGGCGGCAACATCGCCGCCTCGATGAAAGGCCTGCGCAACACCAGCCTTGAAACCACCACTTTGGCCCGCACCGACGAGGGCGAAGGCCAGTACATGGGCGACACGCAGATCAAGGACAACAAGGCGTTCAAGGTGGACTACGTGGTGGTCGGCACGATCCCCACCACCGCCAGCGACATTAGCGACGGCGTCCGCCGCATGATTCGCCTCGGGGAGACCTATTCCAAACCGATGCCCGCCGGCAAGCCGCTCGACGTCGTCAACCGCTCCAGCGCGGAACTTGCCGATCGCTGGATTCAGGACTTTGGCCGCATGGCGTTCCAAGGGCTAACCGACGGCAAGGACGCTTGGAAGCCGGTGTTTACCGAGTGGTCCAAGGGCACGGGGGGCTTCAAGCCCGTCGTCGAAGAGCGTTCGTCCCTCTACAAGAACCAGTTGATCCTGAACTACCGGGTGCGGGCCGAACGCACCGGCGCCGCGGCGAAAAAGCTTGGCCAATGCACCATCGAGATCGTCATCGACGGCAAGCATTTTGTGCCCGTGACGATGCGCGTGGAGCGAACCGATCTGAAAGGCAAGAAGTGGCTGACCCAATGGTCCGCGCACTGGAAGTTCCGCCAGGAGATCGCCGCCAACGCCTTCGCCATGCCGATTCCGAAGAGCTAAGGTGACCGCGCTCGAAATCATCGCCAATCGTCGCGACGGGCGCATCCAACAGCCCGAAGAATTGCGCACTCTGGCGATGGGTGCCGCCAAAGGCGAAATCCCCGACTATCAGCTTGCCGCGTGGCTCATGGCGGCGTTTCTGCATCCGCTCAGCTTGGATGAGACCGCCTGGCTCACCCAAGCGATGGCGGACAGCGGTGAGCGCATGAACCTGGAAGGGTTGCCCAAACCCTGGGTAGACAAGCACAGCACCGGCGGCGTGGGCGACAAAACCACGCTCGTTTTGCTCCCCCTTCTCGCCTCGTGTGGGCTGACCTGCCTCAAGATGAGCGGGCGGGGCTTGGGCATCACCGGCGGCACCATCGACAAGCTCGCCAGCGTCCCGGGATTCCGCACCGACCTCACTCCCGACGAGCTCAAGGAGCAGGCGGCGAGGATCGGCATCGCCCTCACTGGACAAACCCCGAACCTGGCCCCCGCCGACAAGGTGCTCTACGCCCTTCGCGACGCTACCGCCACGGTGGCGAGCGTTCCGCTCATCGTCTCCAGCATTCTCAGCAAAAAGCTGGCGGGTGGAGCCGAAACCGTGGTCCTCGACGTCAAGTGCGGCTCGGGCGCGTTCATGAAGGACCTTGCCGCCGCGCGGGAACTGGCAGACTGGCTGATGGGCGTGGGCAAGCGCTGCGGCCTGAACCTGCGCCTCGCCATCACGGACATGGACCAGCCCCTCGGCCGATGTGTGGGCAACGCGCTGGAAGTCCGCGAAGCCATCGAGGTCCTGCAGGGGGCGTCGTCGCGTTTCTCCCAGCTCTGCGTATCGTTGGCAGGATTGACTTTGGCGGCCTGCGGCTTGGCGGCAGACGAGGCGGCTGGACGCGAACTCGCCTCTGCCCGACTCGCGGATGGAAGCGCGTTGGCAAAGGCGAGGGAGTGGTTCGCCGCTCAGGGCGCCGAAGGCGACGTGTTCGCCGAGCCCGACCGGCTTCCCTCCGCGCCCGTTGTGTCAGAAGTCACTTGGTCAGGAACGTCGGGTTGGGTCCACCGCTTCGATGCTGCCGCCGTCGGCCAGGCGGTGGTCGATATGGGCGGTGGGCGCCAC
>JAXLTH010000018.1:0-66686 GCA_046330155.1 Fimbriimonadales bacterium | reverse complement strand
TTTCGTAAGCCTTCAGCCGGTACACGCGTCCCCGATCCGTGAAGAACAGAATCGTGTGGTGCGTGTTCACCTGGAAGAGGTGGGCGGGCTCGTCGTCCATCTTCAGGGTGGTGTTCACGCCCTTGCCGCCTCGGCCCTGCTCGCGCCACGCGTCGATGCTCACGCGCTTGATGTAACCGTCGCGCGAGATCGAGATCATGGCGTCCTCCTCGGGGATCATGTCCTCGTCGGTGAACTCGCCAGCCTCGCGGGTCACGATCTTCGTGCGTCGCTCGTCGCCGTACTTGTCCCGAAGGTCGGAGACTTCCTTCCGCAGAACTCCCATGAGGCGCACGGGGTCGTTGAGGATGTCCATCAGGTTCTGCACCTTGAGCAGAACCGCCTTGTAGGTCTCTTCCAGCTTCTGTTGCTCCAGCCGGGTCAACTGGCGGAGCGGCATATTGAGGATCGCGTTGGCCTGGTACGCCGACATTTCGAACTCGCGAACGAGTTCCATACGTGCCGTGCCGACGTCGGGCGAGTTGCGGATGACGCGAATAACGTCGTCCAAGAACCGCCGGGCGATCTGGAAGCCTTCGTTGAGGTGGACGTCTTCGAGCGCGCGGTGGAGTTCGTAGCGGGTTCGCCGCTCGATGATCTCCTTGCGGTGCTTGACGTACTCGTCGAGGATGGTGAGCAACGGCGACACGCGCGGAGCGCCGTCGACCAGCGAAAGCATGATGGCGCCGAATGTCGTGCGGAGCTGGGTGTGCTTGAGCAGGTAGTTCAGAGCCTTGTTCGGGTTCACGTCGCGCCGAATGTTGATTTCGATGCGCATGCCCCGCTTATCCGAGTAGTCCTGAACCTCGGTGATTCCGTCGAACTTCTTGTCCTTGCTGATCTCGGCGATGCTCTTGACCAACGTGGTCTTGTTGACTTGGTACGGCAACTCCGTGATGACGATGACCGACTTGCCCAAATCTCCCGGCTCGATCATGGTCTTGGCCTGCATGATCACCGAGCCGCGGCCGGTTTCATAGGCGCTGCGGGTGCCCTTGGTGCCCATGATGATGCCGTAGGTGGGGAAGTCGGGTCCCGGCATCACCTGCATCACGTCGTCCAGCGTCGATTCGGGGTTGTCCATCCTCAGGAGAATCGCGTTGCAGACCTCGGTGAGGTTGTGGGGCGGCATATTCGTCGCCATGCCCACCGCGATGCCCTGGCTGCCGTTGCAGAGCAGGTTCGGAAAACGCCCAGGAAGGACCGTCGGCTCGTTCAGCGTTTGCGAGTAGTTGGGCGACCACTCGACCGTATCGCGGTCGAGGTCCTCCATCATCTCCATGGCGAGCGGCGTCAGCCGGGCCTCGGTGTATCGCATGGCGGCGGCGGGGTCGCCGTCCACCGAGCCGAAGTTGCCTTGCCCGTCGACCAACGGATACCGCAGCGACCAATGCTGGGCCATTCGGACGAGGGTGGGATAGATGACCGCCTCGCCGTGCGGGTGGAAGTCGCCCGAAGTTTGGCCGCAAATCTTGGCGCACTTCACGTGGCCGCCGTCCGGCGTCACGTTCAGGGTGCGCATCGCATAGAGGATGCGCCGTTGGACCGGCTTCAGCCCGTCGCGCACGTCCGGAAGGGCGCGCGCGATGATGACGGACATCGCGTAGTTGACGTAACTTCGGCCTAACTCTTCGTCGACGTTGACCTGTTGGATGCGCGGATCGAGATCTGCCACGGTTGTTCCTGAAAACGGACGCTCGAACGGGCTCAAAGAGAGCGTCGGAGACGTAAGATTGTACCCGTTACAGGGTTTTTAGGGGCGTCAAAAGACGCCCCTAACTTAGCTCAGGCTACGAAATAATGCCGAGCGGCGCGTTCGTCTTCCACTGCCCGCGCGTGAAGTCGGGGATGTTGATCGACTGGGACCGGTGGGCAACCGACCACTCGGACAGCGGGGAGACGGCCGACCATGCGGCGCCGTCGTACACGTCCTGGTCCAGCGGCAAGCCGTTGCGCAGGCAGTAGACGATGCGCCACAGCATGACGAAGTCCATGCCGCCGTGCCCGCCGTTGCGCTTGGCCTCTTCGCCCATACGCTTCCAAAGCGGGTGCTCCCACTTGTCGTAGAACTTCTCCAAGCCCTCTTTCTCGTCCCACTCGTCCGTCGCCTTCGAGAAGCCCTCGATGACGCACCGATCGGGGAAACCACCCCACACGCCCTTGGTGCCCTGAATGAGGTTCAGGCGGTTGTACGGGCGGGGCAGTTGCTCGTCCCACTGCACCATGATCGTGCGCCCCAAAACGGTCTTGATGATGCTCGTGTTGATGTCGCCGCACTTGAACGGGGTGGTCCGCCATTTGTGGTCCGGCGGGAAGTGCTCGGCCGCGTAGATGGCGCGAACCCGGCTCGGGCTGCTCACCGAAGACATGTAGTCGAACCGGTCTCCCCGGTTGATGTTCATGTACTGGGCAACGGGACCGAGGCCGTGCGTGGGATAAAGGTTGCCGTTGCGCTTCTGGTAGTGCACCGTGCGCCACGATCCCGTGCCGTGGTCGACTTCCATCATCTGCCCGCGCAGGTCGTGGATGTACGCGGCTTCGCCGTGGAGAAGCTCGCCGAACACGCCCAAGCGGCACATGTTCAGCACGAGGAGTTCCTCGCGGCCGTAGCACACGTTCTCCATCATCATGCAGTTGCGCTGGGTCTTCTCGGCGGTGTCGACCAGCTGCCACATCTCGTCGATCGTCAGCGCCATCGGGACTTCCACACAGGCGTGCTTGCCCGAGAGCATGGTGTCCTTGGCCATCGGTGCGTGCCACTCCCAAGGCGTAGCGATGATCACCAGGTCGATGTCGTCGCGGTCCAGCATCCGCTTGTAGTCCGTGTCGCCGTTGGTGTAGAGCGTCGGGGCGGGGCGTCCCGCCTCCACCACGCGCTTGGCGCTTCGCTCGGCGCTCGGCACGTGGTTGTCGCAGATCGCCTTCACTTCCACGCCGTCGATCTGCATCATCTGCACCACGTGGCCAGAACCGCGCGCACCCACGCCGATGAAGCCGACTCGCACCTTGTCCATCTTGGGAACCACGAGTCCGAATACCGATTTGCCCTTGGCTTTGGGGGTCTGGGTTTCGGCGGCGAACGCGCTTGCGCTCACGCCGCCCGTGGCGGCGGCGATGCCGGCGGCACCCGCCAGTTTGATGAAATCGCGACGATCAACTTGCTTAGACATGGGGCTGAGACCTCTTGGGATAGGTCGTAGCTTACTTGAGACGGGGATAGAATCGGGAGGTGCATTGGTTGGGAAGGGGCGAATGAAAGTTGAGGCGTCGGCGCCCATCAGAATCTGCGATTTGGGCGGCTGGACCGACACCTGGTTCGCCGAGTCGGGCGTCGTGCTGAACATCGCGGTCACGCCACGCATTCGGGTCACCGCCACTTTAGGGCGAGGCGCCCCGACGCAGGACCGACTGATCGACGCCGCCATCGCGCGATGGTGCCCCGCCTTGCCCGTGTCGGTTCTGGTGGAAAGCCCCGTACCGCCGGGGTCCTCCACCGGCACGTCGGCTTCGCTGTGCGTTGCCCTGGCGGGGGCGCTCCGTACGTTGGCGGGCAACCCGCCCTCGAAGGAGGAAGCTGCCCAAGAAGCGTGGTCGCTGGAGTACGAGGATCTCCGCCGGCAATCCGGCGTTCAAGACCAGTTTGCCGCCGCATTTGGTGGGATCAGCCTTCTGGCCGTCGATGCCTTTCCCGCGGCAAAGCGCCAGCCGGTGCATGAGCCTGAGGGACTGGAAGACGCCCTGAGCCTGGTCTATCTCGGCCAGCCGCACGACTCGTCGGATGTCCATCTCAACGTCATTAGGAGGCTGGAAGCCGGCGGCGACCGCGCCGTGCTGGACGCTCTTCGCGGCTACGCCACCGAGGGTTATCGTTGTCTGGAGAGCAACGATCTGCCGGGGTTTGCCGCGGCAATGGTGGGCAATACGGAAGCCCAGCGGCTCCTCGACCCGGCGATGATCGGCGTCGAAGCGCAGGCGGTGATCGACTTGGCAAAGCGCACCGGAGCGCAAGGCTGGAAAGTGAACGGCGCGGGGGGTGCCGGCGGTAGCGTGACCGCGCTGCACTTGGACCCGTCTAGGCGCGAGGCCTTTCGTGCCGAAGTCCTCCGCCGTCCGCCGTGGCGGCTGATCCCCGTGCAGATCGATCACCAGGGCCTCGTCGTCCTCAAGTTCGACTCTTAGCATCCTTGTTGTGTTATCCTTGGCACTGCTATGCGCTGGATTTACGCCGTCCTCATCGCCCTCGTCCTCGCGGGCTGCAACTCCGCGAAGTCCCAACTGATCGGGCAGTGGAAAGGCGTCCAAAAGCAACCGGCATCGTCGCCCAACCTTGGAGACGCGATCGGCAACAGCATGGGCAACCTCATTGGCAGCATGGCGCGCATCGAGTTCAACGCCGAAGGCCAGTACAAGCTCTCGATGGCGATCGGCTCGCAAACCGGCAAGTACAAACTGGAGGGGCGCAAGATCACGCTTACTCCCGACCCCGCTCCGTATCCAACCCAAGAGATCAAGATGGAGCTGAGTGCAGACGGCAAGACGCTCTCGACCGAGAAACAGTTTGAGAGCGACCCGGCGGTCACCTTCGAAAAAGCCCAGTAGATTTGCGGTTCTCCAGACTCGAATAGCCTGGAATACGCCCTCCATGGGCATACCCGCAGAGCGAATCGACGCCTTCGCTGCCGCCACGTTCTTCACGAGCCAAGAAGGAGTCATCGACGCGAGCCTGTACTGGCGAGGCAAGGCGATGGTCGCCTATGTGACGGTCCAGTTCGACGTGGACATAGACGTGCTCGGGCTGCGCAAGAAATGCCTTGAGGAACTTGGTCCCGAACATACGCCCGACCTGATCCTGATCAGCCACGCCATGCTCGACGAGTCCGAGCGCGCTGCCTAGAAAGGCCGCTTAAGGCGCGATTCGCCACCGTACGAGGTCAATCGAGTGAATCCAGCCGTCCTGGATCGGGCTCTCGTCGTTCACTGGGTACCACTTCAACTGGACTTTCACCAATCCGTTCGGCCCGAGATAATCGTTGGGCTGGCTGACCGCACCGGTGTCGACGGTGGTGTCTGATAGCGTCCCTATGGAGCCGTGACCTACTTGCCACGTCGACGTTGAGAACCGGTATAGCCGGATCTGAAACACGAGGCCAGTTCTGGCAACCGACGTTTCTGTAATGACTCTGAGCTCAGACAACTGGCTGGGACCGTTGCCCGTCACCTCAACGATTGCCGCGAGGGTGTCCGCCGCGTTAAACGCCATGAACTTCGCGTCGTCGCTCGACAGGATCTCGTTGAGACCGCCGTCATAGAGTTCGCCTTCGACGATCGATACGGAGTTGGGCAATATGGCCGACTGGTTCTCTACGGCCAGTTGAATGGTTGCGACGTTTGAGTATGTGGTCCCGTCATTCAGGCGGTAGGTGAACGCATCCGTGCCCACGAAGAGTGGATCTGGCGTGTAAATCAAGTTGGGTGCAGTTCCCGTGAGAGTTCCGTGGGCGGGCTGTTGCACGACCTCATAGGATAGGGGATCGTTGTCTACGTCCATGCCCCCAAGTTTCACTGGAGTTGCGCTTTCGAACTCGACTCGGTAAGTATCGACAGGGGCTCCCGAAGGCAGCCACCGGGGAGCGTTCTGCAGAACGCCCGTCTTCCCGCCGGCAATATCCGTCAGGTTGTTGCCGCCGCCATCGTCAAAGGTCCAGTAATTGAGCAACCCTGGCGTATTAGCCGCGAGATGGCGAAACCGATCGGTTGCAATTTGGCTTTGAGAACGCGCGTAGTTCCAGATTCGAAACTCGTCGATGCACGCGTCCGCCGTGGGATTGTCCCAGTTGCTCTTGGCGATGAAGCAAAGGTTCCGAACCACGTTCTGAACCGGCACATCATTGGCGACGTTCGTCTGGATGCCGTCAATGTAGGTTCGAACCGTTGAGCCCTGTACTGTGACCGCAACGTGGTGGACTCCGGTGGTCGGAAGTGTGTTGGCAAAGCTCACGTTCGACCCTGCGCCAAGGTACACGGGAGGACCTGCCGACCCATCGGTAAGGGTGACCAAAACATTGGCTTGGTTCGGTCCGTTTCCGAAATCGAAGAGTCTCGACCACGCTGCGTAGCTCCGCAGGAACACCCACGCTTCGGCTGTCAGGTCGCCGGCAAAGTAGGTTCCGGACGGAACCTGAACGTAGCTTCCGTTCTGGTCGAAGGAAAGCCAAGTTCCCGCCGGGGAGGCGGTCGGTGGCGAATTGGAGATGGAGAGCGTGCCCGAAGTGGTGGAACTATCGTAAACGGAGTCTCCCGCGAACGTCAGGGTGAAAGAGTTGTCGCCCTTTGGAATCCCATTGGGGGTAATCCAGTTCACGGTGGCGACGCCGTTAGCGTCGGTGACCCCGCTTCCAACGGTGCCGTAACCGCTCACCGCGAATGTGACGCTTCTTCCCGAAATCGGCTGCGAGTCGATCGAACGTCGTAGTGTCGCCTGCAAGGGAACCAGGGCGTTTGCGGTGCTGTAAGCATGGGTTGCCTGGAGGCTGGTCGAAGCGCGAGACACATTGATGGTGGTCTGGGCGTTGCTGGGGTTGTAGGCGCTATCCCCGTCAAAACGGACGGTAACACCTTGGACGCCGGTGGGTAACCAGGTGGGCACGGGGCCCGTGAAAGATGCCGCTCCCGACCCATTGGTGGTCGCCCTGCCGATTTCTTGTCCGTTCCCGTTCCAAGTCCAGATTAGGGTTCTGCCTTGCATGACCGACGAGTTGCCATCCTGTCTGTAAAGGGTGGCCGAGAGGTTTGCCGCCTGATAGTACTGGCCGTTCGGCGCTGACACATTGCCAATGCTGCTGTTAGCTTTGGACACCCATATCTGGCCCCACAACGGATAATATTCGGACATGATTGGTCGAACAAAATACGTTTGGCCCGAGGCGTCAAGCGAAGCTCGCACCGAGAAATTCCCAATGCCGGTCTGGACACGGCTGACTGAAGAAAACAGATCTTGCGTACCGGTTGCCTCGAACCAAATCTCCGACGGAGTCGATCCATCTTGACGTCGCAGTGCCAGTTGTACGGGTAGCGCGCTTCCTCGCTGGTCGGAGAGCGCCTGATAACTAATATCAAGACGAACCGATGTGGTCGAGTTTGCCGGGATCGGATTCGGACCGACGATCGAAACCGAACCGATAGCCAGGTCTTCGCTTGTGATCAAGTTTCTTCTGATCCGAACAAGCACCGCGTCGTAGTTGGCACCTTCTTGGCCAACGCCGGCAAACGCGGGGATGGTTGCGGAGTTGCTCACCCCATTGAGTTCGGTGATTGCGCGTGATCCGTTCGGGTAGCCGCCGAGCCCCGGAAGGCTCTCGGCGTTGTACAAAATGCCTTGGCCGTAGATGAATCCTCGGTAGGCCCCGCCAGGTCCAATAGCCGCGCGACCAACGATGACTCCTGCGTCGTTCATCGAGCGAGCACTGGAGGAAGCATTTTCAAGGCCCGGGATGAGTTGGAAGTTGGTGCCGCCCCACCAGACGCATGCTCTTGTGGTTCCTCCGTTCCAAACCTTGCCGCAAATGTCGCCGTTGGCGTTGATGTCCAGAGCCTCGCCTTCCGTCCAACCAGGTGTGGAGAGAGCGCCGATGGTGAAGTTGGTGCCGCTTCCGTGTACCCACTTAACCGGGCGCTGGTTGCCCGAACTGTTGGTCGAATAGCCAACGACGTCCCCGGTGCTCGAACTCACCGCGTTTGCGGAGGACTCGTTTCCACCGGAAAGCGTTCCCAGGTTGGTCATGGTGCTGCTTGCCCATCGAAAGGCTCGAATGGGTCCGGTGCTTGAGGTAATCCTCCCCCAACCCACGACCGTGCCGCTGTCGTTGCAGTTGGTCGCTTCGCTGTCCCAACTGAATGTCGTGTTGCCCAACTGGGTCAGCGTGTTGATATCGCTGTAGCGGAGATAGAACGCTTTGTATGTGCCGTTGGAGTTACGCGACTTGCCGACGATCATGGGATCGGCTTGGTTGTTGATCGCGTTCGCGTAGGTCCAGCGATATCCTGAGCTCCCTCCCAGGGTGCCCAGCACTTGGATGCCGTTCTGTGAGTTCTTCCATACGAACCCCCTTTGCTTGGGGTTGCCGTTGTCGACGAAATACCAGTCCCCCACAACGATGTTGGAGTTGTTGACGTCTCGCCCTCTGACATCGAGCGACGGATCCGACGAATCGAGCTTTTGCGACGTGAACTCGAAAGTTGCCCAGGCGGGCACCGTCAGCCAAAGGGGCGCAAGGATTGCAATCGCACGACGTAAGGACATGGTCAAAACACCATTATCCAGTCTACAGCGGAATGGCAACTGTTCTGCGCCGCTACGGTGCAGAACCGGCATATTCGGTGGCCTCAAGCTGCCCTCGCTCGAAGTGCTCATGCCACCGAGTCTCGCCCAATAGGACCCGGGTTATCTCCGCCGCGTGATCGAAAATCGGCTGACGCTCGGCCAGCCGCGCCGACTTGGATTGTTCGGCCAGACCTTCCGCCTTACCGAACTGGATTGCAGCTTCCTTGAACTTCTCTCGCGAGGCCAGGATGTAGCCCCTGGTGCGAGCGACGCTGGCAAGGAGTCCACCAACCTGCTTGCCTTCGATCTCGAGTCGGTAAAGGTCCTCCCAAGCGGCGTCCGTGTCTCCCGCCTTTGCCCACAAGACGACGCGAAGGAACTCAAACACATGATGCCCATCTTCGTCTCCCATCACGTCCGTCACTTCGAGGCCCCGTGCAATGGCTGTCCCGGCAGCGTCATCGTCGTCCATTTCAAGACATAGCGAAGCAAGATTCTCCAAGGCGACCGCCTTGCCCGCACGATTGCCTACCCGCTCAAAAATACCGAGGGCTTCTTCGTAACGAACCTGGGCGGACTTGAGATCGCCCATCCGACGAAAGATAAGCCCCACGTTGGTCAGCGTGTCGGCTTCGCCTGCGAGGTCGTTGATGGCGCGGCGAAGTTCGATGCCCTGCTGATAGTAGCGGAGCGCGTCATTGAGGTCGCCCCTTCGCCACGCCAAAACCCCGAGGTTGTTCGCTGAGTTGGCCATGCCGAACTGGTCGTTTGCGATTGTCCTTATGGCGAGCGCCTCAACGTGCATGGTCTCTGCAAGTTCGAAGTTGCCTAGATCGCCATGGATGAGGCCTAAGTTGCTCAGCGCGTTAGCGTATCCCGACCTATCGTCCTGCCGTTGAAACTCGGCGCGGGCCATTTCATAGAAGGATTGGGCTCGCGGCAGGTCTCGGCTTCGCCACGCCAAGTTTCCTGCCACGTTGAACGATTTCGCCAGTGCCACGCCCGACAGGTCCGGAAGAGCCTGAATGCACCGTTCGATCTGCATAAGGCCCTCGCTGAAATAACCTCGCGCAAACCAGAATCTGCCGAGGCACGCCGTCAACTCCAAAGTGGTCGCAAGCCTATTCAGGACTCCGTAGCTGAGGGCGGCGCGAAGATTGTCGTGTTCTTCCTCAAGTGCTCGGATCCAAAACGCCTGCTCCGGCCCCGTCAGCTTTGAGTCAGCTTCCTTCGCAAAGGCCAAACAGGCTTGATAGTGCCTTTCCTTGGCTTCTTCGTGCTCTGCGGCGCTTGAGCGTGAGCGGCAGAATTGTCGCACGCTCTCGAGGCATCGGTACCGATGCTCGTCTCTGCCCGTGTCGAGGGATTCGACTAGCGACTTGTCGACGAGGGAACCCAAGATCGTGAGGAAATCGAACGGGTCCTCGTCGGGAGACTGGCAGACAGCTTCTGCCATTTCTAGGTTCCATGTGGCAGGAAAGATGGCAAGTTGACGCAAGCAGGCTTGTTCGTCTGCCGCGAGCATTCCATAGCTCCACTCGATCGTGGTTTCCAGCGTTTGGTGCCTCGGCAGCGCATCGCGGTGTCCTCCACGGAGAAGTTTGAAGCGGTCGTTGAGCCGGTCCGCGATTTGCTTGGGTGAGAGCAGGTTCACCTTTGCGGCGGCAAGTTCTATTGCGAGCGGAATCCCATCGAGTTCGCGACAGATTCGACAAATATCCTCACAGTTGCCTTCGTCGATCTCAAACTCGGGCCGCACAAGTTGCGCTCGATCTCGGAAAAGGCAAGCCGACTCAATTTCATTAGTCTCGTGGGCTGTAGCCTCACGGGGAGGTACCGCCATCGGAGGCACACGAACTAGCCGCTCGCCCTCCGCTCTCAACGCTTCGCG
Organism: Fimbriimonadales bacterium; assembly: GCA_046330155.1. Lineage (GTDB taxonomy): Bacteria > Armatimonadota > Fimbriimonadia > Fimbriimonadales > Fimbriimonadaceae > CALMEF01. Next base: position 56,436 of record JAXLTH010000018.1, on the reverse strand, counting down.
GCTTGTGGCGATGATTCGAATGGATCGGCATTGGGCGAGAAGACGGATGGTCGAGAGTACGCCGTCCACGATGTGCTCGCAGTTGTCGAAAATGATCGTGGTTTCCCGGTCTCGCAAGTTCTCCACAAGACTCTCGTCAATCGTAAGCCCGGTGATTTCCCGGAGGCTCATCTCGTTCGCAATCGCCATTGGCACCGAATCTCCGGGCGCCAAGGAAGCGAGTCGGACCAACCACGGTCCCTCTGGGAGGCGATCCGCGAGTTCACTGGCGACTTGAATGGCGAGTCGGGACTTGCCAGAGCCGCCGGGACCGTGAAGGGTGACCAGTCGGTGTTGCTCGATGCTCGCAAGAACTTCCGCGATCAACTCTTGGCGACCCACAAACGTGGAACGCTGAAGCGGCAGGTTGTTTGGCCGGGAGTCGACCGTTCGAAGAGGCGGAAACTCGGTTTCCAAACCTGGAGCTACGACCTGCAGAATCTCTTCCGCTCGGAACAGATCTTTGAGTCGATGGATCCCCAGGCTCTTCAGACCGTATCGTGGGTGGTTCGGCAAGGCGTCTGCGGCCGCCCTCGACATCAGAATTTGCCCTGCCCAGGCCACGCTACGAAGGCGAGCACACCGGTTAACCGCTTGGCCGTAGTAATCGCCATCCCTCAGGTGAGCTGGACCGACATGGATCGCCATCCGGGATCGCAGGGGTCTTGGCGTCCTCCAATCTGTTGTTGCTAGCTCGTGTTGGATCTCGGTCGCCGTGTTTAGGGCAGCCTCGACCGAATCCGAAACGATGAACAGGCTGTCGCCTTCGCCTCGAGGCTTGACTAAAACTGTCCCGTGGGACTTGCAGGCTTGGTCGGCAATGCTGTCATGTCGAATCAAGGCGGCTTGCATTGCCGACTCATCCGTCTCCCACAACTGCGTGCTCCCTTCAAGATCGGTCAGAAGGAAGACAACCGAATGCCCGCTTCCCATTAGGTCTCTATTGTCCGATTTTACGAGAAATCGTCTGGTGTTTAAGGATTTCTTGGCCTCTTGAGTCAACCTGCCAGAATTCGGTCGGTGAACCACGCCGAACGAGTCCTTGAATACGAGAGCGTCCTCGAACGCCTTGGCGCCCAGTGCGAAACCGTCCTGGGTGCTGAGCGCGCCGCCGAGGTGCGACCGCTTTGGGACGCCGAACTGGTGTGGGACGAACTCGCCGCCACCGCCGAGGCGCACTCTCTGCTCGCCACGAGTCCGCCGCCCTCGCTGGGCGGCATCGGCGACCTCCGCGCGCCTCTAAAGCGCGCCGCCAAGGGCGGATCGTTGGGCGGCGACGAGCTTTACCGCGTGGGTGCCGCGCTCGCCTCCATGCGATCGTTTCGGACCTTCCTCAACGCCCGAAGGGCGGACATTCCCCGGCTCTGGCCCAGCATCGAGCACTTCCTCGACGAACGCGCCCTTGAACAGCGTTTGCTCGACTCTCTCGATTCCGACGGCACCGTGCTCGACACCGCCAGCACCACGTTGCGTGGTTTGCGCCAAAAGATTCGCGCGACCGCCGGAAGGGTCACGGAGAGGATCCAAAGCTACGCCACCGGCAAGACTCGGGACCTCCTCTCCGACCCCATCTACACGGTCCGCGATGGCCGCTACGTCGTCCCGGTCAAGGCGGAAAACCGGGGCAAGATCAAGGGCATCGTCCACGACACCAGCGCCTCGGGCCAGACCATCTACGTGGAGCCTGAGGACGTCCTGCAGCTGGGCAACGCCCTTCGCGAAGCCGAAGCGGCAGAGCGGCAGGAAGTCGCCCGCATCTTGGCGGAGCTTTCCGATCGGGTCGGCGAGGTCGCCGACGATCTTGCGCGGGGCGTCGAAGCGGCCGCTGATGTCGACCTGGTGCTCGCGCGTGCCCGCCTGGGTTTCGCCATGAAAGGAGCCATGCCCGAGCGCTCGGCGGGCGCGGGTATCAAGATCGAGGGCGGCAGGCATCCGCTTCTGGACCCCGAGGCGGTCGTGCCGCTTGACATGTCGGTCGGTTTCGACGCCGATGGGCTGCTCATCACCGGCCCCAACACGGGCGGCAAAACCGTCGCGATCAAGACCGCCGGGCTCTTCGTGCTCATGGCGCAATCGGGGCTCATGCTCCCGGCGCGTCAGGTCTACCTCGGCGTCTTCAGCCAGGTCTGGGCGGACATCGGCGACGAGCAGAGCCTCCAACAGTCTCTCTCGACCTTCTCGGGGCACATCCGCAACATCGCCGATGCCCTCAAGAACCTCAAAAAGGGCGCGCTGGTGCTGTTCGACGAGATCGGGGCGGGCACCGACCCCACCGAGGGCGCCGCGCTGGCGAAGGCGATTCTGAAGGCGATGCAAGCGAAGGGCGCAAAGATCATCGCCAGCACGCACTACGGCGAGCTCAAGGCGTTCGCCTACAACACCCCCGGGTTCGTAAACGCGGCGATGGAGTTCGATGCAAAGTCGCTTCGCCCGACGTACCGGCTCCTCATGGGAGCTCCCGGCGCGAGCCACGCCCTCAAGATCGCCGAACGCTACGGCATCCCGGCCGACTTGGTTGAGGAGGCTCGTCTGGGCTTGACCGAAGCCCAGCAGGACGTGACGATCATGCTGGAGAAGCTCGAACAAGCGCAGCGCCAGGCGCGCATCGCGCAGGGCGATGCGGATCGTCGTGCGGGTGAACTTCGCCAGATGGAGGCGCGCGCCAAGCGCAAACTGGAGGAGGCCGACGAGATCCGCCGCACCGTCCACGCCAAAGCCAACGAGACCATCGAAGGCGCCTTGCGCGAGATTCGGCTCGAAGCGGCGCGCCTTTTCGACGAGCTGAAGTCCGGCAAGTCGGTGGACGAAGTGCGGAAGAAGCTCAAGGACCTTCAGTCCGTGGGCGAGTCCTTCGCCGAGGAGTTCAAGCCCGCCAAGCGCATCGCCGAAGAACAGGAAGCCAAACTAACGAAGGGAATGTCGGTGCGCGTTGAAGGCTACACCCAAGTCGGCACCCTGCTCGAAGACCCGTCCGGCAAAGATGCGCTCGTCCAAATGGGGCCGCTCAAGGTGAAGTTGAAGACCGCGCTCATGTCGCCCGTGGCACCCCCGAAGACGACTCCCAAGCAAACCAACCTTGGCCTGCAAAAGGCGCAAACGGCGGCGACCGAGATACACCTGCGCCAGATGCGGGCGGAGGATGCCGAACGGCAACTGGAGTCGTTCCTGGACGACGCCGTGCTCGCCGGGCTGCATCAGGCGCGCATCGTGCACGGCAAGGGCACCGGCATCTTGCGCCAGATGGTCCATTCGATGCTCAAGCGTCACCGAGACGTAAAGTCGTTCCGATTGGGCGACGCGACCGAAGGCGGCGACGGCGTCACGATCGCCGTGTTCAAATGATCACCGTTCAGGATTTCGATATCGCCCGGCTCGGGCGAGCCGACCTTGCCCCCATCTTCCGCGCCGCCGCGCGTGACGAAGAGGGGCGTCCGCTGGATTGCCTCAAGGTCGAGCAAGCGGCGCCTCGCCGCTATCTGGGCGTCCACCACTTCTTGGTGAACGGCAAGTTCGACCTGTGTCTTGCCGAGTCGTCCGACCTCGTCACTTGGCGGCATGTGCGGGTCCTCGACCACGACGCGCACCAAGGCACCCTCGCCAAGGTAGGCGATCGATGGCTTTTGGCGTGGGAGAAGACGGAGACGGACGGAAACCACCTGCGCCTTCGAGCCTTCGACTCGCTGGAGGCGCTCTTGGGCGGCAAAGCCGCGGCAACGGTCGACCTGCCGCGCACCCTCGCGCCCACTGCCGAGGGGACGCCGAACATCGAGTCCGTCCGTTTCAACGGGGGTTGGAACCGGTCCGTCGTCGAACTGGGATTCCACTTCTACCGAAACCAGGACGTCGACCGTCAGGCGGTCGGCTCGTTGCGAGCGTTCAAAGACTGGGTAGCGCATCCCGTCGACGCCGTGAACCAAGCCCTGGAAAAGACGAACCGGGGCAACTTCGGCGACCGCGATTCGGCGGTCGTCCAAGGGCATCGGGTGAGCCTCTTGGAGGTCCAAGGCGCCAAGAACGATTGGTCCTCCTGGTGTGTGTTTGCCTGTGCCGAGCGCAAACCGTTTAGCCTTCTCTCCATCCGCACGCCCTTGGGCTCCACCGCTTTCGCGAACCCGACGCTGACCGCGCTGACGCTCCCGGACGGCAAGCCGGGCGTCGTGGTCACGGTCTTTGTGCCCAGCCAGGGCGCCGCCAAGGGCGAGTCAGGCGAGATGATCTGGGCGTTCCCGCTCCGCTGAGGAGACGAAATGGCTTCAGGGCATTCTCTCGCCCCGCGCGGCAACGTACAATCGGTACCAGTCCTCTCGCGTAAGCTCGATCGAGTCGGCTTGAACGGCGTCCCGGATATGTTGCGGGTTGGCAGAGCCGACGATCGGCACGATCTTGCTCGGGTGCTTGAGCAGCCACGCCAGGGCGATGGCAACCCGACTCACCTCCCGATCCTCGGCAAGTTCGTCAAGCAGCGCCACCACCTCGGCGTTCCCAAAGCCGCCGCCGCCCACGGGGCTCCACGAAAGCGGTGTGATCCCCTCCCCGAGACACTGGTCCAGGGTGCCGTCCACGAAGCAATCCAGCCGCTTCAAGCTGATTTCGACCTGGTTGACCACGATGGGGAACGGCAACTCTCTTTGCAGGAGCGCAACGTGCGAAGGCAGGAAGTTTGAGACCCCGAACCAGCGCACCTTGCCCGCTTCGTGAAGCCGCGCAAATGCCTCCGCTACCTCGGCGGGGTTCATCAGCACGTCCGGTCGGTGAAGTTGGTACAGGTCGATCGTCTCGACGCCTAGCCGCTGGAGTGAGCCCTCGCAAGACCGAATGATCCAATCCGCCGAGAAGTCGTACCGCCCCGGATCGCCGACCTTCGGGTCGTCCTGCCTCCGAATTCCGCACTTTGTGGCGATCAGCGTCTGACGATGAAGCTCGGGCGAGCCTTGCATGAACTTGCCGTGGACCGACTCGCACACGCCCCGGCAATAGATGTCGGCGTGGTCGAACAGCGTGTAGCCCGCGTCGTAGGCGGCGCGAAGCGCGGCGAAGGCCGTTACCTCGCGTTCTGCCGTGACCTCGGCGGGGTTCCAGGTGCCGACGATGCGCATGCATCCGTAGGCCAATCTTGGCGTCTGAAGATCCGAGCGTCCTAGCGTCTGCGTCGTCATGCTCCAAGTCTAGCGAATCTCCCATACTGTCGCCATGAGTCCCGCGGAAAGGCCCTTGGCGGATCGGGTCCGGCCCCTCGCTCTGGACGACTTCGTCGGCCAAGCCCACTTGGTTGGCCCGGACAAACCTCTCCGGCGCATGGTGGAAAGCGGGGCGGTCCACTCCATGGTCCTTTGGGGTCCGCCGGGCGTTGGCAAGACCACGCTCGCCCGCATCATCGCCCACCAAACCGGCCGCAAGTTCTACGAACTGTCTGCGGTCTCGGCGGGGAAGGATGAACTCAGGGCGATCGTCGCCGAGGCGAGGAAGCGGCCCGCCCCGGACAACCTCTTCGCCGAGGTCGAAACCGCGAAGCCGCTCGCACCGGTGCTCTTCCTCGACGAGATCCACCGCTTCAACAAGGCGCAGCAGGACTTCCTGCTCCCGTTCGTCGAAGACGGCACCTTGGTTCTCATCGGCGCGACCACGGAGAACCCGAGTTTCGAGGTGATCCCCGCGCTCTTGTCCCGGTCTCGCCTCTACGTGCTCGAAGCCCACACCGAAGACGACCTGCGGCGGATCGTGGAGCACGGCGCCGCGGACCTTGGCGCAAACCTCGAACCCGAAGCCGCAAAGTTCCTCGGGGCCTTCGCTAGTGGCGATGCCCGCCAAGCGCTGAACCTGCTGGAGACGACCGCCCAGGTCTATGGGCGCGAGATCACGCTCGAGAATCTAAAGGCGAGCCTGCTCGCCAAGGGACTGCGTTACGACAAGGGCGGGGAAGAGCACTACAACACGATCAGCGCGTTCATCAAGAGCATGCGCGCCTCGAACCCCGACGCCGCGATCTACTACCTCGCGAGGATGATCGAAGCCGGCGAAGACCCCAAGTTCATCGCCCGGAGGATGGTCATCTTCGCCAGCGAGGACGTCGGCCTCGCCGACCCGACCGCGCTCGCGGTCGCCAACGACGTCTTTCGCGCCGTTGAGACCATCGGTTATCCCGAATGTTCGATCAACCTGGGGCACGGCGTCGCCTACTTGGCCCGGGCGCCAAAGAGCAAAGCCGCCTACAACGCCATCAAGGCGGCGCAAGCCGAAGTGCGGGAATCCGGTCCGCTACCGGTTCCCCTCAAGCTGAGGAACGCGCAGACCGCCATGATGAAGGGCCTCGGATACGGCGAAGGCTACGCTCCCTACGATGAGGGCGACCTCCTGCCAGAACCTCTAAAGGGCCGGCGCTTCCTCGAAGAAGGCTAGTTCCTACCGGTGGGTTGGCGGCGGAAGGTGCCGCGTTCGGTCTCCCGCACTGCCCGGCTTGAACGTCTGAACGTCCCATTGGTCCGTCGTCGGCCGTTCCGGGGCTGCGTCGTGAAGCTGGTGCTTCAGGTCAACGGCTTCGCGCATCTTCTGCGTCTTCTTGTCCTTGCGGACGCCGCCTTTCTTTCTCTCGTGAGACATGGTTCGCCTCCAATTCTTAGACGCGTTTTCGGGGTATCCGAGTGCGAAAAAAAGAGCCCTGCCAACAACGGCAGGGCTCCTTTGGGACCGAGTGCTTACTTGAGTTTCCAGTCGATCGATTGAGTCTTGTCGCCAACCGCAATCTCGATCTTGTACTCGCCCTTCGCCATGAACTTCGGCCGCTCGACCTCGTAGGGGTCCTTGACCACCTCTTCCGCGGTCTTGGGCGGCTTCGGCGTCACCACGAACCGGGTTGCCGACTGGAGCTGGACGTCGAACTCGAACGAGTTGTAGCCGACCACGGTGTTCAACTCCATCTCCTTCACCACCTTGCCGTCCTTGTCCTTCACGCGCAGAGTTGCCTTGCCGGCCGCCTTCGACCAGTATTGGCCCGCGACCTTGGGCGGATCGGCGGTCTTCTCGCTGTACTCGGCCACGCGGCGATACGGCCAGCGGTCGCTGAAGTTCATGTCGTCCACCGGCCAGATCTTCAGGTCGGTCTTGCGCAGGTCGTCGTCGAGGTCGTAGACCTTGTCGAGCTTGAGAACCCACACGCTGCGGGCGTGCGAGGCAATGACCAGTTCCTTGGCGTCCTCTTGGATGACCAGGTCGTGCACCGGCGTGCGGGGAATGCCGCCGCTCAGCGGCTCCCAGTTGTCACCGCCGTTGTAAGAAACGAACACGCCGAGGTCGGTGCCCACGAAGAGCATGTTCTCGTGCGTCGGATCCTCGCGCACCACGTTGATCGGCTCAGGCGGCAGGTTGCCCACGATCGACTTCCAAGTCTGGCCGTAGTCGGTCGACTTCCAAAGCAGGGGCGTCCAGTCGTCCTCGCGGTAGCCGTTCTGGCTTACGATGATCGTTCCCGCGTCGTACTTCGAGCAGATCACCCGGCTGACCCACTTGCCCTTGGCGGGCGTGGAAATGTCCTGCCAGGTGGCGCCGCTGTCGCGCGTGATCTTCACCAAGCCGTCGTCGGTACCGATCACGATCGTGCCGAACTTGAACGGGCTCTCCGAGACCTCCTTGATCGTCGCATACGGCACGTCGCCGTTCTCCCGGTTCGTGGTCAGGTCGTCGCTGATCGCCTCCCACTTCCGCCCTTGGTTGAACGAGCGGAACAGCTTCTGGGCGCCGCAGTAAACGATGTCCGGGTGGTGCGGCGAGATGATGAACGGCGAGATCCACTGGAAGCGCAGGTTCGAACCGCCCGGCCGCGTGTTCCATCGCTTGTTGTTCTTCTGGTCGATGGCCGTGTGCTGGCCCCATTGGAACGCCACGTAAACAAGGTCGCCGCCGTCGCGCGGATCGACCGCCACCGCGCTACCGTCCCCGCCGTTGATCTCCTTCCACAGCGAGAGATCGCTGATGCCCGGGCGATAGTTGCTCGGGCCCTTCATCGTGCCGTTGTCCTGAAGGCCGCCGTAGATGTTGTACGGCGTCTTGGTGTCCACCGCGATGGTGGTGAACTGGCCAACCGGCATGCTGTTCTTGTGGTCCCAAGATTTGCCGTCGTCAAAGCTGAAGTACAGCCCGCCGTCGCTGCCCGTCGCGTGGAATGCGGGATTGCTCGGGCTCACCCAATACATGTGGAAGTCCACGTGCACGTCGCGTCCGGTGCAGGTGTAGAACGACTTTCCGCCGTTGTCCGACCGCAGCAGCGACACGCCCGTGATCCAAATCGTGTTCTCGTTCGTCGGGGCGACCACGATGCGGCCGCCGTAGTATCCGCCGTGCTCGCCGAAGTTGCCGCGGTGGGTCTTGCGCCACGTCTTGCCCGAGTCATCGGAGCGGTAGACCTGAGCCTCGCCTTGGTCGTTCGCGAACACGTTGGCGTTGCGCTGGACCATCATCGCGTCGACGTCCTTCAACGTGATCTTCTTGTCCGTGATCTGCTGCACGACGTCGTCGATCTTCGTGTCCCGGGGAAGGTAAGTGTCCGCGAACTTCGCGAGCACGTCCTTGGGCACCTTCACGAACTCCTCTTCGGTCAGCCAGTAGTACCGGTTGGCGGTCAAAACGCCGCCCGGCTGGTACTCGTCCTTCCAAACCGTATCCTCGTCGGGGCCCTGGTTGTCGTAGAACGCGTACACCACGTTCGGCTTGCTGGGCGCGACGGCGAGGCCGATACGGCCGACGTCGCCGGCCGGCGGAAGGCCGTTCGTGAGCTTGTTCCAGGTCTTGCCGCCGTCCACGGTCTTGTAGATCGCCGAACCGGGCCCGCCCTCGCGGAAGTTCCACGCTCGGCGGTCGCGCTCCCACGCCGCAGCGTAGATCACGTCCGGGTTGCGCGGGTCCATCGCCATGTCGATAACGCCCGTGAGGTCGTCCAGCTTCAAAACCTGGTTCCAGGTCTTGCCGCCGTCCGTCGTCTTGAAAACGCCTCGTGCCGGGTTCGAAGTGTAAAGCGAGCCGATCGCGCCCACGTACACCGTGTTGTCGTTGCGCGGGTCGATGAGGACGCGCCCGATGCGGTGGGTCTCCTCAAGCCCCATGTGCTGCCACGTCTTGCCCGAGTCGGTGCTCTTGAAAACGCCGGTGCCGGAGTAGCTGGTGCGCTGGCTGTTGTTCTCGCCGGTGCCCACCCAAATCGTCTTGCCGTCCTTGCTGACGGCGGTATCGCCGATGGCGAAGGCACTCTCGTTGTCAAAGAGGGGAGTCCAGTTCTGGCCGTAGTTAGTGCTTCGCCACAGCCCGCCGGTGGCGAACGAGACGTACAGCGACTTCTGGTCCTGCTCGGGAACGTCGAAGTCGATCACCCGGCCGCCCTGAATCTCAGGGCCGACGCTGCGCCACTTGATGTTCGCAAAAGGACTCGCGGCTTCCATCTGCAGGCGCTGCTGATAGCCCTTCATGCGCACCGAAGCCGCCATTCCCCGTGGCACGGGCTCCATGTACTTCTTGGCTTCTACGAGCTTGGATTCGGGGTTCTTTCGAACCGTGCCGTGTTGGGCAGACGCGACCGAGACGACGCCGAGGCAGGCGATGGCGAGCGAGACTCCTCTTCGCATATCGGACCTGTATACCCAGCGATCTTAACGGTAGGTTCCATTCCGATGAATATCAGCCGTGAAACCTACCAAATCCGATAACAGTATGATATCATGATGATAACGGAGGGAAACACCGTAATGAACAAAGAGAAACCGATTCGCGCCGTATCCGGCGCCCTGATGTTGGTCTGGGCGATTCTTGGACTGCCTGCCATGGTAGCGGGCACCGTCTGGATGGCGATGCAAGCCGACCACGGCAACCCCATCGGCAACAACGTCGCCATTTGGATTGTGCTGGGACTGCTTTTCGTCTGGTGGTGCATCAGCCTCGCCGGGTTCTTCATCGTGGAGCCGAACGGCAGCAAGGTGCTCATCCTGTTCGGCAGCTACAAGGGAACCGTCCGGGACAGCGGCTTCTGGTGGACCAATCCGTTCATGACCAAGCGCCCGGTCTCGCTGCGCGCCCGAACCCTGAACGGCGAGCGGCTGAAGGTCAACGACCACGACGGCAACCCCGTCGAGATCGCCGCCATCGTAGTGTGGGCGGTCAACGACACCTATGAGGCGATGTTCGAAGTGGACAACTACGAGCAGTACGTCGCCCTCCAGAGCGAGACGGCGGTCCGCCACCTTGCCCAGTCGTTCCCGTACGACGCCGAGGACGCCCAAATCTCGCTCCGTAAGAACACCGACGAGGTGTGCGAGAAGCTGAAGGACGAACTCGGCCAGCGACTGCGCCTTGCCGGCGTCCGCATCCTCGAAGCCCGCCTCGCCCACCTGGCGTACGCCCAGGAGATCGCCGGCGCCATGCTCCGAAGGCAGCAGGCCGCCGCCATCATCGCCGCCCGCCAGAAGATCGTGGAAGGCGCCGTCGGAATGGTCGAAATGGCCGTCACCCGCATGGACGCCGACGACAAGATCAAGCTGGACGACGAGCGCAAAGCCGCCATGGTTTCGAACCTGATGGTCGTCCTCTGCAGCGACCACTCGGTGCAGCCCGTGGTGAACACCGGCACGCTCTACCCCTAGGTGATCGCCATGGCGGAGAAAAAGTCCTTCCTGCTGCGGATCAGCCCAGAACTCTGGGATGATCTGCAGCGGATGGCTTCCGCCGAGCTCCGCTCTGTGAACGGGCAGATCGAGTTCCTCCTCCGGGAGGCGTTGAAGGCTCGGGGGAGAAAGTTGCCGCCCCCTGCCGAGGAAGAACGAGCCCTTGCTGAAGAGTGACGCGAACGAACGGCTAGTGCTAAGGGGCCGCGTCTATGCGCGGCATCGCCTGCCCGATTCAACCAAGGTGCCCGCCCTCGTTTGGCTGTTCTTTGCCTGGGTGATGGTCCTCAATATCGTGATGACGCCCTTGGCCGCCATGGTTCGCCATTCGCTGGGACGAGGACCGGCGATAGCGCTGCTCGTTGTATCGATGCTGCTCGTCGTCTGTCCGCTCTTCCTCCTGAGGTTCGCTAGGCGAGGTGGGAACAACTTGGACGAGAGCGTGGTGGCGCTCCGCCCGGCGCCCGACGCCCAACTGGTCCGGGCATCGGTTAGGCTTGAGGACAAAGTCTCGTACGGGTCGGTCGGCTGGCTCACCCTCACAGAAGGTAGGGTGCGATTCCTCTCCCAAGCCTTCGATTTTGACCTTGGTCGTGCAGACTTGGAAACCGTTGGGATCTTCGATGGCCGGGTCTCGCTCTCGGTTCCAAAGAACGGCCCGGTGCGAAGGCAGAAGATTCTCTTGCGGCCAATGGAGCTCCGAGACGGCAGAGTGGAGTTACGCCGCGACGAAGTGCAACGCTTGAAGGACCGCGTCGCTGCCCTGCCGGTTCGTCCGGGCCAAAGCCTCTACCCGCCGATCGAGATGCCCGAATCCCGACTCGACAAAAGGCAACTTGGAAAGGGTTTCCTGGGAGGTTGCGTTGCCGGCTGTCTCTTTGCGCTCTTGGCTGTCGCAATCAATCCGCCGCGCAAAGACCCGTGGTGGGTGATGGTCATTGGCATGTCGGTCGTGATGGGTCTGCTTGTCGTGACCATGAACGCGTTCTCGTACGTCACATACCGCGGTCGCGCCAAGCAGATCGAGAAGTGGTCCCGATCCTAGCCGAGGCGTGAGGCGAGCTTGCCGAACGCGCTGGCTCCTGCATAGCGGGCGTGCGTTCCCAGCATCTCTTCGATTCGCAGAAGCTGGTTGTACTTCGCCACGCGATCGGTTCGGTTCGGTGCGCCGGTCTTGATCTGGCCGCAGTTGGTCGCTACCGCCAGATCGGCGATGGTCGTGTCCTCGGTCTCGCCCGAGCGGTGGCTCATCACGGCCGTGTAGCCCGCGCGGTTCGCCAAATCGACCGCCGCCAGCGTCTCCGTCAGCGAGCCGATCTGGTTGACCTTAACCAAGATGGAGTTGGCGGTCCCGGTGTCGATGCCGCGCTGAAGCCGCTCCACGTTCGTCACAAAAAGGTCGTCGCCCACGAGCTGGACCTTGTCGCCGATCGCGTCCGTCAGGGCGCGCCACGTGTCCCAGTCGTCCTCGCTGCACCCGTCCTCGATCGAGACGATCGGGTACTTCTCCGCCAGGCTGGCGAGGTACTCCACCTGTTGAGGACCCGTTCGCTCCTTCATCGCGCCCGCCTTGTACACGTACTTGCCGTCCTTGAAGAACTCGGTGGCGGCGGCGTCGATGCCAAGCCAGATGTCGCGTCCCGGCGTGTAGCCCGCCTTCTGGATCGCCTCGATGATGTAGTCGAACGCCATGTCCTGGTTCTCCAGGTTCGGCGCAAATCCGCCTTCGTCGCCCACGCCCGTGTTCAAGCCCTTTTCTTTCAGCACCTTCTTGAGCGTGTGGAAGACTTCGGAGCCCCACCGCAACGCCTCGCCGAAGCTGTCGGCGCCGATGGGATACACCATGAACTCCTGGAAGTCCACGTTGCTGTCCGCGTGCTGCCCACCGTTCAGGATGTTCATCATCGGCACGGGGAGGGTGTTCGCGCTCACGCCGCCCACGTATCGGTAAAGGGGAAGCCGGGAGTGTTGCGCCGCCGCCTTGGCGACGGCGAGCGAAACACCGAGAATCGCGTTCGCGCCCAGGCGAGCCTTGTTCGGGGTGCCGTCCAGGTCCAGCAGCAGTTCGTCGATGGCGCGCTGGTCGGTGGCGTCCTTGTCGAGCAACGCGGGCGCGATCTTCTCGTTCACGTTGTCGACCGCGTTCAGCACGCCCTTGCCCAAGTAGCGTCCTTTGTCGCCGTCCCGAAGCTCTACCGCTTCGAACTGGCCGGTACTGGCGCCGCTCGGTACGGCGGCGCGCCCCAGATGGCCTTCGGAGAGCACCACGTCGACTTCAAGGGTGGGATTTCCACGGCTGTCCAGAATCTCGCGAGCGACGACATCGACGATGAGGGGCATAGGTCAATGGTACCTGGCAGACTCGGGCGAACTCAGCGGGTAACATCCGACGCGAGGCTATGTCCATCACGCGAGAGAATTTCTTCTGGCACAAGCTGCACTCGCTCACCGGGGTCATCCCCATCGGCTTCTACATGCTGCAGCACCTCACCCTGAACTCGTTCAGTTTTGCGGGGGAGGAGAAGTTCAATGCGGTGATCGCTTTCTTTGCCGCCATCCCGCCGCACATCCTGCTGGTGCTGGAAATCGGCGTCCTGGGCTTGCCCATCCTGTTCCACGGCGTGTACGGGCTGTTCATCGTCAACCGCGGCGAGCAGAACTACTTCAACACGAAGTACAAGTGGTCGCAGAACCGCATGTACTCGTTCCAGCGGTGGTCGGGCATCGTCCTGTTCTTCCTGCTTATCGCCCACGTCATGACCACCACGGTCGCGGCGAAGCTGAACGGCCACCAGGCCATCGAATACGCCGCCTGGCACGAGAAGCTCACCTCCCACGGCTACATCGTGCTCATCATCTACATGCTGGGCATCGTGGCGGCGAGCTACCACCTCTCTTACGGCGTGTGGAACTTCTGCATCCGCTGGGGCATCACCATCAGCCCGAAGTCGCAGGAGAGCGTCCAGAAGTTCTCGCTGGGCATGTTCTTCGTGGTGACCGCGCTGGGCTGGCTCGCGCTGTTCGGCTTCTTGAAAGGGCCGAGCGCGAACCCGGAACTGCAAGCGAGTAACTCGGCACCACCGCTCATCCAGGTCAGCCGCTAGCTACTCGCTTCCCAGCGAGCGTCGCCAGCCGTCTTACCACTCAACGTGGTTCAGGCCCGTGCTGGGCCACCGACCACGGCGCGACATTTCAACCAGGGTATCGAGGCCGGCGTCGAACAAGGCTCGCTTTGCGCCTGCTCGCCGTTTCAGCCAGGTTAAGAGCGACTCAGAGTCCTCCTTAGTTAGGATAATGCCGAGAAACTCAAGGTCGTCTTCTCCAAAGGCAAAGCACGTTGCATAGCGACCAACGGAGATCGGGCGTTTAGGACTTAGCCACTCTGCATCTGACATGACCTTCGCCAGTTGCGTTGCTAACGATGAGTCACCCGTTCGCTCGTCCAGGTACGCGCACCAAGAGGCGGAATGGCCGCTAAACGGGTACTCCAAGAACAGCGGACCTCCGCGTGCCGGAAGACGCCGGGCGATGTGCGTGCCACCGTAAGGCCCGGGAACCGCCATCAGGAGCCTCGCACCCAGCCTTGAGCTGAGTTTGTGGTCCAGTCCCCTCGCGGTGTTCTCGTGCACATGCCAGCACAGAGGCGGATAGAGGGACCTTAGGAACTTGAAGATCGACGGAAGTCCGATTGCCGTTCCGTCGCGCTTTCCGTTTGAGAAGCAGCGGTTTGCCAGAAGTTCCTCGGGCCCCGCCGTTTCTAGGTCGCCCACCATGGTGAGGACGAGAAGCGTTTGGTCGCAAACATCTAAAGTCGAAGGCAGTCTCAGCCTCTCGATTGGAGGTTGGCTGACACGAAATGCGACGAGCGAAAGATTGTCCATTGCTCCCGGAGGCACCTTTTTAGGGGACTCCCAGCATAGGCTACTCGCTTCCCAGCGAGTTGAACTTGACCTCGGCGACCGTCCAGCCGAGGATGTTCTCCAGTTTGAACTTGCCCGCTAGCCCGCGGCTAAGGTTGTCCACGATTTGCAACCCAAGGTTCGCGCTCTTGGCGATGTCGAACCCGGGTGGCAATGGATCGCCGCTGTTCGAGACCCAAAGCGACACCTCGCCCTCGCGGTACTCCACCGTCACGTGCACTTCTCCGTCGCGGGTGACGTGGAACCCGTGCTCCACCGCGTTCTGGATGAGCTCGTTGATCAGAAGCGCGACCTGGGTGGCGTGGGTCATGCTCAGGCGCACGTCGTCGCCCCGCACCTGGAACCGAATGTGCCGGTCCGGCAAGACCAGCGAGTGCTGTTGGTGCTGGACCAGGGCCTCGGCTATGGACCGCACGCCGACCGCGTCCAGGTCCTCTCGGCTCAGCAGATCGTGGACCGAGGAGATGGCGAGAATACGGCCGAGAGTGTCGTTGATCGCTTCCTCCAGGGTCCGATACTCGCTGTGGCGGAGTTGCAGCCGGAGCAGGGAAGCGATCTGCTGCAGGTTGTTCTTCACCCGGTGGTGCATCTCTTGCAGCAGCGTGCTACGCACCTGCAACTTGGCGTGTTCGATGCTGATCGCGGCTTGTTGCGCCAGCGTCTCCAGCGCCTTCACTTCGTCGGGCGGAAACTCGCGCACCTCGCTGGTGTAGCAGCTCATCACCCCGATCGGCTTGTCCTGAAGCGTCAGCGGCACGCAGATCATCGAGCGCAAGTTCTGCTCCACCGCCAGATCGTGGCCGATGTAGGTGGCTTCGATCTGCACGTCCGGAACGATGATCGGGCGGTTCTCGGCCATCGCCTTGCCGGCGATGGACTCGCCCACTTTGATCGCCCGCTTGCGCTGGTAATCCCGTGCCGAAGCCTGGGTGGCGCGCAAGACCAGTTCGTTCCTCGCCTCGTCCAGAAGCCGCACGGTGCAAACCGTATAGTTGAACTGTTGAGCTGTAAGGTTGACCAAAAGCTGGAGAATCTCCTCCAGATAGGGGCTCGTCGAAATCGTCTTCGAGACCTCGGATAGCGCCCCGATTCGGTTGCTCTTGGCGCCCGCTTCGAAGATGTGGCGAAACGCCTCCAGGACGCGTGAACACTCTTCGACCTTCGCGGAGATCGCGCCGGACTCTTGTTTCAGCGCCGTCCATTTGGCGTACCGCCGAAGAAGAACGACGCCCGCGTTGCCCAGCGGCAAGATCGCCAGACCCTCGCATGGGTGGTCGTCGATGCCCGGGTACCGGGCGTAGCCGGGGGCGCTGCTTGCCCCGTGCGTGAAGAACTGGGGCTTGGCCGTAGAGCGCACCTTGCCCGAGAGGCCGATGCCCGGTCCGATGCGAACCCGGTGGTTGTACTCCGGCGCCGCCGTGCTGGCGCGAAGGGTGAGGCCGCCGAACACGTCGTCCAGCAAGACGTCGCAGGCGTCGGCCTGCGTTTCGTGGACCAGCCAATGGGCCAGTTCGGTGAGCAGGGCGTCCTCGCTGTCCGCGTGGCGCAAGGCGTTCAGCAGGTGCTCGTTCATTCGAAGGGTAGGTTGGCGGGCGGCACCGGCCGGTTCACTTTGGGCCGTCGAGCCGACTTGGCTCGGCTCGCGGCATCGTAGATTGCCGCCATGTGGAACACCAAGGCGATGAAGACCGGCACCAGCACAAACGTGTTGAACGACGACTTGGCGCCGCCGACGCTCTTGACCAAATTCGTGAGCCCGTCGGGCGTCAGGAACGCCCAAATCCAGCCGATCAGCCAACCCCCGAGGAAGGTGGCACCCTTCGGAACCTGGCCGGTCACCATCTGTCCCAAACCGGGCACGAAGACCGAAAGCACGGTGGCGATATTGGCGTTGGCAACCGTCTCGATGCTGTCCTCGCCCAGCATGTGCATCATGGCGTTCGCCACGGCGTCGTTCTTCAGCACGCACTCCGCGTACTTGCGCTCGATGGCAATGTTCTTGGGGTCCAGCTCGTGGGCGCGCTTGTAGGCGTCCATCGCCTTCTTCGTTTGCCCGCGTTCGGCGTAGTCGTCGCCGATCGCTTCCAGGACCGTCGGTGCCGTCGGAGCCGCTTTCTGGGCTTGCTCCAGCAGGCGGTCGGCTTCCTGCTTCTGCCCGCGCATCTTCGCCACTCGTGCCGCGGCAAGAGCCTTTTCGGCTTCCGCGATCTGTGCTGGGGTGGCGGGAGCGAGGGGCTCGGGTTCTGGCTCAGGCTCCGCGGCTGACACCGCCGCTGGCTCCGCCGCCTTCGCCTCCAGCGAGGCGCGCAACGCGGCGGCTTCCTCTTCGAGGGCTTTCAGGCGCGCGGCAATCGCCTCGGGCGATTCGTTCAGCCCATCAGGTCCGGGTTGGGTTGCATCGTTTTCCAAAGCGTCTCCAGATCATAGAACTGACGCTGTTCGTCGCGCATAACGTGCAGCACGACGTCGCCGTAATCCTGCAAAACCCAGCCGCTGCCCGCGCCCTCGGTCCGCAACGGCCGCTCCTTTAGTTCCTTCAATTTCTCGGCGACTCGGTCGGCGATCGCCTCCACCAGACGGTCGTTGTTGGCCGTGCAGACCACGAAGAAGTCGCAAACGGAAGTCTTGTTGCGAATATCCAAGGTCTGAATGTCTTCTGCCTTCATTTCGTCGGCGATGGTCGTGATAAGGTCTAGCTTCTCCTGTGCGGTCATTCAGCCTCTGTACAGTTTCTGTTTCTCAATGTATTTTAGAACTTCCGGGGTCACCCAGAGCGATGCCGAGCGTCCCCGGCGGACGGTGTCCCGAATCTCGGTCGACGAGATGTCCGTCTCCGGCATCTTCAGCCAGTCGATTTTCGCCCTGGCTTCGGGCTCCAGCTTCGCCTCCAAAATCCGCCGGTCGACCGTGGCTCGCGCGGCGACCGCGAAGCGGCAGAGCTTGAGCACCCTTTCCGGCGACTTCCACTGCGGCAAGGTGGCAAGCGAGTCGGCCCCCATGAGGAGCCAGTAGTCAGCGGGCAGGGCAACCTGCAGTTCGTGAAGGGTGTCGATCATGTAGCTGGCGCCACCGCGGGCGATCTCGATATCCGACACCGCGAACTTTGGATTCCCCTCCACGGCGATCCGCGTCATCTCCAACCGATCCTTGGCAGAAGTGCTGCCCCTGCCCTTGAGCGGGTTGCGAGCCGCCGGGACGAACAAAACCTCGTCCAATCCAAGCTCCTCCAACGCCGCTTGCGCCAAGGCGAGGTGCCCTTTGTGGGGCGGATCGAACGTGCCGCCGAAAATGCCGATCTTCATAGCTCGTCGGAGTAGTTGAACTCCATCCCTCCGATAAAGACGGTGTCGTCCTCTTCCACGCCCAAATCTCGTAGCTTCTCGATCACGCCGATCCGCTTCAGGCGACGGTGCAGATACCGCACGGCTTCCTCGTTGTCCAGGTTCGTCATGGCGATCATGCGCTCGATCCGCTTGCCGATAACTCGATAGCGGTCGCCGTCGCGCACCACGTCCCAGAACTCGTCGGCTTCGTCCCGCTTGCCCGGCATCAGGACCGGAATCGTCGCCGGCACCGGGTTCTCTTCGAGGACCCGCACGATCTCCGCCAGCAGCGGCTCCATCCCTTGTCCGCTGACCGCAGAAATGGCATACACCGGGTGCCCCACCGCGGAGAACCGCTCCACGATCGGTTTCAGGTCCTCCTCTGGGAGTACGTCGATCTTGTTCAGCGCCACCAGGCGCGGGCGTGACCAAATCTCCTCCGAATAGCTCTTGAGCTCGGCTTCGATCAGCTCGTAGTTCGCCAGCGGCTCGCTTTCGTCGATGGGATACACGTCCACGACGTGGACCAGAACGCGGGTGCGCTCGACGTGTTTCAGAAACTGGTGCCCCAAGCCACGCCCCTCGCTCGCCCCCTCGATCAGGCCGGGCATATCGGCGATCGTGAAGGACGTGTCCCGATACGAAACCACGCCGAGGTTCGGCACGATGGTTGTGAACGGGTAATCGGCAATCTTTGGTTTGGCGGCGCTTACGCGGCTGATCAGCGTGCTCTTGCCCGCGTTGGGCAAGCCAACCAGGCCGACGTCGGCAAGCAACTTGAGTTCGAGCTTGGCGACGACGCTCTCGCCCGGCGCCCCTTTCTGCGCGAAGGTCGGCACCTGGCGCACGCTGTTCGTGTAGTGCAAGTTGCCGAACCCGCCTTTGCCGCCGCGGCAGAGGACGTATTTCATGCCGTCGGAACTGAGGTCGACCAGCACGTCGCCCGTCTCGGTGTCGGTGACCACGGTGCCTACCGGCACCTTGACCTCGATCGACTTGCCGTTTCGCCCCGACTTGTTGCCTACGGCGTCCACCCCGTTCTCGGCGAGGAACTTCCGGTTGAGCTTGAAGTCGTAAAGCGTTCTCATGTGGCCGTCCGCGACCAACACGACGTCGCCCCCGCGGCCTCCGTCCTCTCCGTTCGGCCCGCCTCTGGGCACGTGCTTCTCACGGTGGAACGATGCCGCCCCGTTGCCTCCACGCCCGGAAGCGAACTCTACGACGGCTTCATCGAGGAACATAGTTAGTGAGTGTACTTAGCCGCGGTTCTCGAGGGCGGCGCGGCGAGCGGCACGGCGCTTCTTGTAGCGCTGCGCGAAGATCTCGCCCAACGGGGGCAGGATGGAGACGGCGACGATGCCGATGATGGCGAGTTCGAAGTTCTCCTGCACGGCGGGGATGTCCCCAAAGAGGAACCCAGCCCCGACGCAAACGCCGACCCAAATGGTGGCGGCAAGGATGCTCACCATGACGAACCGGGGGTAGGTCATGGCGCCCATGCCCGCCACGAAGGGAGCAAAGGTCCGCACGAACGGCACGAAGCGCGCATAGATCAGCGTCTTGCCGCCGTACTTCTCGAAGAACTTGTGTGTGGCGTCCAGATAGCTTCGTCGAAAGATCTTCGAGTTCTCGTTCCTGAAAGCGTGGACGCCGACGTACTTCCCGAGGAAGTAGTTGACGTTGTCGCCGGCGACCGCCGCCGCGACGAAGGTGAAGAACACCGCCCACACGTTCAGCTTGTCGTGAGACAGCACGCCCGCCGTGAAAAGCAGCGAGTCGCCTGGCAGAAAGGGGAAGATGACCAGGCCCGTCTCGCAAAAGACGATGGTGAACAACAGGCCGTACACCCAGGGTCCGTAGTGGACGATCCACGAGTTAAGCACGGGCTTCAGGTTCCGTATGAAGTCCAGGATCTCGTGGAGCAGTTGCATGGAGGGTGTGCTAGGTCTAACGCCTTGCGGCGAGGAAGCGTTTCATTGCGTCCAGGGTCTCGGTGCTGACGTGGTGTTCGATTCCCTCGGCGTCCGTCTCGGCAACCTCGGCGGGAACCCCGACGGCGATGAGGAAGCTATGGACCAACTCGTGCCGCTCGCGAGACGCCTGCGCGATGGCGCGCCCGCTATCGGTGAGAAAGATGCTGCGATAAGGCTGCATCGTCACCAACCCCTCTCGTTGCAACCGGCGCACCGTTTTGGAAACCGTGACGTGGCTCACGCCAAGCCGGTCGGCAAGGTCGACGGCGCGGGCTTCGCCCGTTTCTACGATGAGCGAGTCGATCAGCTCGACGTAGTCCTCGGCGTTCTCCCGGCTATGGTCTTCCCGAGTGCGCTGGTAGCGGTTCATGGGCGGACAAACAGAAAGGGCACCGGTCGAACCCGATGCCCTTGAAATCGTTAGGATATGCCCCCTTAGACGTTGTACGAGGGCTTCTTGAGCCAAGCCTTCGGAACCGGGCGCAGGCCGCAGAGAACGGCGGAGAACTCGGTGCTCTTGAGTACCGAGGCAGCGACGGTGATCTTCACGGTGCCGTGCTCGGTCTTCAATCGGACCGTCTGCAGGTTCGGCTGTTGGAACCGGTTCTTCTTGGGGGCGCGGAACTTCCACTGGCCCGAGTGCCGGTGCCGAATGTGCTTCGCGCTGTTCGCCTTCTTGCCGCTGACCTGACAGATGTTCGCCATGATGGTGACCTTCCTCGAGAAACGAGGCTCCCTATGATACCCAAACGGAGCGCGCGGCGCAAGCCACGCGCTCCTCAGATCTTCGTCAGCTCGACGGCGGTCAGTTTGAACTCCGGCGTGTTCACGATTCGATCGCGGTGGGGGCTGAGGGTCCGGTTGACCTCCAACTCCGGCGTATGGAACGTGGTGAACACGTCGCCCGGCTTCACCGAGTTCGTGATGCGAACCGGCAGAACCGCTTCGCCGTAACGGGACCGAATCCGCACCTTGTCTCCGTCCACCAGTCGCAACCGATCGGCGTCGAACGGGTTCACGTCGAGCAGGTCGGTCGGCTGGAAGTGCAGGTTCCGCGTGCGGTTCGTCATGGTGCCCGCGTTGAAGCCGAAAAGATGCCGCCCCGTGATCATCATCATCGGGAACTCGTCGTTGGTCTCCTCCAAGGCGTCCAAGAAGGGAATCGCCTTGAACGACGCTCGATCGCCGTGCGGGAACGTGGAGACGTGGAGCATCGGCGTGCCGGGATGGTCCTCGCTGGGGCAAGGCCACTGCAGTCCGCCGCCTTCAAGTCGGGCGTACGAGATGCCCGTACCCGGCTTCCAAACCTTGCGAACTTCTTCCCAAATCTCCTCGGCGTTCTGGTAGGGGAAGTACTCGCCCTTGCCCATCGCCCGCGCGATCTCGCACACGATCTCCCAGTCGGCTTTCGCCTCGCCCATCGGGTCGATGGCTTTGCGCACGCGGTTGACTCGGCGTTCACTGTTCATGAACGTGCCGTCCTTCTCGAAAGAGGTGCAGGCGGGAAGGAACACGGTGCCGTACTTCTTGGCGGTTTCGTTCAAGAAAAGGTCCTGAATGATGACCAGTTCCATATTCCCGAACCCGGCGTCCGAAGAGTCCATGTTGGCGTTGCTCAGGTAGACGTCGTAGCCGATGGTCCACATCGCCTTGAAGCCGCCTTCGCTCGCCTTGTCGATCATCTTCATCAGGTTCAAGCCTGGGCGCTTGGGAATCTCGGTCCCCCAAACGGCTTCGAACCGGTCGCGGTTCTCGTCGATGTCGACCATGCCCGCCAGCTTGCTCGGCTCGCATCCCATGTGCGCCGAGCCCTGAACGTTGTTCTGGCCGCGAAGCGGGTTCACGCCGGTACCCGGCTTGCCGATGTTGCCGGTGAGCATCGCCAGGTTGACGATACACATCACGCCCTCGGTGCCCTGGTGGTGCTCGGTAACGCCCAAGCCATGGAAGAAGATCGTCGGGTTGCCGTCGGCGATGATGCGCGCCGCCCGGCGGATGTCCTCGGCGTCAACGCCGCACACCTGGGCGCCGCGCTCGGCGGTCCAGTCCTTCACGTGCTCCTTGAACGCTTCGAACTCGGCCGTGCGCGCACCGATGAAGTCCATGTTGCACAGGCCCTCTTCGATCACGATGTGGGCGAGGGTGTGGTAGATCGGAATGTTTGTGCCCGGCCGAATCTGGAGGTGCACCTTCGCGTAGTGCGACAGCTCGATCTTGCGCGGGTCGATGACCACGAGGTTCGTGCCGTTGCGGGCGGCTTGCTTGATGCGCGCGCCCACCACCGGGTGGTTCTCGGTGGAGTTCGTGCCGGTCAGCACGATCGTGTGGGTCCGTTCGATGTCGTCGAACGACGACGTCGCCGCGCCGGTGCCGAGCGTGCTTCGCAGCCCCGCCGCGCTGGGCGCGTGGCAAACCCGCGCGCAACAGTCGACGTTGTTCGTGCCCACCACCACGCGGGCGAACTTCTGGGCGACGTAGTTCTCCTCGTTCGTGCCTCTCGCCGAGCCCAACACGCCGATGCTGTCCGGCCGTAGGCTTCGCTGATCCGGTTCAGTTCGGATACGCAGTGCGCGATCGCCTCGTCCCAACTCACCGTCTCCCACTCGCCGTTTCGGCGGATCATGGGGCTGGTGATGCGGTCGGGAGAGCTGACGTAGCCGGTGGCGTAGCGACCCTTGACGCAAAGGTGGCCCTTGTTAACGGGCGAATCCTTGGCCGGCCGGTTGGTGACGATCTTGCCGTCCTTCGTGCCGACTTCCAACTCGCAACCGACGCCGCAGTACGGGCACGTCGTCTTCGTCCACTTCGTCGGGGCCCCCATCGAGATCACCGACTTGTCTTCCAGCGCCCCTGTCGGGCACGTGTCCACGCAGGCGCCGCAGCTTACGCAAGAGCTAAGGCCGAACGGCACGCCGGTGTCCGCCACGATCTTCACTTCGTCGCCTCGGCTCTGGATCTGCCAAACCGACTGCCCTTGCACCTCGTCGCAAATCCGCACGCACCGGTAGCAGTAGATGCACTTGGACATGTCGACGCTAATGTACGGGTGGCTGTCGTCCACGTCCGCCTTGCGAGGCCGAACGCCGGTCTCCGACTCCAAGCCGAGTTGCTTGATGGTCCGCGCGAACGCCGAGCCGTTCTTGATGAGCGCTTCCTTCGGGAAGCGTTGGGCAAGCATGCTCACCTCGGCTTGCCGAATGGTCTTCACCTCGGGGCTCTCGCTGTCGATCTCCATCCCTTCGCGCAGCGGCAAAGAGCAGGACGTCACCGGCTTTGGGTTGCCATCCACTCGCACCAGGCACTGCCGGCACGCGCCAAAGGGCTTCAGACGCGGGTCATAGCATGCACTGGGGACGTCGAAGCCAGCCAGCCTAAGGGCTTGAAGGGCGGTGGCGTCGGCGGGAACCTCGACCTCGACGGAGTTGATCTTGACCCTGACGGTTGCAGTTGCGGTTTTCGGACTCATCGAACCTCGGCACCGGTCTCAAAAGTCGACCGGTCTCAGATAGTATTCACCAATTGCAGACGTACTGAGCATGGCAACTGTTGGAGGTCGCCGTTTCCAGTGCGTCCCGTTCACCTTACTTGCTACAAGACGCACGTCGCCCTCCGGAAATCCCATCTGGACCAACTTTGCGGGCGGATAGCCCATCGTAAGGAAGTGCAGAATCCGGTCGGCTCGCTCGTAGGTGATGCCGAAATCGCCCTCGTCGGTTTGGCCTTTGATGAGGTCGGCGGTGGCGGGCTTCTCGATAATCTCCTTGGGCACCCCTAAGTGGTGCGCCAGTTGCCACACCTGCGTCTTGAAGAGGTCACCAAGCGGGTTGATGGGAGGTGAATCGTCGGCGTGCCACGTGAAGTAGCCGAACAGCCGCTCGCTCTTGTTTCCCGTGCCGATGGGCAACGCCCCGAGCTTCGCGGACTGGTCGAACAGCACGATCATGCGGCAGCGTGCGCACACGTTGCCCAGCCGGGAGGGGGTCATCGTCGGCTCGGCGTAGCCGTCCACCATGCCCGTGATCTCGATCGTCTCCGCGTGGATTCCCAAGTCGTCCACCACGAGTTGGGCGTGGTCCAAGCTCTCTTGCGACGAGATCTTGTAAGGCATGCGAAACGCGTACACGTTTTGAGGCGAGAAGGCGCGCGCGCAAAGATAGGCGACCACCGCGCTGTCCACGCCCCCCGAGAGCCCGAGGACGACCTTGTCGACCTTGCGCCGCCGCACGCATTCGTCATGCAGGAACTTCACCAACCAGTCCGCCACGAGCGGCGCGTTAAGCTGGAGTTGGGCGTTGGAAGCGGGATCGAAAGCAGGAGCCTTATAGACGGGCACACCCATCCCCTTGAGTATGGCGCGAACCTGGAACTCGCCGCCTCCCCGGTACACTCTCACGAATGCGACCCGATGGACGGCAGCCCGACGAGCTGCGCCCTTTCACCCTTGAGCGAGGCTTCGCGAAGTTCGCCGAGGGCTCCTGCCTGATCAAGATCGGCGACACCCACATGCTGGTCACCGCGACCGTGGAAGATCGCGTGCCGCCCTTCATGAAAAACCAGGGCAAGGGCTGGGTGACCGCCGAGTACGCCATGTTGCCTCGCTCTGGACGCCAGCGCAACAACCGCGACCCCATGAAGCCGAACGCCCGTTCCATGGAAATCCAGCGCCTCATCGGCAGGGCGATGCGCAGCGTCGTGGAAATGGACCGCATGGGCGAGCGCACGATCACGCTCGACTGCGACGCCATCCGTGCCGACGGAGGCACCCGCACCGCCGCCATCACCGCCGCCTACGTTGCCACTTATGACGCCATGCGGTGGATGGTGAAGCAGCGCATGATCAAGGACATCTTGATTCGAGAGCCCGTCGCCGCCATCAGCGTCGGCGTCTATCGTGGCCAAGAGGTGCTCGACCTCAACTACGACGAGGACAGCACCGCCGCCACGGACATGAACGTCGTCATGACCGAGTCGGGCAAGTTTGTCGAGGTGCAGGGCACCGCCGAATCGGACCCGTTCTCGGCGGAGACGCTGGGCAAGATGCTCAAGCTCGCCAAGAAGGGCATCGACGAGTTGATCCGGGCTCAGAAGGAAGTGCTGGAGATCTCATGATCTTGGTGGTCGCCACCCACAACGCCAAGAAGGCGGGTGAGATGACGACGATCCTCGGCAAGCGCTTTCCCGACCTCGAAATACGCACGTTGGCGGACTATCCCGGTGCGCCCGAACCCGAGGAGGACGGCACCAGCTACGCCGAAAACGCCGTGATCAAAGCCGAGTCGGCTTGTGCCGCCACCGGCGAATGGTGCGTGGCGGACGATGCCGGTCTGGAAGTGGACGCCATGGGCGGCGAGCCCGGCATGTACTCGAAGCGGTTCGCCGGTGAGGAGACGCCCTTTCCCGAAAAGATGCGCATCATTCTCGAGCGCCTGAACGACGTTCCCGTGGAGGGAAGAGGGGCACGGTTTCGCTGCTGCGTCGCCCTCGCCCGGCCTGGCGAAGCGACGGAAGGGTTTGAGGCGACCTGCGAAGGGCGCATCGCCGATGTGCCGAGCGGCGCCGGCGGTTTTGGCTATGACCCGATCTTCTGGTTGCCCGAACTCGGCTGCACCATGGCGGACCTCACGGCAGAACAGAAGCACGCCGTCAGCCACCGCGGCAAGGTGCTTGCCCAGTTCGCCCGCCGTCTTGAAGAATTGTATGGGACCAAAGGCCTAGCGGGGAACCTGTAGGTCAACCCTTTGACCCGATACTAAGTCATAGCTATCAGAAGCGCGTAGAATCGCGCAAACCTACGGAGCAACCATGTCTGGAAGTCTTAAACTCGGGCTCATCCTTATCGCCGCGGTCCTCTTCGGGGGGCTACTGCTGAGAGTCGTCACCGGACTGGTCGCCGGAATCTGGGGCATGATCACTCCCATCGCCTTGGTCGCAGGAGTCTGCCTTGTCGTCTTTGGGCTGATCAACCGCAAAGCCCTTGGCGGCGGCCGTCGCTATCTGCCCTGAAACCGGCTAATATCGGCGCATGGTTGCCTGTGCGCTAGCGTGTCTAATTCTCCAAGGCCCGACGATCACTCGGGATGCTTACGGCGTGCCGGTCGTCGCCGCGAACTCTTGGCACGACGCCTTTTACGGCGCGGGATACGCGGTCGCCCAAGATCGCTTGTGGCAGCTTGAGAACAGTCGTCGCTTGGCGCGGGGCCGAATGGCGGAAGTGTTCGGCTCGTCCTTCGTCGCTTCCGATCGCGAGGTGCTCTCGTTCGGCTACACCGATGCCGAGCTGCAAACCCAGTTCGACCGATTGCCCGCCAAGGCAAAGGAAGCGTTCGAAGCCTACGCCGAAGGCGTGAACGCCTGGATCAAGCAAGCCAGCGCCGACAAAGCCCTTCCCAAGGGCTACGAAGACGCCGGGTTCAAACCCGAGCCCTGGACCGTCCTCGACTCGGCCGCCGTCACCGTCAGGCTTTTCCAGCTGTTCGGCAGGGGAGGGGCGGGCGAGGTCCGCAACTATGCCCTGTATCAGTATCTGAACTCCCGCGCGAACCTGAAAGGCAAGGTGCTCGACGTCATTGACGACCTTGCCTGGTTCGACGATCCTCGCAGCATCCCGACCGTCACGCCCGCGGACGATCCGCTCGCCAAGACCCACCCGAAGTTCGTGTTCCCGACCCGCGCCCAAACGGAAGCGCACCTCCAGGGCTTGCCCGCCGCAAACCTGATGGAACTTCTGCCCGGCATTCGCCTGGCTTCCATGGAGACCAGCCGCGCCGCCGCCGACCGGGTGAGCGTGGCGAGCAAGCTTGGCAGCTACGCCGTCGTCGTCTCGAAAGAGCGCTCGTCGGTCGGCTACCCGTTGCTCCTTTCCGCCCCTCAGATGGGCTTCCGAAACCCCTCGGTCGTCCACGAGATCGCCATCCGGGCGCCCGGTTTGGCGATCGCCGGCATGGACGTTCCCGGCGTGCCCGGCGTGGCGATTGGCATGACTCCGCGCCTCGCCTGGGGGCTCACCAGCGGCGTCAGCGACACCGAAGACATCGTGTACGCCAAAGCCGAGGGGAACAGCTACCTCGTCGACGGCGTCAAGCGTTCTTTCGAGACCGTGCCCTTCACCCTGAACGTCAAGGGTGGCACCCCGATCACGGTGACCCAGACCCGCACCGAAGACGGCCCGGTCGTGATCCGATCGCAATCGGGCTACGTGTTCTCGCGGCGCTCGGCGTACCGAATGCGCGAGCTTCAAAGCATCGAAGCGACGATGGGCATCTGGACCGCCACCAACTCGAGCGACGCCAAGGCAGCGCTCTCGCGCGCGACGATGAACTTCAACGCCTTCTTCGCCACCGCGTCGGGCGAGATCGGTTATTGGCACGTCGGTTCGATCCCCCGCCGCGCCGCCGGCTTCGACCCCCGTTTTCCCATTCCCGCGGGAAGCGCCGGTAAGTGGGACGGCTTCGTGCCGTTCGAGCAACTCCCCCACATGCTGAATCCCAAATCCGGGTTGATCGCCAACTGGAACAACAAGCCGGCTTCGTGGTGGCCCAACCAGGACACGCCGGTCTGGGGACGCATTTTCCGAAACGAGGCGCTGCTCGGCACGCTGACCGGGACCAAGCTTGGCGTATCAGATTTGGAGCGTGCCGCCTGGACCATCGCCCGCACCGACCCGAACGCCCCTCATTTCCTGCCTTGGCTCCAGAAGGCGCCTTTGGCGGAAGACCTCCCCGCCCGCCTGCTGAGGGGTTGGGATGGTCGCACGGTTGAGGATTCGCAGGGCGCTTTGCTCATGCAACAGACCCTCGCCTCGCTCCGCGAGGAGATCTTTCTCCCCGTAACAGGCAACTTCGTCACGCCCGACAACTTCAACTTGGTCGTCCAGCCCAGCCTCATCCTTAACGCGTTGGAAGGGAAGACCAAGTTCCCCTATTTGCAGGGCCGAACCGCGAACCAAGTGTTGGCAAGCGCGTTCGACAAGGCGGTCGCAAAGCTCGCTCAACGGTCCGACAATCCGCTCGACTGGCGTTACGCCTCGGGCAAGATCGCCGTCGACGGCCAACCGCCTATCCCCTACTCTGACCGCGGCACCTACATTCAGATCGTCGAACTCGGTGCCTTGCCCCGGGGTCGTAATGTTGTGACTCCTGGCGTCGCCGAGACGGGTTCGCACAGCCAAGATCAGGTTCCGCTGGCTCGGGCTTGGACCTACAAACCGATGCCCCGACTGGACGGTGGCTCGTAATTTTTCGTGATACAGTAGTAGGACTTTTCGAGGGCTAACAGATCGTGATCGTACAAACCATTCTTGCCAAACTCGCCACGTTGGGCGTTGCCGCCGTCGCGGTGTCTCCTCCCCAAGCCTCGTCGCTTCCGGTGGAGGTCACCAAGGTCGGCGCCCAGGTGGGCAAGCCGTGGACCGGCGCCATGGGCATCACCGAAAGCGTGGCGGAGATCCAGGCTCGGGAGGACGCGATCCCCGCCAGCGAGCGATCGACCGTGCCCAGGCTCATCGGCAGCGAACACGAAGTGGACCGCAAGGGCCTCAAGATGAACCCTTCCTCTCCGTTCGTCTCGCAGTGGCCGCCCATGCCCAAAGGCGCGGAGGCGCTCATTTCGCGCGACGGTGGCCCCAAGCTTCCCCAGACGATTGGGACAACTTTTGACGGTCCAACGCTGGGCGTATCGTTTGCCCTCCCGCCCGACTCGCAGGGTGCGCCGGGACCGACGCAGTTCCTCGTTTTCACCAACGGGCGAATCCGGGTCTACGACAAGACGGGTGTGCTCGGGTCGCTCAACGTGAGCGCCGACACCTTCTGGACATCGGTCAAAACTCCCGGACAAGGCACAAGTGACCCACGCGTGCGCTTCGATCGCTTGACCAATCGCTGGATCCTCTGCATGATCGACGTGGCGACGCCGAACCGCGTTTTGATCGCGGTTTCCGACGGTCCCACCATCACGTCGACCTCTAACTTCACCTTCTTCCAGTTCCAGCAAGACTTGGTTACCCCGACTGGCAACACGGGCGAACTGGCCGACTATCCGACCCTCGGCGTCGACAAGAACGCCCTCTACATCGGCACGAACAACTTCGGCGCAAGCTTTACCAGCACCACTGGCTTTGTCGTTCGCAAATCCTCAGTGCTCGGCGCCGGGCCCATCGTGGTCACCGCGTTCCGCAACCTTGCCGTCAACGGCGGCGCCGGTCCGTTCACGCCCCAAGGCGTGGACAACGACGACCCTAACGCCACCGAAGGCTATTTCATCGGCGTCGATAATGTGGCGTTCGGCAAACTCGTTCTACGCCGGGTGACCGACCCCGGCGGTACCCCGTCCATCTCGGGCAACATCAACATCACCGTTCCGGCGACCAACTTCCCCAAGAACGTCGCCGCTCTGGGCAGCACTCAGTCGCTCGACGCCCTGGAAGACCGCCTCTTCCGGGCGGAAATCCGCCTGAACCGCAACACCGGCATCCGGTCGCTGTGGACGGCCCACAACATCGGAACCCGCAACGACGGCGTTTCCGACGGTACGAGCGGCAACAACACCCGCACGTCGTCCCGCTTCTATGAGATCCGCAACTTCACCGCCACCCCGACGCTGACCCAGAGCGGAACGCTCTTCTCGACCGCAACCACGAACCCGGACAGCTTCTGGATTCCCAGCGTTGCGATGTCAGGGCAAGGCCACATGGCGCTCGGCGCTTCGGCGGCGGGCGGTGCCCGCCGAGCCGAAATCGTCGCGGCGGGACGCCTTGTTGGCGACACCCTGGGCACCATCCAGGCGCCCACCACCGCTCAAACCACGACGTTCAACTACAACGCCCAAACGGGCGTCACCCAGCGCTGGGGCGACTACTCGCAAACCAGCGTCGATCCCGTCGACGACATGACGATGTGGACTGTGCAGGAGTACTGCAACGCCACCGACTCGTGGGCGGTGCGCGTCATCCAGCTCAAGGCGCCGCCTCCTGCCACCATCGCCTCCATTAGCCCGACCAGCATCACGCAGGGGCAAACGACGAACATCATCCTCACCGTCACCTCCACTTCCGGTTCGGGTTGGTTCGATCCGGGCGCCGGGTTCACCGGCCGGCTCGCGGCATCCGTGAGCGGCACGGGCGTCACCGTCAACAGCGTCACGTACACGTCGCCCACCAGCGTCACCCTGAACGTCACGGCGGCGGCGAATGCCACCACCGGGCTGCGCAACATCACCGTCACCAACCCCGACGGACAGGCGCTGACCAAGACCTCGGTTCTCACCGTGGCGGCCAGCGGCGTGCCCACGCTTCAGTCGGTCAGCATTAGCCCAACGTCCGTAACGAACGGCACCCCCGCCACCGGAACGGTGACGCTCACGTCGGCTCCCGCCTCCGCGTTCAACGTCGCGGTTAGTTCCAGCAACAACGCGGTGGCAACCGTGGTCTCCCCGGTTACGGTTCCGGGCGGCCAAACCACGCGAAACTTCACGATCTCCACGAAGTACGTTGCCGCAGATACGGTGGTCACCATCACCGGAACCCGCAACGGCGTGGTGCGCACGGCAAACCTCACCGTGAAGTTCGGCATCGCCCTCGAGGCGCTGTACGTGCTTCCGAGCACCGTGGTTGGCGGTACCGCCACCAACGGCATCGTCTCGGTCACCACGGTCTCGTCGGCTCCGTTCAACATCGCGCTCAGCAGCAGCAACATCGCGGTGGCAACAGTGGCAACGCCGATCACCGTGGCGGCGGGCACGACCACCAAGCTCTTCACCATCAACACCCTGGCGCAGGCGAGCACAAAGGTGGTCACCATCACCGCCTCGCGCAACGGTGTGGTGAAGACGCAATCGTTAACGGTAACGCCGTAGCATGGCGGACCGCGCCAAGCTATGGGCGTGGTGGGCGCACCGCCAAGGACTTCTCGCGCGCGAGGCGATCTCGCCGCGAGAGGTCCTGAGCCGGTTCGGCTGGGCGAGGTCCGTGGGCGGGGCGAACCCCTATCTCACCCTTCACGCCCGCACCGACTGCTCCCGCGGCCAGGCTGAAGCGGCGGCAGCCGAGAAGCAGATCCACGAGTTGCCCTCGGCTCGCGGCTGCACATACGTGTTGCCCGATAACGACTTTGCGCTTGGCTTGGCGATGGGGCAGGGTTTTGGCGAGACCGCCCAAGTCAACCAGGCGAAGAAGTACCTGGGCTACACCGACGCCGAACATGAGCGACTCTGCGATGACGTTCTGGCGGCACTCGGAGCGGGCCCGCTCGACCCCAAGGACCTGCGCTCCGCCCTCGGCGACAAGGTGCGCAACTTTGGCGACGAAGGCAAGAAGCGGGGAACCACCACGGCGCTCCCGCTCGCGCTGGGGTCTCTGCAGGCGCAGGGCAAGATTCGGCGCATTGCCGCAAACGGCAGGCTTGACACCCAAACCTACGCCTACGCCCTGTGGTCGCCCTCTCCCCTGGACGGCTGGAGCCTGAGCCCAACCGAGGCGGCGACCGAACTGGCAAGGCGCTACTTCGCGTGGACCGGCGCCGCGTCCCTCGCCCACTACCTGTGGTTCTCAGGCTTGGGCGTCAAGGCTTCCAAGGATGCGCTCGAACCGTTGGGCTTGGTCCCGCTCGACGGCTTTCCCGATCTTCTGGCTCTGCCCGAATCCGCCCGCGAGTACCAGGCGTTCGTGCCTCCCTCCCGACCCGTGTACCGTATGGTCTCGTGCATCGACAGCGCCCTACTCCTGCGGAGGAACGCCGCCGACATGGTGGCAGAAGCCGACTTCCAGCGCGAAATGGTGGGCGAGCGCGGCAGGATCGTCGTGGGCGGCATCCAAGACCTTGCCAACAACGCCATCCTCGATCGGGGCCGAGTCGTCGGCGTGTGGGAGTTCGACCCCGCCGAGGGCGAGATCGTCTACGAGGCGTGGACGAAGGTCGACGACGCCATGCGCGAGGAAATCGCGCGCACCGAGGCGTTCATTCGCGACGAACTGGGCGACGCACGGTCGTTCAGCCTCGACTCTCCCGCTTCGCGGGCGCCGAAGATCGCGGCGTTGCGCGGGCTTAGCTCAGCGCCATCGGCATGATGACGCACAGATAGCTGTCATCGTCCGTCGGCCGGAAGATGGCGGGTCGGCTGTGCTCGGTCATCTCGATGCGGATGCCCTCGCCGTTCACCGCGCCCAGCGCGTCCAGCACGTACTTGCCGTTAAAGGCGATCTCGATGTCACCGTTCTGGGCGAGAATCGGCACTTCTTCCTTGGCGTCGCCGCGCTCGTCGCCGCGCGCGCTCAGCGTCAGGCTGTCGCCGCTGCCCGAGAACCGGATCCGGTTCGCGTTCTCTCGCGCCACGATCATGGCGCGCTTGGTCTTTTCGAGAAGCTGGTCCACCGCCACCGTCCACGTGCGGGTGGATTCGGTCGGCACCACGCGCTCCCAGTTCGGGTACGTGCCCGCCAAGACTTGCGAGACGATCTTCGCGCCAGCGGCTTCCACGCCCATGCGGCTTCCGCCGAACGAGATCGTGATCTGGTCGTCGTCGGCAAGCGGCAGGCTCTTGATGGCGCGCAGCGCCTTCTCGGGCACCACGACCGTGATGTTCGAGCCGAGACCCTCTTGCGAGATTCGGCGTACCGCAAGGCGGTGCGTGTCGGTCGCCACCAAGGTGAGCGTCGAGCCGTCGTACGAGACAAGCACGCCGGTGAGGATGGGCCGATGCGCATCGCCCGAGACCGCGAAGATCACCGAATCGACGGCGTCTCGCAGGGTCTTCATCGGCAGGGTCAGCTCGCCCTCGCCTCCGTAGCTGGGCGGTTCCGGAAAGTCGACCGCGTCCAGCGTGAGCATGCGGTACTCCGAGGCGCCTTGGGTGAGGAGCATGCCCTGGCCGTCTTGGGTCTGCAGGTGCAGGTCGCCGTCCGGCAACGAGGTCGCCAACTCGGTCAACAGCTTGGCTTGCACGCAGATCGAGCCGATGTCGGTCACCATGCACGGAAGCGTCCGCTCCACCCACATCTCGCCGTCGCATCCGAGAACGCGGAGCGATTGCTCGGCCGCTTCGATCTTCAGGTTCTGGAGAATTTGGATCGGAGAACGCCCGCCAGCGGCGGCGCCCGCCATGCTTACGGCGTCGACGAAATCCTTACGGGGACAATCAAGCTTCAATGACATTTCCTCTCGTTAGCCCGCGATGGGCAAGTAATACTGCATGTGCGAAGGGGCGGAAACGCTGGGTTGGACGTCCACTCCCGTCTTCGCGTAAAGCTTCATGAGAATGCGCTGGAACGACTCCTCGGTGAACTCCGGCTCCTCGAGGGTTCCCAAGAGTCCGACGGCGTGGGTGAGCGTCGCCATGTCGTGGCTCAGATCCCGATCCGTCAGCGCCTTGGCTTTAAGTTCGTCCTCCAACTCGGCGGGCAGTTCGCCGCCCACGTAGAGGTCCACCAGCTTCGAGTACATCTCTCTGGAGTCCATCACTTCTTCTCCATCGCTCCCACCAGCTTGTCCCTAAGGGCGCGTCGGCCCCGGTACAGCCTGGACTTCAGGGCGGGAACGCTGATGTTCAGCACCGCCGCCGCCTCTCGGGCGGGCAGGTCTTCCAGGTCGCAAAGAACGAGCGGGTCGCGATATTCCACCGGCAGATCGTTGAGAGCCTGCTGCACGGTCACCCGCAGCGTGGTCTTCTCCTCACCGCCGCCGTACTGGGCGTCGGGCGGAAGCTCGATCAACTTGTGCTGTCGCAACTTGTCGATGCACAGGTTCCGGGCTATCCGGAAGAGCCACGTGCGGAAAGCGCCGTCGGCACGAAGTTCGGCGGACCGGCGAAGCACCCTTAAGAAGGTCTCCGCGGTCGCGTCTTCGGCGTCGGTACGGTTCCCGAGCATTCGGTAGGTGTAGCGGAAAATCCGTTCTCCGTACATCTCATACAGACCGCCGAGCGCGGCCGGATCGCCCTTCGCTAATGCGGTGAGCCACCGTTTCTCGGCCAGCGAGTCTTGCAACGCATCGTTTGGCATAGGAAAGACGAGCGCTCCGATTCGTTCGATGCGCGGGCTGGATTTTACTCGCAGGTTAGCTGGGGTTCACCGTGTGGAAAACCCCAGCTTTTCCACATTGTCACGCCGTCCAAACGAAGGGCTCGGCATCGGTCAAAATCCGCCCCTCCGTTTCCACCGCCCGCAGCAGGTATTCCGGCAGCGTGAAGCAGGCGTTGTGGAACCTTCCCGTGTAGTATTTCGGCTTCACGCCGCGCTCCGCGTGGCGGCGGTCGATCTCGGCGGCGGTCAGCGCCATCGGGTCGTACTTCTTGCTCGCCAGCACGAATCCCCACGGCTGGAAGAACGTCGAGACGATGCCGTAATAGCCAGCTACAAA
Source organism: Fimbriimonadales bacterium (assembly GCA_046330155.1). Taxonomy (GTDB): domain Bacteria; phylum Armatimonadota; class Fimbriimonadia; order Fimbriimonadales; family Fimbriimonadaceae; genus CALMEF01. The sequence continues at coordinate 22,196 of JAXLTH010000018.1, read as the reverse complement.
GGGGAAGACGTCGCTCATCGCCTCCAGGGTCTTGATGCACGAAGCCATGCACGCGGGGTAGTTCTCGTTGGCGCTGCCGGCTTGCATCGCAAACACGCCGTCGTCGCTCATCGCCTCGGCGCAAAGCTGGAAGTACTCGCGCGTGAACAGCATCTGTCCCGGGCCGTCCTCGTGCGGGTTGGGAAGGTCGCTGAGGATGACGTCGAAGTTCGCGCCCTTGTGGTCGCGGATCCAGCCGCGCGCGTCCGTGTGCAGAAGCGTGGTGCGCGGGTCTTCGAAAGCGCCCTGGTGCCACTCGGGCATGTGCTCCTTCACCATGTCCACCAGCTCCTCGTCGATATCCACCATCACGGCATCTTTCACCGTGTTGTGGAACAGCGCCTCGCGGAGCGTCGCGCCCTCGCCGCCGCCGCAAACCAGCACCTTCGTCGGGTTCGGGTGGAGCGTCATGGCGGGCTGGCTCATGCACTCGTGGAACACGTACTCGTCCATCAACGAGGTCTGGATGTTGTAATCCAAGAAGAGCGACTTGCCGAATCGGGGGACTTCGGCGATTTGGTACGTCTGATACTGGGTCTTGCCTTCGAGGATCATTTTCTCGACGCGGTACTGCCAAATGGCGGCAGAGTGTGCGTCTCGTTGATGAACATTCCGGTGGCGTCGCTGTGGCTCACGGCTCGGATTAGCAGCCCTTGCAGAGCGGTCTCACCTTGCATAGCTGTTTGAAGGTAGAACGCCGCGATCCGCACCTCCTGTCGATACATTGCATTAACGTCCATTGAGAATTGTTGTGGTACGCTCGTTGCGATTAAAGGCTATGAGGCATGCAAGTTCTACCGGCTCGATGCTTATGCGCGGCTTGTTTCTCAGGTATCGCAATCTGCTCAGTCACATGGATGCGATGACCATCCGGAGTCCATTCTCGTTGCCAATGGATATCAAAGTGGACGCATTCCGCTGGCGCGCAAAATGCAACGACGGTAGTTAGGAGGGCCGCGGAGTATGAGGAGGCGACAAGAAGAGCATCTTGCTGGTGATTTCTCACCTTTCAGGACGGTTGACTTACGAGCGCAGGTGGCGTTCTTAGTGCTATTGGTCATTGGAAGAAGCAACGAGGGGATTCATCTAGCGCCTTCTGGGGCTAGTTTGGGGAGCAATCCAAGGCTTTTGCGGCTACGTCTCTTCGCGCGAGGTCTTGCCCTTCTGGTGCGTGGATGCAGCTTGGAGACAGTCACAACCCTACTTCACCTCCTCTGCCAGCTGACGTTGTATGATGAGCGTATGGCAATCACCGCGCTCATCGCCCTCGCCGCCGTTGCTCAGGTTCCCGCATCCAAGATCCAGGCGCCGCCAGCCGCTGCGCAGCAGGACTTCCAAGCCAGAATCAACACCGTCAAATCCGCCGAAGGGAAGCCCCTGCCCAACTTCGTCATGACCCGCCTCGACGACACCAAGCTCACCAACAAGGACATCAAGGGCAAGGTTGTCGTCATCGATTTCTGGGCGACTTGGTGCGGACCGTGCAAAGCCGCCGCTCCCAAGCTCCAGGCGATCTACGACGAGTTCGCCGAGAAGGGCCTCGTCGTCATCGGCGCCAACCTCGCGGAGCGCGCCAACGGCCAGCCGATTCAGACCAAGGACAACGCCGTGGCGTACGTGGCCGAGCACAAGTACACCTACACGTTCACCTACGGCAACGACGCCCTTGGCAAAGAGTGGAAAGTCCCCGGTTACCCCACGTTCTTCGTGGTTGGCCGCGACGGCAACGTGAAAGAAGTGCTGGTGGGCTTCAACGAGAGCCGCATGCGCCAACTCGTTGGCGAACTCGTCGCTAGCAAGTAAGGTCCTGTCCTCCCTCTCCCCTCAGGAGAGGGAGGCTGCACCCCAAAAGGACCCGCTGTATGATAGGGGTATGGCGTTCTCCACGATCATCGCGTTAACGGCCATCGCCAGCGTCCCTGGCGCTCCCCTGCAAACGGCTCGCACACAGACCACCGAGTACCGCAACGAGCAGGCCAAAAAGGCTGAAGGAAAGCCGCTGCCGTTCTTCTCGTTGCTCCGGCTGGACGACTCCACCGTTACCAACGCCGACATCAGAGGCAAGGTGGCGGTCATCCATTTCTATCGGATTTCGGGACCTCGATGCCAGGTTTCGCTGGACAGACTTCAGGCTCTGCACAGCGAGTTTGCGTCCCAGGGCTTAGTCGTCGTCGCCGCCACGCTTTCTGAACCCGCTAATCGCAGAACCGATCCGCCCAAGGAGAGTCTGTCCGCGTTTCTGAGGGCGCAGTCCTACGCCTTCACTTTTGCCTACAATGCGGACGAACTCGCGAGAGACTGGAAGGTGCCCGCTATGCCCACGTCCTTTGTGGTCGGCAGAGATGGCGTCGTGAGGGAAGTGCTGATCGGCGTAAACGATGCCCGGATGCGAGAACTCGTCCCGAACCTCCTCGCCCACTGATCGCTCGCGTTTAGGTAAAAACGCGCCATGCGCGACCAAACCCGACGCGACGTTCTCCGCCTCTTCGCCGGTGCTGCCGGAGCGGCGCTTGTCCCCGCCGGTTGGGCGTTCTCCCAAGACGACACCCTGCCCAAGCCCAAAGACAAGGGCTACCGCAAGCCCAGCACGCCTGTCACCGCCGTCATCATGGGCTACGGAGGCCGAGGCGGCTACTACGGCTGGATGGAAGGCCAGATGCCCGAAGACTGGAAGATCGTCGGCGTCGCGGAGCCCATCGACTACCGCATGGAGATGGCGGCGAGCCGCCACAAACTGGGTCCGGAGCGCCAGTTCCAAAGCTGGGACCACCTTCTCGCCAAGCCCAAGATGGCGGATATCGCGGTCATCAGCATGCAGGACGCCATGCACTACCATCCCGCGCTCCAAGCGTTGGAAATGGGCTACGACCTCCTGCTCGAGAAGCCCATCGCCCAAAGCTGGAAGCAGTGTGAGGACATCATGAAGCGGGCGGAGAAGCTCGGCCGAACCGTCGCCATCTGCCACGTCTTGCGCTATGCGCCGTACTTCGTCCAGCTCCAAGAAGTCATCCGCAGCGGCATGATCGGCGAGGTGGTCAGCATCCAGCACATGGAGCCCGTGTACCACCTGCACTTCTCGCACTCGTACGTGCGCGGGCCTTGGCATAACGAGAAGGACTCGAACCCCTCGCTGCTCGCCAAGAGTTGCCACGACCTCGACCTCATCCGCTGGTTCACCGGGGTCCCGTGCAACCGGGTCTCCTCGTTTGGCGGTGTGCGGGCGTTTACCGAGCGGAACGCCCCCAAGGGCGCCCCCAAGCACTGCTCCGACGGCTGCCCGGTGGGCGACACGTGCCTGTACAACGCCGACGGCGTGTACGTCACCAAGAAGCTGTGGGACACCCACCACATCGTCACGCGCGACCGCAGCGACGAGGGCATTCGCAAGGCGATGAAGGGAACCCAGTACGACGCCTGCGTCTACCGCCACCGAAACGACGTGTGCGACCACCAGACCGTGATGATGGAGTTCGAGGGCGGCATCACCGCCAACTTCAACATGGAGGCCATGACCAGCTACGGCGGCCGCCGCACCCGCATCATGGGCACCCTGGGCGACATCGTGGGAGACGAGCGCTACCTGGACGTCTACGAGTTCCAGAAGCAGAAAGCCACCCGCTGGGACGTGGAGAAGTTCGCCGCCAACCTGGGCGGCCACGGCGGAGGCGACCAGCGCATGGTGCTGGACCTCACCCAGGCGGTCAGCCGGCGCGATCCCTCGCTCCTGGTCACCACCCTCGACCAAGCCATGGAAAGCCACCGCATCGGCTTCCGCGCCGAGGAGAGCCGCCGAAAGGGCGGGCAGGTGATGAAGCTCTAGCAGCCTATCGCGGTGGCTCGGCCCGATTCTGGGAGGATCAGCCCCCTGCGCCTCACCGGCGAGGGGGCTTCTTGTGTGGCTTCGCGCCCTTACAAGCGGGGCGGGATGCGCCCCGCCGTGCGAACCGTGAGGACGGCGATGCCTCGGCTGGCGCAGCTCATCCAAAGCTCGTAGCCCGCCCCCAAGGGCCGCACCTCCAGGTCGGTGATGCCCGCGTGGGGAAGCCCGCCCCATTGCGGCTCTCCTCCCGAGGGAGCCGGGAACGACCCCGACCGCGTGCCGTCGTACCAGCACAGCCCGCGAAGCGCCACCAGGTACTCCGAGTCGTACTGCATCCACACCCGGCCGTCGGGAGACACCGCCAGCGGCATCACGTACTGCCCGGGGAAGGGCCAACCCTGGCTTTCGCGGATCATCGTGTAGGCGCCCGTGTTGGTGTTCAGCCGAATGAGCACTCCGGAACCGGGGATGCCGATGGTGCCCGCGCCGAGCCACACGATGCCGTTTCGCCCCACCGCCATGCCGTGGAACTGGTCGCTCTGCGGGTCGAGTTCGGGGAAGTCGTCGACGGTTCGGCTGAACCGGTACGTGCCGTCGGTTCTCAGAATTTGGTAGCCCGAGACCGCATAGATGGTGCCCGCCCGGTCCGGATCGCGCTGGACCTTTTCGCCCCAGCCCATGAAGTCGACCGAGTGCCAGGCGTTGTTCTGGTAGTACGCCAGGTTGTAGTACTCGCCGAGCGCCCAAAGCCGCCCCGTCGAGTCCTCGGCGTAGCCCTTAACGGTCGTGGACTCGCTCAGGCTGGAGAAGCTGGAGCCGTTCCACTCCTTCGTGCCGTCGTACATCGGGTTGACGACCACGCGCCCGTTGGCGCGGACGAACACCGATTGGCTGTTGTCGGTCGGAAACGGCCAGTCGTAACCCAATCCGTAGGTAAGGCCGTTCCACCCCGTCCACCTTACGCCGTCGAAGCGCACCATACCGCCCGCGCCTGGCCCGGCGTTGGCGCATGCGTAGATGCCGCCGGCGGGGTCGATAGACAGGTCGTTGTTGAAGAAGTCGTACTGGCTGGTGTTGGTGATGCGGTAGCGCTGCCACTGGCCCGTGCTCGGGTTTTGCTTTGCCGCGCCGCCGATGCCGCAAACCCACACGTTGCCCTGCGCGTCGATGTCGACGTCGTCGGTGTACGAGGTGTTCTGCCACATGCCAAGGCTGGACCACGTGGCGCCGTTGAAGCGGTACGCTTCGCCCCCGCCGTCCACCACCACGGCTTGGTTCGGCGCGAAGGCGCGGAGGGCAGCGGCAGCGTTGAACTGGACGTCGAACGGCGCGTGCGCGATGTTGGCCCACGTGCCGTTGGGACGCCGAATGTCCAACGCGTACTCGTTCATCTCGGCGTTCGTCCATTTGTACATCCAGGTGTTCCCCGCCGAGTCGGTCAGGTTCTTGCCGATAAGGTACGCCGGATTCCCGGTCGCCTTGGGCAGCACGGTCCACGTGCCGGTCGTGCTGTCATAACGCGCCGAGTCGACGCCCTGCATGGTCCAAACGTAGTAGCCGCTCGTGGGCTTGGGCTGCACCGCCAGGGGGCCGCCGCCGTAATCTGCAAACACCTGCCACTGGTTCGTGGCGGGGTTGTATTTGGCAACTCCCCCGCCTCCCCAATAGGTGGAGTAGGACGAAAACCACACCGTGCCGTCGGGCGCAACTTCCACGCCTTTGTTCCATCCGCCGGGAATCGGGCTGTTGTCGTCTCCGAACCGTCGTAGGGAGGACGGTCCGACGCTCGGGTTGTAGAACAGGCCGCCGCGGCCGGTCGCCATCCACAGGTTGCCGTTCGCGTCCACGTCGATGTCCGAGACTCTGGCCGTGCCGGTGTTCTCCGGGTGCCCGATGACGGGGTAGTCGACGTTGGAGACGTTGATCCACCGGTTCTGGCTTTGCACGAACTTGGCGATTCCGCCTTCTTCAAAGCCCGCGTCGTATCCGGCAATCCACGGGTCGCCGTCCGGCGCGATCCACAGAGCTTCGCAGAAGTCGCCCTGGATGCCCGTGTTGGTCGGCCGGTAGTACCGCCACGAGGTCTTCAGCGGCGAGGTCGCCGCCCCTTGGGCGAGAACAGGCACCGCGGGGAAGACGGCAAGCAAGGCGACGACAAGGCGCGTGAGTCCGTTCATGTGCTCTCCAAGGGCCAAGCAAGCTCGCCCGTACAACCCAAGAGCGGGTTGCTTGTCTCCATGATACGATGTCGGCCCCACCCGGATCGACTAATCGGATTTCTTCCGGTAAGTTGCCTTGGTTTCGCGAACCGTAACTTGGGCGCGGGGGGAAGTAGCAACCGCTTTCGGCTTGCTGACCTTCGCTCCAGGGATCACGATCTTAGTCTTCGCGTTCGCCGCGGGCTTCACGGTGATCGTCACGCTCTGCCCTAAGTGGTTGAGGATCCGAAAGAGCCGCTCGATGGTGTAGCCCGCCGTGCGGCCTCGGAGCAGGCGGGAAACCGCGGGTTGGTCCAAACCGATCGCTTTGGCAATCGCCGCCTGGCTCAACCCCTTGCTCGCCACCGCGTCCGAAATGGCGGAGACGAGAATCGACTTCTCCAGTTCCTCTTCCGGGTTCTCAAATCCGAGATCGGCGAAGACGTTTCCGCTCCCTTCGGTTATCGTGATTTCTTTCGTTGGCTTACCCATTGCTCATGCTCCTCGGCGGCCCGCTTGAAGCGTGCCTTGATCAAATCCAATTCCTGCCTCGGCGTGGCGATTCCCGACTTCGACTTCTTTTGGAAGGCGTGCAACACATACACCGCCTCCTCGAACTTGACCGTGTAGACCACCCGGTAAGTCTCGCCGTCATGGTCTTCGACGATCTTCAGGACCGTCGCGCCCTTGAACCCTTCCATCGGTTTGGCGGTCGGCGGTTTGCCACCCAACTGAGCCAGGGTCAGAGCGTGGCCCACCTCAAGCTTGACCTCGTCGGGAAACGACCTCAGGTCTTCACGGCTGGACCCCACCCACCGGACCGGCTTACGGTCGTTCGCCATTAGGTCAATTCTATCATAGTTTCCCGCCTTTGACCCCCTTCGCCTGCCATAATTCGTGCCTATGGCCCTGACATCCCGAAGCGAAAACTACGCCGAGTGGTATAACCAGCTCGCCCAAGTGCTGGCCGACTACTCGCCCGTCCGCGGTTGCATGGCCATCAAACCGCACGGCTATCGCCTGTGGGAGCTCATGCAACGTGCCCTGGACGACATGTTCAAGGACACCGGCCACGAGAACGCCTACTTCCCGCTGTTCATCCCCAAGTCGTTCTTCGAGAAGGAGGCCGAGCACGTGGAGGGCTTTGCCAAAGAGTGCGCCGTGGTCACCCACCACCGCCTCAAGCCGAACCCCGGTGGCAAGGGCCTCATCGTCGATCCGGACGCCAAGCTGGAAGAAGAGCTGATCATCCGCCCCACCAGCGAGACCGTGATCTGGCACATGTACGGCAAGTGGATCCAGAGCTACCGCGACCTTCCCCTGCTCATCAACCAGTGGGCGAACGTGGTGCGCTGGGAGCTTCGCACGCGCCTGTTCCTGCGCACCGCCGAGTTCCTGTGGCAAGAAGGGCACACCGCCCATGCCACCTTCGAGGAAGCCGAGCAGGAGGCGCTGACCATCCTGCACGAGTGCTACGCCAAGTTCGCCGAAGAGTGGATGGCGGTGCCCGTGCTGCGCGGCGTGAAGACCGAGAACGAGAAGTTTGCCGGCGCCGACCACACGTACTGTATCGAAGCGCTCACCCAAGATCTGCGCTGCATCCAGGCGGGCACCTCGCACCACCTCGGCCAGAACTTTGCCAAGGCGTTCGACGTCACCTTCCAGTCGAAAGAAGGGAAGTTGGAGCACGTCTACGCCACGTCGTGGGGCGTGTCCACGCGCCTCATCGGCACGGTGATCATGGCGCACTCCGACGACAAGGGCTTGGTGCTGCCGCCGCGCCTCGCGCCGGTTCAGGTCGTGTTCATCCCCATGGGGCGAGACGAGGAAACCCGCGCCAAGACCGTCGGCGAGTGCCGACGCATCGAGGCCGAGCTGAAGGCCAAGGGCTGGGGCGGCGACAAGATCCGCACCAAGATCGACGACCGCGAGAAGGAGTCCCCCGGCTTCAAGTTCAACGACTGGGAGTTGAAGGGCGCTTGCGTCCGCGTGGAAGTCGGCCCCAAGGACCTCGAGGCGGGCACCTGCGTGCTCGCGCGGCGCGACACCGGCGAGAAGTCGACGGTATCCCTGGCCGAAGCCGCGGCTTCGGTGCTGGAGAGCCTTAGCGCCATGCAAACCGGGCTCTACGAGCGGGCGTTGGCGTTCCGCGAGGCGAACACCCACCGGGTCGACACCTGGGAGGAGTTCGAGCGGCTGTTCGAGGGCGAAGGCGGCCCCGGCTTCGTTTTGGCGCACTGGGACGGCACCTCGGAAACCGAGAACCTGATCAGCGAGAAGACGAAGGCGACGATCCGCTGCATTCTGCTCGAACCGCTGCACCCGGACGACGCCAAGCCGGGCAAGTGCATCCTCACGGGCAAGCCAAGCAAACAGCGCGTGGTCTTCGCCAAGGCGTACTAAGCTCTGGCGCTAAATCCGGGTTCGGTCCTCTCCTATTAAGTTGGGCTGAGGATTCGAGTTTGGTATCGTGTGATTTGCAAAAGCAGGAAACCAACATGCCTGGTCGTCGGGGATTCACATTGGCGGAGGTGTTGGCTGTCGTGGCGATCACGGCCATTCTTTCGGCGATCGCTACGACGGCCTTCTTCGCTTCGAGGAAGGCAGCCCAAAGAACCGCCTGCATCTCGAACATGTCGCAAATCGGGAAGGCTCTGCTCATGTACGCCGCCGACGCGGACGGTCTGGCTCCCCAAATCAGAACCAAGTCGCTCCTCGTCGGCCGAGAGCGAACTTCGGTTCACGGCGATCCCAAGATTTGGCGTGACTGCCTGAACCGCTACGTTCGGAACGTCGACGTCTTCTACTGCCCTTCGGATTCAAATGCGCGGACGACCATTATGGACGGGGCAGTGGATGGGGACGAGAACAGCTTGTACACGAGCTACAGCACCCCCATCATCGTCAACGGCGAGACATTCACCGATGGCTCGACAAGAGTCTCGGTTGACAACCCGAAGTTTGCCAATGTCCCCTACGCTCAGGATCGGATTCCGGTCCGGCGAGACGCCAAAGGCCAGTTCTACTTCAGGACCTATCACGGTGAGACCGCAACCTCCTTGTACTACGATGGCCACGTTGCGCACCAGGCGATTGCCCGCAAGAGCCCATAGGAAGACAAGTCTGGCTCCGTGCTAGACTGCACTCCGTGGCACCTCCGGCCGGGTCGGGCCGCCCGTTCTTCTACGCGGAAACCGCGGGGTTCTGGGTGTTGCTTCTCGCCACCTGCGTCGTTGCGGGTTTCTCGGCGATACTGGATCCCTATTCGCAAACGCTCGCCCTTCTTGCCAAGCTGCCGCTCTGGGCGATGTTGCCTTTGATGATCGTGGCTGTCCGAGCAGGTCCGAGGCCATCTCCTTGGTTCGGGCTTGCCATCCTCCTTATCATCGTCGTGAACTACCCGATCAGGAAGTACGGTGGGCTCGGCGGCAGTCCCGCGTGGGTGGAAGTCATCGCTCAAATAGGCTTGTTGACGATTTGGTCGCTGAGAGTCTACGCTCGGTTTCAATCGTGGTCACGACCGGTCATCATGCCCGCCCTCTTCGAATACGAGGACTGGAAAACGAAGAAAGGGCCGCTCGACTGAGTCGGGCGGCCCCTAACTTTCAGTCTGTGCTGAAAGTTCGGCGCGAACGGAGTAGAATTCATTCTCATGTCCACGGTTGCCCCCGAGCGGATCACCATCGATAGCATCGCCGACAAGGTGTACGCGAACGAACGAATCTCAAGCGAGGAGGCGATGTTCCTCTTCCACCACGACAACCTGCTGGACCTTTCGGCGCTGGCGAACCACCGGCGGCAGCAGCGCACCGACCCCAAGGTCGTCACCTACATCATCGGGCGCATCCTCAACTACACCAACGTGTGCTGGGTTCGGTGCAAGTTCTGCGCGTTCTACCGCGTGCCCAACCACCCCGAGGGCTACCTGCTCACCGACGACGACATCCTCGCCAAGGTCCAAGACACGGTGGACAAGGGCGGCGTCGAAATCCTCTTCCAGGGCGGCTTGAACCCCAAACTGAAGATCGACTACTACGAGGAGATCTTCAGCAAGATCAAGGCGAGGTTTCCCGAGGTCATCCTCCACGCCCTCAGCCCGGCGGAGATCATCTACATCTCGCACATCTCCAAACTCCGCCTCTCCGAAACCCTGGAGCGGCTGAAGGCGGCGGGGCTGCACTCCATCCCCGGCGCCGGCGGCGAAATCCTCGTCGATCGCGTGCGCCAAATCATCGCTCCGTACAAAGACACCACCGACGAGTGGCTCGAGTGCATGCGCACCGCCGCCTCGCTCGGCTTGCGCAGCACCGCCAGCATGATGTTCGGCCACGTGGAAACCCTGGAGGACCGGGTGGAGCACCTCGGCCGCATTCGAGACCTCCAAGACGAGTGCCAGCCGTTCCGTGCCTTCGTTACCTGGAACTTCCAGCCCGAAGACACCAACCTGCCGATCCCGCAAAAGGCGACCAGCTTCGACTACCTGCGCACCCTCGCCGTCAGCCGCATCTTCCTCGACAACTTCGACAACATGCAGCTTTCGATCCTTACGCAGGGACCCAAGATCGCGCAGCTCGGCCTCAGCTACGGCGCCAACGATTTCGGTTCGGTGATGATCGAAGAAAACGTGGTGAGCGCGGCGGGCGACAAGCACATCCTGAGCGCCCACGAGTTCGAGCGGCTCATCACGGAAGCGGGCTACACGCCCCGCCGCCGCAACACCCGCTACGAGCTGATCTAGGCTTCCGCCAGCAACGCCTTGGCGCGGTCGATCGCCGCCTTCAGCGTCGGTTGAACGTTGTCCTGCCCAACATGCTGGAAGAAATCCGCCCGTTCCATGAGGTTGTGCGGCTGTTCGCGCATGCCACAAAGCACCAGGTGCCTACCCGAAGCGTGCAGCTTGTCCGCCAAGTTCGAGAGGGCGTGAATGCCCGTGGCGTCGATCGCCGTCATGTTCCTCAGGCGTAGCATCACGACCTTGGGCAAGGTGTCGAGTTCGTCCTCGATGATCGAAAGCTTGTCGGAGGATCCAAACAAGAACGGGCCGTGAATCCTGTACACAACCACGCCATCCGGCAGATCGTTGGTCTGCAGGCTGTGCGCGAATCCCCGCTCGATGTACTCCGGCGTAACCTTAGCAACGGTCGTGGTTACCGTCACCTTTCGGATGAACAGAAGCGCCGCGAGGACCATGCCGAACTCGACCGCCACCGTAAGGTCGGCGAGCACCGTAAGGGCAAAGGTGATGATCCACACCGAGATGTCGGCTTTGCTCAGACGAAGGATCTCCGGAATCTCCCGCCACTCGCCCATGTTGTAGGCGACCACCATCAGAATCGCTGCCAGCACGCAGAGCGGTATGTGCTTCGCCAGCGGAGCCGCCACCAAGAGAATGGTCAGAAGCACCAGGGCGTGAATCATCCCCGCTACCGGGGTCTTGGCCCCCGATCGGATGTTCGTCGCCGTGCGGGCGATCGCGCCCGTGGCGGGAAGTCCGCCCACCAAAGGAGACATGAAGTTGGCGACGCCCTGGGCGAACAACTCGACGTTTGGATTGTGCCGATCACCCGACATCCGGTCCGCCACCACCGCCGATAGGAGCGACTCGATGGCGCCGAGCATGGTGACTGTTAGAGTGGGCGAGAGTAGCGGAAGAATGAGATCGGCTCGAAAGGCGGGAAGCGCAAAGTGCGGAAGACCTGCCGGAATGCCCCCGAATCGGGTGTCGATCGTCTCCAGCGGGAGCCCCATGCCCCAGGCGACACCCGTGCCCAGAAACAGCGCCACGATGGCTCCCGGCACCCGTTTGACGTACCGCATCATCAAGATCATCAGTAGCAGGGCGCAGAGGCTCATCAGGGTCGCCTGTGGCGAGATCGTCGACCAGTGCTGCACGATGCTCTGCATGCGCGCCAGGAACTCGCCCGGCACCTTGTCGATCTGCAGCCCAAAGAAGTCCTTGATCTGGGTGCTCGCGATGAGCACCGCGATGCCGTTGGTGAAACCGATGACCACGGGGCGAGGGATGAACTTGACCGCCGTGCCCAAGCCGGTCGCTCCCAAGATCATCAGGAGCACGCCTGCCATCATCGTGCACATGAACAGCCCGTCCATGCCGTGCTTCTGAACGATGCCCGCAACCACCACGACGAATGCGCCGGTGGGACCGCCGATTTGGGTGGTCGAGCCGCCAAGAGCCGAGATGAGGAACCCGGCGACCACCGCGCAGTAGATTCCCGCTTGAGGCAGCACGCCCGACGAGATCGCAAAAGCCATCGCCAGCGGAAGCGCCACCAAACCCACTGTTAAGCCGGCGACCAGATCCCCGAAGAACTTCTGAAGGCTGTAGTCTCGCAGAGACAGTACGGACTTAGGCAGGAAGACGTCTGAGTTCGTCGCCGCCTTCATAGCTGGGAGTCCCTGACAATTGGTCGAACGGCGGTGCACATGGGGATACGAAAGTTAGAGACGAGCCGGACGCCCCAAAGGACGCCCGACCCAACGACCCTCACAGCGTCGCGACTTCGGGGAGAGAAGCCAGGACGGCTTCTTCCCAACCGGCGGTCGTTTCCGGCGCTTGGCGACGAGCCTCTAACATCGCAACTGCTAACCGATCGGCGTCGTCACCTCTACCCAGCCATCGGAGCAACATCTCGACGCAGCCGAACGCCGCCATGGGGCTCGCAACCCCGGTACCCGCGATGTCGGGCGCCGAGCCATGGACAGGCTCGAACAGGGCTCGACCGTCGCCGACGTTCGCGCTGGTCGCCGTCCCCAGACCACCGCCGTGGATGCATGCCACGTCCGAAAGGATGTCGCCGAACAGATTCGTGGTGACCACCACTTGGAACCGCTCCGGATTCGCGGCAAGGTGCATGGCGGCGGTATCCACCAGCATCTCGTCCACCCCGATGTCCGGGAAGTCCCCCGCCACACCTAGCGCCGTCTCTCGAAACAACCCATCCGTCACTCGGAGCACGTTTGCCTTGTGCACGAGGGTCACCTTTCCGAATCCCCGCCGTCGTGCCTCCTCAAAGGCGAGCCGGACGATGCGCTCCGAGCCTCGTCGGGTGATAACCCGCTCGGCGATCGCTGTGTCTCCGTCTTCGGAAAGCGATTCTCGCCCCGAATATAGCCCCTCGGTGTTCTCCCGAACGATGAGCAGGTTTGCCCGGGGACCCGTTGTTGGGCGTAGGTTTCCGTACAGGTCGAGCGCGCGCCGCAAGGCGACGATCGGGCTCCGATACCCAGGCGTCGGCGTCAGCGGGCTCCCGACGGCTCCAAAAAGGACGGCATTTGCGCCAAGCGCCGCCTGCAGGGTCTCTTCGAGCAGGGCGTGACCCGTCTCGACAAACGTCTCGTAGCCTGCGTCCGCCCGCTCGATCTCAATGTCGGGCGCGAGACGGCGGAGCACCCGCTCCGCCGCCGGAATCACTTCCTTGCCAATGCCGTCTCCGGGAATGCTCAGAATGCGCGTCATTCGCCGGGAAACCTCCCATGCTCTCGGTAATACGGAACGATGCCGCCTGCCGTCCAAACGTCGCGCATGAATGCGGGCGGAGCCGGCAGGGCGATGCGCTCACCGCTTTCGAGCGTCACCACGCCTTCGTTAAGGTCGAACCCGACGATGTCGCCGTCCTGCAGCTGGCTCGTCAAGTCTGCCGTAAAGCATGGGATGCCGAGGTTGAGCGCGTTTCGAAGGAAGATGCGCGCGAAGAGCGGGGCGATGATCGCCCCCACCCCTACCAGCTTCAGGGCAAGCGGCGCGTACTCCCTAGAACTTCCGCAACCGAAGTTGGGGCCGGCGACGATGAGGTCGCCGGGTTGCACGTTGGGCGCGAAGTCCGGCCGAGCTTCGACAAACGGGTAGTTCCGCAGGTCTGCCTCGTTGGGCAGCATGTACGGGGCGTACCGCCCGGGCACGATCTGATCGGTGTTGACGTCGTTGCCGAAAATCCAAACGCGGGGCATTAGTTGAGCACCTCCTTGGGGTGGGTAATGGCGCCGGTGAGCGCGGTCGCGGCTGCCACCTCGGGCGAGCCTAGGTAGATGTTCGCCTCGGGGCTGCCCATTCGGCCCCGGAAGTTGCGGTTGCCGGTGAACAAACAGACCTCGCCGGGAGCGAGCACGCCCATATGGCGGCCGATGCACGCGCCGCAACCAGGCGTGCCGAACGTCGCCCCTGCTTCCAGGAGCGCGGTCACGTGCCCGTCGATGGTCGCTCGCAGCATCGCTTCGCTGCTGGCGGGAACGATGATCATGCGCATGCCCGGGGCAAGCCGTCGGCCCCGAAGAATCCGCGCCGCCGCCGCCATGTCCTCGTAGCGCCCGTTGGTGCAGGTGCCCAGATACACCACGTCGACCTTCGTCGAAGCCACCTCGCTAATGTCCACCACGTTGTCCACGTAGTGCGGCGCGCTCACCTGTGGCTCCAGCCGGTCGAGGTCGACTTCCAAAGTCCGGGCGTATTCCGCGTTCGGATCGACGAACAGCCACTCGGGCACGTCGAGTCCCAAGGCGCTCGCTCCGGTCGGGGCGATCAGCCCCGCCTTGCCGCCCACCTCGATCGAAAGCGTGGCGAGCGCCATGCGGTCTCCCAAGGTCAAGAAGTCGACCCCGTGCCATTCGACGGCGGCATAGGTCGCGCCGTCCGCCCGAAGCTCCCTCGCGGCCTTGAGGCCAAGGTCCTTGGCGCTGACTCCAGGCTGGAAGTTGCCCCGCGCGAGAACGCGAATCGTCTCGGGAACCCGCAGCCACGTCTTGCCCGTGGCCACGGCGAGCGCCATGTCGGTGCTGCCCATGCCCGTGCCGAAGGCGCCGACGCTGCCGTAGGCGGTGCTGTGGCTGTCGCTGCCGACAATGACCATGCCTGGCCGCGCCAAGCCCTCTTCGACCAACACCTGGTGCGAGATGCCTCGCCCCGTGTCGAAGAAGTGGGTGATCCGGTGCTCTTGCACCCATCGCCGCAGGTTGGCTTGGTGTTGCGCCGTCTGGATATTCGCGGCAGGAGCAACGTGGTCGACGACCACGGCAACTCGCTCGCGGTCCCAAACCGTGGGTGCGCCGAGCTCTTCGTGCAGAACCCGGATGATGCTGGGCGAGATGCTGTCGTGCATCATCGCAAGGTCGATCTTGACGGTGGCGAAGTCGCCCGTGCGGACGGTTCGCCCCGCCGCTTGGCTGAGAATTTGTTCGGATAAGGTCTGTCCCATCGTTATCTCTCGCAGGCGTAGGAGGTCGGGTGGGCGGCGATCTCGCTCAGGAGTCGGTCCACTTCGTCGAGATGCAGTTGGCGCTCGTCGGCGAGGTTCTTCAGCCGCAGCGTTGCGGACCGGATGACGGCTTCGGAAAGGACGAGTCCAAGCTCGTTGGCGCGGGAAGCCACCGCATGCCAGCCCGTCAGGCGCGAGCCGACGGAAATCGTTCGATCCAGCCCAAACCAAGCGGGGTTGAGGACTTCGTAGCTTTCGGGGTCGGCAATGACCGCCTTGGTGTGCATTCCCGCCTTGTGGGTAAACGCGGTCGGGCTGGTGATTGCATTGTTGAAGGGGATGTCGATGCCCACGAAATCCGCCACCATGCGGTCGATTTCGGGCAGCATCTCCAGCCGATACGGCGCGACGTATCGCCGATCCAAGGTGACCAGCCGGGCGATCAGCCCGCTGAGCGAGGTGATCCCATTCCGCTCGCCGATGCCGAGCACGGTCACGTCGATGTGGGTCGCCCCGGCCTCGAAGGCGCTGAGAGCGTTGGCGACGGCACAGCCCGAGTCGTTGTGGCCATGAAACTCGATGTCGCAGCGCACCGTTTGCCGAACGGCATGGACCACGTCCACCACTTGGCGCGGAGTGGCGATGCCCACTGTGTCCGCGATGCCGATTCGGTCCACGCCCAGGTCGTCGATCGCGCTGTAGATGCGGATCAGGTCGTGGACGTCGGTGCGGAAGGCGTCTTCGCACGAGAAGCGAACCTCCACGCCCGTCTGCTGAAGGTAGCGGATGACCGCCGTGGCTTCGGTGATGATCTGGTCCAGGCTTCGGCCGTGGCTCACCTCGCGGAGTTGCTCGGAGGTGGCGAAGAGCATGTTCACGCCCTGGGCGCCGTTCTCCACGGCAAGCCGGGCGTCGTCCATATGGCAGCGGACGTGGGTGAGGATCTTGGCTCTCAGACCCAGGTTCGAAATGGTCTTGAGGTCCTGGGCGCTTTGCGCCGAAGCGGCGGGCGAGGTGAGCTCGAGATATTCGACGCCGAACTCGTCGAGGATGCGCGCGATGGCGATGCGCTGTTCGGTGGTGAAGTGGGCGTGGGCGAACTGTTCGCCCTCCCGGAGGGTCGTGTCGACGATATTGAGGGTTCTAAGATTCGGCATGGCGTTGGCGGCTCCTACGTTGAGGCGGTTGGGCGAGAAGGGCGAGGGCACGGGCGTGTTTGCGTTTCGAGTTGGTTTTCACGAGGTGTTTCATGGGTTTTCCTTGGGAACAAAAAAAGCCGCGCCAGATTCGATCTGGCGCGGCTTGTGTTGGTGGTTTCGACTTCTTTAGAGCAACAGCAAAGCTAGCCAGACGTGGCGTCGGCTTTTTTCGATTTCAGGCTTCGCTTCAGGTGAGACGAGGACATGACTGTTGCTTTGAGTTTCAAACGATACCCGAGACCCGGGAGTTCCGCAACCCTTCGGGCCGAAGTTGCGCAAAACCGAGGGGCCCGTTCCTACTTGGCGGGCACCGGAATCCCGTTTTCGGCGCCGACCGCGAAGTAGTGGTCGTCCTTGTTGATCTTCTTGATCGTGAAGGTCTCCACCGCTCCGACCGGAATCGCGCCCTGCCATGCCGCCGAGGCGGTGTCGCGCCAGTAGACCACGTATTTCACCCCCGGCTTGCCCTTCCAGGTCAGCGTCGTGTCGTGGCTCTGGTCCAGCTTCACGTGAACGCTGGTCGGGGGTTCGTCGGCTTGCGCCAAGGTCGCCATCGAGGCAAGGTCCGCTTTCGCCACGTTGGCG
Source organism: Fimbriimonadales bacterium (assembly GCA_046330155.1). GTDB lineage: Bacteria > Armatimonadota > Fimbriimonadia > Fimbriimonadales > Fimbriimonadaceae > CALMEF01. Next base: position 5,146 of record JAXLTH010000018.1, on the reverse strand, counting down.
AGGTACTTCCAATCCATGTGCTCGGGTAGGTCGTCCGGCGTGTGCTGCCGCGTGTACTCTTCGTGCACTTCGATGAACCGCACGGCAGGGAAGCCCTCTTCCGAAAACGGCGTGTGGTCGCCACCGCGTCCAAACCGGTCCTTTCGCAACACCAACTTGATGCCAAACCCCTTCACGTTCGCGCGGACCGTGTGCTCGATAAACCGCGCCAGCTCGCGGTCGTTCTCATCGCTGAAGACCCGAACGTGTCCGGTGTCCTTCTGTCCTGCCTTGTTGCTGCTGGAACCCACGGTGTCGTTGTTCAGCACCGCGTCCAGCTTCCAGCCTTCTTCCTTGGCGCGCTTCGCCAAAGCTCGCGAGCCGTTCAAGCCCTGCTCTTCGCCGCTGAATCCCACGAAGACCAGGGTCTGACGCCACTTGTAGGGGGCGAGGATGCGGGCGAGTTCGAGCGCCACGGCAACGCCGCTCGAGTCGTCGTTCGCGCCAGGCGCGCGCCCCGTAACAGGATCGACCTGCAGGTTCAGCGAGTCCATGTGCCCGCCGATCAAGATGCGGTGGTCCGTCTCTCCCGGCAGGGTCGCCACGACTTGCACGACCGTCTTGTCTTCCGGCACCCGGCGGCCCTTGGGCAGGGTGTAGCTCATCACTTCGGCTTGGATGCCGGGAATCTTCCGGTACTCGCCCGCCAGCCACTCCGCCGCCTCGTTCAAAGTCGGGCTGAGCGTGTTGCGCGTGTTGTAGGAGGCGAGCTTCTCGACGGTTGCTCGCAACCGTTCGGGGCTGACCTGGGAAACGAGCTGGCTGATACTGGGCGGTTGCATGGCAAAAAAGGCGATTCCGGCAACGATCATGCCCGATTTTGCCTCATTCTCGCCCCGAGTAGGTACACGCCCCACGCCGGCCAAAGAAGCCCTGCCGCCCACGGAAACACCGGGCGGAACGGGTTCTTGGCGGGGGCGTCGGGCACCGCCACCGAGGCTTTGATCGGCGTCTGCAATCGCGTCGGCGCCTCCGTGACCACTTCGCCTTTGCCGTCGACGATCATCGTGTAGCCCAGCGGCGCCGATCGAACCACCGGCAACCCTGTCTCCACGGCGCGCCAAACGGCGGCTGCCCGAAGCTGGTCCGGTGCCGGCGTGCCGAAATACCAGTCGTCCAGGCACATGACCGCCAGCACCTGCGCCCCGTTTTGCGTTTGGGCATGCGCGACGTCCCAAAACATGGCTTCAAAACAAAGCAACGGTCCGACTTTGAGGTCGCCCACCTGGAGCGCCGAAACCTTGTCCGCCGCGACCAGATCGCCGGACGGCAGTTTGAACTGGTCGAGAAACGGAAGCCAGTCTCGCCCCGGAACGTACTCGCCGAAAACCACCAGCCGCGACTTGTCTGCGAAGCTCCACTCGCCCGAAGCCGACCGCGCGAATGCGGACTGGTACACGGGCCCTGAACCCCGACGTCCGCCGAAAACGACCGAGACCCCCTCCGGAAGTCGGAACGGAGTAGTCGGGGGCAGTCTCCCGCCACCGTCGACCAACCCCTCGGGCAGCACGACCAGATCGGCTTGGTTGTACTTCGCGGCTTCCACGATGGCTTCCACCGCGTTGACGGCGCGGGTGCGTTCGTTCATGTCGCCGAAGGCGATATCCGCCCCAAGTTGCCCCGCCACGAGGGTGCGCGGCTTGCCCGGCAACTCCCGACCCATCAGCGTGGCCGACAGCGCCACGAACAAGCCCGCGCCCAGCATCAGGGCTCGCCCCCTATGCCACTTCTCGTTGAGCAGCAGCATCGCGCCGAGGACGCTCACCGCCACCACCCAAGCCGACACCAGGTACTGGGTCCCCAAGAAGGCGTTCTGGGTGAGGACGGGATACGGCCAAAGCGGTGTCGAAATCAAAGCGTACGGAAAGGCCAGACCGGGTAGGGAAGCGCGGATGGCCTCCATGCCGGCATACAGGAACGGGAAAAGCCACTCTTTGCGCTGCGCCATGCACCATCGGCCGGCGAGGCCCACCCAAAGGTAAAAGAACCCCCCGATCGCCGCGGCGAGCACCCACGGAACAAGGCTGAGCGCCGCCGAGCCGGTCCACTTGGTCACCAGGGGCAAGAGCCAGATCATCTGGACGGCGTATATCAACGCCCCCAGCGCGAATCCGGACCGCCATGCCTGCTTTGGGCTGGCGTCTCTCAGCCAAGCGAGCCAAGGCGCAAGCGCAACCAAGGCGAGCAAGCCGAAGTTGATGGGCGGGAAAGCCAGGTTGAACAGAAGCGCCGTGCTGAGCAGCGGGACCCAGGTCTTTAGCCTAGCGATGCGCGCCCTCCAGGTCACCCGTGAGAACCTTCATGTCGGCAAGGTGCGAGGTGTCGTTGTACCGCTGGAGCGTCTGGTTGCCGTCGGCGTGCCGGCGCAGCTCTGAGATGCCCGTGTTGGCGAATCGGAACGCCCGTGCCGTCTCCACCTGGCCGCGCACCAGCTTGGCGAGCAGGAGGGCGCAGGTTCCGCCGTGTGTCACCACCACCGTGGGCTCCTTGACCGCCCGCAACTCCGTGACCACCGCCTCCAGCCGTTCCCAAACCATGAGGATGGACTCGCCCTTGGGTGGCACGACCGCTTCCATCGAAACGCCCAACCGCTTCGCCTCCCGCTCTTTGTGCCACCGAAGTTCGGCGAACGCCATGCCTTCCCATTCACCGAAGGAGCGCTCGCGCAGGTCGCTTCGGGCGATGAGCTCGGCTCCTGCTGCCTCGGCGACGGGGCGGGCGGTCTCGGCGCTTCGCATCAGGTCGCTGGTAATGACTCGCGCGATCTTGTGCCGGCGAAAGGCCTTGGCCAAGAGCTCGGCTTGCTGCTGGCCGACCGCGTCGAGCGGGATGTCGGTGTGGCCTTGCGCCCGCGACTCGAGGTTCCACGCCGTCTGGCCGTGGCGAACAAGGAAAAGGCGCATCGTAGCTTTATACCTGCCAGGCTCGCAGTTCCTCGATCTCGTTTCCGCTCGCGTCGATTCGCAACGAACCGATGCGCAATATCCGCACGGGTGCCTGCGGCACGGCGGGGCTGTTGATCACGATTTCGCCACTTTTAAAGTCGATATCTTGTTGTCCTGATGGCAAAGTCCTCGCCGCTCTGCCGGGCGAAGCTGCAAAGCAGCCCCTGCAAGCATGCGGCGCGGCGAACACCGCCCGCTTCGCGTGGACGGCGTCGAGCAATCTCGCCACCATGGGCTCCGGCGGTTCTTCGTCGTAAACCGCGAACAGCGTCGATCCGCAGATCTCGGCGTGCTGGGCCCTGTCCATGCGCCGATCTTCTCTCGTTCCGCCCCCGAGAGCGCACGCCCCGCGCCCAGCCTCGCCCCTTCGATGGCGACGGGCCGGAAGGGAAACCGGTGCTCGGTTGAGGATTCGATCAGCTCCAGCCAACGCGCTTTCCGGGGCTGGGCTTGGTTCACGAGATCGGGCACGTCGCCGCGCAGGCTGACCGCCTCGGGTCCCACCGGCCACCCCTCCGGATCAGCGTCCGTTGTCGTCTCCACCAAAAATTTCCTCCGGCTGTAGAAGCTGCGCCAACAATAGGCAGGTCTGACGGTTCAGAGGCCGGGACGTAAGGGAAGCACTGCACGGCGGCAGACTCGGTTTGTTTTAGGAAGCCCGCCAGCGCCGCGATCACCACATGAGGTGCGCGAGGGTCCAAGCCCCGGAGCCGCCAAGCCACCACTCTTGCCGCCACGAACCAGACACACGCGCCCCGGCGCAGCCAAAACGGGTTTCGGCAGGATCGAGAAGGATGAGGTCGCGGCTACCCAGGTTAGCGTCAAGGTACTCGCGCCACGATTTGCCCGGACCGGCGATGAGAAGGAGTGACGCCACCAACTGTTAGACGGCAAAGTAGGTGGGAGGGAGCAATCCGTGCTCCGACCTCCGTTTCCACCTGAATCCTTGGTGTCTCCCGCAAAGACTATACCCGAAGCGGGCCTCGAAAAGTGCCTGGCGTTTCGCGCTATGGTCCTCCAAAACTCGGCACTTAGATGTGCTGCTCAGGGACCCTGATTAGGTGTCCGATTGTGCTCAAACAGGTCAGCGATCTCCTTATGACCCACGAAATGGATCTCATGGCGCTTGAAGATGCTCACCGCGGCTTCCAGTATGGCGTTCCTGAGGTCATGTCGAACCCAAAGACCACAGTAGATCGGGTTGTCCCAGCCGCAGACCCCAAGACAGGCCGGGGCCCCGTCGTTGAGGTAGGCAACTTCACCGCCACTACCCTGTTCCAGCATGCCCTCTACCCGTGTGAGGGGTAGTTCCGAATGATCCTTAGGCTGCGTTTCGAGCCAAATGAACCACATGGCGTACGGACCTTTCCAAGGTGCATTTCCGAACTCAAGGTCAAAGGACGTTGCGGAGTCTCGGAGGTAGCAGATATGTGATTGCATGCGCTGAGAGAATCCGAGGACAACTGATCCCTTCACATCGGGAGTTGCCGTGTCATAAGCGATGAACTGGGTTGCCACGCAATCCGCCAGGCATCGCCGGCAAGCATCAACAAGGTCCGAGATTGCCTTCCTGCCCTCAGACTCAAACAAGTCCTGAGTCACCCTCCCTTCCGGGGAGATCGACGCGAGGACAATCGAGGGAAACCGGGAATCGGCCTCCTCTTCGTTCACGAGTTTGATGATCATCTCATGCTGAACTGGCGCCCGAAGCGGGCCTCGAAAAGTGCCTAGCGTTTCGCCACCGGCGCCTTCGTGGCGCCATCCAAAGTCTCGGCATAAAGCTGCGCCGCCTTGTTCGCCGCCACCCGCATGCGGCGTTGCTGCTCCCGGGCAATCGCGTCGTTGGCAAGGGGACTGGAGGTAAGGGAAACGGGCACCAGAACCTTCGCCGTCTGCCCGCCTGACTTAACCGTGATCTGCTCGTAGCGGAACACGTTCTCCATGCCCGTGCCAACCACCTCCTTCTGCAAGGCGTTGTTCAGGATGGGCAAATCGTTGGGCCCGAACGGGACTGATACATTGACCGGTGGCGCCTGTTCGGAGACGACCTTTGACAAGGCGAAGAACATCTCCTCCTCGACGGTCCCAACGGTCGTCGAGCCGCTCAGGGAGCCCCGAATCGTGTAGCCGCGGAACTCCGCCGAAACGGCTTTCGGGAGGTT
>JAXLTH010000017.1:0-69822 GCA_046330155.1 Fimbriimonadales bacterium | reverse complement strand
TCGTCGGTCTCCACGTCCTCGGCGCCCGCGTCGATGGCCGCCAGGGTGAACTCATCTTCGTCCAGACCGTTGCGGGCAACTTCGATTTGGCCGACCCGCTTGAACTGCCAAGCCACCGAGCCGTTCTCGGCGAGGTTCCCGCCGTGCTTGGAGAACGCATGGCGCACTTCGGCGACCGTCCGGTTCTTGTTCTCGGTGTAGCACTCCAAAATGATTGCGGAGCCGCCGGGGCCGTAGCCTTCGTAGGTGAGTTCTTCGTACGCGGCGCCTTCGATTTCGCCCGTGCCGCGCTTGATGGAACGCTCGATGTTCTCTCGGGGCATCGAGGCTTCTTTCGCCTTATCGACCACCACGCGGAGACGAGGGTTCATTCCCGGGTCGCCCCCACCCGAGCGTGCCGCGACGATGATCTCGCGGCTGAGCTTCGTGAAGAGCTTTCCGCGGATGGCGTCCTGCTTGCCCTTGCGCAGACGAATGTTCTTCCATTTGGAATGGCCAGCCATTCCCCAATTGTGGCAGGGCGACCCCTCTCGTCGCAAAAGGAGCCGCCCTACGTGCCGTCGCCCTACTCTTTGTGGACGACGATTCGATTCGGATCTTCGGGTTTGACGATGGCGATCGTGAGGTTGTCGGTGAACTTGTAGGTCAGCCCGGCCGCCTTGGTCACGTTGTCGAGGGCGTACTTCAACGAGGTCCCGATCAGGAACGCATCCACCTTGTAGTTGGGCACGTCCGCGCCGACTTCGAACGTGAGTCCCGCCTGCTTGCCGAACTCAGTGAAGAGCGTGCGCAGGTCGACCTTCGTCAGGCGCGTGGTGACCTTTTTGCTCAGGACGGTCTCAGGCAACTTGCCCTTGGGCTTCTCAAGTTCCTTCACCGCGGGCTTCTCCACCGGCTTTGCCGTTTTCGCCTTCGAGACGAAGTAGATGCCGTTTTGGAGGTCGTAGGTAAGCCCGGCTTGCTTGCAAACCAAAGTTAGAGCCTCTTCGAACTCGACATCCTTGAGCGAGAGGTACAGGACGAACCGCACGCCCGGATCGAGAACGTAGTTCTGCTTGGCTTGGCCGAACAGATCGTGGAGGACCGAGCGAACGTCGTCGCCCTTGGCGTTGACGGTCACTTGGGCGGGCGTCTGGGCGAGCGAGGAGGTCGCTAAGGCCAGCGCGGCGACGAGAGTGATGAAGAGCTTGGACATGGCTTATTGGGCTCCTGACAAGGGCGTGCCGGATTCGTCGTAGACTCGAATTCCAGCAGGTTTGGGGTGAACGGGAGGCTTGTTGGTGGCGGCGGGACGGCGCATCGCTTTGGGACGTGACGTCTTAACCTCCACCTTGGGCTCGGGCGCCGCCGCCTGCGGGGCAGGTTGCGACTCGACCGGCTTGGGCGTCGGTTCGGAGATGTTGGACGGGGTGCTCTTATCGTCCGGTTGTGAAATCGGGGGCGTCGGGTTTGAAACCGGCGTCGTCGTCTTGGTCGGTTCGGGCTTTACTTGCGTCGGCGTGGCCGCTGCGCTTGGGAGGGCAGCGGAAGATGCCAACTTCGTGCCGAAGAGCCGGGTGGGGTCTTTGGCGACGTAGGACATCGCCACGAGGACGACGGCGAGCGCCGAGGAGAGGATGAGAGGCTTCGCGTTGTTCTTGCCGCCTTTGCCAATTTGGTCGAGCAGCTTTGCGCGAACGGAGGGTTTGGCGGTTTTGGCGGGCGCGGATGCCGCTTCCTCCGGGGCCTCTTCTTCTGAATCGGGGACCTCGACGACCGCTCGGGCGGACGCCACCACCTTTTCCAAGGTTCGACGTCGCTCGGCGATGATCTCGCGGCAGTCGTCGCACTCGGCTACGTGGGCTTCTAAGTCGACCAGCGCTTCCGGAGACAGCCGATCACCGGTGAGGTACCGGCTGATCTGCCCTTGCGCCAACTTGCATTCCAGACTCTTCAGCGACATCCCTAACAATCCACTTGAGGTTTCAGCCTCCAACCGAAGGAGGCCTAGTAGGATTGTCGGGGGCTGTTTCGGGATCTTTAGGGTTGTTGGAGAGTTTGCGAAAAAAAGTGGCTTAGGAGACCGTGGCGAGCCCAGACACCCATTGAGGCGTCGAGATGTGGGGCTCCAAGCCAAGCTCTATCAGGCGGCGTCCAAACTCGGCCATCCCCGCCTTCATCTCGGGGGTCAGGCGGTAGCTCATGGTCTTAGTAAGGTAGGCGACCACCATTTCGCGGGGCCAACCCGAGCGCTCCCGGGCAAGTTCGATCACCGACTCGGGGTCTTGATGCGCAAACTCCTGAGCCTGCTGAAGCCAGCCGACCAACTCGGGCGTCAGGCGCTCGTCGCCGATCCACCCCGCCCACACGAACGGGAGTCCGGTCAGGTCTCGCCACGCCTCCCCAAGATCGCACACGTGGAGCCCCTCGGCGCTTGCGGTCATACCCTTGTCGCCAATGAGAACCGCCGCGTCGGCATGTTCGAGCATGACGTCGAGGTCGGAGGGCCATGGCCGAGCTTCGGGGGTGGCTCCGTACACCTCGCTCAGCACGATCTGGGCGAGGCGGTTGCTCGTCATGGAACTGGCGTCGAGCGCGAGCGTTGCGACCTCGTCGAAGGGCACCTTGGAGAACAGCCGCACGCTGCGCACCGCGTTTGCCGACCCGATGCAGACCCCGTCGGCCATTTGTCGACCCGGATTGCGCAAGGCGTCGACGCTGGAGACCAGAATCGCCTGAACCTCGCCCGAAGCGAGCATCGCGGGAAGACGGGAAGGAACGTCGTAGCGCACCGCCACGGGGCTGTCCATTCCCATGCGCTCGAAAAGCGCGATCAGCGGGACCGCGTTGACGTAAGGGACGCTGCCAACCGTGAAGAGCGCCATGCCAACTTCATTCTACGCAGGCAAGCCGAGGGTTTGCCTAGTCTTGCGGCAACGGAAGCAAGCCTCCTTTCAAGTCCTTGCCGTCCCACTCGTAACGTCCCACATACCGCCCGTGCGAACCGCCTTGGGCGATCCACGTGCGTCCGATTCGAACCGGGGATTCGAGAACGGTGTGGCAATGCCCGCCGAAAATCAGATCGATGGGGGCGCCTTTGTCCGCCAACTCCTGATCCCGCGTGAAGCCGATGTGGGTGAGCGCGATCACCACGTCCACGTTTGCCCGAAGCTCCGCCGCGACCTCGCAAGCCACGGCGATGGGCTGATCCCAAAGATAGGCGCTCGCCGCTTGGGTCGCCATCTTCGCCGTCACGATGGGGACCATCACGCCGAACAAACCCACCTTCAAGCCGGCGCGCTCTAGAATCAACGAGCGTGCAAAGGGGTTCGCACCCTCCTTCGCCCGCCAGTTCGCGCACAAGACCGGATGGGCGCGCCCCGCGAACTTCGCTTCGACGGCGGCACGAAGCACGTGCGACTCCCGATTGCCGGGCACGCTGGCGTCGCAGCCCGCCGCCGCCAGCCTCGGCCAAGCCGCTTCGGGCTTGAGGGGAATCGCCAGGTTGCCGGCCTTGATGGCGTCTCCGGTGTCCACATACAGTCCGCTCTCGCCCTTGAGACCGCGAATGAACGATGCCTTGGCATCGTCGAGCTTGCCGTGGAAGTCGTTCGTGTGCAGAATCGTCAGCGCCATCGACTCACCCGATCATACGTCATGGGCACTATTCCCGCGCGGTGCACGTTAAAATACTCGTGCGGACCACCGCTCCTGGAGAATCCATGAAGAAGATCGTACTCATCGTTGCTTCGCTCGCCGTTTGCGCCATGGCTTTGGCCGAAGGCAAGACCATCCCTTGCGCCGTGATGCCCAGCCACAAGGTCGACATCGAGAAGGCCACCAAGGACGGCATGTTCGCCGACTACAAGGGTCGCCGCTATTTCTTCTGCTGCGGCGGCTGCCCCCCGCAGTTCAAGAAGGATCCGGCCAAGTACGCCAAGGCCCAGAGCATCCCCACCCCGAAGAAGAAGTAGTCGCTTCGGACTCAAAGTAAAGAGGGGAAGCCGTTCGGCTTCCCCTCTTCTGTTTTGCGGTTCGCTGGAGTTACGCTTTCTTCGCCACGATGCCGGCGATGAGGTCGAGCACGAGCATGAGCGCCATGAAGGCGATGCCGAGCCCAAGGGTGAGTTGGGAAATCTTGTCTTCGATGCTCGCCTTGCCCTTGTACGTGGTGCGAACGCCGCCGCCGCCCGACATGGCGTCGCCCTTGCCGGTCGCGAAGACCAAGAGGGCGAACAGGATCGCGACAATGACCGCAATCACCAAGACGACGTTGTAAGCAGTACCCACAGCGCGCGGAGTTTACCCCGGCGTCCATAATTCCTCCCATGCCCGGCAAAGTGAAGATCGTCACCCTCGGTTGCGCCAAGAACGAGGTGGATAGCGAAGAGATCGCAGGCGTCCTATCCGGCGCGGGCTACGACGTGGATGGTTCGGCGAAGCGGCACGAGGTCACCGTCATCAACACCTGCGGCTTTCTCGAATCTTCGAAGGAGGAGTCGATCCGCGCCATCAAGGACGCGGTTCGCGAGAAGAAAGCCGGTAGAACGGGCAGGGTCATCGTGGCGGGTTGCCTCGCCCAGCGCCTAGGGGCAGAGATGGAGCGGCTTGCTCCCGGCGCCGACGCCTACGTTGGGGTCGGCCAGATGGGCCGCTTCGACCAGATCGTGGGCAGCCTCGGGCAGACGAAGGGCGCGTTGTTCGACGTCACCCCTCCCCACCACCGATGGGCGGAGGTCGCCACCCGCGCGAGAACGGGGCGTCCGTGGTCGGCTTACCTAAAGGTGAGCGAGGGTTGCGACCATCAATGCACCTTCTGCACCATCCCTTCGTTCCGCGGAAAACACGAATCGAAGCCGATCGAACGCATTCTCGAGGAAGCCCGGCACCTTGCCGCCACGGGTTGCCGGGAGATCAATCTGATCGCCCAAGACGTCACGCAATACGGCTACGACCTCTACAAGCGGTTCACCCTGCCCCAGCTTCTCCGCGAACTAAACGGGGTCGACGGGATCGAGTGGATTCGGATTCTGTACTTCTATCCAAACCGCCTCACCGACGAGGTCATCGAGGCGATGGCGACCCTGCCGAAGGTCGTCCCCTACATCGACATTCCCCTCCAGCACACGCACCCGGACGTGCTACGCCGCATGAAGCGGCTGTGGGACGGCGAGCGCTACCTGGCTCTTATCCAAAAGGTTAGATCGGCGATGCCCGAACTCGCCATAAGGACAACGTTCATCGTCGGGTTCCCGGGCGAGACCCAAGCCGAGTTCGAGCACTTGATCGACTTCGTCAAGGAGGCGCAACTCGATCGGGTTGGCGCTTTCATGTTCAGCCGGGAGCCGGGCACGCCGTCGTACGACATGGAAGGCCAGGTTTCTTCGAAGGTCAAGCGCGAGCGCTACGACCGCTTGATGCGCACCCAGCAGGCGATCTCGCTCAGCGTGAACCAGTCGTGGATTGGGCGCGAGCTGACCGTGCTGGTCGACGACGTTCGCGAAGGTTGGCGCGTCGGCCGGTCTCACCGGGACGCTCCCGAAATCGACGGTCTGGTGTTCTTTCAGGGCGATGCCCAGCCGGGAGATTTGGTGCGCGTGGAGGTGGAGGCCGCCGAGCCCTACGACCTTTACGGCCGCCAAGCGGGGGTGTTGGCGGCGGCGAAGCCGAGGGTTCCGTTGCGCATGGCGGCTCCGAAGAGTCCGCAGTAGGATCGAAAGCCGAGCCCGAGCCACGGCCTCGGGCTCGAAATGGGCCTTACTTTCGCCGTCGGCGCAGAAGCGCCATGGCGCCAACCGCCACCGCGGCGATGCTCGACGGTTCGGGAACCGTCGTCATGAGGTTCTGGTTCCGGTCATTGTGCTCGCCGTGGCCGGTGGCCTCAAGCCAATAGGCGCTGCCCGACTGGCCAATCGAGGCGTTCAGGTAGGTCTGGGCCTGGCTGAGAAGCGAGCCCGTCTCGGACGTCTGGAACCAACCGGCTCCGAACCCGTCGCCGCCATCGCTGACCACATCCCAAATGGCGAGCTGGAGGGCGGCGCCCTTCTCGCTGGTATCCACGGCCGGGGCGTAGGTCTGGAAGAGCCATGCCGCCCGGTCGCCGTAAGGCCCCTGCATCGACATGGGTTTGACGTTGACGTTGTAGCTGTTGCCGTTGCTCACGGAGTGCAGCAGGTCGACGCAGTACGCCTCGACGTGCGGACCGCCGCCCAAGGTGATGTCCATGGCCCCGGCCATAAACTGATGGCCGTTTCCGCCCGTGCTGACGTTTACCGCTTGGCTCTTGCCGCCCACTGAGTTGTGGAAGGTAAGGGTGATGGCCTGGGAGGCCGCGGCCGCCACCGTGAGGATGGATACGTAGAGGATCTTTCGTTTCATCTTGTTGAGTGCTCCTTTCGCACCTAGGTGAGAACTCAACATTTGTGCCAAAGCACAGCACCCCGCTTCGTAACCCGTAGGCTTACCGGCGAGTAATCTAGCGGCATGGCTCGCGTACGACTCGGCATGATCGGTTGCGGCGGCATTGCCCGCTGGCACATGACCAACCTCGCCAAGATTCCGGAGGCGGAGATTGTCGCCCTCGCAGAACCCAGCGAAGCGCAGATCGACCAGTGCCGACGGCAGTTTCCGCACCTTGCCGACGTACCCGTGTTCGCGGACTACCGGGAGATGCTCGCCAAGGTCGAGCTCGACGCGGTGGAGATCAGTACCCCGCACGACCAGCACTTTGCACAGCTGATTGACAGCTTCGCGGCGGGCAAGCACGTCTTCGTCGAGAAGCCTTTCGTGGGCACGCCCGAGGAAGCCGCCGAGTCGATCGCCGCGCGGGACCGGAGCGGGAAGGTCGGCTTGCTGGCGTACCAGCGGCACACCCAAGCCGAGTTTCGGTGGATTCGCGCCAAGATCCAGTCCGGCGAGTACGGTCGCGTTCAGGGCGTCTCGGCGTTGCTGGGCCAAGAGTGGAAGCGCTTCACCGACGGCTCTTGGCGGCAAGACCCCAAACAGTCGGGAGGCGGCATGCTGAACGACTCGGGCAGCCACATTCTCGACGTCCTCCACTGGTGTACAGGTTTGGAGCCGGAGACGGTTGCCGCGTTCGGCAATGAGCGCGGGGCGCCCGTCGACATCAACTCGGCGATCACCGTTCGGTTCAAGGGAGGAGCCCTGGGGACCGTAACCATCATGGGCGACGCCCCGAACTGGCACGAAGACCTCACCATTTGGTTAGACAAGGGCGCTTTCTACCTGCGGCAGGGCAAGTTGACGATTGTGGAGGAGGACGGCAGCCGAATCCTCGCGGAGGAGATCCGCGGAGGCAGCAACCCCAACGCGAACTTCATCAACGCCATCCTCGGCAAGGAAGAAGTCCAGTCGCCGTTTGAAGCCGCCCTGCCGGTGCTCAAACTGACGGCGGCGGTTTACCGGTCGCAGGCTCAGAACGGCGCGCCGGTTGCCGTCTAGGCACGAAAGGCAAGCGCCCGCTCGATGCCCATCAGGTCGGGGGACGCCTCCAGGAACTCCCAATCCGCGAACATGTCGCGGATTGAGGAGGCTTGGCGGTCTCCCGCCTCCAAGACCACGGTTCCGCGGGGCGTGAGCCAACTCCGGCCGCTTCGGGCGATCGCCTCGTAGAACTCCATTCCCGTTTCTCCCGAATAGAGCGCGGCAGCCGGCTCGAAGTCCGCCACGTCGCGGGGGAGCCGTTCGTGGATTCCGATGTACGGCGGATTTGAGACCACGAGGTCGAACCGCTCCTCGGGCTCCATCGTGAGGAAATCCCCCCTCTGAAAATCGACCTCCGCCCCGAGGACCTCGGCGTTTTCGCGGGCGATCTCAAGGGCGCTCTCTTCCTTGTCCAAAGCGACAACCCGCAAATCGGGCCGCTCAAGCTTCAGGGTGACGGCGATGCAACCGGACCCCGTGCCGAGGTCGAGCACCTTCGCGCCCGGGCGGGCGAGGCGGAGCGCAAGCTCCACCACGGTCTCGGTCTCTTGCCGGGGCACTAGAACTCCCTTGCGGACGGCGAAACGCCGTCCGTAGAACTCGCGCCACCCGAGGATGTAGGCGAGGGGTTCGTGCCCCAGGCGTCGCGCCAACAACGCCTCTCCGGCAAGTTCTGGGAAGGACTCGCCACCATGGACGAGAAGCCACGTCCGTTCGACGCCGAGCGTGTGCGCCGCCAAGAGCTGGGCTTCGATCCGGGACGAATCGAAGCCTGCGGCCTCCAGCATTGACGCGGCTTGGCGCACCCAGTCGTCGGCGGTCATATGCGGCGATTGTAGACGCTAATGTGCCAACCTATTCGCGCCGACGCTCCCATGTTTCTGCTCTACAACATCCTGCTCACGATCTTCTCCCCGCTGTGGGTGCCGTGGATGCTGTGGCGCACCGCCAAACGCAAGGAGAAGCCGAACTGGGCAGAACGGCAGGGCAACTTCGATCTCAAGCCGCGAAAGGACCGCCAGCGCGTTTGGATCCACGCGGTTTCGGTGGGCGAGGTGATGGCGGCGCTTCCGATCCTTCGCGAGGTGAAGGCGAGGCTGCCCGAGCACGAGATCGTGCTCAGCGTGACGACCAGCAGCGGACACCAGACCGCGCGAGACAAGACCGAGGGCCTCGTCGACCACCTGGTCTATTTCCCCCTCGACGTCGCGCGGTTCCAGTTGGCGGCGATGCAGCGCGTCCAGCCCTCCGTGGTGGCGATCATGGAGACCGAGCTGTGGATGAACTTCTTGTGGGCGGCAAAGGTGTTCGGAGCACACACGCTCCTTCTGAACGGCCGCATCAGCGACCGGTCGTTCCCGCGCTCGTCCAAGCTGAAGTTCTTCTACCGGGTGCTGCTCGCGCAGGTGGATCGTTGCCTCATGCAGACGCCGAAGGACGCGGAGCGCATCCTCGCGCTTGGGGCGAAGAGCGCCGAGATCTTCGGCAACTGCAAGTACGACCAAGCCGCCGAACAAGACGGAGGCGAACGCGACTGGCGAGCCGAGTTGGGCCTCATCGCCGATCGGCCCGTTTTGGTCATCGGCTCGACCCGGTCCAGCGAGGAAGAGGACTTCGTTCTCGAAGCGTTGCGGTTGTTTGGACTGGATCGGCTCGCTATTGTCCACGCGCCCAGGCATCTGGAGCGAGCCGAAGCTCTTGCCGCCAAAGTGCCGGGGAGTTGGCGAAGGTCGCAGGGCACGCCTCCCGCACCGGTGTCCTACGTGGTGCTGGATTCGTACGGCGAGCTCGGCTCCGTGTACGCGATCGCCGACATCGTGCTCATCGGTGGGAGCTTCGTGGACCACGGTGGCCAGAACCTGCTGCAGCCCCTCGCCCACGGCAAGCCGGTCCTACACGGGTGCTACATGCAGAACTTCCGCGATGTTGCCGAGGCGGCGCGGCTGGCGGGAGCGACCAACGAAGCCGACACGCCCGCCGAACTTGCCGCCCAGATCGAGTTTCTGCTTTCCCACCCGGCGGAGCGGGCGGCGATGGGCGAAGCGGCAAGGAAGCTGGTGGAAGCGAACTTGGGGGCAAGCGCACGCTACGCCGAAGCCGTTGCCGAAGCCGCCCGCGAACCTCTCTCACGCAAGGGGCGATAGATGCACATCCCGTCGTACGTGCCCGAGCCGATCGAGATTCCTGGCAACGTCGCCGAAGAGCGTTGGCCGGTCGTGGTCGGCTTTGTGCGCCGCGTGATGCTCCTCCACTTGGGAACGCTGGCGGTGGCGATCGGGTTGGCGACCGCGCCGTTCCGGCCGATGCCCCTGTCGGGATCGCTCCCGATGCTTTTGGGCTGCCTGCTCGGGCTCAGCCTCATGCGGCGGTTCGGCAAGGGCAAGCCTTGGGAGCAGACCGTGTCCGCCCTCCTCGCCCCGCTGCTGCTGTTCGCCCTTGGCTTGGTGGGCAAGGAGATTCGAAATCTCGGCTGGCCGTTCGGCGCAGTCATCGCGGGCCCGGCGGTGGCAACCCTTTACGTGCTCTTCGCCCGGCGCGACCTGAGCTTCCTCGGCATGTTCCTCATGGGGCTTGCGGGGTCGTCGGTGGCGATCTTCGTTGCCTGCCGGCAGCTCGGGGTGGCGGGCGTGTTCGAAGCGTTGGCCTTGAACGCCGGCTATCTGTTCTATTACGTTTACGATCTGGCAGCTCTGCTCACCCGGCGGAGACTCGGCGAAGAGTGGGGTGCGGTGCTGGATTTGTACCGCGACGTGCTGAACATGTTCTCGTACCCGTTGCGGGTCTGGCGGCATTGGCGCAAACATCGGATATGGTCGCTCCTAAAGTAGGCGCGGCGGCGTAGAATTGGGCGAGTCTATGCCAAGGCCAGCCCCCGACGACCGCGACGAAGCCGCCGTGCTCGCCATCCGTCGGAACTCGCCGAAGGACTGCACGTACCGAGTGATCCACGTGTACGTCGACGAGGAGCTTCTGGCGACCCTGAACTGGAACGACTCGTTCGTGACCAAGGTCAAGCCGGGCCTGCACACGGTCACCGTCGACAACACTTGGACCAGCAAGAGCCAGACCATCGCCTTCGAGCCGCACGAGCATCTGGGCTACGTGGTGGGCAACACGGTCAACGGCTGCTTTCTGACCCTGCTTATGACGATCGGCGTCTCGCCGATGGGGATCTTCCTCGACCCCGACGTCGCTTAGGCGAGAAGTCCCAGCGGCTTGTATTGCAGGCCCGGGAACACCGTGCCTACCGAGCGCGCTCTCAATCGTCGCTCCGTGATCTCCGCCAGCACTTGGCGGTAGTCGGTGGTTACCCGGAGGTCGCCGTCTTCGGTTTGGGCGGGCTCCAGTCCTGGCCACTCGGCGACCACGCGGCCACCGCGCACCTTGCCTCCCATCACGAACATCGCACTACCCCTTCCATGGTCCGTTCCCAAGCCGGAGTTCTCGTTCACGCGGCGCCCGAACTCGGTCATCGCCACCACGGTCATGCGCGACCATTGGCTGCCCAGGTCTTTGCGGAACGCGGCGAGGCTACGCCCGAGGTCGTCCACCAGGTTCGCCTGCAAGCCGGTCGATCCGCCCTGCGCCACGTGGGTATCCCAGCCGCCGCGGTCCAGGCACGCGATCTGGAGGCCGACATTGGCCCGCATCAGCGCCGCGACTTGCCGCAGGCCCTGTCCGAGGTCGGAGTCGGGGTAGGCGGCGCCGTTCTCCGGCTTGGGCTTTCGGTCGGTCATCTCGCGCAGGGTCTTGAGGACCTTCAGAGTCTCGCGTCCGGCGTGCGCCATGGGGTCGTCCCCCGCTCGGTACTCCCTTTCCAGCAAGCGCACGACGTCATCCTCCCGGCCAAGTCCCTTGGGCACCAGAAGCCGGAACTCGTCGAGCGAGGGCACCGAGATCGCTTCTGTGGCTCCGCGCAACGAATCGGGCATAAGCGCGCCCAGCGCCAAGGCGCGGAGCGGTGAGGTGTTCGCAGTCGGGTTGTTCGCCAGATACCGACCGAGCCAGCCGGCTGCGCCGCCGCTTCCCGAGTTGAGGCCGCGCTCCATAGACGCCATCGCTTCGAAGTGCGACCGCGTCTGGTCGCCCGACCCGACCGCGTGGACCAACGCCAGCTCGCCTGCCTCGAACATGGGGAAGAGCGGCGAAAGCTTGGGATGGAGCCCGAAGAACCCGTCGAGATCGATGAGGCGATCGCGCCCTGCGCTTCTCCTGTCCTTGGGGCTCGCGATCGCCACGGTGGGCCGGCCCCGATAGTACGCGTCTTCCGCGTAGGGCGCCACGACATTCAAGCCGTCCATGCCGCCTCGAAGAAAGATGACGACGACAACATGGCCGTCGTGGCCCTCCTGGAGCATGGCCTGCACGCCGTTCAGCATCAGGATCTCCGCGCCGAGGCCGGCAAACAACGTGCGCCGACTAAGCGTCGGAGGAGGCGTCTCGCAAAGGTCTTGGGTCCAGTCAGCCATCGATGCTCATCTCCATTGGAAGGCAGGGGCGCACAGGTTCGATGCCAGCACCTGTACTTCGTCAGGCACCCGCGTGCCGCGAATCTCGTTCGCGCACAGGGCTAGGGCGAAGTTCCAGCGGGCGAGCAACGAACCGGTCCAAGCGGCGGTTTTGTCGGGATAGCCGTCCGGCATCGGCCATTGGTGCAGGGGCTGCCCCATGCGTTCCAGGTGGTCTTGAACGGCTTTGCCGCCGTCGGTGTCGGCGCCCGTCGCCCGCAGACACGCAGCCAGATAGTCGAAGGGGCGGCGTGCCACGCCCCGGCCCGCGAGCAATGCCTTTGAGGACAGGATCGGGCGGAGCATCGAGGGAATGTCACCGTTGCTCTTGCGATACGCTTCGGCGACCGTCGGCTCAAGCGCTTGCCCATCTTCGCCCAAGAAGTAGCGGCAGAGTTTCTTGGCCAGGAACTTCCCGGTGCTGGGATGGCCGATCAGGATGTCGAGCACGCGTTGGCCGTCCTTCTCGCCCCCGCCCGCCGGAATGGCGTGGCCGAGCACGGTCTTCGGCCCGTCGTCGTGAAGGTCGGCATTGAACCGGAATTGGCCTCGGGGTCGGAGCAATCTCGTTTCGTGAGTCCAGCCCGTGAAGCAGCGCGCCACTTCTTGCACGTCGCGCTGGGTGTAGCCCCCGCCCACGCCAAGCGTGTGTAGCTCCATGAGTTCGCGGGCGTAGTTCTCGTTCGGCACCCCCGCCACGTTCACCTGGTTGTCGAGATAAACGAGCATCGCCGTGGAGTGCGCCGACGCGCGCAGCATCTCGGGGAAAGATCCCAGCGCATGGGCGCGAACGACGTCGGTCTGATCTTTAGGGACCCGATACGCCGCCAGCCCTTTGCGGGCGTAGATGTTGAAATGGTTGGTCCAGAAATCGACCATGCGCTCGCGCAACCCCCACCGGCTGTAGACCGCACGCACGATGGTCGCCTGCTGCAGCTGACGAAGGACCTCGTGGTCGGGCTCGTCGCGTAGTTCGGCGCTTTCCAACTCGAACGCTTCGAGGTGTCGCAGTTTGAGCGCGAGGACCGGTTCGTCGTTTGCGAACCCGTCTTTGGGGGCGAGTTGCTCGTCCAGGAACGCCGGGATGCCCATCTTTCGGACCCGCTCCCGGTCGGCTTGGGTCGGGCCGAAGCCCACCCGGTCGAGCACGCGGTCGACCGGGTCGTTTGGCGCGCCGGGCGCAACGGGTTCGCGCCGGGCGTCTAACCCTGGGAGTCGGTTGCACCCGGCCAAGGCTACGCCGGCACCCGCCGCCAAGCCGATGCCCAAGCTCTCGCGGCGGGTGAGTTTCACGGCAGGATCACCGGAGGGACGACGACCGATTCGCGTCGGAACATGGCGAGCACGCTGGACCCCAGCGCCGTGCACAGCACAAGCGGGGTGAACGCGAACCAACCCAAGAACGGCAGGAATCCGGCGATGACCAGGAACCCGGTCCCGCGCACCACGGCGCGGTACGGCGAGCACTCGGGGTCCATCTGGCGCACACGCTCAGCCGCGAACCGAGCCAAGCCCGTCGCTCCGATCGCCGCCTGGGAAAGCATCCACAGCAAGCCGATAACGCCCGCGAGCTTCACGGGCGGCACCACCGAGCCCGCAAGGGCGAGGAACAGGACGCCGAGCGTGAGCACCAGCATGGCGCCAAGCAGAAGCGGCTTCCACGGTGAGGAGCTAACGACCGCTTGGGCAGCCTTTGCCCGGTCCTCGAAAAGCAACGAGAGCGCAACCAATAACGCCCAAAGCGAAAGTCCGACGCCCACAAGCGTCGCGACGACGGCGAGAGAATCTCCGATGGTGATACCCATGACTAACCTCCGTTTGCGGCACGTTGCCATGCCACACCCATAGGTTAGGGCGGATTCTCGCCCGGTGCCAATGGTCCCGGGACCATCGACCCGGGACTAAACGCTGGCGACTTCGCTGCGGCGTTCGGAAACGCGGCGCTCGCTGTGGTCGAGGATCTTCTTACGGAAGCGGAGCAGCTTCGGCGACACTTCGAGGAGTTCGTCCTCGCGTAGCCAAGCCAGCGCCTGCTCCAAGGACATCTCCTTGTGCGGATCGAGCACCGTCGTGGTGTCCGAAGTCGCGGAGCGCATGTTGGTCGCCGCCTTCTCCTTGGTTGCGTTCACGATCATGTCCTCGTCGCGGCTGCAAGCCCCGACGATCATGCCGCCGTACACCTCGGTGCCGACGGGATAGAACAAGGTGCCGCGCTCTTGCACGTCCTCGTAGGCGTATCGCGTGAGCTTGCCCGGGTCCTTGGCGATGAGGGCGCCCTGAGAGCGGCTCGTGACCTCGCCTTTGTACACCTTGTAGCCCTCGTAAAGGGACGACATGATGCCCAAACCTCGCGTGAGGGTGAGGTAGTTCGAGCGGAATCCGATCAAGCCGCGGGTCGGGATGGAGTATTCGAGGAGCGTCGTGCCGCCCTCGCTGCTCATGTTAAGCATCTCGCCCTTGCGGCGCGCCATCTCTTCCATCACGTCGCCCATGCCGTCGTCCGGCAACTCGAGGGTGACGATCTCGTACGGCTCGAGAATCTGGTCGCCTTCGCGCTTGAAGATGACCTGCGGTCGGGAAATCTGCATTTCGAAGCCTTCGCGGCGCATCGTCTCGATGAGGATCGCCAACTGAAGCTCGCCTCGCGCGGCGACCTTCACGGTGTCGGAGGGGGCGTCGCGGTCGATCTCGATGGAAACGCTGACCACCTCTTCCTTCTCC
The DNA here is from genome assembly GCA_046330155.1 of Fimbriimonadales bacterium. Taxonomy (GTDB): domain Bacteria; phylum Armatimonadota; class Fimbriimonadia; order Fimbriimonadales; family Fimbriimonadaceae; genus CALMEF01. The sequence continues at coordinate 55,171 of JAXLTH010000017.1, read as the reverse complement.
AGCCGCTCCTTGATCTTGTGGATCGTGAGGAACTTGCCACCGTCCTTGCCCGCCAGCGGCGAGTTGTTCGCGAAGAAGTTCATGCTGAGCGTGCTCGGTTCAACCTTGATCGCCGGCAACGCTTCCGAGGTGTCGGGCGTGCAGATGGTATCGCTGATCAACACGCCGTCCAGCCCCGACATCATCACGATCTCGCCCGCCGAAACGCTTTCGACTTCCTTGAGCTGGATGCCTTCGTAGACCCACAGCTTGGTCACGTTAAAGCCGATCGCCTTCTCCGATCCGGGGCGGTGGAGCTGCATCCGGTCACCCACTTTCACGGTTCCCTTGAGGATCTTGCCGCCGAACATCCGGCCCAGATAGTCGCTCCAGTCCAAGTTGTTGATCTGGAGCAGGAACGGTCCCTCCGTCTCCACGTTGGGAGGCGGGACCGAGTTGACGATCATCTCGAACAGCTCCCGCATGTCCCTCTCGCCGCCATCGGGCGAAACGCGGGCGAAGCCGCCGTGGCCGCTGGTGTAGAGGTGCGGGAAGAACAGGTCTTCCTCGCTTGCGCCCAAGTCGATAAACAGGTCGATCGTCTTGTCGTAGGCTTCCAGGGGACGTGCGCCCTCCCGGTCGATCTTGTTCACGCAAACGATCGGCTTGAGGCCGTTCGCAAACGCCTTCTTCAGCACGAACCGGGTTTGCGGACGGGGGCCTTCGCAGGCGTCGACAACCAGCAAAACGCCGTCGACCATGCTGAGCACGCGCTCGACCTCGCCGCCAAAGTCGGCGTGGCCGGGGGTGTCGACGATGTTGATCTTAACGTCTTTGTAGCGAACGCTGGCGACCTTGGAAAGGATCGTGATGCCCTTCTCGCGCTCGAGGTCGTTGCTGTCCATCACGCGATCCCGCATGTGCTGGTTTTCGCGGAACGTGCCCGCCTGCTTGAAGATGGCGTCGACCAAAGTGGTCTTGCCATGATCGACATGCGCAATGATGCCGATGTTGCGGATGGAGGAAGGCATAGGTTATTGTACCTCTTTAGGTTCAAAACGCCCGGATTACCACTCTGGAGCGAACCATACGCGGACCTTGGAGAGCCACGTTTCCGGGGCGTCGTTATCCACGATCACGGTCGTCCACTCGGCGTTTTGCGGGGCTCGCGCCTCATCCCTCAACGTTTCGCATTTGGCGGCGGTCAGCCAAACCGTCTGTTGGGGACCCACCCAATACTCCGCCTTGCCCGGCTTTCGCTTGTAGCCCATGTCGGCCAGCTCGCGGCGGGCGTTCTCGAGGACCGTGGCGTAGTCCCGTTTCCAGGTGTAGAGGCGAAACTCCGACATCGGCGTCGTGTCGGTCAGGGTTTCCAGATGGGGCATGACGCCGTACTGGTGGGGGGAGCGGCCCTCCAAGAAACGGAAGCGATCGACCCGGTGGGCGAACACGATCGGCAGGAGCGCCATTACCCCCGTCAGGGCGACGGCGAACACCCCGTACAGAGTCCAGCGTACGGCACGCATGCCGAGACCATTGTACGACGCATGTGTACACTTAGCCCATGTCCGAGGCGCTGGACGCGCTCCGCGAGGCAACGCGAAACACCCCCTTTGAGAACCGGCTTTGGCTGGTGGGCGGTTGCGTGCGCGACGACCTTCTCGGACTGGGCGGCTCGCCCGACCTCGATCTCGTTTTGGAGGGTTCGTCCGCCGAAGTTGCCGAGCTTCTGTACCGGCGCGGCGCCTCCTCGATTCCGCCCGTGACCTATGCCCGGTTCGGCACCGCGATGGTGCACGTGCAGGGCGTGAACGTCGAGGTGGTCACGGCTCGGCGCGAAAGTTACGATCCGGACTCCCGCAAACCCGATGTGGAGCCCGCAACGCTTGAAGAAGACGCCCGGCGGCGGGATTTCACGGTCAACGCACTGTTCAGGAATCTGCACACGGACGAGCTATGGGACCCTCTGGGCGCAGGCTTGGACGACCTTAAGACGCAGACTCTGCGCACGCCCCTCGACCCCGTCGCCACCTTCCGCGACGACCCCTTGCGGATGCTTCGGGCGGTGCGTTTCCGGTGGAAGCTGGGGTTCCAGCCCGCTCCCGGGCTGTTCGAGGCGATCCGCGAAGAGGCGCCAAGGCTGGCGATCATCAGCTTCGAGCGCATCCACGACGAGTTCGCCAAGATGCTTCTCCAGCCCAACGCGGACCGCGCCATGGCGGACCTGATGGACCTTGGGCTCCTCGACCAGTTCGCGCCCGAGTTCCGCGCGATGGTCGGCGTAGAGCAGGGCCGATTCCACCATCTCGACGTTTGGGAGCATACGCTTCTGGTCCTGCGCAACGCCGGCTCCGGAGACCTCCTACTTTCCCTGGCTTGCCTTCTCCACGACGTGGGCAAGCCCGCGACGCGGTTTGTGGACGAAGAAGGCAACACGCGCTTCTTCGGGCACGAGTCGCTGGGCGAGACGATGACGCGGGAGATCCTGCGGCGCCTCAAGTTCTCGAACGACGACGTGGACGCGGTCGCCCTCTTGGTGAAGAACCACATGAGGCTGGGCAGCGCCCCGAAGTTCTCGGATAGCGCGGCGCGACGCCTTGTGCGAGATTTGGGCGAACATCTCGACCGCCTCATGCGCTTGGTCGAAGCAGATGCGGCAGGTCTGCGTCCGGGGGTGCGGGTGCTCGACCTTGCCCCCATCAAAGAGACCGTAGAGCGAGTCCGCCATCAAACGCCGGCGTCGACTCTGGAAAGCCCGCTCTCGGGGGGCGAGATCATGGCGGAGCTGGGCTTAGAGCCGGGACCCGAAGTCGGCGCTTGGAAGCAGAAGTTGACCGAGATGGTCTTGGACGGCACGCTCGCGCCTAACGACAAAAAAGCCGCCCGGAGCGTTCTCCGGGCGGAAACAAGGGCCCAACCCTAGAGACCTGTCATGCGCGGTTGAGTTGCGGGCAACGAAAAGTCGCCGCCCCGTTCCACCAAAGCCCTTCGTTGGGTTAAGCTTCGGCGTGGCTATGCTCTCCACGCTCCTTGCCGTCTCTTTGCTCGCCGCACCGCCCACCATCCAAGGGCGACAGCCCGGCGTCGCCGTTCGCGTTTATTCGATTGGGAAGAACCTTGAACGGATCCCGAAGCTCCTGCCCGACCAGAAGCCGAACGCCGCGTTTGTGACCTACACGGTCGACATCGTGGGTTCGGCGTTCAGCGTCGATCCCTCAGACCAGTTCTACGCGGTGGTTACGGGCACCCTTACGATCGAGAAGCCGGGCGACTACACGTTCCGATTGACCAGCGACGACGGCTCGATCCTCACGATCGGCGACAAGGTGGCGATCAACAACGACGGCTTGAACGCGGGCACCCCCAAGGAGGGCACGATCACGCTGGCGGCAGGCGAGTACCCGCTGCAAATCGAGTACTTCGACAACACGGAGAAGGAGTTCCTGCGCCTAGAGTGGAAGGCACCCGGCGCGGGGTACTTCGACATCGTTCCGCTCACCGCCCTTTCGACCCCCGGCGTCGAAGGCATTGCCACCGCCCCCGGTTTCAAGGAGATCGTGGACCCGACGGGCCGCGCCAAGCCGGGCGACGCGCTTCCCCTGAAGGCGGTCCATCCGGCGTTTGAGGTGGAAACGGCCGTGCCGGACACCAAAGCCGTGGTGACGGGCATGGACTTCCTCGGCGACGGCAGGCTGGCGTATTGCACGGCGGCAGGCGACGTGTTCGTCGTGGACGGGCTGAGCGGTAAGGATCTGGGCAAGGTCGCCGTCAACCGGCTCGCAACCGGCTTGAAGGCTCCGAACGGCATGAAGTTCGCCAACGGAGCCCTCTACATCCTCCAGCAGGGCGAGTTGAGCCGCATCAAGGACCTGAGGGCCGGCACCGTGGAGAAGGTGGCGGGAGGATGGGCGACGGAGGACGGCTTCTCCGGCTTGACGTTCGACAAGGGGTTCTTCTACGCCACGATGTGCACCGAGGTGAACTCCCAGGGCCGAGCCGCCGCCAGCCAAAACCGAGAGCGCGGCAAGGTACTGAAGATCGCCCTGGACGGCAAGTTCGAGATCATGGCTTCGAGCATCCGAGGCGGAAACGGCGTCGGTTCGGGCCCGAAGAATACGCTCTTGGCCACCGATCAACTGGGGGACTCGGCGCCTGCGCCCAAGCTCCTTTTTGTTCAGCCGGGCGCCGTCAGTGGCAGCCAACCCGTCAAACCAGACTCGAAGACGCCCGAAGCGGCGCCGCTAGCCTGGCTGCCTTACGGTGAGGCTTGCATGGCTCCCAGCCAGCCGGTGGCGCTCGGTGCCGGCCCCTATCGAGACCAGATTCTGGTCGGCGATGCGCTTGGCGGCATTACCCGCGTGTTCGTGGAGTCCGTGAACGGGGTTGACCAAGGCACGGCGTTCCGCTTCTCCCAGGGCCTCCTGGGCGGGGTGAACCGGATGGCGTGGGGACGCGATCGGAAGCTGTACGTGGGCGAGTCCGGAGCGATTCAGCGGCTGAAGTTCAACGGCAAGGCTCCGTTCGAGCTTCTCGCGGTTCGCGCGAAGACCAACGGCTTGGAACTCGAACTGACGCAGCCCTTGAAGGAAGGCCTCGGGGAGAGCCCGGGCGATTATCAGGTGCGCACCTGGCGATATCAGGCGACCGATGCCGTTGGGGGCCCCAAGGTGGACGAGCGGGGCGTGGTCGTGAGAAGCGTGTCCGTCTCGCGAGACCGTAAGAAGGTCTTCTTGGAAATCACGGACTTGGTTCCCGGCAACGTGATGTACATCCGCCTCAACCAGGGGCTGATGAGCAAGTCGGGTGCCGACCTTTGGACCACCGAAGCGTGGAAAACGCTGAACGCCGTGCCCGAGAACGCGGTGGCCAAGGTGCCGACGGAAGCCCCGCCCACCAACGTGCTCTCGCCCGAAGAGGCGAAAGAGGGCTTCGAGCTTCTTTACGACGGGAAGTCGCTCGCCGCGTTCCGCGGCTGGAAACAGACCGATGTCCCCGGCACTTGGCGCTCGATGGCGGGCGAGATTCGGCTGGAACTCGACCCCGGCAAGGGCGGCGACTTGACGACCCGAAAGCAGTACGGCGACTTCGACCTGCGGTTGGAGTGGAAGGCTTCTGAGGGCGGCAACAGCGGCGTCATTTTCCGCGCCACCGAGGACGTTGAGTTTCCCTGGCACATTGGGCCGGAGATGCAGTTCCTGGACAACGACCGCGCAGCGGATGGACGTTTCGCGGAGTCCTCGGCGGGCGCCTGCTTCGGGCTGTATCCCTGCGTACGCAGCGTGGCGCGGCCGGCGGGCTACTGGAACGAGGTGCGCATCGTTGCCAAGGGTACGCACGTGGACTATTGGCTGAACCGTCAGTTGGTCGTTTCGTACGACATCGGCACGGAAGACTGGAAGAAGCGGGTGGCGCTCAGCAAGTTCGCGGAATACGAGGGCTACGGCACCCGAAAGCGGGGCTATATCGTGCTTCAGGACCAAGGGAACCGCATGGCTTTCCGAAATATCCGCATCAAAGAGCTTGAGCAAAGGTAAAACGCGCAAACGAGGAGCATTCATGAGCAAGAACGACATGACTCGAAGGGATTTCGTGGGTAAAGCCGCGGTGGGCACCGCGCTGGGAATGGGGCTCATTCCTGGCGCCTTCGCCATGCCCGGCTCGGGCAACAAGCGCAAACCGGGCGCCAACGACAAGGTCGTCATCGGCCTCATCGGTTGTGGAGGCATGGGCGCTTCGAACATGCGCAGCCTGATGGGCTTTGACGACGTGGAAGTGGCGGCGCTGTGCGACGTGGACGACAATCGCGTGCCCAACGACTTCAAGGACGTTGAAAAGAAGTACGGCAAGGCGCCCGACGTTTACAAGGACTACCGCAAGATGCTCGAGCGAAAGGACATCGACGCGGTCATCGTCGGCACGCCGGACCACTGGCACGCCCTGAACCTGATCCACGCGGTGGAGGCGGGCAAGGACGCCTACTGCGAGAAGCCGATCAGCCACGACATCACCGAGGCTCGGTCCATGGCGGCCGCCGTGAAGCAGCACAAGAAGATCGTGCAGGTTGGCACCTGGCAGCGAAGCACCCGCGAGTTCACCGACGCCATCGCCTACATCCGCGCCGGCAAGCTCGGCAAGATCACGCAGTGCCGCGCCTGGATTGCGGACGGCACGCGCATCGGCAAGGGCAAGGTCGAAACCGCGCCCGCGAACCTGGACTACGACTTCTGGGTCGGCCCCGCCAAGATGACGCCGTACCAGTCGAACAAGGTCCACTGGAACTGGCGCTGGGTTATGAACACCGGCGGCGGCCTCACCACCGACTGGGGCGTCCACATGATGGACATCGCCCTGCTCGGCATGAGTGCCGGACTCGACCTGCTCATGCCCACCGAGGTCACGGCGCTCGGCGGACAGTACGCGATTCTGGACGACGACCGAGACGCTCCGGACGTCACCGAGGCCCTCCTCAAGTTCGCGAACCCCGAGTTCATCATGCACTGGTCGGTTCTGCGAGACCACCCGGGCAAGCCCGGCCACGGCACGGAGTTCATCTCCGCCGACGGCAAGACGCTTCGCGTTTGGCGCGGCGGCTGGACGATTCTCGACCCGGATGGCAAGGAACTTCCCAAGGAGCAAGCCGACCCGGTGCCCACCGACCACTGGCGAAACTGGCTGGACTGCCTGAAGTCTCGCGAGGCCCCGCGCGGCGACATCGCCTCGGTTGCCCAAACCACGATCGTTTGCCACTTGGTGAACGCCGCCCTGCAGGCAGGCCAGACGGTGGCGTGGGACAAGGCCAAGAACGATCTCGTCGGCAAGGCGGGTCGCGACACCCTGGCGTACTCCCGCCCTTACCGCAAGCCCTGGACGCTGCCCATCTACAAGTAGGAAATCAGGATGATCACCACTCTCATCGCACTTTCGATCACCGCCCAAGCCGCCTCCAGTTGGGAGTCGGCGGAGGGCTTCCGCCCGCTGTTCAACGGCAAGACGATGGCGGGCTGGACGGCTTGGCCCAAGGGTCTCGTACCCATGGGTTGGAGCGTGGACAACGGCGTCATTGCTTACACGCCGGGAGTCGAAGGCGGCGACATCAGCACGACCGAGCAGTTCGGCGACTTCGATCTTCGCATGGATTGGAAGATCGAGCCGGGCGGCAACTCGGGCATTTTCTACCGAGCCGCCAAGGGCTTTGGCGCCGTATGGCACTCGGCTCCCGAGATGCAGGTGCTGGACAACGCCCGCCACCCCGACGGACGCAACCCCGCGACGAGCGCCGGCGCATGCTATGCGCTGTACGCCTGCTCCAAGGTCACCGTTAAGCCGGCGGGACAGTGGAACGAGGTGCGCATCGTTGCCAAGGGCAAGCACATCCAGCACTGGATGAACGGCGTGAAGGTCGTGGAGTACGACGTCAACTCCAAGGACTGGACGGATCGCTACAAGAAGTCCAAGTTCGCCGAGTTCCCCAAGTTCGGCCAGAGCCCCAAGGGCTTCATCGTGCTGCAAGACCACGGCAACCGGGTCTGGTATCGCAACATCCGCATCAAGCCCCTCTAATCGAGGGTCTCAAACTGAAACGGGTCCGGGAGATGTCTCCCGGACCCGTTCTGCTTTGATCCTTAGTAGATCGAATCGGGGAAGTAGAAGTCCTTCGCGTTCTCCGGAGTGACGAGTTCCACGTCCAGCTTCATGTGCTTGGGCATGTACTTCTTCGCCTCGTCCTTGCCGGCGCGGAGCATTCCCGCCGCCGTTTGGATGCCGACCGCGATCATGCTGGGCGGATAGGTGATATTCGCCGGGTACATCGGGTCCTTGTCCATCACGCGCTTGACGATGTCCTTCATGCCGGCTCCGCCGAGCATCCAAGTGCCTTTGTCGCGGCCTGCCGCCTTCAGGGCGTTCTCGGCCCCGAGCGCCATGTCGTCGTCGCTCGCCCAAATGGCGTCGATCTTGGGGTTGGCGATCAGGATGTTCTGCATCGCCTTGTCCGCCTTTTCGCGGTTCCACTCGCCGCGCTCGGCGGCAAGAATCTTGATACCGGGATTGGCCTTGAAGACCTCCATAGCGGAGTTGTAGCGGTCGTCGTCCACGGTGCAGTTGATGCCGCGCAGAATGACGATGTTGCCGGCGCCGTTCAGCTTCTTCACCATGAACTCCGCCGACTTCTTGCCGAACTCCTTGTTGTCGCCCTCGATGAACACGTCGGCGACGGGCTTGGTGAAGCCGCGGTCGACGTTGACGATGAGGATGCCCGCGTCGTGGAGCTTCTCCGCGATCGGAGTGAGCGGCGTGCTTTCGGTGGCGAGGATCACCAAGGCGTCCACGCCTTGGCCCTGAAGGTTCTCAAGGTCGCTGATCTGCTCGGCGGGGGTCTTGGCGTCTTCCACGATCCAATCGATATCGCCGTGTAGCTTCGTCGCCACTTCCGCCCAGTACTTCACGCCAGCCGTCCAGCCGTGGTCTGCGGCGGGAATGGAAACACCGACCTTGAACCGCTTGCCGGCAGGCTGGCCCGACGGGGCAGAACCGCCGGCGCTCGTCCCTCCCGAGCCCTGACATCCAACCAAAACGGCAGCCGCCACCGCTGCGGCAATCCAGGAAACAACGTGCTTCTTCATATGAAAGTAATCCCTCACTGTGGAACTAAGCTGATTTTGCCCCAAGCGCGCGGCGAATGTTCACTCGGATTTCGAGCCACGCTGCATGAGCACCGCGATGAGGATGACCATTCCGCGCACCAAGCCCTGCCAGTTCGGGTCGATTCGGTACGCCGTCATCATGTTCGCGATGAGCGTGAGGAGTAAGACGCCCACCACGGTGCCCCAAATCCGTCCGCGGCCGCCCCGCAGGCTGGTGCCGCCGATGACGACCGCCGCGATGGCGTCGAGCTCGTAGTACAACCCGGTCGAGCCCGTGCCCACCGAGTTTTGGCGAGCCGTAACGAAGAACGCGGCGAGTCCCGCCAGCGTGCCCACGATCACGTAGGTCGCCACCTTCACGCGGTTGGCGTCGATCGCCGAGTAGCGCGCGGCTTGCTCGTTCGAGCCCACCGCGATGACGTGCCTGCCGAATCGGGTTCGGTTGAGCAGCACGCCAGCCAGTAGCGCAACCACCAAGAACGCCACCGCCACCCAATAGAGCGAGAGCGGCTTGCCAGTTGGGTCAGCGGTGCCGGGAATGGGCAAACCGCCAAAGCCGATGTTCTGGAACGCGGAAACCTGCGAGCGGATTTCGCCGCCGCTGCCCGCGACCATCGCGAGAGAGCGGAAACCCGCCAGGCCGGCAAGGGTCACGATGAAGGGCGCGACGCGTCCGAACGAGATCACGAGACCGTTGAGGAAGCCGGTGAACGCGCCCACCCCGACCGCCGCCGCCAGCGCCACGGGCATCGACTGCGTCTTGTTCAGCGAAAGCAGGCCGATGGCGCCGCAAAGCGCAAGCAAGCTGCCGACCGAGAGATCGATGCCGCCCGCGATGATCACGAACGTCATGCCCACCGCGATCAGCCCGATGTCGGCGTTTTGGCTCACCAGGTTCAACAGGTTCTGCGGTTGCAAGAACGAGCCGCCCCGGGTGACCACGTTGATCGCGAAAAGCACGACGAAAGCGATGAGGACGCCGTAGTCCTGGAGGAAACCCTTCCTCACGCGGCACCCGCCCCGACACCCGCGGCGAGGTGCATGATCGCCTCTTCGGTAAGCGAACCTTCGGGAACCTCGCCCATGAGATGCCCCTCGCGCAACACCACCGCCCGGTGGCAGAGGCCGATGATCTCGGGTAGCTCAGAGGAGATCACGAGGCACGCCATGCCTTCCGCGGCGAGCTTCTGGATCAGGTTGTACATCTCGCGTTTGGCGCCCACGTCCACGCCTCGCGTCGGCTCGTCGAGGATGAGGACCTTCGGCTTGGTTTCCAGCCACTTGGCGATCGCCACCTTCTGCTGGTTGCCGCCGCTCAAGTAAAGGATCGCCGCTTCGAGGTCGCCTGCGCGGATGTCCAAGTCTTGCTTCCACCGTTCGGTGGAGTCGCGTTCCGCCCGCTGGTTGATGAACGGCTTACCGTAGGCGTTGAGGTTCGCCAGCGTGGTGTTCTCGATGACGTTCAAGCCGAGGATCAAGCCGATGCCCTTGCGGTCTTCGCTGACGTAGGCGATGCCGTGCTTCATCGCCTCGCGAGGGTTGCGGATGCGGACGGGCTTGCCGTCCACGAGGACCTCGCCCTCCTTCATGGGACGGGCTCCCACAATCGCCTCGCCGAGCTCGGTTCGACCCGCGCCGACCAGTCCGGCAAGACCCACGATCTCGCCGGGCCGCACTGAAAGGTCCACGCCGTGGACGTAGCCGGGCACCACCGCGCCGCGCACTTCCAGAGCCGGGGCGCCGCCGGGAGCAGGCGTCTTGGGAGGATAGAAATCGGTTAGGGCGCGTCCCACCATCATGCCCGCCAGATCGCCCGGATTGGCGGCTTTGCCGTCCACCGTGTTCACCCACTTCCCGTCTCGCAGCACCGTAATGCGGTCGCAGATGGCGCAGACCTCGACGAGGCGGTGCGAAATGTACAGCACCGTGACCCCGTTCGCCCGCAAGCGGGCGATCAGCGCGAAGAGCGCGTCGGCTTCGGGATCGCTCAGCACCGCGGTGGGCTCGTCCATGATGAGGATCGACGCGTTCAGGGCAAGCGCCTTCGCGATTTCGACAAGTTGCTTGCCCGCGATCGAGAGGTCGCCCACGCGGTCCGAAGGCGCGAACCCCGCCTTCACTTCCGCGAGGAACTTCGCGGTTTCGGCTTGCATCGCGGCGCGGTCGAGGATGCCCCGACGGCTGAGTTCTCGGCCCAGAAAGACGTTTTCGGCGACCGTCAGCTCGTCCACCAGGTTCAACTCTTGGTGGATCATGGCGATGCCGTGCTGGATCGCGTCGCGGACGCCGGACAGCCGTAGCGGCTTGCCGTCGAGGAGGATCTCCCCTTGGGTGGGCTCTTGCAGCCCGCTCAGGATTTTCATGAGCGTGCTCTTGCCCGCCCCGTTCTCGCCGACGATGCCGTGGACCTCTCCCGATTCAAACGAGAGGCTCACGCCGTCGAGCGCGCGAACGGCGGGGAACTCCATTACGATGTCGCGGACTTCCAAACGCGGCATTCGCTCAACCTTACCCGCACCCTGTCCAGATTCGAAACGTGAATGACGCCATTTCCCGTCCTTAAGCTACGCAGGACGAAACACCATGGATGACGCCAAGCCCGAGGAACTCGCCGCGATCCAAATTCTTTGGCGGCAAAGCCACGGGGAGGATGAGACTCCTTCAGCGGAAGAGCAGGCGGTACTCCTCGCCCAAGTTCGCGAGCGTGCCGCAGCTATTGAGCAGGAATCGCTGGCGATGTTGCGCCAGTCGTTGCGTCAGCCGACGAGCATGGGAAGCCTCCGTCACCGTTCGGTCCATTGGTTCTTCACCCGCGTTCTGGTGCCGATTGCGGCACTAGCGCTCATGATGGAACTGCTGGCTCGACTCTGGCGCCGTTAGAACGCGTCGCAAGCCCGATAGGCGTCGATGAGGGCGCGCTCGCCTTCCTTGCCAGGCTTGCTGTTGCCGTGCTCCATGCCCAACACGCCGGCGTAGCCCTTGCCGTGGATGTGCGCGAACACGTTGCGGAAGTTCACTTCGCCCGTGGTCGGCTCGTTCCGGCCCGGATTGTCGCCGATTTGGAAGTAACCCACCTCGGACCAAGCCGCGTCCATGTTGGGAATCAAATTCCCTTCGTGAACCTGCTGGTGGTACATGTCGAACAGGATCTTGCACGCCGGGCTGTTCACGGCGCGGCATAGCGCGAACGCCTGCGCGATCTTGTTCAGAAACAGGTTGGGATGGTCGCGGTAGTTCAGCGGCTCCAAAACCATGACGAGCCCGTGCGGCTCCAGCAACGCGGACGCCTTGCGTAGCGCCTCAAGGACGTTGGCGGTTTGGAAACCCGGCTCCAGGCGCGGCTCCACGGTGCCCGGCACCACGGTCATCCACTTGGCGTTCATGCGCTTCGCCACCTCGACGGACTCCGAGATATTCTTCAGGAACCGCTCGACGTGCTCGGCCTTGCCGGTGGTGAGCGTCGGATTCGTCCAGTCGATGTCGTTCGCCACGAACACGCCCATCGTGATGCCAAGCTGGCCCATGGCCTTGGCGATCCGCTCTTGGTCCGCTACCGAGCGGCCCTTCATGCCGTTGTCCTCCCAGGCGTGGAATCCCTCGTCGGCGGCGAACTTGAGCTGATCGACCGGATCGGGACCGGCATGGTTTTGGAACATGCCGAAATGGGGGGCGTACTTCTGTTTGAACTTTGGATTGGGCACGGCTTGCTTCTCCCTCGAAAACGCCAAGACGGGCCCGGCGGCGAGGGTTGCCCCCGCCGCCAGACCCGCTTTGACCACGTCGCGTCGAGTCACGCGGATTTACGCCAGCTTCGTCTGGCCCGGAACCGCCACCGGCGCGACCGGATACTTCTCGTCGAAGCTGAGCTTCGCCGGCATGAGCACCTCGTTCGAGCCCATCGCCTGATCCCAGGTGACTTCTTGGCCCGTGTACGCCGCCATGCGGCCCAGAATGGCCGTTAGCGTGCTCTCGGCGATGCGCCGGCCCTCGTTGATGGGGGTGCCGGAGCGGATGGAGTTGATGAGGTCCCGATGCTCGAGCATGTAGGGGTTCGGACGGTCGCCGTCCCATCGCCAGTCGGTGGCGCCCTTGATCCAAGTGTTGGCGTTGGAGGTTCCCTTCGTGCCCACCACGTGCTCGGCGACGCGGCTGGCGGTGCCGTCGATTTGGCGGCACATGCTCACCATCTTCACGCCGTTGTCGTACTCGTACTCCGTGGCGAAGTGGTCGAAGATGTGGCCGTAGGCCGGGTCGGTGCGCACTTGGCGGCCGCCGAGGCTGATGGCCTTCACCGGGTGCTTGTCCATGGCCCAGTTGCACACGTCCATGTTGTGGATGTGCTGCTCGCTGATGTGGTCGCCGGCGATCCAGGTGAAATACAGCCAGTTTCGGAGCTGCCACTCGAGGTCGGACCATTCGGGCTGGCGCGGGTGCATCCAAAGGCCGCCCTGGTTCCAGTAGGCGTAGCACGCCACCACTTCGCCGATCTGGCCGTCGTGGATGCGCTTGATGGCTTCCATGTAAGCCACGTCGTGCCGGCGCTGGGTGCCGCACACGATGGAGAGCTTCTTGGCGGCGGCAAGGTCGGAAGACGTGATGACCGAGCGGACGCCCGGCGCATCGACCGCCACCGGCTTCTCCATGAACACGTGCTTGCCGGCTTCCACGGCGGCGCGCAGGTGCTGGGGCCGGAACGTGGGCGGCGTGGCGAGAATGACGACGTCGACGCCGCTCTTGATGACCTTCTCGAAGGCGTCGAAGCCCATGAACTGGCGGTCGGGAGTGACCTGGAACCGCTCCTTCAGGTTCTCCTTGAGGGTGTTGGTGGACCCTTCCATGTGGTCCTTGAAGATGTCGCCCATCGACCACAGCACCACGCCCTTGTCCGCGTTGGCGGCGTCGATGGCGGCGCCCGTGCCGCGTCCGCCGCATCCGATCAGACCGATTTTGAGCGTGTCCGATCCTTGGGCAAAGACTCCGGTGGGCAGAAGGACGGTGGCCGTGGTGGCGGCCGACGCCGCGAGGAAGTCGCGACGCGAAAGACCAGACTTACGTGACATGGCAATCGCTAGCATAGCCCAAGAAACGCCCGCAAGCGAAGCCAAAAACAACACAAAACCCCCTCGCCTTTGGGCAGAGGGGGTTTCGGCGGAACAGGAGGTGACTTACGCCGCGATCTTGAGCGCGGGAGCGCTGGAAGGCGTGTAGATCGAAGCCGGATAGGAGGGCTCCGAGGTTTGCGAGTTGCGCGTGGCGGTCACGCGGAACCAGACTTCGGTGCCGGGCGCGAATCCGAAGTAGGTTTCGCGGCGCTTGGTGCTGGTTCCCAAGAAGGTCCAGCTTTCCGCGCCGGGCGCCTGGTACTCCACCACGTAGGTGATGCCGTAGGCGTTGCCGTTGGGCTCCCAGGTGAGGGTGACGCTTCCGCTGGGCGTGGGCACCGCGTTCAGGTTGGCGGGCTGGTAGGGCACCTTCTTGGTGCGCGTGCCGTCTCGCGGAACCAGGCCGGCTTCGGCGATCATGGCGTCGGTGACGCTGGGGTTCTTGTAGATGGTGGCGAGCAGCTGGCCAAAGAACGTCAGGGCGTCCGTGCGGCTCAGGTCGCGCGTTTGGGTGGCGGCTTTGGCGGCGGCGCGGGTGGCGACCACGTTGGTGATGGCGTCTCCGAACTGTTCTTGGTAGTTCGTGAGGGCAGTGATGTTCCCGGCGGTGAGGCCGTAGGTGGTGGGCGCCACGCCGACCACGCTCAGGAACTGCTTGAACAGGTCGTCAAGCTGGTTATCGGTCATATTAAAGTAGGTGTTACCCATACGTTCTTTCCTCGATAGAAGCCTCCCGCTAACGGGAGTTGTTTGTTGACGCTCCTTGGCGTTGCTTCTATCTTTGGAAGAACCCGGCAAAATCCTCAGGGTGTCGCGTAAACCGGGGGCAAGGGCTTCTCGCCCTCGAAGATGTAGAGGTGCTTTTGGAAGCCCGCGAACATCCGGCCGATATCCTCCGGCTTGCCGAGATCGGAAATGGCGTCGTGGATGGAGTCGCTGTACTTCAGGCGCAACAACGGAGTGAGCTTCTCCCGGTCCAACTCGCCCACGCCTTCCGCAACGTAATGCGCAAGCACGAAGTCCAAGAACGCCCGCTGCTTGTCCGAGAACGTGGCCGCCAGCGCGACCTTCGCCCTCGACGCCCGTTCCGCGCGGCTTAACGTCGGCAACGCGTACGCAACGTAGGCAAGCACGTCGAACAGATCGCTCTTCTCCGCATCGATCACCCGTTGCATTTCGGCAAGTTGCTCTTTCCCGAATCCCTTGTCGGCAAGCCCCGCCAGGAGCTTCGCCCGTGTGTCGGGATCGCTCCAAAGGCGTCGCAGTTCGTCCTCGTTCTTAAAGAAGTCCGGGAGCTGGCCAAACAGGAGCTCCATGAACTGCTGGGCCGACATCGGCGTGCCGTCCGGGTGCCAGAACGTGGTCACCATCATGTGCTGGATGGTGCGCGCCTTCCCGTCCGCCAGTTTCACCCGCGCGCGCTTTTGGCAGACGCAGGGCCTTTGGTGGCACTTTGGACAAGGCTCAGGCGGATCACTCCGCGAGATCGCTTTCCGCATTGGGGGCAAGGACCAGGCGTTCCAGCCTCGCAAACGCAGGGATAGGTGCCTTGCGCCAGGGCGAAGCCGCCGGGTCCACCGGCTCGCCGTCCCATTCGGGATCGTTGAAGTGGTGGTGCATGACAAAGTCGTAGATCGTGAAATAGTCCTTGCCCTCGTAAAGCCAGGTGCCGCAGCCGATGATCTGCTTGAACTCGATCATCAGGTCACGGGCCGCATGAGCACGATGTTGCAGACGTTGCGGGCATCGACGCCGGTCGAGAGCTTCTGCGAAGTCGTGAGGACGGTGGGAATCGTCTTCTCCGTTGTCCTGGAAGTGCAGTGCTGCTCTTCAATGCGCCGTCGTTCGCCGCCCACGTTGGCAGTAGTTCGGATGTACGCTCTTCGTAGTTCACCAGGTCGCGCACGGCGAGGGCGTGCTCTTGAGTAGCGCAAGAACACCAACGTCTTCTCGTCCGGTTGATATCGCGCAGGAACAACCGAACCGGTGCCTTCCCGCTCCTTGATTTCGATGATGGGGTCCCGTCCTCGCCCTTGTAGACCTTGCCAACCTCCACGTCGCCTTCCACCAGTTGGTCGTCGGGCGTGTAGACGGCGTACTCGTCCAGCGTCGTCGAAATCACCTTCGGCCTTAAAAGGCGTCAGATACCCGTCGTTGATCCCGTCCTTGAGAGAATAGACAAAGACCGGCTCCCCGAAGTAGGCGTAGGTGTCGATGTTGTCGCGACGCTTCGGGGTTGCTGTTAAGCCCAACTGCACCGCTGGCGCAAAGTACTCCAAGATCGCGCCAGTTGCTCTATCACGAGCACCGCCCCGGTGGCCGCTCGTCGATCACGATGAAGTCGAAGAAGTCGGGCAGGTAGTCGCCAAAGTATGGGCTGGGCTCGCCGTTCACCACCGGGCCGCACATGAAGGTCTGGAAGATCGTGAAGAAGATGCTGCCGTTCTTCGGCACCTTGCCCTTCTTCGAATGGCGTCGGGAGCGATGCGCCTCGCGCATCCCCGGGAAACGCCGAGAAGGCGTTGCGGAAACGGTCTGCGAGGATGTGCCGGTCGGCGAGAAGAGGATTCGAGGGCGACGCGTCGGCTTCCGCGAGAGGTTCCACCGACTGTGGAACAGCTTCCAGGCGATTTGGAAGGCGATAAACGTCTTGCCCGTGCCCGTCGCCAACGTCAACAACACCGAGAACGCCGTCGGCAACGGCCTCCTTGTAACCCGGTCGACCGCGAGGTCTTGGTAGTAGCGCGAAGGGTGGGAACCACCGCGATCTTCGAACGGCACGTCGGCGAAGCGGTCCCGCCAAGCGTTTTCGACCGCGAACGTCCGCGCCCACAACTCTTCTGGCGAAGGAAAGCTCACCCACTTCCGTCTAGCTTGGCGGCCTCCAGGTCATCGCGTAGATTCCCTGGCCGTTCGAGCAGTAGGCGAACCGGAGATTCAGCTTCGTCGCGTAGTCTTTGGCCGCCGCCCCTCGGTCAGCGGGCGATCCCAAGCTTTGGCTTCCACCACCGCGAACTTCCGGTTTCGGTGGACGAGGATGTAGTCGGCGAGTTTGGCTTTCGCCCGTTTGCCGTGGCCTTCGATGCGCCCCGGCGAGATGGCGTACTCCCCGCAGGATTCGCGGGCCTCCACGGTTCCCCACCCGGCGCTTTGTAACGCCGGGTCGATATGTTCTGCCCTGGTTTCTGCCTCGTTCATCCTTCCCCCGTCAGATCGGATGCTGAGCCGAGACCGCTTCCGCGGCTTTTTCCTATCTAGGTCAAATCAGGGAGTTGGCGTCGGAGTTCTTCAAGACATCAGACGGTACTTCCCACAGATTCAATTTGCCCTTGCGAGAGATCGGGTGCTTGAGCACCCTTACATCGGCAAGCACCCACCCATACATTTATCGAGCCGTCCTGGGGGCGCAGGAACCACGGCAAGGGAGGCGCTTTCGGTGAAGGCGATATCCACCACTAGTACCGCAGATGGCGGAGTAATCCAGAAACGCAGATCAGGCACTGGGCGGCGCCCGTTGGGTAGCGAGCCTCCTTTCGGGTTGCGACGAAGCATGGATCGCGAGCCAACCGCGGAAATCGCGTTCCCGCATCCGGTTTCAATGTCTTTGCCCTGATGCAGGATGGCGTGGACCCAGGGTTGTCTGATGGTAAGCGCTTTCATTTCACAGTTCTCCTGCAAAGGCCTGATGAAGGAGAGACTTCTTGAGTTCCGCTAAGGCCGCCTGCTTCTGTTCGTAGATCGCAGCGAGACGCTGGGTTTCCTTGCCAAGGGTGTGAATAAGGTTTACGATCGTTTCTTGCTCCTCGGTGGCATCCGGGCAACTCAGAGCGAGCACGTCTTCGCGAGAAAATTCAGGGATAGCAGCGCCAGTTGAGAGCGATTGAAAATGATGGAAGCGCGCGTGGAGAGGAAAGCTTATATAGGTACTCAACGTCGGCTGCTTTCGCACAGCCATGGTGCCGGCTAATCGCGGCGCCCTTGACGTCCAGAAGGTTGACCTTCCCACGCCCGATCCCTTGACGGTCACAAGAATGTCTCCCTGCTGCGCCATCCGCTTGGGATGTTCGGTCCATTTTGTGATGAGAGGATTGGAGAACCCAAAGTCCGATGGGCCCGTTGGGTAGCCTACGCCTTTGCCTTCCGTATTGTAGTCTTCTGCATCAATGTGTTGTCCAGATATCAAGTCGCAGACGTCACCCAACGTCTTCTCCACCCGGCCTTCGCCGCGGCGGGTGAAGACGGATTCAAGGTAGCTTTCGTAGAGGGCTCGCGGGCGTTTTGGAGGTTCTGGGCGGCGTTCGCCTGGGCGGTGGCCAGCCCGGCAAACGCTTCGTCCAGCAAGCCGACGATCCGTTGCTGCTCGGCCAGCGGGGGGATGCCGATCTGGACGCTCTCGAGTTTTTGGATCGTGAGCGTATCAACTGTCGCACCGTTGCCTCGGTCGAGCTGGCCAAAAAACGACGGCGATTTCAGCCACAGATTTACAAACTCACTGCTCACCTCGGCTGTCCGCTTCATCCAGAGTACGCTCGCATCCTTGAAGTAGAAACGGTCACTACTCCGAACGACATGGGAGTTACCAATAGTGCCTATCGCAGTGATGACGATGTCGCCGGCCTTCGGGACGCCATAGGCTTTCGATAGCTCTACAAAGTGGTCCTCAGAGATGAACAGCTCGTTCTCCACGAAGCCTTCGGCTGCCAACCGCGTAACTTCGCGTCCTCGATAGAAGGGCACTCCGCTCGTCTTCCATTGGGATTTGAGCACGCGCTTGCTTGAGCCGACTCGGTAGAAGTCGCCCAGCTTCTTCACTTCCCATCCCTTGCTCATTTCAGCAACGCCTTGATGTTCTCCAGCACCTCGGCGCTCTCGGCGTCGAGGGCGGCGATCTCCTCCATGATCTCCTGCGGGCTCCGATGGGGCACCGTTTCGTTGCCGTTGGGGTTCTTCACAGCGAGGTCGAAAGTGGCGGAGTCGACGTCCTTCGCGTCCACGCTCCAGCTCTTGGGCGAGTCGGCAAAGGTCTTCTGGAGCTCCACGAACTCGGCAAGGTCATCGTCGTTGAGCGGGCTCTTCTTACCGAGGCTCCGGCCAGGGTCGAGCTGGTAGAACCACACCTTCTGCGTGGGCCTGCCCTTCTCGAAGAACAGCACCACCGTCTTAACGCCCGCGCCCTGGAACGTTCCGCTGGGGCAGTCGAGCACCGTGTTAAGGTTGCAGGACTCCAGCAAGAGTTTCCGCAGGCTCACGGACGCGTTGTCGGTATTGGAGAGGAACGTGTTCTTGATGACCACGCCCGCTCGGCCCCCCGCCTTGAGCATCTTGATGAAGTGCTGCAGGAATAGCATCTCCGTCGCGCTCGTGCGGATCGGGAAGTTCTGCTGCACCTCGTGCCGCTCCTTACCGCCGAAGGGTGGATTGGCCAGAACGATGTCGTGGCGGTCCTTCTCCTGGATGTCGGCAAGGTTGATGTCGGCGAGCGTGTTGAAATGCCGGATGTTCGGCGCGTCGATGCCGTGCAGGATCATATTCATGACCCCGATGACGTAGGCGAGGGACTTCTTCTCGACGCCGAAGAACGTTCGCGACTGCAGCGTCTCCACATCCTGCGTGCTGAGGTTGCCCTTCGCCTTCAGGTAGTCGAACGCTTCGCACAAGAAGCCCGCCGACCCGCAAGCGCCGTCGTAAATGGTCTCGCCGATCTTGGGGTCGACCACCTTGACCATCGCCCGGATGAGCGGCCGGGGCGTGTAGTACTCGCCGCCGTTGCGACCGGCGTTGCCCATGTTGCGAATCTTTGCCTCGTACAGGTGGCTGAGTTCGTGCTTTTCGACCTGGGAGCGGAAGCGCAGTTCGTCGATGTGGTCGATGATCTCGCGGAGGTTGTATCCGCTCTGGATCTTGTTCTTGATCTCGCCGAAGATTTCGCCGATCTTGTATTCCAGCGTGAGCGGGCCGGTTGCCCGTTGCTTGAACTTCTGGAGGTAGGGAAAGAGGTCCTGGTTGACGAAATCGCGGAGATCGTCGCCGGAGAGCGCCACGTTGTGGTCGAGCTTTCCGTCGGGCCCTTTCGGCGCCGCCCACGTATCCCAGCGGTAGTCCTCTTCGAGAATGTAGGTGTAGGGGCGGCCTGCCAGCAACGCCTCTGCTGCCCGATCTTGCTCCAGACCGTCGAGGTACTTGAGGAACAGCAGCCACGAGGTTTGCTCGGTGTAGTCGAGCTCGGTGGTACAGCCCGCCTCTTTGCGCAGGGCGTCGTCGATGTTCTTGAATGCCTGTTCGAACATGGGTTCACAAGCCCCGGCGTCCCGACCGGGGCTTGCTTTGGAGTTTAGCTCTTGAAGCAACGCCTTCTTCTAGGCTAGCGCACCCACGTTCCAGGAAGTCACCGTGCCACCGGCTTTTAAGATCGATAACCGTATCGCCTCGGTCAACCATTTCCGCATACTCATGAGCATCAGTGCCGAAGCATCACAGTTGCCGTCCTTCAGGAGGGCGTCGTTATGGACCACCTTGGTATGCCGCTGGAGCCCCTCAGCATGTCGCCGGTCTGGACGCCAAGAAATGCCGTGTAGAAGCCCTCAGGTCGAACTCTAGCCCAAACCAAAGCCCTCGCCATGAACTCCGGCGGGTAGAAGACTCCATTCAACGGTGCACCGGCGACCTCGTCGCCGCCTGCTCGATCTCGGCTTTGGGCATCGTGGCACACGCCTTATCCAGGGCTTCCATGGTCCCAGAGGAGGATCGACTGTCGCCGTAGTGCTTCAGCACTTCGGCCTCAGCTGCTTCAGCGGCAATTTGCGAATGTATGACAACGTCATGTCTACGGTACCTCTCTATACGTCTGGTGATAATAGGGCAGATGGGGTCTTCCACCATGCAGTTCTCCAGAAGTCCTGGTACTCCGTACCATTTGAACCTAAATCCCACCGCCTCCGGTACTTTTCTCGAAGAGATCGCCGCCGGGAAGATCGAAATCGCCGCAATATCGATCTTTTCCTGTTTCCGTCTCGATCGTTCCCCAAGGCGTTTCGATCGAAGCCCCCGCCGTTTCGATCTATTCCCCCGCAGGCAAGTCGAGGACGCGGCTGAAACGATCTTTCCCCGAACCAAAACCATCGTTCCCCGAGCCGAAACGATCATCGCCTAAACCGAAACGACCGAAACAGGACCAAAAACGATCCCGAAAGCCGCGGCAACCCTACTTCACCAGGGCGAGGAGTTTGGCGGCGACGCGCATCGGGTCGTGCCGCACCAGGTCGGCTTCGTTCATGAAGTTCCCCGTGATCACGCGGAAGCCCATGGCGCGGATGCGGTCGGAGTCGGGGACGACCACGTACTGCTCCGCCCCCTTATAGCGCTCGATGGCGGCCAGGCTGGGGGTTTCGGTGTTCACCAGCACGTAGTCGAAGACCCGGTGGTCCACGTTCGCCTGGATGGCGGTGACGTGCTCCGAGGCGGTGAACGAGTCGCTCTCGCCGTGCTGGGTCATCACGTTGCAGATGTACGCCTTCTTGGCGTTCGATTCCTTGACGGCTTCCGCGATTCCCGGCACCAGGAAGTTGGGGATGATGCTGGTGTACACGCTGCCCGGCCCCACGCAGATGAGGTCCGCGTCGCGGATGGCCTGGATGGCGCCCTCGTACGCCTGCACGTCCGCGGGTTCCAAGTAGATGCGGCGGATGCGCATGTTCGAGCTGGCGATCTTGGTTTCGCCGCAGAGCTCCGAGCCGTCCTCCATCACCGCGCGCAGGCTGCACGAGGTGAGCGTGGAGGGCACCACCCGGCCGCGGATGGCCAAAACGTCGCTGGCGATGTCGATGGCTTTCTCGAAATCGCCCCGGGCCTGGTCGACCAGGGCGGCGATGAGCAGGTTGCCCATGCTGTGGCCGCTGAGCGAGCCGAAGTCGCCCTTGAAGCGGTGCTGGAAGAGGTCGGTCATCGCCTTTTCGGCGTCGGCCAGCGCCACCAGGCAGTTGCGGATGTCGCCGGGGGGAATGATGCCGGTTTCCGCCACCAGGCGTCCGCTGGAGCCACCGTCGTCGGTGACGGTAACGATGGCGGTGATGTTGCTGGAGTGCAGCTTGAGGCCGCGGAGGAGGGTGCTAAGGCCGGTGCCGCCGCCGATGGCCACGATGCGGGGCCCTTGCGCCAGTTGTTGCTGCCGAAGGAAGCGCTCCGCCACGCCGCTCTTCAGGCCGGGGTTGATGGTTTCCAGCACGTTGCGAAACGCCGCTCGCCCGCCCAAGAACAGAAGATAGAAGCCCAGCAGCAGGCATCCGCCGCCCAGCATCCACGCGGCCTGCTCCAGGTCTTGGCCGGCGGGCAAGAGGTCGGAGAGCACGCGGTTCGCCCATCCGGCGAGCCGTTCGAGGAAGGGCACGATGGTGACGTTCGAGCTGAGCGCCGCGCCGATGAGGAACACCGCCAAGCCGACCACCAGCAGGCCCACCGCTTTGATGAACCCAGCGGTGGGCGCCAGAAGTTGGCGTAGGCGGTATCGCTTGCTCATTTCTTGTCTTCGTCAGGCAGGAAGATGCCGCCCAGCGCGCCGTTCACGGCGGAGATCAGGAGCGAGGCGATGAGCGCCGAAAGGAACCTGGGCATGCCCTCGCCGGTGAGGTGGAAGCCGATGTTCATGCCCGCCACCCACATCAGCATGGCGGCGTTCACGATGATGGAAAACAGGCCGAGCGTGAGGCAGTTGAGCGGAATGGTGAGGAACTTCACCACCTTGCCCAGCGTGGCGTTCACGAGCGCGAGGATCGCCACGCCGATGAAGACCTGGGCCACGGAACCGCCCGTCTGAACGTCGGTGCGGAAGTTCAATCCGACCGCCGTCTCGACGTATCCCACGATGATCACCGTTGCCGCCATCAGTATCCAGCGCAACAAGAGCCGTCCCATGAAGCCATTGTGACACTCTCGCAAAAGGGCGCGGTCGGTAAACTCTGCCCTTCAATGGCGCAGATCCGACCCTTCCGCGGCCTTCGGTACACCTCCGAGGCGGGCCCCCTCGAGGCGCTGGTGGCCCCTCCGTACGACGTCCTTTCGCAAGCCGAGCGCGACGCGCTCGCCGCCAAGAACCCCCACAACGTCGTTCACCTCACGCTTCCCGAACAGAAGGAAGACGACCGCAGCAAGTACGTGAAGTACCAGCGCAGCAACGCCGCGCTGATGGAGTGGCGGCGCGAAGGGGCGATGCAGCCGGAAGCCAAGCCCACGTTCTATCGGTACGTGCAGACGTTCACGATTCCCGGATCGGACCAGCCGCTCGTGCGCACCAGCGTCATCGCGCTCATCAAGACCGAGCCGTACGAGAAGGGCGTCGTGCTTCCGCACGAGCAGACCTTTCCCAAGCACAAGGAAGACCGGCTGAGGCTACTCGAAGCCACGCGCTCGCACTTGGAGTGCATCTACGGGCTGTTCGAGGACGAGGGCCGACAGGTTTTCGACTTCCTCGCCTCCGCGCCCGCTTCGCAGCGGCTTGAGGTCACCACCGACGACGGCGTGAAGCACGTGCTGGAAACGATCGACGACCCCGCCGCCTGCGCCGAGATCGTGAAGGGGCTGGCGGACAAGAAGGTGTGGATCGCCGACGGGCACCACCGCTACGAAACCGCGTGCGCGTTCCGCGCCGCCTTGGGCGAGCGCGAAGGGCTGGTGGCCGAGGACTTTATGATGATGGCGCTGGGCTCGATGAGCGACCCGGGCCTGGTTCTTCTGCCCACGCACCGCATCCTCAGCAAGCTCTCGGTTCCCGCCGAGCGGGTGGACGAAGCCCTGCGCACGCACTTCAACGTGCGCAAGGTTGCGAACGGAATGCTGATGGAGGAGATCTCCAAGCTCGCCAGCGACGACACCCGCGCCTTTGGCATCGCGCTGCCCGGCGGCGTGGGCATTCTTGCGACGTTGGACAACCCGGGTGAGGCTTTGGACCTAATTCCCGGCGAAGGCAGCGACGACCTCAAGCTTCTGGATGTCACGATTCTCCATAAGGTGATCTTGGAGAAGCTTCTCGGAGTGCAGGGCTTGGATTCCATCGGCTACACGCGGGACCCGCAAGAAGCCGTGGACGCCGTAGCCAACGGCGCCGCCGCCTCCTTCCTGATGAACCCTCCCACGGTGGACGACATGCGCCGCATCGCCCTGGGCGGGGAGAAGATGCCCCAGAAGAGCACCTACTACTATCCGAAGATCCTCAGCGGCCTCGTTCTCTGGTCGCTTCGGGACTTCGAGGCGTAGAAACGAGGTCTATCGACGTTGACGATTCGGCTTTTGGGCACGGCGGCGGCGGAAGGCATTCCCGCCTTCCTGTCGGACACGTTTGTGAGCAACTACGCTCGCGAGCACGGCGGTAAGGAGATTCGCACCCGAAGCGGCGCGCTCATCGACAACTGCCTGAAGATCGACCTGCCGCCCGACACGCTGATGCAGATGCATCGGGATCGAATCGACGCGCGGCTGTGGACGATGCTGTGGTTCACGCATAGCGACGACGACCACTTCTCGCCCGCCGAAGTGCAGTACGGCTTGTATCCGTTCAGCGAGCGGGAAAGCCTGAGCTTTGCCATCTTCGGCAACGCCCGCATCTGCGAGGTCTTGCGGGAGCGCTATCCGCAGTGGCCCATCGAGCTCAACGAGACGAAGAGCTTCACCTCGTATCCCTGCTGCGCCTACACCATCACGCCCGTCCACGCCCACCACAAACACGAGGAAGACGCCCACAACCTGATCATCCAGAAGGAGGGCAAGACCCTTCTATATGCCACGGACACGGGCATCTGGAGCGAGGAGACGTGGGAGTTCCTAAAGGGCTACCGGCTTGACCTTTTGGTTTTGGAGTGCACCGCCGGCGTGGTCCACTCGGACTACGACGGCCATCTCGGCGTGCCCCAGTTCTTCCAAGTGGTCGACCGGCTTCGCGCCCAAGGGACGGTGCACGAAGGAACGGTGATTTCGACCACCCACCACAGCCATAACGGCGGCGCAACCCACGCGATGCTCGAAGAGATTTTCACCCCGCACGGCATCCTCGTGGGTTACGACGGCATGGAGATCACGATTTAGACGAACCGCCGTAGGCGCAGCGAGTTCGCGATCACGGAGACGCTGGAGAGCGCCATGGCGCCCGCCGCCCACATCGGGTTCAGCTTGCCCATCGCCGCCAGCGGGATCATCAGCACGTTGTAGCCGAACGCCCAAACCAGGTTGCCCTTGATGGTCGCCATCGTGCGTTTGGCAAGCTGCAGCGCCTGCGGGACTCCGCGCAAGTCGGATCGGAGCAGGGTCACGTCCGCCACTTCGATCGCCACGTCGGTGCCGGTTCCGATGGCGAAGCCGATGTCGGCTTGCGCCAAGGCGGGGGCGTCGTTGATGCCGTCGCCGACCATCGCCACGACGCGGCCCTTCTGCCAACGTTGGACCAGGTCTGCCTTGCCTTCGGGCCGGACTTCGGCCTCGACCTCGTGGATTCCCACCTGAGCCGCGACGGCTTCCGCCGTCTTCCGGTTGTCGCCGGTGACCATGACGGCCTCGACGCCGTGCTCGCGAAGGGTCGCCACCGCTTCCGCGCTGTGCTCGCCCACCTGGTCCGCGATGGCGAGGATCGCCTCGACCTTCCCGTCCACCCGGACGACCGCCACCGTTCTGCCCTGCGCTTCGAGCCCGTCGATGACTTCGGCATGCTCTTGGGCGGCAAAGCGGCCAACCGCTACCTTCCGCCCTTCCACGGTCGCCTCCACGCCTTCTCCGCGAATGGCAACGAACGAGGACGCCGGGGGAACGTCGGCTATGCCGGCGGCGGCCACGACGACGGCGCGGCCGAGCGGGTGCTCGGAGTTCTGCTCCGCCGCCGCCGCCAAGCGAAGAACCTGGACTCGATTGAGGCTGCCGACGGTGACCACATCGGTCACTTCCGGCTTGCCGCGGGTCAGCGTTCCCGTCTTGTCGAGCAAGGCGACCTGCACGTCCGCCGCTCGCTGGAGCACCGAGCCATCCTTGACCAGAATGCCCAACTCGGCGCCTCTGCCGGTGCCCACCATGATCGCGGTGGGCGTGGCAAGCCCGAGGGCGCACGGGCAAGCGATGACCAAGACGGCGACCGCCGGCACCAACGCCTCTGCGAAACTCGCCCCGCGGCTCATCCACACGGCAAAGGTGGCAAGAGCGATGACGATGACGATGGGCACGAAGATGCCCGCCACGCGATCGGCAAGGTCTTGCACGGGCGCCTTTGATCCCTGCGCCCGCTCGACCATCCGCACGATCTGCGCCAGGGCGGTATCCGCGCCAACTTTGGTGGCGCGGACGAGGAGCGAGCCATGCGTGTTGAGGGTCGCTCCGGCGACTTCGTCTCCCGCTGCCTTGCGTACCGGAATCGGCTCGCCGGTCAGCATGGACTCGTCCACGTGCGACTCGCCTTCGACCACTTCGCCGTCGACCGCGATCTTCTCGCCGGGGCGGACCCGAAAGAGCGCGCCCACCTTGAGGTCCTTCACGGGGACCACGGATTCGACGCCGTCGCGAACGACGGTGGCTTCGGCGGGCGCTAGATTCATAAGCATCCGGATCGCGCCCGACATCCTCTGTTTCGAGCGGGCTTCGAGGTACTTGCCCACGAGGATGAGCGTGACGATGACCGCGCCAGTCTCGAAGTAGATGTGCTCGGACTGGCCGTGCCCTTCGTGGCCTCGGAACGCGTAGAGCGCCCAGAAGCTGTACGCCCAGGCGGCGAACGAACCCATGGCGATCAGCGTGTCCATGGTGGTGCCGCCGTGCCGTGCCGCCTTAAGCGACGAGACGAAGAAGTTTCGTCCGGCGCCGAAGATGACGGGCGTGGAAAGGAGCAGCAGAATCCAGTTGACCGCCTCGGGCCGCGGATGCCAGAACATGGAGAGCGCGACCGTGGGAACGGTCAGGGCGATCGCCATCCAGAGATTTTGGCGTTGCGCCTTCAGGTCGTCCGGCATCGCCATATGGTCGTGGCCCGTATGCCCGTGGGCGTGTTCGGGCGGAGCGAGGACGGCCGTGTAGCCCGCCCTTTCCACCGCCTCCGCCAGCTTCTCAACCGGCAGAGCATCTTCCATCGAGACGGTCGCCCGTTCGGTGGCAAAGTTGACCGAGGCCGACTCCACGCCGTCCACCTTCTTGAGGGCCTTCTCGACGCGAACCACGCAGGATGCGCACGTCATGCCCTCGACCGGAAATTCGACCTCTTTCGCCATGGTCCCGTTAGTCCTTCGCGACCTCGAAGCCTTCCTCGACGACGGCGGCGCGAACCGCGTCGAGATCCAACGGACCCTCATGCTCGATCTTCGCCTGCTTGGAGTCGAGATCGACTTGGACGGTAGCGACGCCGGCGACGCCCTGAATGGCTTGGGTCACGGCACGGACGCAGTGCCCGCACGACATTCCTTCGATTTGCAGATTGGTTGTGTTCATGGTTTGGTTATGCCCCTATGGGTATATCAGCGCATTAGGCGCGAGAGGGTCACCCGAAGCTCTTCGATCAGCTCGTCTTGGGTCATCGACTTGGCTTGTCCGTGCTCGCTGCACGTGCCGTGGCCGATGATGCAAGACTTCACGTGGCCAGCCGCCAGTTCGGCTCCGATTTGATCTAGAGCAGAGCGAGCGGCGGCGAGTTGGGTGAGGATGTCGACGCAGTACGCGTTCTCGGCGAGCATTCTGCGCAAGCCTCGGACCTGGCCTTCCAGGCGGGCGAGTCGACGATCGACGGAAGCGGTTGATTCGGCATCCATGTCTCTTTATACCCCATAGGGTATTAAGAAGTTCCAAAGCGACGTGAAAATCCTCGAATCGAACCTGAAAGCTGCGGCGTCTTTACGGTCGCCAAAGGACTGGCGGGCGCACAAGGCTAGGATGGCCTTTTTCCTTTGGTTCTCCCCACCTCAGACCAGCGAGTACGGATCGACGTCGATCGTCACCTGCGACTTGCCCCGGGGAATCTCAGCCAGCTTCGCTCCCAGTTCCTTCACGCTGGCATCCACCGGCAGCTTGAGGAGAACGTGCCGCCGCCAACGGCCCTGAATCCGCTCGATGGCGCAGTTCACGGGGCCGAGCACGATGATCTCGGGGATGTCCTCCACGGCGTCCGCTACCTGGGCCGAGACGTCTTCGGCCTCGCTCCGGAGGTCGGACGTGACGGTCACGTTGACGAGTTTCACGAACGGCGGGTAGGCCGCCAGCCGGCGCTCGTCGCAGATTGCCATGAAGAACCGCTCGTAGTCGTGGTCTCGCGCGCACTCCACCGCCAAGTGGTTCGGGTTGAACGTCTGGACGACCACATGCCCCGGGGCGTGGCCGCGCCCCGCCCGGCCGGCAACCTGTGAGAGAAGCTGGAAAGTCCGTTCGGACGCGCGGAAGTCGGGCAAGTTCAGCGACACATCCGCCAGAACCACGCCGACCACGGTGACGTTGGGGAAATCCAGCCCTTTGGCGACCATCTGGGTACCCACCAAGATGCGGTGCTCGCCGGTTCGGAATCGGGTCAGCACGTCTTCGAGGGCGCCGCGCCGTTGCGCCACGTCGCGATCCAGCCGCGCGATCGAAATGCCCGGGAACGCCTCGCCCAACGCCTCCTCCACCTTCTCCGTGCCGACCCCAACGGGGGCGAGCTTGGTACCTCCGCACGAAGGACACAGGTCGGGCGGCGCGGCGTTGTAGCCGCAGTGGTGGCAACGGAGCCGGTTCTCCTTGCGGCTGAGCGCAAGCGAAACCGCGCACCGAGGGCATGAGAACTGGTGGCCGCATTCCCGGCAGAGCAGGAAGGGCGCGTACGCGCGCCGATTAAGGAACACGATCGCCTGTTCGCCGCGACGCAACGCCTCGTCCATGCGCGTGATCAGCTCGGGCGAAAGCAAGGCGGGCTGCCGCTTGCGGAAGCCCTCGGCAAGGTCGACGATGTGGACCTCCGGCAGCTTGGCGGAGGCGGTGCGCTCAGGCAGGTCGAGCCTGACCAACTCGCCTTCTTGCGCCGCCTCGAACGACTCGACGGACGGAGTGGCGGAACCGAGCACCACCGGGCAGCCGTGACGCTCGCCGAGCACTTTCGCCAATCGGCGAGCGTGGTAGCGGGGGACCGACTCCTGCTTGTACGCCCCCTCGTGCTCTTCGTCGACGATGACCAAGCCCAGGTCGGAAAGCGGTGCGAAGAGGGCGCTGCGGGCGCCGAGCACGACCGGCGTTTGGCCCGAGCGAATCCGCATCCAGGTTTCCAGCCGTTCGGTCGCCGACAGCTCGCTGTGGACCACCGCGACCCGCTGACCGAAGCGCTCGCGGAGGCGGCCGATCACCTGGGTGGCGAGCGCGATTTCCGGCACCAAGTACAGCACCTGCCGTCCGAGGCGAAGCGCCTCGGCGGCGCTTCGGAGGAAGACCTCGGTCTTGCCGCTGCCCGTCACTCCGTAAAGCAGGAAGGGTTGGTGCTTGCCGCTGCGGATCGCCTCCACGACGGCGGCAATGGCGACGGCTTGTCGGGGATTGGGTTCGGGCGGCGAAGCGCCCTCGCCCGCCTCTCTTTCGTCGGCTTTCACCAAAAGGTTGGAGGCGACGAGCGCCTTCACCGTCTGGTCGGTTACGTTCGAAATGGCTCGGATTTCGGCGGCGGTCAGGCGAGACCGCTCCGCGCCCTGCAGCCGTATGAGCGTCAGCGCTTGAGCGGGCTTCTTCTTGGCCTCGGTCGCGAGGAACGTAGCGATCGCGTCGCCGTCCTGGGTGAGTTCGTAAAGGGGCGGGCGCGCTTCCCGCTTGGTTTTGGCTTCCAAGGTCACCACCTGCTCGACGAAGCCCTTGGCGCGCAGGAGGCGGAGGGTGCGGAGATTCGCCGCCGACAGCTTGCGGACCCGGCTGGCGGCGAGGTTGCCCCCCATCTCCTGAAGCAGTTGGAGGAGGTCAAGCTGCGACCGCGTGGGAAGGTCGTCGGGGTCGGGCGCCTTTCCCGTAAGGGACCAGGTGGTGGATAGCCGCTCCTTCGCCCCGGGGGGCATGGCGGCGCTCATAGCGGTGGGCAAAGGGCACAGATACTCGTCGGCGACGAGCCGGACCAACTCGAGCAGCGGCTCGGGCAGCTCCAAGCCCTGCACCCGGTTCAACACGCCTCTCAGTTGGGCTACGGGGAACCCGAGATTGGACTCCTCGACCTGGCGGACGTCCACGGCGATGCCAAGCACGGCCCGCGGCCCCAAGGGAACGAGGAAGGCGTCGCCCGGGCTCGCGGGGCCGTCCACGCGGTAAGTCCAAAGGCGGTCTCCGCCGCCCTGGCGCGAATCGACGACGATGTCGGCAACGCGCAAAGGTTGGGCGGCTTCGGGCATGGCGAACAGGATACTTGGCGGGCAAGCCACAATATCCCGTGCTGCGCGTGCGAGCCGTGACGAGCCCCCATTGGCCCTCGGAACTCGAGGCGTCGTGGCGGGCGCTCGCCGACCAAGACCCGCTTGCCACCCCGTTCCAAACTTGGGAATGGCAGTCGCTTTGGTGGCGCCACTTCGGCAAGGGCAAGCACCCGCTGATCCTCGTCGTTGAGGACGAATCTGGGCTGGCCGGGCTGATGCCCCTGTACCTCACGCGGGGCACTTGGCGAGCCGTACGCCCCGTGGGGCACGGAGCTTCCGACTACCTTCATCCGATCAGCCGGAAGGGGGCGGAACGAGAAGTCGCCGACGCCTTGGAGAAGTGGCTGGACAGCCAGACCGGACACGACCTGCTGGACCTGCACCAAGTTCGCGACGTCCGGGCCTTGCAGCCGCCGGGGGAGAGGTTTTCGCAAGCCCAGTGCCTTGTGCTGGAGTTGCCGAAGACGTTCGACGAATACCTGGCAACCCTGAGCAAGAGCCTGCGTTACGACGTGAAGCGACTGGACAAGATGGTCTTCAAAGAGGGGCAGGCTACGGTGGTCGAAACCGACGCCTCGAACGTGGAGTGGGCGATGGACGCCTTCTTCAAGCTTCACAAGGCCCGCTGGCAGCGCCGGGGCCTTCCCGGAGCGTTCGTGGGCAGGCGCATCCAAGCCTTCCATCGCGACTGGGCGGCGACCGCCCAGCGGATGGGCTGGCTTTGGCTGAGCACGCTGGTGCTGGAAGGGCGGCCGGTGGGCTCGATCTACGCGATGCGGTTCGGCAAGGCGTGCTACTTCTACCAGGCGGGCTTCGACCCTGCGGCCAAGGCGCTTTCGCCGGGCACCCTGCTCGTGGCGCACACCATCCGCCGCGCCATTGTGGAAGGGCTCGAGGAGTTCGACTTTCTGCGAGGGGACGAACCCTACAAGCGGCGCTGGAAGCCGCAGCGGGAGCACGCCAACCTTCGCACCCTGAGCGCGCGCACCCCCCGGGGCGAGATCGCCCTTCGCTGGAACTTGATGGGCAGCCGCATCGAAGCCAAGGTTCGCGAACGGCTGGAAGGCAAGGGGTTGCGAGGCTAGAATCGGGTACACCCACAAACCCCGATGACCGCGGCGAAGACCCCGATGCTGCAGCAGTATTTCCGCATCAAGGCGGATCATCCGGGCGTGCTTCTCGCCATGCGCGTGGGCGACTTCTACGAGTTCTACGGCGAGGATGCCGAGACCGCCGCGCGGGAGCTCGAGATCACCTTGACCGGGCGCGAGGACGGCGGCCAACGCATCGCCATGGCGGGCGTGCCCTTCCACTCGGTGGAGAAGTATCTGGCGCGCCTGTTGCAGAAGTGCGTGAAGGTCGCGATCTGCGACCAGCTGGAAGACCCGAAGAAGGCAAAGGGGCTCGTGAAACGCGGCGTGACGCGCGTGCTCACTCCGGGCACTTTGGTGGAAGACGCGATGCTGCCGGCGGGGGCGAACAACTTTCTCGCCGCCATCTGCCTTCGAGACGGGAAGGCGGGACTTGCGCTTCTCGACCCCAGCACGGGCGAGTTCGCGGTTACCGAGATCGAAGGCGAACAGTTCCAAGACCGTCTGCTCCAGGAACTCGCCCGGGTTCGCCCCGCCGAACTCCTTATGGGCAAGGACGAAGAGAGCCTCGCCCATCTCGTGCGGCAGGGATTGGGCTCGACCGTGACCGAAGCCGAGCCCCCAGCGCCGACCGCGCGACCCGAAAACTCCAAGAGCGGTTCTCGGTGAAGAACCTGCAGGGGTTCGGCTGCGACGACAAGCCGCGGGCGATCGTGGCGGCGTCGATGATCCTGGCGTACGCCGAGCGAAACGGCCTGAACTTGGGGCACGTGGACTCGCTTTCCACCTATTCGGTGGAAGGCTTCATGCGGATCGATCCCGCTACGCGCCGAAGCCTGGAACTGACGCAGAACATGGCGGACGGGTCGCGCCGCTACACGCTGCTTTCGGTGCTAGACGAGACCGTGACGGCGATGGGCACCCGGCTCATGCGCCGTTGGATCGAGCAGCCTCTTCTTGACCCGTCGGCGATCCAGGGGCGGCTGGACGCCGTCGAGCGTTTTCACGGCCACGCCATGGCACGGGGCGACGTGAGAGACGCGCTTCGGCGGATGAGCGATATCGAACGGCTGGTTTCGCGGGCGGCGACCGGCTTGGCTGGGCCGCGGGATCTGGCGGCGCTGCGCGCCTCGCTCTTCGCCTTGCCCGCTCTCGCCGAACCGCTTCGAAAGCTGGGCGTGGGCAGGATCCAAGAGATGCGCGAGCAGATTGCCGACCACGGCGAGCTGGCGTTCTTGCTCGATCGGGCGTTGGTCGCCGATCCGCCGCATTCGGCGCGGGAGGGCGGCATGATCAAGCCCGAGTTCGACGTCGAGCTCGACCACCTGCGGGACCACGGGAGGAGCGGAAAGCAGTACATCGCCGAGCTACAGGAGTCCGAGCGGGCGAGGACAGGCATCGCCAACCTCAAAGTGGGCTACAACTCGGTCTTCGGCTACTACCTCGAAGTCTCGAAAAGCCAGCTGGACAAGGTCCCCGACGATTACATCCGGAAGCAGACCACGGCAAACGCGGAACGGTTCATTACCGCCGCCCTGAAAGAGCACGAGACCTCCGTGCTGAGCGCCGACGAGAAAGCCGTCGCCCTGGAAGGCGAGTTGTTCACGAAGATTCGCACGCAGGTGGCGGACCACGCACCCTCCCTGTTGCGCACGGCGCGCGCCCTTGCCGAAATCGACGTTCTGGCTTCGCTTGCCGAAACCGCGTCTCGCCGGGGTTACGTCAAACCCGAACTCGCCGATGGCGACGCGATGGATATCGTCGGCGGACGGCATCCGGTGGTCGAGGCGAACCAGTTGCAGTTCGTCCCTAACGACGTTGCTTTCGACCAACCGGGAGAGGGCGTGAGAACGCTCATCCTGACCGGGCCGAACATGAGCGGCAAGTCCACCTATTTGAGGCAGACCGCGCTGCTCGCCCTGATGGCGCAGATGGGCTCCTTTGTGCCCGCCAAGTCCGCGAAGCTTGGGCTGTGCGACCGCATCTTCGCCCGCATCGGAGCGAAGGACGAACTGGCGTTGGGGCAGAGCACCTTCATGGTGGAGATGGTGGAAAGCGCGAACATCCTGAACCACGCCTCCGAGCAGTCGCTGGTCATCCTCGACGAGGTGGGCCGGGGAACGAGCACCTACGACGGCTTGGCGATCGCCTGGGCGATGGTGGAGCGGCTTGCCGAAATCGGGTGCAAGACGATGTTCGCAACGCACTACCACCAGCTCAACGCGCTGGCGGACGACCTGCCCGCCGTGCGGAACTTCCGGGTTAGCGTGGAGGAGGTGGGCGACGACATCGTGTGGACCCACAAGGTTCTGCCGGGCGGAACCGACCGTAGCTACGGCATTCACGTGGCGCGGATGGCGGGCGTGCCGCCCAACGTGCTGGCGCGCGCCGCCCAAATCCTGGAGGACTTGGAGCAACGCGAGGCATCGCCCACCACCGTTGCCCCCCAAGCCCAGAAGATGCAGCTCACGCTCTTCGAAGCCGAGGAGCCGCCCGTGGTGCGGGCGTTAACCGATCTCGACGTGAATCGGCTGACTCCGATGGAGGCGCTTACCCTGCTGGACGAGTGGAAGCGCAAGTTCGCGAAGAACTAGGGCTTCATGCGCTCGTAAACGATGCGCACATCCCGCCAACGATCTGGGCATTGCACGAACTGGTCCTTTTGGCTTGGTCCGAGTTCCTCGTCGAAGGAGTAGCGCACGACCAACGTCCGCGAGTCCCGCCACCGGAGATCGTACAGGTTCTCAAACACGAACTCAACCACTTGCTGGGGACGTCCGCCGAAGAAACCTCCGTGGGCGAGCTCCAGGGTGACGTAGTGGTAGCCGTAGCCGATGGACTCGAAACCGCGCCCGGTGGCGACGATCTCCCCGTCCGGCGATGTCGCCCTCATGATGACTTCGTCGGAACTCGTTTGGGAACGATATAGGGACAACAACCCGCCGACCGCGAGAAGAACCGCCCCCAGCACGAGGACGATGCAGCCGATGACACGGATTGGCTTGCGCGGTTTCACAGACTGACACTATGATACGGGAGTGGAGTTTCGGGCGAACCCTTGGCGGCGATACGACGAGGTCGGGCTAACCCTACTGTTCGCGGGCTTGCTCGGAGCAACGATCGTCGCGCTCGCCCAAGGCGAACGGGTCTTGCTTTGGGGGGCGTTCACCCTTCTCTGGCTCGCGATGTTCGGCGGCGCCCTCTATATCCTCGCCACCAGCGTCCACACCTTCGTGTTCGATCCGAATGGACTTCGCATCCGGTCCCTGACGTTCCAGCGGCTCCTCTCTTACGATTCGATCGAGTTGGTCCAGATCGAGGAGAAGGGGTCTTCGGGTGCGGCAACGATCCGGGCGGGTGGTAAGACCTACGGCACGCTCCTGAAGAACTTCGACGACCGGACGGCGTTGTGCGAAGCCCTGCGTTCTCGTCTGGGGTCCAACCAGCGGACGGCAACCCAGCTCGCACTCGAAACCCGCAGGGTCTTTCGCGCGAAGGGCGCCACGCTCGTCTTTGGGTTCCTTTCCACATTGGTCACGGTCCTCCTCTCCCTTGCCCAAGACTTGCAAACAAGGTTGATCGGATGGGGGCTGTGCGCCATTCTTTGGGGCTTCTTCTTTCTCCTCGCGCGCACCCTTGCCCGGGTCAGCCCGGACGGCTTGTTTGTGCGACGCCTCGGGACGGGACGCTTCGTGCCTTGGAACGGCATGCTGGAGGCAACCTTATCCATGCGCCGGGCGACCAGAACCTCCGACGAGGTGCTCACCCTAAGGGACAAGGAGGGCTCGCTGCTCCTCAACGGCATCTTCGACAACTACCCGTTGCTTCGAGACGTCGTACTCTCCCAGATTCCGGCAGATCGGGTGCACGACAAGCGCTAATCAATGCCGACGGCGCCGACGGCATCGGCGACGTCGCGGTAGATGCGAATGCCCGGCGGCAAGTTCGCGAGGATCTCCTCGCCGTAGTTCTTGGAGGTCAGCCGCGGGTCGAGCAACGCGATGATGCCGCGGTCGTCGGCACGGCGAATGAGCCTCCCCACGCCTTGCCGCATCAGCATCTTGGCGTTCGGCAGCGAGTGCGCGGCAAAGCCGTTGAGCCCTTGGGTCTGCAACCAGGCCATGCGGGCGATCTGCGGGGGATCGACGGGGACTTCGAACGGAACCCGGACGATGGCGACGCAGGAGAGCGTTTCGCCGGGAGCGTCGAAGCCGGTCCAAAACGAGCGGAGCGCGAAGAGCGACGCCTTGGTTTCGCGCCGGAACTTCTCGCCGATGCCGGTGGCAGCCGACCGGCGCTGGGTGAGGATCGGCAAGTCGGGCGGAAGGACAATGCGCTCGTGTACCGCCTCCATTTCGCGCCGGCTGTGGAAGAGAGCGAGCGTGCGACCACCAACGGCTTGGATGATTTGGGCGAGTTCTCTCGCGACGGCGTCGAAGTACCGGTCCTCGATGCCCGTCTTGCGCGCCAACGAGGGGTCCGGGATCGCTTCGGCGGGAGGCAGATAGACCGCGGCCTGGCTGGCGTAGTCGAACGGGCTGGGCAGGATCTCCTCGTAATCGGGGTGCGCGCCCGTGGTGCGATTGAAGAAGTCGAAGTTGCCGTCCAGCGCCAGCGTCGCCGAGAGGGAGACCGTGGGCAGCTTGTCCCAAATGAGCGCGCGGAGGGGCTCCGCGAGCCCCACGGTGTCGCGCCGAAGCATCGGCTTGTCGGCGGAGGCGTAGGTCACGGTGAGGTCCAAACCCGAGTCGAAGAGCTTGCCCGACTGGTCGGCAAACTCCCGGAGGAACATCGCGTAGTTGCGCATGGTGTCGCGCGCGGCGTCCGCTTCCTCGGCGGTCACGTTGGGCAAGGAACGCCACCGAGCGAGGTTGCGCTCCGCGTTCGCCACCCACTGCGAAACCTCGTTCGCGAGGTTTCGGGCAAGTTGCTCGGCGGTCTCCCGCGCCCTCAGGGCGTGCGCCGCCATTTGGGGGTGCTTCCACACCGCTTCGGGCTCGGCGGCGAGGATCCCTTGCCGGTTCCATTGCAGCGACATCGACGCCAACTCGCGCTCGGCGGCTTCCAAGCGCGTGCGGAAGACCATCGAAGACCCCGCCCACTCGTGCGCCTCGCCCGCCTTGGACGCCAGCGCCATGAGGGCGCTCTCGAGGCGTCCGGCGATACCGCCCAGCACGTGCAGCTTGTCCGGGCTGATTTCGAACTCGAGCGCATTGAGCGCGGCTTGGGCGAAGTCGTGCGCCTCGTCCAGCACCAAAAGGTCCACCTTTCCCAACAAACTCAGCTCGCCCTCGGTGGCTTGCCGAAGCAAGGCGTCTTGAAGCACGACGCTGTGGTTGGTGATGACGACGCCGGCGGTCTCGGCGGCGCGACGAGCCGAGTAGTACCAGCAGCCGTCGTAAAGCGGGCACATTCGCCCAGGGCAAACGGGTGGCGCGGCAACCGCGTTCCAGAGCTCGGTCAACTCGCGGGCAGGCCGCTTGAGCAGGTCGCGGAACTCGGTTTCGACGCCGAGCTTCGAGCCGACCTGGAGCGTCGCGAGGGCGCTGGGCGAGGCTTCGGCGAGCGACGCCGCGCAAACGTACCGCTGCCTTCCGATGAGGAACGCGCGTTTGGGCGGCTCCGCATCGGTTTCGAAGAGGGACATCGCGAGAGGCAGATCGCTCCGCCAATACTGTTCCGCCAGCACGTTAGTGTAGGTGGCGACCACCACCCGCTTGCCCCCAACCCAAGCATGCGCGAGCGCCGGCAGAAGCGCGGCGAGGGACTTGCCGAGTCCGGTGGGCGCCTCAAAGGCGCCGCTCTTGCCGTCGCCGATGCAATCGGAGATCAGGCGGGCGAGTTGCTCCTGGTCGGGACGCCGCACAAACCCGGGCTGGTCCGCCAAGGCGGAGAGGGCGGCGTCGAGCAGGGCGTCGGGAGTCATGAGGCAGGACATTATGGGCATCCATAATGGGGGACATGGCGATGCGCGACTTCACGAGCTCCATGCGGAGAGCCTCCTCTCCCGTAACCATGGGGATCGTCGTGGCTTTGGTGGTGTTCTACGTGGCCGCCTGGCTCTCGCCTTCAGGGCCGATTCAGGAACTGCTCCCGCTGCGTGCGGGTGATTTCGCTGCCCAGCCCTGGACCTTGGCAACCTATCCCCTGGTCGCCCTGATGGACTTCATCTGGTTCCTGATGGTCGTGCTCTGGACTTGGAGCATCGGCGGCGCCCTGGAGGTTCAGCTTGGGGGTAAGCGCTACGCGGTGCTTTGGCTGTTGTCGACCATCATCGGCGCCCTCTCCTTTGCCATCGGCTGCGCGGCGGCGCGCACGCCGACGATTTTGGCGGGGCCCCTGATCCCGCTGTCCGCCATTACGGTGGCGTGGGCGGCGAAGAACCGGACCGCCCAGGTGCAGTTCATGTTCATCCTGCCCATCCTCGGGCAGTGGCTCGGCTGGATCTCGGCGGGCATCGTTCTGTTCGACATGGGCCGCCTCAGCCCCCTGGTCGGCGCCTTCTGCCTGATCCCGCTGGGTTTCGCCTACCTTTACGCCAGCGACAAGTTCTCCGCCCTCTCCTTGGGCGGCAAGGCCACGCCCAAGCGGGGCCCCCGCGGCAAGATGTACAGCGAGGACTACTACGCAGACGCCAAACGGCGCGAACTTGAGCGCGAAGAAAACGAACGGTTGCGCAAGCTGTTCGAGAAGAGCTTCGACGACGACGGGAAGGGCTAGGACTCCCAGGCGATCTCGGAACCAACGATCCGCCACCCACCCGATTCCCAAGCCACCGTGATGGCGTCTCCTTGGCCGTAAAGCGGTCCGGCCAGGTAGCCCGCGTTCACACGGAAGCGCATCCAACCGGTCGGCATGACGCCGTCGAGTTGAAGGTACATGATCGGCTTGCCATCTCGAGTCCGGAACGGATCGTCAGGGTCCGCCACCGAGCCCGAGGCGATGGTCACCTTCTCCCCGCGCAAGCACCAGTGGGTGAAGGGGCGGGCACCCTCGATCACGTAGACGACGTCCGGGTCGCGGAGCATCTTCCGCAGCACGAAGAGCTCCGGCTGGAGCGCGAGGGCGTTCCAGCCGACGATGGCGGCGACCGCCAGCCCGACGAACCCCAGCCACCTGCGCTTCTTCCGCGACATCTCATTGCGTGGATGCGTAAACCGAGCCGAATCGTTCGTCCGGTATCTTCTGGCGGTGGAGCATTCGGCCGACGTCGTCGTCATCGGGGCGGGCGCGGCGGGCATCATGGCCGCATGGCGGGCGGCGTGTCTCGGCGCGAAGGTGGTCCTCCTCGAAAAGACCGAGCGGATCGGCACCAAGATCCTCATTTCCGGAGGCGGGAAGTGCAACCTGTGCCACGACGGCCCCATCGAGGAGGTTCTGCGGGCGTTCCGGCCCAACGAGGCGCGGTTCATCCGTCCGGCTTGCTACCGCTTTCCCAACACCGCGATCGTGGAGATGTTCACCTCGCGAGGTTTGGAGGTGTACACCCGGCCCGACAATCGCATCTTTCCGGTTCACCAAACGGCGAAGGATGTCGTACAGATTTTGCGCCAATACCTGGACGAATCCGGGGGCGAGGTCCGCTTCCGCTCCGCCGTTCGGGGCATCGAGGCGCGAGACGGGCGCGTGGTCGGCGTTGAGACCGCCGACGGAACGCTCAACTCCCCGAACGTGGTACTTTGCACGGGCGGCAGCAGCTATCCGAACTCGGGCACCACAGGCGACGGCTGGAAGTGGGCACAGGACCTCGGGCACCAGATCGTCAAAGTTCGAGCGGCGTTGGCGCCTATTTACATGGACCTCAGCTTCTCCGAGGTACTGGAGCCTGGGCAAGCGGCGGGGGTCGCCCTTCGCAACATTGTGCTCAAGGCTCGGCAGGGCGGCAAAGAAGTGGTCCGCTGGCGCGGCGACCTTCTGTTCACCCACCGCGGGATCTCGGGTCCCACCGTGCTGGGAATCAGCCGCGTCGTGGCGGAGCGAATGGAGGCCGGCGCGGTATCGATTGAGGTCGATGTGACGCCGGACGAATCCTTCGAGGAGCTTTCGGCTCGGATTACGGCTTGGCAGAACGCGAACCCGCGCAAGCTCGTGCCCTCATTATTGGAAGTTATCCCCGACCGGCTGCGTCCGACCGTCCTCGCCGAAGCCGGGATCAGCGAATCCACGGTGGCGGGAAACCTGGCGCAGAAGTCGAGGAATCGGTTGGTCGAGACCCTGAAGGGCTGGAGATTGGGCGAGGTCCGGACCGTTCCGCTGGAGAAGGGGGAATGCGTGGCGGGCGGCGTCTCGCTCGACGAGGTGGATCCCCAAACCATGCGGTCGAAAGTCTGCGAAGGGCTGTTTTTGGCGGGCGAAGTTCTCGACGTCGCCGGCCCCGTGGGCGGCTACAACCTCCAAGCGGCGTTCGCCACGGGCTACGTGGCGGGTGAGACCGCCGCGCGTCAAGCCCGGCAATCTGCCTAGGACCGCTAACGAGCAATCGTTAGTACAATGCAGATTGCGTTTCGCGAGGGCCTGCGGGTCCGCTGGAGAGGAGATTCGATGAGAGTTCGTACGGTTGTTTCCGCCGTTGCCGCCTTGGCGACGGCCAGCGCCTTTGGCCAAGGCGTCCTTTTGATTCCCAACTCGGGGACCGGCTTCAAGTCGGTGATGGCGTTCAATCCGCAAGACGGAACGCCCATCAACACCAGCTTTATCGTCGATCCGACGCACCTTCAAACCCCGAAGGACGCGACAGACAGCGGGCGAGGATCGATCCTCGTGAGCGACCAGGTGAGCGACGCCGTGTTCGAGTACAGCTACTCCGGCGCCTACATGGGCGTGGTTGCGGGCACGGGAAGCTCCATTCCGCTTGACAACATTCGGGGCATTGAGGTCAAGAACGGCTACCTCTACATCTCGAACAGCGGTTCGACCGCCGGGGCGCCGGGGCAAGCCATCGTTCGCGTCGATTTGACGTTGGGAACCTCCGTGGTTTGGCCTCTGGGCGCGGTGGACCCGTTCG
This sequence comes from Fimbriimonadales bacterium, assembly GCA_046330155.1. Lineage (GTDB taxonomy): Bacteria > Armatimonadota > Fimbriimonadia > Fimbriimonadales > Fimbriimonadaceae > CALMEF01. The sequence goes on along the minus strand of JAXLTH010000017.1, from coordinate 14,998 downwards.
ACGTCCTTTGCCGCGAGAACGACATTCTCGTGACCGACATCAACGGCGACGACATCGTCCACTACGACTACAACGGCAACTACCTGGGCATCCTGCACAACTCAGACGGCATCTCGGGCGTCGACTTTCCGCAGCAGCTGGCGGAGGACGCCAACGGCGATATCTTGCTTGCCGGCTTTACCGCACCGATCGGCGTCTTCCGATACGACAGCGCGGGTGTGCAGCAGAACTTCTATTCGATCGGCACGGGAGACCGGGGCGTTCGTCGTCTCGGGAACGGGCAGATCCTGTACACGTATTCCACTCGCGTAGACCGCTTCGACCCTTCGACGACCACGAACACCCAGATGTATTCGGGCGGCGCCATTCAATACATCGGCTACGCGAACGGCTACGACTGCCCGGTGACCGGATTCCAGGTGATCGAAGGGACCGAGTTCAGCGGAGACCCGGAGGCCCAGATTCTCCAGCGGCTCCGTTCGAGCGACGACCAATATCTGTCCGCGTTCAACGATGAAGTGACCTTGGGATGCGCGATTGAGTTCTACGGCCGCACTTACGAGGCGAACCCGACAAGCTACGAGATCAAGGTGGAAACCAACGCCGCCCGCCTCGGCTTGGCAGAGCGCCTCGCCGTTTACAACTACAGCACGAACCAGTACAACACGGTGAACGGCCGGACGGCGACTTCTGCGGACGCGCCTTACACGGTGACCCTCACCAGCAACGTCGGCAACTACATCGACAACGGCGCGGTGAAGGCGAAGCTCTCGTGGAGCCCGATCAACGACGAGGCGCCCGCCTTTGACGGATGGCTGCATAGCGTGGACCAGTTCTACTGGACCATCCGTCCTTAAGGCATGTCGGGAAGAGAGGTCGTCGTTCTCGGGGCCGGAGGCCACGCCAAAGTCGTGATCTCCGCGCTCCGGGCCGCGGGCCAAGTGCCGGTCGGCGTCTTCGACGACCGGCGCGAACTCTGGGGGCATTCCGTGCTCGGCGTTTCCGTGCTCGGGCCCGTCGTTGAGGCGGCCTCCAAAGAACATCCGGCGATCATCGCCATCGGCGACAACGCCGTCCGCGAACGCTTGGCAGACGCCTTGGCGCTCGAGTGGATTGCCGTCGTCCACCCCCACGCTTGGGTCGATCCCACGGCCCACCTCGGCGAAGGCACAGTGGTCTTTGCCGGAGCGGTGGTTCAGCCCGACGTGAAGATCGGCAGGCACGCCATCGTGAACACCTCGGCGAGCGTGGACCACGACGGGCAGATCGGCGAGTTCGCCCAGATAGCCCCGGGGGCACATCTCGGCGGCAACGTGGTGCTGAGGCAGGGCGCCTTTGTTGGGCTGGGGGCGTCGGTGATTCAGGGCATGGAAATCGGCGAATGGTCCATCGTTGGCGCGGGGGCGACGGTGGTCGGCGATGTGCCTCCGAGAACCACCGTACTGGGAACCCCAGCCCGGCCTCGGCAGTCCTAAAACAATCACCAGGGAACCTGGTACCCTGTGACTTCTGCCACCTGGGTGGACAAAGGGCATGCAAACTTCTCGACCGACGGCCGGACTTTCAAGCGCGGTTGCGCCTTGGCCCGTGTTCGAGGAAGACGAGCTACAGGCGGTAGAGCGGGTTCTCCGCAGCGGCCGCGTCAACTACTGGACCGGCGACGAGGGCCGCATGTTCGAGGAGGAATTCGCCCGCTACGTCGGCACGCCCCACGCCGTCGCCTTGGCGAACGGAACCGTCGCGCTCGACGCGGCTTGGCAGGCGTTGGGCATCGGCCCCGGCGACGAGGTCGTGGTCACGCCGCGCTCGTTTATGGCGTCTGCCGCATCCATCGCCCTGGCCGGAGGTACGCCCATCTTTGCCGACGTCGACCGGGAGTCGGGAAACATCACGCCAGCGACCGTGGAGCGTGTGCTGAGCGACAGAACCAAAGCGATTTTGGCCGTCCACCTGGGGGGTTGGCCTTGCGATATGCCGGGTTTGGAAGCGCTTGCCAAGGATCGTGGCATTGCCCTCGTGGAAGACTGCGCCCAAGCTCACGGCGCCTCCATCGACGGGCGCAAGATCGGCAGCTTTGGCGACCTCGCCACCTGGTCCTTCTGTCAAGACAAGATCATCACGACCTTAGGCGAAGGAGGCATGGTGACCACGCATCGCGCCGACCTCTGGGAGAAGATTTGGTCGCTGAAAGACCACGGGAAGAGCTACGACGCCGTCTACAATCGCCCCCATCCGCCCGGCTTCCGCTGGCTCCACGAGGGCTTCGGCACCAACTGGCGCCTGACCGAAGTCCAATCTGCCCAAGGTCGAGTCGCCCTGCGAAAGCTGGAGGGCTGGCTGGAACGACGGGAACGCAACGCCCAAACCTACTTGGACGCTCTGGAGGGACTGAGCGTCGTGCGAACGCCCGTACCGTCGCGAGGCGTTCGGCACGCCTATTACCGTCTTTACGTTTACGTGCAGCCGGAGGCGCTCGCCGACGGTTGGTCTCGCGACCGCATCATGCAGGAGATCGGGTCTCGGGGTGTCCCGTGCTTCTCCGGCAGCTGCAGCGAGATGTATCTAGAGCGGGCGTTTCAGGACGCGGGCCTTGCGCCCGCAGAACGGTTGCCCGTGGCACGTGAGCTTGGCGAGACGTCGCTTGCCTTTCTGGTCCACCCGACCATCGATTCGGGCCAGGCTGGCGAGATGGCGGGAATCGTCCGCGCGGTGATGGAGGAAGCACAACGCAAATGAATTGGTCCGCGATAGTTGAAGAGGTTCGGCGCAAGTCGAGGTCGAGTTGGATTCGGTTCCTATCGGAGCTGTTCGGCGACTTGGTGCTGATCAACGCAGCCTTGTTCCTGACCTACGGGCTGATCTTCGATTTCCACTTGCCCGAAGGCGCGTGGTCGCGGCTAGCGGTGTACTCGACGTGCCTCACGATCTTGGGAGCCAGCCTCTTCGTAGGAAGGCGGCTCTACAGCATCAATGCCCGGTACGTGGGCCTTGTCGATTTTCTCAACATCGCCGGGATAGGCGCCCTGCTCGGCGTTGGGCTTGGGTTTCTCGAGATGACGATGCCTTTGGCATCGGTCACCAAGTTCCTCATCCGTACGCCCTTGTTCTTCGGGATGATGAGCGTGGGGCTTCTTTCCGGAGTGCGAATCGCATCCCGATTGAGGGCTTGGCACGGAGTGAAAGGACCCGGACCGGGGCACTCCAAGGCGAAGCGAACCCTCATCGTGGGCGCCGGCGACGCTGGCGAGATGATCATGCGCGAGATCGCCCGCGCCACCTCGCCCATCCACGACGTGGTCGGGTTCGTGGACGACGACCCGCAGAAGCGGGATTGGCGCATTCACGGGGTGCGGGTGATGGGGACCACCGACCGGATTCCTTTCCTCGTGGCAGATTTGGAGATCGACGAACTCATCGTCGCCATGCCCTCGGTCCACGGCGAGAAGATGCGGCGCATCATCGAGTTGTGCGATCAAACCAACGCCCGCGTTCGTACCTTGCCGCCCGTTTCCGACGTGCTCTCCGGATCGCCGCACATCTCGGCGCACCTGCGCGAGGTGGAGATCGACGACCTGCTACGTCGCCCACCGGTGAAGACCGACCTCGAGCAGATCGGCAAGAAACTGAACGGGGAGCGGATCATGATCACCGGCGGCGGCGGGTCGATCGGCCAAGAGCTTGCGCGCCAGATCGCCAACCTTTCGCCCGGGAGCCTCATCCTGCTGGGCCGTGGCGAGAACAGCATTTACGAGATCGAGCAGGAGTTGGTGCAAACCAAGGGGTTCGTTCCTTCGTGCGTCGTTGCCGACGTCCGCGACCGTGCGAGCATGGACCGAGCCTTCGACACCTACCGCCCCACCGTCGTTTTCCATACCGCCGCCCACAAGCACGTACCGCTGATGCAGGGCAACCCGATCGAGGCGATTCGAAACAACGTGCTTGGAACTTGGATTGCCGCCGACACGGCGGTTCGCAACGGCGCCAAGTTGTTCGTGTTCATTTCGACCGACAAGGCGGTAAAGCCGACCAGCGTGATGGGCGCTACCAAGCGGGTGGGCGAGATGATCGTTTCCGCGCTCGGGCAACGCACCGAGACGGACTTCGCGATCGTCCGCTTTGGGAACGTGATGGGCAGCCGCGGCAGCTTCATCCCGCTGCTCAAGGCGCAGATTCGGCGCGGCGGTCCGGTGCGGATCACGCACCGAGACATGACGCGGTACTTCATGACGATCCCCGAAGCCGTGCAGCTCATTCTGCAGGCAGGCGCGATCGGCTCACGCGGCGAGGTGTTCCTCCTTGACATGGGCGAGGCGGTGCCGATCGTCAACCTTGCGAACGACCTTATCCGACTCCATGGATTGGTGCCCGGCAAGGATATCGACATCCAGTTCACCGGCGTGCGACCCGGCGAGAAGATCCACGAAGAGCTTCTTTACGATCAGGAGCATCTCGCCCCGACGGTCCACCCCAAGATCAGCATGGTCGAGAACAAGCCCGTCGACTGGGAGTGGCTGAAGGGCGAGCTCGTCCAGCTCCTCGCGCTTTGCGACGAGGGCAAGGGCCAAGAGGCGCAGCAACTCCTCATGGAACTGGCGTGGGGCAAGCACTTCGTCCCTTCGGTCGCCATTTCGGACTAGTACTGCCGCATCGAGGGATCGACGGACCGCGACCAGCCGTTCAAGCCGGTCGTCAGGTTGCGCACATGCTCGAACCCCTGCGCCAACAGGAACGCCGTCACCTGACCCGATCGCGCCCCGCTTCGGCAAACGACCACCAAGTTTTCGCTACGGTCCAGTTCGGCCAGACGGAAAGGCAACTCGCCCATGGGGATGTGGTAGTCGACCGGAAGCCGACTAATTTGAAGTTCTTCCGCCTCGCGCACGTCGAGGAGTTTGGGCGGACACTCACCCTTGAGCTCGGCGGCAAGCGCTGCCGGGGTCACTTCGGGGATCACGCCTTCATTGTAGCTAGGAAACCGTGACCGCCGCCATGCGACTCCGCCTTTCGGTCGCCCGAACGCGGATCAGGGCGTTTTCGGGTCGCTCCAGGTTGGGGTCGGACTTGGTGAGTTTGAGAGCCGCGTCGCGAGCCACCTCCAACATCGCTCCGTCTTGAACCAGGTCGGCGATCTTGAAGTCCAGGTTGCCACTTTGGCGGGTTCCCGCCAGTTCGCCGGGGCCCCGAAGGCGGAGATCGGTCTCGGCGATCTTGAAGCCGTCTGCGGTCTCCACCATGGTCCGAAGGCGCTCGCCGGCATCCTCGTTCTTGGCGTCGGCAATGAGGATGCAGAAGCTTTGGTGGTCGCCGCGCCCGACGCGGCCGCGGAGCTGGTGGAGTTGGCTAAGGCCGAAGCGGTTGGCGTCCTCGATCACCATCACGCTGGCGTTCGGCACGTCGACGCCGACCTCGATGACGGTGGTGCTGACGAGGATGTCCAGCTCGTGTCGGCGGAACTGCTCCATCACGGCGTCCTTTTCCGCCGACTTCATCTGGCCGTGAAGAAGTCCAACCCGGCAGTCGGAGAAGATGGTCGAACTGAGGCGGTAATGCAGGTCCTCGGCGGCTTGGGCGAGCATCTTCTCGCTTTCGCTGACCATGGGGCAGACGAAGTAGATCTGCCGGCCCTCCGAGATCATGGTTCGGATTCCCTTGTAGACGGTTTCGCGTTCGGCGGGCATGCGCCAATGCGTCTTGATGGCCTTGCGTCCGGGCGGAAGCTCATCGATGACCGACAGGTCGAGGTCACCGTACAACGTCATCGTCAGGGTTCTCGGGATGGGCGTGGCGGTCATGACCAAGACGTCCGGGTTGCCGATTCCCTTTTCGCGAAGCGCGGCGCGTTGCAGAACGCCGAACCGGTGCTGCTCGTCGATGACTACCAACCCAAGGTGCTTGAACTTTACGCCCTCTTGGATAAGGGCGTGGGTACCCACCGCGATGTGGGCCTTGCCGCTCTCGGTGTCGGCGTACGCCTTCTTCTTTTGGGCGGAGGTCTGCTTGCCGACGAGCTGAACGACTTCCAGCCCCAAAGGCTCGAAGAGGCGCCGGAGGTTGGAGAAGTGCTGTTCGGCGAGGATCTCGGTCGGCGCCATGAGCGCCGCCTGATAGCCGTCTCGCACGGCCGCCAGCATGGCGCTCGCGGCCACGGCGGTCTTGCCCGAGCCGACGTCTCCTTGGACAAGGCGGTTCATGGGCGTGGGCCGCTCCATGTCGTTCCAAATCTCCTCGATCACGCGCTTCTGCGCTCCCGTAAGCTGGAACGGCAACATCCCGCCAATCTCGGACCAGAGCCGGGGGCGGTCGACCGAGAAGGCGATGCCCAACTCCATCTGGGTTTCGGCTCGGCGGGTGGCAAGGGCGACCTGGAGATAGAAGAACTCCTCGAACACGAGCCGCTTCCGCGCCTCCTTCCTCGCCTCGTCGTTCTCCGGCTGGTGGATTTGCTGCAAGCACCACTGGATGGGCTTCAACTCGTAGCGGCGGAGCAAGGCGGGAAACAGAGGCTCCTCGACGAACTGCAGGTAGTTCGCGAGCGCCGATTCGATCGCCCGGCGGACCACCCACTGCTGGACTCCTTCGGATAGCGGATAGATGGGCACGATGCGGGCGAAGTCCGCCTCCGCATCCTCATCGAGCAGCTCGTACTCGGGCGAGTTGATCTCCAAAAATAGGGAGGTCTCCTTCACCATGCCATAGGCGATGATCTCGCCCTCATAGTTCTGAAGCTTCTTCTTCACCCACGGTTGGTTGAACCAGGTGAGCGCCATGGTGCCGGTGCCGTCGGAGATGACCGCCTTGAGAATGACCAAGCCGCGGCTGGTGGGCCGCGCCTCAACGCTCTTGATTCTTCCCCGCACCGTAGCCCATTGGCCCGGGCGCACCGACGCGATAGCCGGCGTGTGCCGCCGATCCTCGTATCGCCGAGGAAGGTAGTAGAGGAGATCTCCGACCGTTTTGACGCCGAGTTTGGCCAGAAACTCCGCCAACTTCGGGCCCACTCCCTTGAGGAACTGGGCTTCGGTGTCGAGCGGGTTGCGCCGGAGCGGGGAGGCCATGGGATGTTCGGACCAGCCTACCGTCTGGGCGGCATTCCCGTATAATGCCGTTGACGTGAAGCTCGTCGTATGCATTGTGCACAACCGGGATAAGGCTCGCGTAAATGACGAGCTCGTGAAAGCGGGCTTCAAGTTCACGGTGATCGCCTCGACCGGCGGATTTCTGCGCGAGGGCAACACGACGATGCTGATCGGCACCGAGGACGACGAGATCGAAGCTCTGCTTGCCCTGGTTGGGCAGAACTGCAAGACGCGGGAGCAGGTCTTGAACGTCGCCCCGTTTGAAGCGGGCGGCGCCGGCACCTTTGTGCCAAGTCCGGTCAAGGTTCCCGTGGGCGGCGCGGTGGTCTTTGTGATGCCGGTGGAGCGGTTCGAGAGATTCTGATGCCCGTGCTGCCTGATCTTAGGGGGCTCGACTCCGCCAAGCGGTTTATCGAGGGGGTGTTCAGCGGAAAATCGCCGGTGCACGCCGTCCTCCTCTACGGAGCGGAAGGGGCGGGAAAATCCGCGCTTGCCCGTTTCTTGGCCCAAGGCTGGCTCTGCCTCTCGCCCACCGAGAATGGGCCTTGCGGCGAGTGCCGTACCTGTCAGGCGTATCTGCGCGGCAACTGCGCCGACGTGCTCGCCATCGCCCCTCATGGCCCCCAGCGCTTGATCACGCTCGCGCACATCACGGAGCCGAAGGAGGGCCGCAAGCCGAGCGACCCCGAGCCGCCCGCCATGATCGACTTCCTCCGCACGATGCCGCTCACCGCCTCGAAGAAGGTGGTGACCATTGAGGATGCGGATCGCATGAACAGCCGGGCGGCAAACGCCTTGCTCAAGACGCTGGAGGAACCACACCCTTACGCGCGGTTCGTCTTGACGACGCAGGAGATCGGGCGGGTGTTGCCCACCATCGTCTCACGATGCGTGTGCATCGCCTGCGAGCTTCCGCAAGGGAATGCCGCCGCGACGGCTCTGGACCTCATGGCGGAGGGCTCCCCAGGCATCCGAGAGCGTTTGGCGAAGCACGAGGACGTCTACTCAGCCTTGGCGAGATTCGCTGCGGGGTTGTCGAAGCGGCCGCAAGCCGAGGCTCTGGCAGCGAGCGACGAGTTCAAGGGAATCGGGGATCGCCTCGAGAAGACGGGATTCGGAAACCTGCGGGCGTGCCAGGCCGAGTCGGTCAAACTCCTTTCGAGGCTGATGGCACGGGACCCGGCGTTCCCGCCCGAGGCGGTTCACGCCGCCATCGAAAGCCATCGGCGCTTGTTGGGCAACGCGAACGCGACCCAGGTGTTCGACGGGCTTTTCACGACGATCCTCGGCTCCTTTGCGGAACCGGGCGCTTAACGGGCGCATCGGGGAACCCGCCCGCAAAAGGATCGCGTATAGTAATCGAACCCATCTCCGGGGAGTCGCGAATATGCTTGGCATTCTCAGCAAAGGAAAGGCGATCGATGCATCCCAGCGGCGCACGCTGTTCGAGTCGCTCATGGAGCAGACGCAACGGCAGGCGTACAGCTTGGCGTATCGGCTGACCGGCAACCCTTCCGAGGCGGAAGACCTTTGCCAAGAGACCTACATTCGCGCCTACCGGTTCTTCCACCGTTACGACGAGTCTCTGCCGTTCGCGAACTGGCTGTACCGCATCATGAGCAACGCTCATATCGACCTGATGCGGCGCAAGGGCCGGCTGAAGACGACCAGCCTGGAACAAAATACTCCCTCGGGAGTCACAACGATCGAGGTTCCGGATTACGATTCGTCTCCCGACAAGGCTTTTCTGGAAGAGGCGATGGGCGAACACCTGCAGAACGCGCTGCAAACGATGACCCCAGAGTTTAGAACCGCCGTTTTACTTGCCGATGTTGAAGGTATGGCTTACGAGGAGATCGCGGACGCGATGAAGACTTCGGTCGGCACCGTGCGGTCGCGCATCCACCGGGGACGCAAGCAGCTGCGACGCTACCTTTTGCGCCACGCCCCCAAGACCTACGGAGGCCTCGAATGACCTGCAAGGCCGTCCTCCCCGTTTTGAACGCCTACCTCGACGGCGAGCTTTCGGGCAACACGATGATCTCGGTGCGAAGGCACGTGGAAGATTGCGACGTGTGCCGAGCCGAACTGGAAGCCATGCGCCAGGTGAAATCCATGCTGGCCAACCTTTCCGAGCCCGAGCCGAGCCCCGAGTTTGCCGCCCGACTTCACGACGCCGTTTTCGTGCCTCGAAGCCCCTTCCGTTTCCAAACCACTTGGCGCTGGGCTTCCCTCGGTGCCGCGGTTACCGCGCTTGGCCTTTTCTGGGCGATGCGCAGCGGCGAGGCGCCTTCTTCGACCGTGGTCGCCGGCGGCCGCGCGATTCCGGGCGAAATCGCCCGCGACCAAGCGTTTTCTGCAGGAGGAGACGTGCTGAACGGGCAGTTCCCCGTGATGCCGATCAGCCATGACCTTCGGTAGCCGATTTGCGGCCGCGCTCGTCGCGGTGGGACTCGGGAGCGTCGCGTTTGGTGCGGCCACTCAGGGTCAGGGCAGGGCCATCGACGTCCTGCTTCGCGCGATGGACCGCACGGCAAACACGCCCGTAAGCGGAATCTTCTACCAAAAGTCCTTTGGCGGTTTTCGTTGCCACGCCCAAGTTCAAATCGACCAGTCGCGAGACGGCCGCATTCGAGTGGGCATGCTTCAGCCCCTGAGCATGCAGGGCGTCACCTCCGTCGACGACGGCAAGACCTGGACCACCTATTTCCCGGACGATCGGCGCATGGTGGTGCAAGAGTCGCCCCGCGCCAGCCAGCCCGATCCGCGCTGGCGCCTCGAGATCGCCCAGCGAAACTACAGCTTCCGCATGGAGCCGGGCGAGCAGGTGGCGGGCAGGCGAACGGTTGCCGTCGTGGCCGTCCCCCGGAACGAAGGCCTGCCGGTGCGCCGTTACACCATCGACCAAGAGCGCAGTTACATGCTCCGGCTAGAGACGATCGGCGACGACGATAGGCCGAACGTCCTACTCGACACGAAAGATATCAGTTTTCCCAACGACGTCGATGCGCGCCTTTTCGACATCCGCCCGATCGGCGATGTCCGAACGATCAAGCTGGATGCGCCGACGCGCTTCCAGTCTTCTCGGAAGGCGGCTCCGCTCGTCGGATTCCGGCCGATTGTGCCGGAAGATATGCCCTTCGGTTTTGTGGTGAGCGACAAGCTGTTCACGGCTTCGGATGAAGCCAAGTTCGTCGCGATTCGCATCTCCGACGGACTGGTGACGGCCACCGTCTACCAGTGGGACGGGCGCAAGCCCACGCAGCCTTGGCCGGCAAGCGGCCGTGACCGCGAGGTCGAAGGCATCCGATTGCGCGTCATCGGCGATCTGCCCGACGGCGTCATGAGCAAGGTCTTGGACAGCTTTATCCGTAAAGCGGTCAAGAACATCGGACAGAGCTTGGAAACTCTCCAGGCAAACCTTGTGTTAACCATTTCTGACAACGAGGATGGAAAGAAGCCCAGTACGGTCTACATCTTCCTCGTCAAACCCTAACCGCGAAATCTCTCTCACGGTGGGCCGTTAGACAAAAAGGTGAAACTCCAACCATGAATCCATCGCGAAGGTCCCTTAAGACCACTTACTTCACACTGGCGGCGGGCGCCGTTCTCGGGGCGATCGCCATGGCCACCGTTCTCAAAACCGACGTGGTGCCGATGGCCGTTGCCCAGCAGGGTGGCCAAGTCCGCCAGATCTCCAACGTCAAAGCGACCGACATGGACGCTCTGCGAAGCCTCGACCAGACGTTCGCGTCGCTCACCGAGTTCATCGAGCCTTCGGTCGTCCACATTCGATCCGAGAGCAAGACCTCGAAGGATCTGATGGGCCGCGCCATGCCGATCGGCGGCGAGGGCTCCGGCGTGATCTACCGGCCCGACGGCTGGATTCTGACCAACGACCACGTCGTCAACGGATTCGACAAGGTGACGGTCGTCCTTGCCGACGGTCGCGAGTTTCCGGGCAAAGTGACCCGTGCCGAAGACAGCGACCTCGCGGTCGTCAAGATCGACGCCAAGGACTTGCCCAGTGCGGGATTCGCCGACAGTTCCAAGGTTCGCCCGGGCCAGTTCGCCATCGCCGTCGGTTCGCCGTTCGGCTTGGAGAACTCGGTCACCATCGGCCACATCAGCGCGCTCTCGCGCCAGAGCCAGGTTCCGGATTCTCGCCTCGACCAGCAGGTGCGGTTCTATTCCGACCTCATCCAGACCGACGCCTCCATCAACATGGGGAACTCGGGCGGTCCGCTGTTGAACGTGGACGGCCAGGTGGTCGGCATCAACACGGCCATCTACAGCGGCACCGGCGGCAGCGTGGGCATCGGCTTCGCGATTCCGTCGAACCAGGCCCGCCTCATCGCGGACATGCTCATCGAGAAGGGCAAGATCACGCGCGGCTACCTCGGCTTGGTGCCTGAGAACCTGAAGCCCTATCAGAAGAAGGAGATGGGTATCGACGGCGGCGCGATCGTCGACCAGATTCCGCAAGACAGCCCGGCTGCGATGGGCGGCCTCAAGAAGGGCGACGTCATCCTCCGCGTTGGCGATGCGCCGATCAAGAACCAGATCGACGTTCGAAACTCGATGCTGCGCTACGCTCCGAACACCAAGGTGACCGTGGAAGTGCTGCGAGGCACCGAGCGAAAGTCCTTCGATGTGAAGATCGGCACGCCTCCCAAGAACCCGGTGGTTCAGCCCGACCGACCGACGAGCGGCGGTAACGGCGGCGGCAACCCGCACAACTTCAACATCCCGGGCATGCCGGACATCCAAGACCTGATGCCGAAGGGCTTCGGCGGCACGCCGGACAACGGCGACGTTCAGCCGCTGCGCGAAGGCAAGGCGCGACTGGGCGTTGGCGTCCAGGCCCTGGACAACGCCTCGCGCAAGACTTACAACATCCCGGCGGACGTCCAAGGTGCGCTGGTCACCGCGGTCGAGCCTGGTTCGGTCGCCGAGAAGCTGGGCCTCAAGCCCGGCGACGTGGTCAAGCAGGTCGGAGACACGACGATCCGTTCGGGCGAGGACCTCGTCAAGGCGATGGAAGACGTCCAGTGGGGCGATACCGCGACTTTGAAGTGGGCTCGCTACACCAAGAACGGGCAGTTCGAGCAGAGCCGACCGGTCACGTTCCGCTAATCCAATCGACCCTACGGGCTCGGCGCAAGACGCCGAGCCCGTTTTTTGTTTTTGGGGTCCCGTGCTAAAGTAACCCATGCTTCGCCGCATGCGCCTTGGGCTTCTCGCCTTGTTGCCCCTGTGCGCTTGCACCCCTCAAAACGAGCCAAAAGAAGCTGTCCTCCGTCTGGCGAACTGGGGCGGGGCGGGAAGCGACGCTGAGTACGACCGACTGGTCATCCAGCTCTACCGGGACTTCGAGAAGGAGAACCCGGGCGTGAAGATCAAGGTTGAGAACAACCCGGAAAACTACGTCGCCAAGATGGTGCTCGGATTCGTCGCCAAGGCGGAACCCGACATCATGATGCTGGACGCCTCCAGCGCCTCGCTGTTCATCAACAACGGGGTGCTTGCGGACCTCACGCCCCTTATCGAGAAGGACCCGGAGTTCAAACTCGACGATTTCTTTCCAAACGTGGTGGACATCGCCCGCCGAGGCGACGCGCTCTACGCCATTCCGCAGGACTTCACCCCGATGGTGATGTACTACAACAAGCGGATGTTCGACGCCGCGGGTGTACCGTATCCTAAACCCGGCTGGACGTTCGACGACTTTCTTCAGACCGCCAAGAAGGTCACCACGCCCACGCAGTACGGTTTCGCGCTCCCGAACTGGATGCCCGGCTGGATCATGTGGATCTGGAACAACGGCGGCGACGTCGTCTCGCCCGACGGCAAGCGTTCGTCCGGCTACCTGGACGGGCCCAAGAGCGTGGAGGCGGTGCAGTTCTTGGCGGATTTGGTTACCAAGCACAAAGTCGCGCCGAGCCTGAGCCAAATGGCGTCGATGGGCGTGGATCCCTTTGCCAACGCCCAGGCGGCGATGACCGTGAGCGGACACTGGGCGATGATCGGCTACGCCAGCGCGCCCAAAGACAAGAACGGTAGGCCCAAGATCACCTGGGACGACCTCGGGGTGGTGGAGCTGCCGCACAACACACCGCAACCGCAAACCGTGATGTACGAGTCCGGCTTTGCGATCGGGCGCAACTGCAAGCAGAAGGATCTGGCCTGGAAGTTCGTGAAGTACATGACCAGCCACGCCGTGCAGAGCAAGTACAACTCGAGCGGCATTGCCGTGTGCGGGCGGAAGGATGTGGCGATGGAGCGGGCCAAAGTCCCGCTCGAGGCCCAGTTCCTTCCGATCATCCCCTCTGCGCGTGCTCCGTACGGTTCATGGATCGAGGGCTACGCGTACGTAGAGCCCACCGGTCAGGGAGCTCTGGATTCCATCATCCAGGGCCGCATGAGCGCCCAAGAGGCGCTCACAAAGGCCGCCCAGAAGATCGACCGCGAGTTCTCGAAGAACTAGTCGAGGCGTCCCATGGCGCCGCTCTGGAACATCTCGACCGACTCGCGGATTTCGTCGAAGGTGTTCATGGCGAACGGGCCGTGGCCGACGACGGGCTCGCGGATGGGCTCGCCGCCGATGAGCAGCGCCTGAGCCGCCTCTTCGACTTCAAGCCTCACCTTGTCGCCTTCAAGGCCGAAGATGGCGAGGTCGACGCTTTGAAGAACACTTTCGCCAGCGCGGACGCGACCCGTTCGGAGCATGAGCAGGGCGGTCTGGCCTTCGGGGACCGGTATCTCGACCGTCCCCGGCTCTAGCGACAAGTCGAGCATCGTGACCGGCGTGAAGGTCTTTGCCGGCCCGTGAGCCCCGTTCAGGGAACCGGCGATGACCCTCGCCGTGCCCCCGGAGAGGGTGACGTTCGGAATCGTCGAGGCCGCCAAGTCCTGGTAGCCGGGAGCCGTTCGCTTGTGCTCCGCCGGCAGGTTGACCCAGATTTGCGCCATTTCCAGCGTGCCGCCCTCCTGCGCAAAGCGGCGGGAGTGCATCTCCTCGTGCAAGAGCCCGTTGCCCGCCGTCATCCATTGCACGTCGCCGGCACCGAGGCTGCCCGAGTTGCCGAAAGAGTCTCGGTGCTCCAGTTCGCCTTGCCACACGACCGACACCGTCTCGAAACCGCGGTGGGGGTGGGCACCGACGCCTCGGGGCTGGTCGGTGGGACCAAATCGGGTCGGACCCGCATAGTCGAACATCAGGAAGGGGCTGACCTCGATGCCGTTCGACCGGTACGTGAACAGCGTTCGGGTTTGGAAGCCGTCTCCCACCCAGCCGTGGCTGGGAGCCGATTGGACCTTAAGCAGCGATTTCTGACTCATGATATTTACAACGTCGAATAGTTCGATATCGATCCATATTTCTCAACAAAGGCGTGGTTTTTTAAGAAGACAGGAGCGAGTTAGCGTCGCGCGGCGACCAGCATCTTCTGCCAGTGCGGGTTGCCGAGGTTGTCCGTGGCTACGCCACCGTTTGTGGTGCTGCTGTGGGAGAAGTAGCCATTGCCGAGGTAAATGCCCGTGTGCCCGACCTTGTTACGCGACGTGCTCCAGAAGTACAGGCGGTCGCCCGGTTGAAGATCTTCGTAGCGGGTGATGGGCACGCCGACCTTGACCTGCTCGGCGGCGGTTCGGGGAAGGCTCACGCCGATCTGCCCATAAAGGAACTTGACGAACCCAGAGCAGTCGATACCGTTGACGGGGTCGTTGCCGCCCCACTTGTAGGGCGTACCCGTGAACTTGAGCGAGTAGTTAGCGATTGCTGCTCGGCCCGAAGACGTGCCTTTCGACATGGAGCCGCGCCACGACTGGGAACTGTCACGAGTCTGGTCGATCACCGCATCGTAGGGCAACCGCGCCACCGAGGTCGACGCCACGTAACCCTGAGCCCCGTTCGACATCAG
>JAXLTH010000016.1:0-72492 GCA_046330155.1 Fimbriimonadales bacterium | reverse complement strand
AAGTGCATGGTGAACCAGCGGGAACTGCACAGCGACACGTACACGTTCCACAACGCGCTCCGCGCGGTCCTTCGCGAAGACCCCGACATCATTCTCGTCGGTGAGTTGCGCGACCTGGAGACCATCGAAGCCGCCTTAACGCTGGCGGAAACCGGCCACCTTGTGTTCGGCACGCTCCACACTCGAAACGCGCCGTCCACCATCGACCGAATCATCGACGTGTTCCCAAGCGACCAGCAGGATCAAATTCGCGTTCTGCTCGGCAACACGCTCGAGGGCGTTGTCTCCCAGCAGCTCATTCCGCGCTTGGGCGGCGGCCGAAAGGCGGCGCTCGAGATCATGATGGGGACCCCGGCTATCAAGAACCTGATCCGGGAAGGCAAAACGCACCAGATGTACTCGGTCATTGAGACCTCTTCGCAACTTGGCATGCAGACGATGGACCGCTCGCTGGCGGACCTGATCAAGAACGGCTACTGTTCGATCGAAGAGTGCTTGATGCGTGCGGTGGACAAGGAAACCATGTCCCGGCTCGCCAAAGGCGGATAGGACTGGACCCACTGCAAATACTTGGTACAATAACCTCGAATCGGTATTGTTTCTCGCTCCGAAAGATGACACGCGAGGGCTCGGCCCTCTTTATGGCCTCGATTGAATGAGCTGAACGGTATCCGCTGAAACTGGGAACGCGTCAGAAGCGTGTCCTTTTGGAGACAGAACATTGGCTACGAAAACTCTATACGTGGGCAACTTGCCCTATTCGGCGTCGGAAGACGACATCTTCGCGCATTTCGCTGCGTACAACCCCACTCAGGCTCGAATCGTCGAAGGCCGCGGTTTCGCGTTCGTCGATGTCGACGGCGACAAGATGGATGAAGCCATCGAAGCGATGCACAACTCGGAAATGGGTGGTCGCAAGCTTGTCGTAAACGAAGCCCGACCGAAGAGCCGTGACGGCGGCGGTGGCGGCGGCGGTTATGGCGGTGGTGGTCGCTCGGGTGGCGGCGGCTACGGCGGTGGCGGTGGCTACGGCGGCGGTGGCGGCGGCGGTCGCTCGGGCGGCGGTGGCGGCTACGGCGGAGGTCGTGGCGGCGGCGGTCGCTCAGGTGGCGGACGCGGCGGTCGCTTCTAGGTCACCGGGAAACCCAGATTGCTGGCGGAGAAGGCTCATGGCCTTCTCCGCCAGCTGCTTTAGGTTCACCACGTCTTCGCGGTTGTAGGCGATCAACCGATCAAGCGCCGATTCGCGCCCCCAACGGTACTGCCGCCAAAGTCGGACGGCGTCCAGCCCCGAGAGTCCCTCGGTTTCAGGACTCCTCTTGATGCCGAAATCCTTCTCGATCTTCTTCAGCCCGCCCCGGTAGCCGACGGCTCGAAGCGTGGGGCACAGGTCGAGGTGGATTTGGTCGAAGTCGATGCCGCGAAACCTCCGCTGCAACACCGGCAGGTCGAACCCGGTCCCGAAGAAGGTCACGATCATGCTGTAATGCGAGATCGCGTCCCGAAAGACCTCGAGGTCGACGCCTTGCACGAGGCAACGGAACGTGTTGCCGTCGTACATGCCAATCGTGGTCACGCAGTTGGCGTTGTTGGTGCCGTCGGTTTCGATGTCCAGATAGAGACACGAGTCCGCAAACGCCTCGTAGGCGCGCCACGCATCTTTCATTTTGAGGCGTCGGGCAAAGAACTGATGCCGGCCCTCTTCCAGGGCGTGCTGGGAGAACTCAAGCTCCTGCCGAATCAGCGATTTGGAAGCAGAGCCCACCGAAAACGAGCGCGGGTCCGCAAGATAATCGGACCAAGTAAGACAACCTTGCGTCCACAGCGACTGTTCGGACTTCGGCCCGACGCCTGAAAGGTGGACGAAGGTGTTCTCAAGCACCGCTTACGGGTTGCCGCCGCCCTTCTTGACCTTCGACCGGTCGATCGGCTTCGGCCGCTCTGCAATCTGCGGCGGAACGTCGACCTCGCGGAAGGTGCCCCATTGCTCCCGCTCGGGGTTGTTGTCGTACCAGAACTCGCCCGTCTTGAGGTTGCGGTCGAACTCGCCCACGAACCGGGCGCGGCCGTTTCCGGTCCAATCGCCCTGCATGTTGCGGCCAAACCACTGTAACGCCCGGAACTGGCCGTTGACCACGATGGTCCCCGTGCCGAAATACACCTGGCGGTTCTTCGCGTCGTACTCCTTGCGGAGGTTGCCCGAAGTGGAAACGGTCCCCTGCAGGCCGCTCACCAGGAACGAGCCGGTGAAGCTCACCGATACCTTCCCGCTCCCGTTGATGAACTTGAAACTTCCCAAGGTGGTGTGGAAGTGGATGGTCCCCGTCTTGGCGGGCGCCGCCGGCGGGGCGGCGGGCGTCTGGGCGCAGGCGTTGGCAACCAGAGCGGCGACGATGAGGGCGGGGGAGATTCGCTTCATAAGGGGATTTCGGCAATTCTAGCCGATTCGACGGAATATGGCGTACGTTGTATCAAAGGGACCGTTCCCGTGATCCACAATAGAGGTGAACATGAAACGTGGCGTAGTCGTTTCCATTGTTGTTGCTTTGCTGGCGGTGGGAGGCATGGTTTACGCCTTCCTCACGAATGCAAGCCCTTACGTGACCGTGGCGGAAGCCAAGCAAGCAGGACCGGTTTCGGTCCACGTTGCTGGCGACCTGATCAAGGACACGCTCAAGACCGACCTCGCGAACCGCAAGATCACCTTCGACATGAAGGACGAGAAGGGTGAGGTCATGTCCGTCGTCTACTCCGGCCCGCCGCCCGCCAACATGGGCGATGCCACCCAAGTGGTGGCGATCGGTCAGATGAAGGACGGAGTGTTCCACTCCGATCGTATGCTCATCAAGTGCCCGAGTAAGTACGAAGGCAAGCAAAAAGCGTAGATGGGATCTCATACGGGGATCGACCTGCCGGTACCTCCCGGCTGGTCGATCTTTATCGGCACCCTTGGCCGAGGCTTTATTTGGCTCGGCCTTCTTCTTTTTGCGGCGGCGCTCGTCGCCTCGCTTTGGCCGCGCCTCGCCGAGCGAAAGTTCGCCCGGGTCGGGTTCGTCCTCGGTTGCGTCTCTCTGTTCGGCGCGTTTCTCAGTCTGGCAACCCTCTTCGTTGCAGACCGCTTTGAGTACGCCTACGTCTATCAGCGTTCGGACGCCGCGAACGAGCTGAAGTACAAGATCGCCGCCATCTGGTCTGGGCAGCAGGGAAGTTTCCTCCTGTGGGCGGTGTGTTCCGCGATTTTTGGGCTGTTGGCGCTCAAGTCCACGGGAACGTTGCGCCGGTGGTACATCGCCGCCTATTCGCTCTTCCTTGCGTCGATCTGCGGAATCCTCGCCTACGAAACGCCGTTCAACACGCAGCCCCTGCTCGACGGCAAGCTGTACGTGCCGCCGAACGGCGCGGGCTTGACGCCTTCGCTCCAGAACTACTGGGTGGTCATCCACCCGCCCACCATCTTCCTCGGCTTCGGCTCCCTCACCGTGCTCTTCGCGTTTGCGGTATCCGCGATGCTCAACCGCGACCAGCACGATTGGATCCGCCAAGTGCGCCCTTGGGCGATCCTGTCCTGTTCCATCGTCGGCTTGGGACTCTGCATGGGCGGCTTTTGGGCCTACGAGACGCTTGGCTGGGGCGGGTTTTGGATGTGGGACCCCGTCGAAAACGTCAGCTTCGTTCCGTGGGTCCTTAGCGCGGTGTTTCTGCACGGCGTCATCGTCCAGGTCACCAAGAAGCGCTGGGTCGCCACGAACTACCTGCTCGCCGGGCTCCCGTTCCTCATCTTCGTTTACGGAACGTTTCTCACCCGCGCCGGCTTCCTTGACGGAGCCAGCGTGCACAGCTTCGCCGAGATGGACCGCACCGCCCACAAGGTCCTGCTCGGGTTCCTTGCCTGCTATGGTCGGCTTCATGGCTCTTTGGCTGGTACGTGAACAAGCTCGCGCCCAAGTCGGACGCCATTGAGGAACCGGGCATCAAGCGACAGGGCATCTACACCACGTCGACGTTGCTCCTGAGCGCTTTGGCGCTCGCCACCGCGTTCGGCATGAGCGTGCCCCTCGTGCAGTACCTCATCGGGCAAAAGCCCAAGGTCGTCGAAGAGCACCTGTACCACCTGGTGCTCAGCTGGCTCTTCGTGCCGATCATGGTTCTCATGGCGCTCGGCCCGTTTGTGGCGTGGCGCGGCATGAGCCTCAAGGAGTTGTTTGCCCGCATCGTGGCTTCGCTGAGCATCTCCATGGGCGTGCTGGGCGCGATGCTGCTCGTGATGAAGAGCCCGTCGCTCGGCATCTCCGCCGACCCCAAGGCGGTCACGGAACTGTTTTATCCGGGCGGACCGCAGGTGTCCACTTTCAACTGGGTCACGTTCCTGGTGGGGCTGACCGTCTTCGCCGCCGTCGCGAACCTCATCCGCGTCGTCGAGATCGGCAGAAGGTCCAAGCTCGGCATCGGGGGCTTCGTCGCCCACATCGGGCTCGCCACCACCATGGCGGGGCTCATCTCCTCACGCGGCTTCGAGCGCAAAGAAGAGGTCTTCGTCCAAGACGGGGCTCCCGGCCACGCGCTGGGATACACCATCACCTACAAGACTCACACCGCCGGCTTCATGGACCGCTCGAACAAAATGCTGTTCCAGGTCGAAGGCCCGGACGGCAAGTTCGAAGCCAAGCCCGGCTTGTACTACACCGTGGGCCAGCAGGGCGAGGTCAACCCGATGGTGTGGCCGCACATCCAGCGGCATCTCTCGCACGACGTCTATTTCACGCTCCACCCGCAGGTGCTGGAAGCCAGCGAACCGCTGGAACTGAAGCCTGGCGAGACCAAAACCCTCGCCATCGACGATTTCGCCAGCAGCCGCCAGCTCAAGTACCGCGTCACCTACGTCAAGATGACCCGCGAAGGCGAACCCGGCAAGGTAGGCGCCAAGTTCGGCGGCGAACTCAAGTTTGTCACCGACAAAGGCGAGACGACCGTGGCTAAACCAAGCATGCAGCTCACGGAATCCGGCATGCGGCGTGAGCCCGACATCGTTTCCGACGCGTACTACGCGAACATCGTCCGCATGAACGCGGGAGACCAGGCGCTGACCATCCAACTGGGATTCATTCGCCCGGTCTATCCCATCGAGCTGTTCTACAAGCCGCTCACGATCCTCGTTTGGATCGGAACCGCGCTCATGACCCTCGGCGGCTTCCTGGCGGCTTTGGCGAGGCGGAACCGACCGCGCCGTGCTGACGTCCTAGAACCTGTCGGCGTTGAATCCGATACAATTGAACAAGATGCGCTTGTCCCAACTACTTAAGGCAAAGCTCCACCACGCCCATGTCTCCTACGCGAATCCCGATTACGTCGGGAGCGTGGAGATCGACGGCGAGGTGATGGAGCGTGCCGGAATCATGGATGGAGAGCTTGTCCACATTTGGGCGGTCGACCACAAGTCGCGCATCCAAACCTACGCCTTCTCCGGACCGAAAGGCGTGATCGGAATCAACGGCGGGGCGGCGCATTTCTTCAGCCCGGGCGACAAGGTCGTCATCGCGGCGTTCGCCTTGGCCGACGAGCCCATCTTTCCGCGCATGCTCCTCCTCAACGAGAGGAACGAAGTGGTGCGGGAGATGGAGCCGTTCACGGTCGTTGGCTAACCCTCAAACGGGTACCCTTTACGCTCTATGAAGATCCGCCTCGGGCACAGCCCCGACAGCGACGACGCCTTCATGTTTTGGGGCCTGGCCTCCGGCGAAGTCAAAACCGACTACGAATTCGAACACATTCTCCGCGACATCCAGACCCTGAACGAATGGGCGATGGAAGGTCGACTGGAGTCCACTGCGGTTTCCGTGCACGCCTTTGCGTACGTGGCCGATAAGTACGCGCTTCTGCGGCATGGAGGCTCTTTCGGCGACGATTACGGTCCCATGATCGTGGCAAAGCGCCAACTCAGCCTCGATGAGCTTCGAGATACCGTCATCGCGGTTCCGGGCAAGCTCACCAGCGCCTATCTCCAGCTTAATCTCTGGTTTGCCGACAAGTTCGGCGTGGGCGTCAAGCCGAAGTTCGAGGTTGTTCCGTTCGATGAGATCATTCCCGCCGTGCTCGAAGGCCGATTCGAAGCCGGGTTGATCATTCACGAAGGGCAGCTCACCTACGAGCGCGAAGGGCTAACGCTCATCGCGGACATGGGCGTTTGGTGGAAGGAAATGACAGGCCTTCCGCTTCCGCTCGGAGTCAACGTCGTGCGCAAAGACCTGGGCGAGGCCGCCGTGAACGAGATCAGCCGCTGCATGCGAGAGAGCATCTCTGCCGGTTTGGGCCACCGCGGCAAAGCGCTGGACTACGCGCTCCAGTTCGCCCGCGGCATGGATACGCCCACCAGCGACACCTTCGTGGGAATGTACGTAAACGACCGCACGCTCGACATGGGCGACGAAGGCGTGAAGGCCATCAAGCTTTTGCTCAAGATGGGCGCCGAAGCCGGGCTTGTGCCCGCCGTGGAAGTCGTCGTCGTCGACTAACTCTTCTGGGGCAAGGGGGACTAAAGGTTCCTCTTGCCCAGAATTCTCCGTCCGAACATCAGGTCGCCGGTGAACACCCAGCCCGCGTTAAGGTCGGGCGTCTCGGTCCAAATCACGTAGCCGTACTTGCTGTCGGCGGCGCACGCCAAGAAGTCCAGCGGCGGACGGAAGCAAGCCACATCGTACGAAACGCGCTCCGAAGGATCGCAGCCTTTGGCGTTGTCCGCCAGTTCTGCCCATCGAACGTGCCAAACGTTCAGCATGGCGCCGCCCACGTCGCGCTGGCCCGAGCGGTTGTCTTGGAACGCCAAGAAAACGCGGCCCGAAGGGCTGGTGCAAGCCCACGGCAGCGTTTGGATGTAGTAGTCGAACGCCGCGCCGGGCTTTTGGCTCTTACGGAAGCTGCGGATCGCCTCCTGGATTTCGCCATCGTTCAGCGCCGGTCTGCCCGAAGAGAACGTCTTGCCGCCGTCTGTGCTCACTTTGAAGTTCACCAGCAGCGCTTTGGCGGGCTTTCCGTCCACGTCCACGGTCGCATAGTTGGGATAGAACGCGTACACCGTGTCGGCGCCGACTGCCAAAAGGCAGCCCAGCATCCAACGCTCTTGCGTGTCGCCCTGCGCGGGGTCCAGTTGGGTCAGCGCTTGCTGGTTGGTCCAGGTCTTTCCGCCGTCGTTGCTGGCCGAGAAGCCAAAGCGGGCGATGGTGTTGCGGTCGGTGGTGGTGCCCCACATGCCGTAAAGCCGTCCCCCGGTGCCAATCGCCAAATACGGGTCGACCGGATACGCTCCCTCCGGCTCGTTGTCCACGCGCGAGGCGCGGTTGAACAGCTTGCCGTCCTTCGAAGACGCCAGGAAGACGCCCTTCGAGGCCGGGCCGCCGATGTAGCCCTCGGAGTACGCTACGTGCACCGTGTTCGTCTTGGGGTCCGCCGCCAGCCACTCCCGGTCGAAGGGACCCTCCAGCACGGTGCCTTGCTCATGGGTCTTCCAACCGTCTTTCGACACCCAAGGAACCAACCCGCTCACGCCGTTGCGGATATAGATCAGGTTCACCTGTCCCGAACCGTTGGCGATCACGTGCAGGTCGCACATCGAATCGGGAAACAGAAAGGGTTCCTGAAACGACGCGCCCCAGTCGCGGCTCACCAGTAGTTGGCTGGGCTGATGGCTAGTCACGAAGATGCTGCCCTTGCCGTCGGTGGAAACAAACGCCTCGCCGCCCTGTCCCAGCTTCTTCAGGTCCTTCCATTGGGCGGTGGCGCAGAGGGGAAGGGCAAGGCAGACGAGCAAGGCGAGGCGCTTCATGGCTAAGCCAAGGTTAGCATAGGCCGTGGGTACTCTACGGCGCGGGAAGGCAGGCGGCGCATAACTCCGCAAGCCCGAGGAACAGAGATGGCAAAGCGAAACCTACGAGCCCCGATCGCGGCATTCGCGCTTCTCGCGTTGGCGACGACCGTACTCGCCCAAGACCGAATCTCAGAGGACGAGGCGAAAGCCGTGGCGCGCCGCGTGGCGCGCGTATTGGGCGGCAGCGCCAAGTTCGGAGCCGACGCCCAAGTGAACTATGAGCGCGCGGAAGGCCGACTCGGCGGCTTCGCGGTGCGAGTGACGGAGCCCGGTACCGCCATCACGATGGACGCCAAGGGAGTCCTGCTCTCCTATTCGCACACGGCGAAGACTGCCGATCCTTACCGGGTCGGCGCGCGCCGATACGCAGACGACGAAGCCAACTGGTCGGCGCTGGAAGCCAAACTCGCCGCGCTCGATCTTCCGATGAAGTTCAAACGCGTGAAGTTCAAGCGGGTGAAAGGGAACGCGAACCGCCCCGATGCGCTTCGCTTCAGCCTGGAAATGCTTCCGTACGGATACCGTGCAAGTACGAAAGCCGAGGCTTCGGCATGGATGGCGGCGGCAAGCGGAGAAGTCTTCGCCCTCAATCTCATCGCCGGCTGGGATTTCGAACCGCCCAACATCCAAGCCTCGCCCGAGGAAGCCGTTGCCAAAGCGGTCGAGATCTACGGGGGACAGCCGGCGGAATGGAAATACGAACTCACGTACGAAGCGGATGGGAGCCGGATGCCCCTTCGCGAATCCGAAACCTCACCGAACGCCGCGTCAAGCGTCTTTGCTACAACCTGTTCCATCCGAAAGGCTCGGTCATCGTCGACAGTGTCACCGGGGAAGTCGTGTTCTACGGCAGCCCCGTCGGGCCATCCATGCCGCGGGGAGGGCTAGGGCGCCTGGGCGCGCCGGAACTCCTCGCCGGGGCGGGGGTATTGGTGCTGGTGGCGGGCGGATTGCTGCTCAGCATTCTGCGGCGCCGGAGAATGTAGGCGGACCGACACCCCTGGAGATTGGTCATCGGGAAGCGTCATTTGGGGCGACCCGGGGTGACGTTACGGCTGGTACTTCCCTTCGCCTTTGAAGATACAAGAGGAATCAAGAAGGGTAATTCGTTACGGAGGAAAGTTTGTGGAAGATCAAGAACCCATAGAGGGCGGAGAGCTGGAGCCCGAAACGGCAATGGAGGCCACAGCGCCCTTTGCGCAGCTAACAGCTGTACTTTTTTCGTAGCGCTGATGCCGCGGGGGCAGGGTCCGCCAGTGTAGTGAGCCTCAAGGCCGGAAGGGAACATATCGATTCCCAATGTTGGCTCTGAGGACGACGCCAAGTATCTTCAGTCCATCTGTTTCTGGGAGTACACCGGGATTCCGGGCTACTTTTGTCTGGGTTAATTGATGACTGCCGCACTCTTGAGTTACTTCAGGAGCTCGGCGACTTGGGCTGACGCGCATTTTTACGCCTCGACGGCTTGAGACTGGGAATAGAGCGTAGAAAACCCTTGACTCCGGCAAGCGGATCCTGAAAGGCTGATTTTCGATGCTGTGCGCAACCTGGCGTTTCGCTGACGTTCGGCTTTAGCGCGACAGGAGCTTCTCTATCCTGCATAGCTTGGTGACGATGGAACTCGATTCTCTTCGGTACGAACTTTGACGAGGACGCCGAACCAAAGATCAATCGTTACCTTCACATCAAGATTACGGCCCTGCAAGAGCCCGCGGTCTGGAGGACGCTGTTGATTGGCGGAAGAAATTGGCGGACATTTTTGTTCCAGTTTCAGCTTTCGAAAGGTCAACGCTTGGCCTTTGGCGCTTGATCGTCATGGGCAGAGCCGTGACGGGGACCCTGTGCAGTCATGGCGCACATTTGGGATTTCCAAGGTACTCGTTTGACCAGGATCCGTTGCGCGCTTCTACCTATACGCGAACACTTTCGGAGTTTCTATGCCGCAGTACCTCGCCTACTATCAAGTGGTCGAGTACTCTTTTCCCACCTACCTGAGCAGGTCGCGCAAACCCTGTCCGGCATGCCGTTAGAGACCCAGGAATCATTATGACGACAGCGCAGCATTGTTAGGCTTTCATCGCGTTCGCGGCCCTTGATAAGCAAAAAAGGACGCGGTAGCGAACGGGAAGCGATTGCCGCAACAATCCAGAAGACTGTCACTGAGGTCGCCTTGTCGGAGTTTCTGGGAGAGACCAAGGAGCGCGTGTAGAGAATATGAGAAAAAGGTGTGTCAGATGTGGCCCCACGCAAGTGTGTCGGGTCCCACCCACGTTAGAGAACGTCTTGGGACATTGTGCAAGTCGTACTCACGATATTCGGTGCAAGGCTGTCCATGCGAAGGCCGACGAGCTACTGGCTGAGGAGGCATCTCGAATGCTATTCTCCAAGGAGGAGAATATGAGGGACGATTTTGAGCTTTTTTCATTCCGGCTTTATCGCCCAGCGTGTACTCCTAGCCCGGGCAAGCCCTTGTCCGTGCCTAGTTAAGTACGGCGGGGGTAATCGAGGAACGCGTCCCGCGTTAGCGCTGCACCGCCGAGCCAGAGGACAACCGAGCGACAATGTCCCCTCAATCCCCCAAACGAATAGGGCGAGGCTGAGCCTCGCCCTCAACCGTCGGGACACCCATCTTCCTGGCGGCAACGATGAAACTCGCCGCTGGCGGCGATGGTCAGCAGAGCGAATCCCGCCTTCGTAAATGACGGCAACGTTGGACGGGCTGGACTCCAGCTCGTTCTTCTGCGCATAAACGCGGAACGAAGCCTCCTGGCCGGGAATACAGTTCTCCAGCTTGGCCTGGCCTTGGTGGTCATGGCGGCAATCTCCACTGTTCGTTCCCACCTTCGACTCGATGATGAACTGCACCGAATACGGGTTTCCGTTCCGCTCCCAGTTCAGGAACAATGGTGCCGGCGGGTTCGGAGTGGCCATCAAACCGCGGTTGCCAGGAACCACCGCCGACCATGGAAGAACGAGGGCGCCAAACCCAGGCTGGCGAGCGTCGGTGTCGGCAACCGCAGGCGCGGCGTAGACCACGTTCAGGTACGCGGCAAAAAGCCCAGCGCCGCGGTGCGCAGGTCGGCTTTCGCCGCCACGGCTTCCACAAAGGCGGCGCGGGCAACTTCCTGCTCGGCAAGCGCGGTGGCGTACGCCTCGGCGGCATCGCTGAGCGAAGTGGCGATGGAGCGGTCAACGCGTAGCGGGTGTCGCGCTGATGCCCGTGCGCTGAATGTCAGTTCATCGGCGAGGGCTGATTCTGATAAACGATAAAGTTCGCTTATATTCACTTGTTTGTTCTTTAACCTCCGTATCTCTTAGGGTGTCGGAGATTGTCGGGTAATGTTTTCTTTTTAGCTAAGAGGGTTGTTTTCAATTTGCGGATTGTTGCCCCCAAGCTCGAGCTTGCAGGCTAGGGAAGTGAGTGGCTTTCCCACTACGGCGCGGGCTTGTTGGCTTAGGGAAAGTGAACCCTAGGGTGAACGCTGCTCCTCGCCTTCGGCTTAGGCGGCCGGATTGTTGGCTTAGGGCGCGGCGCTATTAGGTGCTCTCCTAGCGCCTTACGCTTAGGTGGGGAGCGGAATACACGGGACTTTCCGCGGCTGTCCACGTGGGGGATTGGTAAAGTGGGGATATGGAGGAACTCATCGGGCAGGTCGTCGCGGCGTTGGAGGAGATTCAGCGCCTGGATACGGTGCAGCGCGAAGCGCGTCGATCATGGGCAAGGTCTGGAGGAACTTTACGAGAGGCTTCAAAACCAGCTTTGGTGCGTGCGATCCGCGGGAGCGACCGAGGTCATAGCTAGCGATTTCGAGCGCCGTCCAGCTTCGAGCGAGGTAAGCGGCGCGAGCAACCAGGCGCGAGTCTTGAGATTCAGGTTTTTCGGCACGCCGGCGATCTCTCGTGGGACGAAGAGGCTCGATCTGGGGCGAATCGGATTTGGGACCTGATGGAGGAACGGAGACGGACCGACATCCCTGGGGCCGAAGAAGAGCCGGCCGTTGCCGCCGATTCCAAACCTGGACCCGGCGGGAAATTGCTGACCGGCCTGCGGCCCTTTGGTCGGCGGCGCCTTTTCCAAGCAGCGATGCACGAGCAAGTGCAAGGGCAAATGCGGAAGTACGAGGCTATGATTTCCGCGGCAAGACGAACTGTGCCGCAAGCCCTTGCCGAAGCGCGGGGCGATGCTGGCTTAGGAAGCGCGGAAAGGAAACAGAGCGAACGGACCGGCAAAGTGGGGATATGGAGGAACTCGCTTACGATGTGGCGGGTGCATCTCAGAAGGTCTAGACTCACCGGGTTATTTCAGGTTTCGCCAACTTATCCAAGATGGCTTGGACGGTCTCTGCCTGCCTCTCGCAAATCTGGTCGAGGTCTCTTTCCATCTTCTGTGGACCTGCCGCGTAGTACCCTGCGAGCGTCCTCCAACTGCAAGAAATCGCTCGATATTGGGCCGTCCCAAGGCGTCCAGAGAAGGTCCCTTCACAATCAGGCGTAATCTCGCCATCTGCACTGTGCTTGGATCAAGAAGATGAACAGATCGACCTGCTCCCTATCCTCAGATGGAGCGACTTCGATGCCACAAGAGTCGAGGTTATCCGCTTGGAACTGCTCCAATGCCAAGATGTCGTCTGCGTTCACTTTAGGCCGTTCCCTTCAGGTGAGAGAAGCCGCCCTGGCTCACTCGTTCCTCCACCATTTCACGTTACCCCTTGGCAGGCTCGGGGTGATTCCAAGCCCATTTCGCGCACCAGGGCGTCGAGTTTGGCGAGTTCTTCGGGTTTGGCCTTCGAGGCCAGAAGCCAGCGTGTTTTGTCGACGTCGCCCGTGATCTCCAGCAGCCCGCATGAAGGACCGGACTTAAAGTACTGGTCTCTCCACCGGGAGTCGCGCTTCCTGAGCCATTCGAGCAAGAAGGGCCACTCCGATGAATATCACGGCGACCATCCAGATCACGTATCTAGGTAGATGGCCCAGTCGTGAGGGACATACCTATGAAGAAGAGGGGTATCGCGAGGAAACAAGCGAAAAGGGTCGCGGAAAGGCGAGGACCAGCGCTTGGCCTGAGCGTTGTGTTTTGCCGCCCGGGAACCGGACGCTGTTGAGATCTCAGCGTGAGCAGTAGTCTTTCGACAGAAAACCGTTCTGCTCGTTTCGATACACCGGGTTCCCGCAACCGGACTTAAGGACGATGATCTTCCGGGGTTTATGTCCGTAGAAAGCCGCGACCTCGTCCAGAATACAGCTTGGAGACTACTTACGTCGGCCGGCTCTGCCTTGCTTTGAGTCCATGTGATAATTCCAGCGTTCTCCACCATCACCGCGCCCGCATCTCAAAGCGTCAATTTCCATGGCTTCGAACTTGGCGAGCGCTCTCGGCGACTTTCTCCTTCTTCTGCAAGCCCGCACGATTCGGGTCTTCGACGCTTCCAACAACCGTTTGAGAAAGTCTTCGTGATGAACCTTCGGCGAATGAAGGCACGACGGCGCGGTGCCCATAAAGCCCGGCAAGCAACAGGATGAACACCGCAAGCACCACGCCCGATACACCCCTTTGTCTACCAACTGGGGAGCCAGGACAAAGTACGCGAGAGCGATGACCGTGTAGGCCGGGAGAAACGGGAGGTTGGGTAGCCTTCTCGGTGAAGACCTCAAAGAGAACCAGGCCGAATCGAAGCTTCGCCGGCTCGGGGTTCGCAAGCCATGACCGGGGAACCACAATGCGGTGACTCGATACCTCGCAGGGTTTCCCCACGCCCTTGTCAACAACGACGATATTCCACGTTGGCCGGTGAAAAGCCTCGCTGACTTCGTCCGCGATCTTTTGCAACTCGGCAACGGTTGCCATTTCCTCCACCCTATTACGTTACCCGTGGGCGAGCTGGTCTCTGCCTTTCAGCGTGGCATCGAACTTGGCGAGGGTTTCCGGGGAGGCTTTTTCCTGCAAGAGGTGCGCCCGGAGGGCTTCGGGGTCTTTCGAGAGTTCCAAGACTCGAGTGAGGAAGGCATCAGAGTTACGAAGTTTGCGGTCGTAGTAGGGAAGCCAGAAGTTAAAGACTCCGGCATGGATGAGTGCCGCATTTACCACGGTCTCGTTCAGGGAGATGCCGAGTGGATGAAGATCTAGCGGTAGCAGGAAGATTCCGAAGCCAATTGTCAGGAACGAGTACAGCATGATCTGGTAGCCGACGCTGCGCGAGTGGTACTCGTGGTACAAGCGCTGCAAGACAACCCGGAACCGGAACTGTGCCATGTCGGGCTCCAGCAGCCAGGCGCGGCCTACCTGAATCCGACGGAAGAAACTAAGCGGCACGAAGCCGTTGCCCCACTTTTGAGGCACAACCTTCCACTTCGGGCCGTGAAAAGCCTCGCTGACTTCGTCCGCGATCCTTTGCAACTCGGCAAGGATTGCCTGTTCCTCCGCCATTTCACGTTACCCGCGCGCGTATCCGCGTGATCCCAATCCCATCTCGCGCACCAGTGCGTCGAACTTGGCAAACCTCTCGGGAGTGCTGCCCTGGATGGCGAGGAGGTTCCGGATGCGCTCCACATCCTTGGTGGTTTCGAGCAGCTGCCTGAGAAACTCCTCCGATCTGACGAAGGACTTGAGCCTGATCAAGTAGAGGACCATGCACCCGAACTCCAAGAGGATGAAGAGCTTAATGAAGACCGTGCCCGCAATGGGTGGAAGTACGCGGAAGTACTCCAAGAGCGCGCCGGCAACGGCTATGGGCAGGACGAACCTTAGGCTATCCCCCAAGAACCACTTCACCAAGCGCGATGGGTGGAACTCCTTGATAATGCGGTTCACGGCGAAATCGAAATCGAACTGCAAAAGGTCGGGCTTGGCAAGCCATTGTTCCGAGACCAGGACCGCGCGGCTCGTGCCATCGAACCAAATGCCGCCTTTTGAACGGCGGCGTACCTTGACCTTCCACTTCTCCTTGGTTAGGTTTGTCGATCGCTGGTCAACATGGGCCTGAAGCTCGGCAACGGTCATCTATTCCTCCACCCTATTACGTTACCGCAGGGGCGCGGTGCGTTATCTAGCCGACTTCCATCGAACGGCGGAACAGGAGTTCGAAATCGGATTCGGGCGTCGGGCCGACGCCGCCGCCCAGGCGAAGACGCTCACGCGAGAACACGCCGAAGGCCACCTTGGGCCGGACGGACCACAGCGGCACGCGAAGAACTCCGGGCGAGGAGGGAAGACCGCCCATGGCGGGCGAGGAAACCACCGAGAGCAGCCGCCCATCGGGCATGTTTCCGAACAGCTCGAACCACGCGGTTCCGGTGGAGGGAAGCCGGAACACCACGGCGAACGCCTCCGCATGAAGTGCGTGCAGGGGATACACCTCTAACCCCGCGAACGATTCGACGCCGTACGCGCCGATTCGCCGAAAGCCCAGCGCTTCCAGCTCGTCGGCGAGCGACTTTACGGCAGGCTGGTCCCAGTTTGCGGTCCAAGAGCTGCCAAGTTCGATGTCGCCCTGCATTTCGGAAGAAGCCAGGCGCAGCGCCGTCTTGAAGTCGCGGCTCTTCTGCATGCGCTCGCGCCATCCGTTCAGAAGAAGCGCGACCACCATGGCGCCGCCCGCTATGCCTACAAGTACCCAAACCAGCAACGACGGGAGTCTACCGAGACGCCGGGCGACGACTCCTCGTAGACGGGGAAGATGAACGCTAGAGTGCTGGAAACCGAGACGTGGCTGCCCGCGCCCGTGGAAGAAGTGTTCGCCTTCTTCAGCGATGCGCACAACCTGGAGCGGCTGACGCCTCCCTTTCTGCGGTTCGAAGTCTTGACCCCGAAGCCGATCAGCATGGCCGCCGGCGCGCTCATCGACTACCGCCTGCGTTTGCGCGGCATTCCCATCCGATGGCGTACCGAGATCACGGAATGGGTTCCGGGCGTGCGCTTTGCCGACAAGCAACTGCGGGGGCCTTATCGCCAGTGGATCCATACGCACACTTTTGAGGCGAAAGACGGTGGCACGCTGATGCGGGACCGGGTGGAGTACGTGATTCCGGGCGGAATCTTCGAGCCGTTGGTCTATCCGTTCGTGCGACGAGACGTCGAGGGCATTTTCGCCTATCGCACGCAGGTAATCAGCGAGGTTTTCGGCGCGGCTTCGGCTACGCCAGCCACTCCGCTATCGCCGACTGCAGCATCTCGCGCTAAGGCGTCCGGTAAAGGTGTTTTGCTGGCTGGGGTGATAGCTTCCCACCAGCCGCGCACCGTTGGGCAGTTGGAAAACCGCGCCATGGCCGAACTTCGGTTTCGGCTTTGCGCCCGTTGCTTTGGCAACGCGGTCCCACGCCAGCGAACCCAGGCAGAGAATCGACTTCCAGCGCCGCGAAGCCAGCAACTCCTCGAGGTACGGCGCGCAGTTCGCGATCTCCGAGGGCAAAGGCTTGTTGTCCGGCGGCGCGCAGTGGCACACCGCGGTAATGAGGACGCCGGTGAGAACTTGACCGTCGGCGATGTCGACAGATTCGGGGATCTTCGCCACGCCGGCTTCGTGCAGCGCCCGGTAAAGCCAGTCGCCGCTTCGGTCGCCCGTGAACATCCTTCCCGTACGGTTCGCTCCGTGAGCCGCCGGCGCGAGGCCCACGATGAGACGCTCGGCTGCGTCATCGCCGAAGTTGGGCACCGGTTTGCCCCAATAGTCTTGGTCCGAGAAAGACCGGCGCTTCTCAGCGGCAACGCGCTCTCGCCATTCCACAAGGCGCGGGCAGCTACGGCAAGCGACGATGCGCTCGTTCAGACTCACAAGCCGAGACATTCCTCAAAGCCCGCCATCACGTTCATGGCGTGGACGATTTGCGCCGCGCCCCCCTTGCCGTTGCGATCGGCGAGCATTTCGATGGCGAGGATGCCGTGCGGCTCGCCTTCGGTGAGCCGAAGCCGGTAGACCGCGCCGGGTTTTCCCGCCACAAGCTCGGGCAACCAGGGCGAATCTTCGTCGCGATGAACGAAGAACGACCTGCCGAAGCATTCGTCGTAGAGCGCGTCGAGATCTTCGGGGTTGGGCAAGGCTTCAACCTTCGCCATTCCCGTTGCCGCCACGATGGTTCCGAGATCGACCACCTGGGCTCCCACGGTCACGCCGTCCTGCCAGCCTTCGCCTTCCAGGAACTCGTCCAGCGTGGTGCCTTGCGACTCGAAACTGACCAAAAGCGCGGGCGGCTCAACCAAAAGCGAGGCTCGGGCGAGCGGCCCAAAGGCGATCATGCCCAGGGTTGCCACCGGATCGGGCACGGATACCACGTCGGCGCACACCCACGGGTTGTTGTCGCAGAGTTCCAAGAGTCCGTGTGTCGGCACCGTGGCATCGCCGACGCGGATTTCGCGTCGCCATGGTCCCTGTTGGAAAACGAGCGCGGCTTGGTCTTGGCTGGTTTCCACCTGCACTTCTGGATGCCGGGAAAGCAACTCGGCAAGGCCGGGAATCGGGCCTGGGAAGGCGCGAATCATTTCCGCTCCATCTTGACCGTGGAGTACGCCATGAACGGCTTGGCTCCCTTGCGGCTGGGCTTGGAAGACATTGTGAGGTCGAGCGTGGAACTAAGCATCCATCCGTCGGAAACGTCGATTTGGGCAACGCCCGAACCGACGATGCTGGGGTTGCCTTTCGAGGCGAGGACCATCATGATCTCCGCCTTGCCTTTGCTCACCCGAAGCAGCGTGTACTTGGCTTCCACGGCGAGCGCGCCCGCCGGAGAAATGCCTCCCGCGAGCGTGGTCTTGCCCGTCCAAGACTGGCCGAGCTTCACCGGACCCTTGGGAAAGACGATGAGGGCGCCGTTAGCGAATGAAGAGCCGACGGCGTTGCCTCGCCGGTCGAGTTGGACCGACGCCGACTGCGCCTCGCTCATCTTGGCGCCGCCCATGGTCATCGGTCCCGTGGTGACCTTCACCTGCGCGCCTTGGCCGGTGAGTTTCTCGACCTGGGCTTGCAGCGGGCTGGTCGCCTTGGTGGGCGCGGCTTTCTCGCCGATCCGGTAGACGATGGACATCGACCAGTCCGCCTTCTTGCCCTTGGCGAACGCCATGCGAAGAAGGTAGCTGCGTCCTTGGGGACGCACCTGGGCGTAGTTGGCAGACGCCAAACAACCCAAAGCCCCAAGGACGCACGCGAACCTGGACATTTACACCAGCGCGAGCTCGGAATCGACGGCGCGATCGGCAGGCGTGTAGTCGTAGCCGTACTGCTGCGCAATCGCCGCTAGAGTGACCTTGCCGCGGGCGACGTTCAGGCCCTTCATGAAGCCTTCGTCCGCCTTCAGCGCCTTGATGCCATGGTCCGCCAACTTAACCACGTAGGGAAGGGTCGCGTTGGTGAGGGCATAGGTGCTGGTGTACGCCACCGCGCCGGGCATGTTCGCCACGCCGTAGTGCACCACGCCGTCCACGGTGTAAACCGGGTCGCGGTGGGTGGTGGGCTTGGTGGTCTCGATGCAGCCGCCCTGGTCGACGGAAACGTCGACGATGACCGAGCCTTGCTTCATGAGCGAAAGCATGTCGCGCGTGACGAGCACGGGAGCGCGGGCGCCCACGACGTAAACGGCTCCCACCACAAGATCAGCCTCTTTCAGCACCTCGCGGATGGTCCCGGGGTTCGAGTGGAGGGTGACCACGTTCTTGGGAAGCACGTCGTCCAGGTAGCGAAGACGGTCCAGGTTCACGTCCAAGACGTAAACGCGGGCTCCGAAGCCGGCGGCGACCTTGACGGCATTCACGCCGACCACGCCGCCTCCGATGACCACGACGGTCGCCGGGCGAACGCCGGGAACGCCGCAGAGCAGAACGCCGCGGCCGCCCATGGGGCGCTCAAGGTACTTGGCGCCTTCCTGAATGCTGATTCGGCCCGCCACCTCGCTCATCGGCGTGAGCAAGGGAAGAGAATGGTTGGCTTCCTCCAC
The DNA here is from genome assembly GCA_046330155.1 of Fimbriimonadales bacterium. Classification (GTDB taxonomy): domain Bacteria; phylum Armatimonadota; class Fimbriimonadia; order Fimbriimonadales; family Fimbriimonadaceae; genus CALMEF01. The sequence continues at coordinate 53,714 of JAXLTH010000016.1, read as the reverse complement.
GGTTTCGTAGGCGATGCAGTACGCGTCGCTCTTCACCATGGCGTGCATAAGCCCCTCGGCGGCGGCGAAGTGGAAGTACGTGAAAACGAGCTGTCCGGGCCGGATGTGCGGATACTCCTGGGGTTGCGGCTCCTTGACCTTGACGATCATGTCCGCCTGCTTCCAAACGTCCGCGACGGGGGCGACCTTCGCGCCCGCATCGATGTAATCCTGATCCGAGATGTGGGTTCCCGCGCCTGCGCCTTCTTCGACCACCACTTGGTGGCCGTGCTGGGTCAGCGTCATCACGCCGGCGGGGGTCATGGCGACGCGGTATTCGTCCTGCTTGACTTCTTTCGGTACTCCGATAACCATGGTGTTGGGCTCTCCGTTGAGGCAGATTTGAGTTTACCGCTCCCGATTTGGCGGCAGCCGGGGGGATATTCGGGGCACCTCGGCAATTTTGCGCGGATGCCGAGAATAATAGGGACGGTCGCTGGCAGGGAATGCCTGCGGCCGTCGGTTCGAGGGTGAGCCGCAAAGAACCAGCATGAAGCATCCCAAGTACTCCCACTCGTTCGAGGTCGTTTCCGAACTGCCCGAGCCGATTCGCGCCTTGCGCGACCTTGCCATGAACTTCCGGTGGACGTGGCACCACGAGACGCGCAACCTGTACCGCGAGCTGGACAAGACGCGGTGGGATGCCTCGGAGCATAACCCCGTCACGTTCTTGGCGAGCATCCCCAAGGAAAGACTGGAGAAGGTGGCGGCAGATCCCGTCTTCCTCAGCCGTTTGGAGAAATGCCGAAAGGACCTTGAAGCCTACATGGCGGCGGAGACTTGGTTCGACCGCTCCTATCCGGGCCGCCGCGAAGACACGCTGATCGCCTACTTCTGCGCCGAGTTTGGCGTTTCCGAGGGCTTGCCGATCTATTCGGGCGGTCTCGGCGTTTTGGCGGGCGATCACCTTAAGGCGGCAAGCGACCTGGGTTTGCCCTTGGTTGGCATCGGGCTGCTCTACGCCCGCGGCTACTTCCGGCAATACCTTTCGCCCGAGAACTGGCAGCAGGAGCGCTACCCCGAATACGACTTCCACGAGATGCCCCTCACCTTGCTGCGGGGCGACGACGGCCAACCGATGCGCGTTTCGGTCGAGTTCCCCGACCGCGAGGTCACCTGCCAAATCTGGAAGGCGCAGGTCGGCCGTGTCTCGCTTTACCTGCTCGACAGCAACGTGCTCGAGAACGCCCCGATGGACCAGGGCGACTACCGACACGTTGTACGGCGGCGACGAGGGAATGCGCATGCGCCAGGAGATGATCCTCGGCATGGGCGGCCTGCAGACGCTCCGCAAGCTGGGCTTGAACCCGACGGTCTGCCACATGAGCGAAGGGCACGCCGCGTTCTTGCCATCGAGCGCATCCGCCAGTACATGGCGGACCATCGAGGTACGCGATTTCCCGACGGCGCGGCAGGTGCTGGTCAAGGGCAACGTCTTTACGACGCACACTCCCGTGCCGGCAGGCTTCGACGTCTTCCAACCGGAGATGCTGGCGCGCTACCTGGGCACGACGGCGAACAAGGTGGGCGAGCCGATGCCCGGCTTCCTCCGCTTTGGCAGATTCGACGCCAAGAACGAAGCCGAACACTTCAACATGGCGGTCCTCGCCATGGAGAACTCCAACCACGTGAACGGCGTCTCTGAGCTTCATGCGGCGGTGAGCCGGTCGATGTTCCAGACACGGTGGAAGGACTATCCCGAGGACGAGGTGCCGGTGGACGCCATCACGAACGGCATCCACACGTTGACGTGGGTCTCCCAGCGCTTCGCCGATATTTTCGAGCAGTACTTGGGCAGCGGTTGGAGGGACGATCCGGCGGACCCCAAGAACTGGGAGGTATCTGAAACGTTCGGACGAGGTTCTTTGGAAAGCCCGCCAAGACGCGCGCGGCGACCTCGTTCGCTTCTCTCGTAAGCACCTCGCCGAGTCGATGAACCGCCGGGGCTTGGGCGTCGACGGGCTCCGCGAGGCGGAGACGGTCCTCGATCCCCGCATCCTCACCATCAGCGCTTTGCTCGTCGCTTTGCCACCACAAGCGGGCAACCCTGATGCTCCAAGACAAGGAGCGACTCAAGAAGCTGCTGTTCCATCCGGAGCGGCCGGTCAGTTCGTCATCGCAGGCAAGAGCCACCCCGGGACGACGGCGGCAAAATGCATTCAAGACCTCGTGAACTTCATGAACTTCGAGGGCGCCCGCGCCCGCGCATGGTGTTCCTCGAGGACTACGACATGCGTGTGGCGAGAGCCCTGGTGCAAGGCGTAGACTTGTGGCTGAACAACCCGCGCCGGCCCATGGAAGCCAACGGCACGAGCGGCATGAAGATCGTGCCGAACGGCGCGCTGAACTGCTCCATCTTGGACGGCTGGTGGGACGAAGGCTACGAAGTGTTGGCTGGGCGATTGGCGACCGGACCGACGTGGCGGACGAGGGTCATCAGGACTGGCTGGATAGCCGCACGCTCTACCACCTCATCGAATCGGAGATCACGCCGACCTTCTACCACCGAGGCGACGGCGCCGTGCCCGCTTCGTGGATCGAGATGGTCAAGCGCTCCATCGCCACCCTTGCGCCCCGGTTCTCCACGGCGCGCATGGTGCAGGACTACGCCAACAAGTTCTATCTGCCGGCATCGTCGGCTTTCCTCTCCATCCAAGAGGGCGGCTTAAAGAAGGCGAAGGACGCCTTGGCTTGGCGCGATCGGGTTCAGGCCGCATGGCCGGGGGTTCGGGTCTTGCGCTCAGACAGCGACGGCGGCGTGACCTCGTCGCTGGGCTCGGAGTTCGGGCTGACCGCAGAAGTCGAACTCGGTTCGCTCAACCCCAACGACGTGAAGGTTGAAGCCGTGCTTGGCAAGGTCTCGGGGAACCGCGACCTGGTGAACACCGAAGTGGTCGAGCTCGGCTACGGCGAGGCGGTCTCGGCGACGGCCCATCGGTTCTCGGCGCGAGTCCGGTGCGATGCGCCGGGGCACCGGGGCTTCGTGGTCCGCGTGGTGCCCGCCCACCCCGACGTGGATGTGAGCCACGAGTTGCCCCTCGTTGCCTGGGAGGGTTCCTAGGCTTGCGCCGGGGCGCGCCGAAGCCTCATAATAGCCATCGCAAGCCGATGTAGCTCAGTGGTAGAGCAGCTGTTTCGTAAACAGCAGGTCACCGGTTCGAATCCGGTCATCGGCTCCAGTTTTTGAACTCAAAACCCGTCTCGTTAGAGGCGGGTTTGTTGTTTTTCCGGGTCGGGTGCACCTCGTCTGACACTAGGTCCGCGCTCTAGGCCCTAGGCTGGAAGTCCATCAGGGCGAGCTGAAGGAGGCCAACCGTGGTGGCAACGGTGCCACGGACGATCTTGGGCATGGATGACTGCCGCGAGATTGGATCGGCGTTCTCAATGAGAATGACAAGGGAAAGTCCGTGCTCACGCGCGTCATCGGCAAGGTCACTGAAGCGTGCAAGGAAGTAGTTCAAGTCCTTTTCATGGTTCGGCATTATCCAAGCCTACCAAAGAGTCGAAATTGGCTGGACCAATGCGAGCAGTTTTGCGATGCACTTGCAAGGCCGGGTGCCATAATGCCTCCTGCTATGGCGCTGCAACTCGGAGACGTCGTCCCCAACTTCACTCAAGATTCGACCGAAGGTCCCATCGACCTGTATGACTACGCTGGCGACGGCTGGGTGATTCTGTTCTCGCACCCCCAGGACTTCACGCCGGTGTGCACCACGGAACTGGGTGCGGTTTCCAGGTTGAAGCCCGAGTTCGACCGACGCGGCGTCAAGGTCCTAGGCCTCAGCATCGACAGTCTGAAGAGCCACAAAGCCTGGGTGCAGGATATCGAAGACACCCAGGGCGTTGCGCTGAACTTCCCGCTGTTGGCGGACGCAGACCGGAAGGTTGCGGAGTTGTACGGAATGATCCACCCGAACTCGGATAACGTGTTCACGGCGCGGTCCGTGTACATCATCGACCCTGCCAAGAAGCTGCGGCTGACGATCACCTATCCGGCGCCGACCGGGCGGAACTTCAACGAGATCCTCAGGGTCGTCGATGCCTTGCAGTTGACCGACCGCCAAAAGGTGGCCACCCCGGTGGATTGGAAGCAGGGCGACGACGTCATCATCCTGCCTTCGGTCTCCGACGAAGCGGCGAAGGAACTGTTTCCCGGCGGCTGGAAAGCTCTGAAGTCATATCTTAGGATCACCCCTCAACCGAAGTAGCCCGTTCTTCTTGGGCGTGAGGGCCGAAGGATCCGATGTTCGTCCGATCCTTCGGTCATCACTTCTTGCGGGATAACCGCTACTCGATGGTCCACTTGGCTGTGTCGATGCAGTGCAGCCAACCATCTTGAGACGGGGCTTCGTCGTTGATCGGGGCCCAAGTGATGCGAGCCCTCATTGCCCCGCCCGGACCGACGTACTCCTGGGCAGTCGAGGTGAACGAGACGCTGACCGTCACGTCGGTGCCCGATGCGACCCTGCCGTCAGCGACCACGTAGGTCCCTTGAGCGTAGTTTCTCAGGCGCAGGGTCTGAGACAAGCCTGCGCGGGCGACTTGGGATTCCAGCGTGAAGGTCAAGGAGTTGGGAGCTTGCTTCCACGACCTGCCGTTGATGTTGACCTCCGCCACAAGCGTTAGATCGTCCGCGAAGAAGCACAGTCGGTGGTCGTCGGACGCGTAGAGGTCGGCCAACTCTCCCGTGGCGTCGTAGCCGGAGGCTACGGTGTAGGAGATCGGAAAACAGACTGTCCGTGACTTTGGACCAACCACAGGTCGGTTAAGATCAGCGCCGACAAGGAGAGTTGACTGCCCTGTCCAAGGCGCGAATCGTTGAACTGACCCGTAGTTGTAAGCATATGACCCGTCGGGAAAATACGAGATTCCAGCCAAGCCGTAGGCTGGTCCAGTCGAAAGCACACCGGTGCCCAGGTTCATCCGCTCAACGCGATAGGCCCCGAAATCGTCGCTGTGGAATGCGACTTCGGACTGATCGGGCGAGATTCTCATTAGGCCAAGCGAGTGCGCCGTACCTATTGTGGAGTCCGTACCATTGGCTCTCTTCCACCGGAGGGTCTCTGCGTTCGTGCCCCAGCCGGTGCCATAGATGAAACCGTTTCCATCTGGAAGGAAATCCGCACCGTAGGTTACGTTTTCGCTCGCAGGGATCAACTGGGTGATCTGCTCCGATGCTAGATCGTACAGATCCACCGATTTTGGGGAGTATATGCTCGTATCTGAGTGGACGAAGATGAACTTCGATCCATCGGGTGAGAATCGAGCTGCGTCGTTTTCCCCCAAGGTAGTCAACTGCCGACGGAATGAGCCCTCGATGTCAGTGAGCCAAAGGTGTCGGTATCCGCTCTGATTCTCCAATACGTAGATGACCAGACCCGATGGCGCGAAGTAATCCTGAGGCGAAGGGTAGTAACCGCTTGTGGCCGGGACTATGACCCTCGATTGACCGGTTTGCAGGTCATAGCGGTAGATTTGGCCACCGGTTTCGCCAAGGACGTACCAGTCGCTCAGATTGACTCCCCCGCCTTGCGCGCCGCTCGCGGCGGCAGTGAGAAGGGCCGTAAGAGTAAGAACCCACTTCATTGTGTCCTCCAAAGTGCGGGCCGAACAGTCGCACCGATGGGTGACGCCTGTCAGGTGCCAGCAGTCCAGTCTCGCAGAAACGTGGGATAGATGTCAATAGTCAGTGCGATTGCGTTCGGACCAGCATTCGCGAGGATCGCTTCCGTCCTCGCCTGTGTTACCATGAAGGCATGGGAAGGTCCATCGGCAGATGGGACCGCGCGCTCACGGCGCTGATCCTGCTTTGCTCAACACACGCGTGGGGCACGTATTCCTTCACCGGCCTGGGGCGGCTCTCGGGTTCCGGTTCCTACACCGCGACCGCCGTCTCCGATGACGGGTCATTCGTCGCGGGCACGGCAAATCCCTTGTTTGAGGGCCAGGTTGCCGTGCGTTGGAACGGACCTGGCAGCATGATCATTCTGCGGATGCTCTCCGGTTACTCCGCCTCCTACGGTACCGACATCTCGGCAGACGGCACGGTGGTGGTCGGCTACTGCACCGGAGACGGCACGAACTCGCAAGCTTTCCGCTGGACGGATGCCGGCGGGATGGTCGGATTGGGGGATTTGCCCGGTGGGCAGTTCAGCAGTCGAGCTTACGGCGTGTCTTCCGCCGGGTCCGTGGTCGTCGGCTACGGCGGCGCCAGCAACCTGGCGAACGGCGCATTTCGGTGGACTTCTTCCACCGGCATGGTTGCGCTCGGCTACTTGCCCGGCACGAACGTGAGCGCAGCGTCCGCGGTCTCTCCGGACGGCGGCACCATCGTCGGCACCTCCGCCGCGTTGGCATTCCGCTGGCAATCGGGTACCGGTATGAGCGGTTTGGGCAATCTGCCCAACGGGAGCCCCTATCCAAACGCCTCCGGGGTTTCCTCGGGTGGCTCGGTGATTGTGGGAACCGGTAACGGCGTTGCCTATCGCTGGGCAAACGGGACCGGCTCGTTCATCGGCACCCTTTCGGGCAGCACCAACTCTTTCGCCAACAACGTCTCGTCGGACGGCCTCACCCTCGTGGGCGGCACGAACACGCCGATCCATCGAGCGTTCCTGTGGCATCCGGCTTACGGAACCGTCGATCTGAAGGAGTTCCTACTTGCCCACGGGGTAAGCGCGGTCGCCAACTGGCAACTGGATTCCGCGGTGGTCTCGCGTAACGGCCGGTTCCTCGTGGGCTCGGGCAGCAATCCAAACGGGGCGTCCGAAGCTTGGATCGCCGAGATCGACGTGCCGATGTTGCCCCGTGCGTACGCCGTGACCGTCGGGTATCCGTACGACGGCGATTTGGAGAGCCTGTACGCGGCTGAAGGCAACGAGGTGTGCCTGTTCCCCGACGAGAACAGCTTTGAGGGCGAGATCAACTTCTACGGGACCAGCCCCGTCGAACGACCTTCCAGCTTTACGTTCAGGCTGGTCAGCGAAGCGGGCCGGCTGGGCCTCAGCCAAGTGGTCCGACTCCGGAACTACGCCACGGACACGTATGATCTGGTCGACGGCCGAGTTGCCCCGAACATCCCGACGACCGTGTCGGTGACCCTGACGCACAACGTCTCCGATTACGTCGGTCCCAACCGGGCTCTGCGAGCACGGGTCAACTGGGCCATGATCAACGATGAGGCGCCATCGCAAGACGGTTGGCCGCTCTGCGTCGACGTCGCGATGTGGACCGTCTCGCCCTGAGGTCCTAGCGGTTCCAGGGCATCTTCTTGAGTATTAGCGTCATCGGGCAGATGCCGGTGAGGCCTGAAATGGTCAGGCCGACGCCCGGAAGCATCATCAGGTAGATCCACCGCGGATCACGGGTCAAGGTCAAGAACGCGCCCGTCCAGATGATGGCGGCGGCGACAAGGTGGGTTTGCCGATCGACGGAGATCGTTTTGCGAGACGAGGCAACGGAAGCCATATCCCTACAGAGCAGGGAAGTGCCACCGAAGTTTCACCCGAGCTACTGGGCAACGCGAACGTCGCTCGTCTCGATGACCGCGAATCCGTTCCTTGGAACCAAGGCGGACGCGCGCGGCTCGTGCTCCAACAAGCGCTCAAAGAGGCGGAGCTGGACCATGGCGCGGACCTTGTTCAGATCGTGCGGGTCGTTCGGCCCAAGTTGGAAGTACGTGTCGCCCCGGAGGTAGTCGGCAAGGAAACGCACGCCCAACTCCAGCGCGATGACCTGAACGGCGCGGGGCATCAAGGCGACTTCGTGCGGCGTGGCTGTCTTTGCTTCGCTTAGGAAGCCTTCGGTTACCGAAGCGTAAACGTCGTGGTCCACGTCCACGCGGCCCAAGTCGCGTTCCTTTTCGCCCGCCACGTTCACCAGGGAGCGCACCATATCGCCCCAGTCCGCTAGCCAGTGGAGCGGCATGATCGTGTCCAAATCCACCAGGGCGACCACCGTACCCGTGCGGGCGTCGAACAGGAAGTTCTCGATCTTCGTGTCGCCGTGGATGGCGGTGGTGCGCATACTCCCACGCTCGCGCTCATCCTGCATCGCCAGGGCGAGCGGCCGATACTTCACAGCGAGATCGATGTACGGGGCAAGTTCGGGATCGTGCCGCCGAGAGATGCGTTCTTCTTCTGAAACCGTGACCAGGAAGTGCCGCTCGGCGGCGGCCCGAACTTCAGGCTCGCCGGGCATGCGGTGCTCGGTCTCGTGCACCTCGCGGCAACCTTCCATCGCGGACTCAAACTGATCGAAGTAGACCCGGGTGTTCCGATAACCCGGCAACGCCGTCGGCACGGTGGCGGGGTCGATGTGCGACGTGAGGTCGGAATAGATCGCCAAACCTCGGCCCACCTCGTAGGCCGCCTTGAGGCGCTGATCGTGGGAAAGCTCCGAGAGGCTCTTGTACGAAACCGTGCCCTCGATGTAGCGCATCATGCGCCAGGTGCCGTGGTGCTCAAAGCTCATTTCCCCGTCGTGGGTGGGCACCAACTCAGGCACTTGCCAACCCGTGTTCGCCGCCAGTCCGCGCTGAAGCGAGTGTTGCTGGGCTTGGATCGACGCGATCATGCCCGCCATGACGCGGTCGGTTTTGGGGAAGACGCGGGGATTGACCCTCTGAAGCAGGTACGCCTTCTGATCGGGCCCGGCGGTAACCAAGAGCGTGTCGAGGTTAATGTTTCCGCGGCCCTCGAACGGCTCGACCGTGAACGGCGCTTCTATCTGGAACTGCGCAACGACGCGCCGGGCCTGGTCGAGGGAAACCATGTTAAACGCCTGAGTATAGCTAACGACGCACGGGATATTCGCTAAGTCTCCACGCACTTGTTGCGGGGTTTTGAGCGTCCGTTAAGCATGGACGCGATTCCCGGATTCCTTACCGCCGGTCTGCTCTCGGTGGTGGTGGCGATCGCCGTGCTCCGGGTGGTCAAGATGATGATCGACCTCGAGCTTTCGGTTGCCGCCGGGGCGGGCGCGATCGTGATCCTGCTTGGGCTCACCGCGGTCAGCATCCAACAGAAGACGCAAGGCGTGGCGGGAGTGTTCTTGGTCTGCCTCGTTGCTCTGATGGCGACCTACCCCTTCGCCCGGGAGCAGCTTGAGCGTATCGAACTGCGCGCGTTCGATATCGACGCGCTCGACCGGGCTCACTTCAACATGGCGCAAAGGCCCGATAACGTGGCCGCCCAGTTCGAACTGGCAAGATGCCTTCATCGATTCGGCTTGCACGGCCATGCGATCGCGATTGCCGAGCATGCGGCATCCCGCCTTTCCACCAGCGTCGACGACGTGAAGAACGCGAGCGTGCGGGACATCTTCACCAAAGAGATCCTGACCTGCAAACAGTGGAAGCGCGACGCGGACCCGAAGAGCTTCCGCCCCGTGGCGTGCCCGATATGCGGCGCGATGAACGAGCCCGGAACCATCGCCTGCAGGGGCTGTGCGAAGCCGTATCTCCTCGAATTGGCTCGCAAGCTCGATATTAGGCCCCGTTTCATGGGCCGCCTGGTGGTTTCGTGGGCGCTCGTGGCTCTTCTCGTCGTTGCCGCGGCGCAAATCGCGGTGTCCCTCACGGGCACCTTGCTCTACATTGCGTTTCTCGGGGTGTTCGCGGTGATCGGCGTGATCCTCGCTCTCCTGTTCCGCGACCGAAAGCTGGTCGGCGGCCTCAGGGATGGCGGGATCAAGACGTCGCGGCTCTTCGACTAGAGCTCTGCGGTGACTTCGCTTCTCACCATGCCGACGTAGCACACCTTGTCGCGGTCGTTCGGCGCCTCGTGCCAGTCGTAAAGATAGCCGCCCACCAAGCCCGACTGGGTGAGCGTTTCCTCTAACCGGTAAGAGGGCATCCAAGTTTCGCTGACCACCGGATAGAACTCCGATGGCATAGGCGGTTGCATGAGGCGATAGTCATCCGAGACGTCGACCACCACAACCTTGACCAAGTTGTATTCCCACAGGTTTCCGACGAGTTCAGCCAATCCGTTAGCTCCTATCGCTAACGGACGTCAGAGTCGCTCAGGAAGGCGCAAGTCGTTTTCCCCGGGCTAGTCGGCGTTCATCCACAAGATGCAGGCGCGGATGCCGAACCGCTTGAGGAAGCCGATGTCGTCGTGGTCTCCCATGGGCGCCAGATCGATGCCCGACCCTCGGTAGCCGACGTGGAACAGGTTGTCGCGGTCGCCCTGCGAGCCGTCCGCCCATCGGTACGCCCACAAAATGTCGTCACCGAACCAGCACGCCGCCGGCGCCGAGCGGCTCTGCGTCCACTCGTCGTAGTACCGCTTCACCAGCCAGCCTCCGTTGATGGTCTTGTCGGCAATCTGCTGGGCTACGTAGGTGCAAGAGTACGGGCTGTCCTTGGTTGTGTAGCCCTTTCCGAAAAGCAGCAACCGTCCCTTTGGCCCGGAATCCCTGGACGAATCAAAGAGCAGCGTAACGCGCCCCGTTCCGCGGGAGCCTCCCGCCGGGCCGTCGACCCATTCCATGCCGGTTTCGGTGAGGCGGCCATCGACTTCGCGGAAGCGCCGAATCTGCCAGCGGCTAAGTCGTCCTCCGTCTTGGTCCTGACCCATGCCCAACACGACTTCTTTGGCAATCGGGTCGAACGTCATGCCGGGCGGCACCGTGCTGGTCGTGTAGAGTTGCAGGGGCAAGCTCCACTTGCCCGGCTCGGTTTCCGTGCGATATTCGATCGCTCCCGTGACCGGGTTCCAAAGGAACAAAAAGAGCCTTCCGTTGCGGATGCCCACCGTCGGCACGAGGGAAGGGTTGTCCGACACTTCGACGGCTGGCTCCGGTTCCAGTTTATTCTTAGCCGCCTTCACGCGCTGGGCGAAGATTCCCTTGCTGGTGGCATAGAAGAGCTGGATTGCGCCCCTAAAGCTGATGCCTACGGGGTCCCCTGCCAACTCGGGGGCGATCTCCACCGGAGCGTTCCACTTGAAGGGCTCGGCAAGCGATCGCAGATAGAGCTTGCCCAGGTTGTCCGGGCGAATCGAAGGGTCGCTGGGCGGGGCGCCGGGGCGGTCGTGCTTTCCGTACACCGCATAGGCAACGCCGTTGTGGCTGAACAACCAAGGCGCCGTGTGCAGCTTGTCGATCTCGTCGCGCCTGCCCGCGTTGGTCGAATAGGCGTAGTTGATGTCCGCCTTGATCTTCTTCTCGCCGAACACGCCGTTCCAGTTCCAGTCGACCAAGGTGGTGTCGCCGTTGGCCTTGAGGCGGTAGTGGTACGGAGCCTGTTCGAGGAACTTCACCTTGTCGTAAGGCAAGGGCAACACTTCGCTCAACTCAGATTCCCGCAGGACAAAATCGGCAAGCCTGCCGTCGCTGTAGTGGATCTTGTCGATAGTGCCTTCGTAGGTGTACGAATAGGCGTAGTTCATCATGCTCGTGTAAGTGGGGCAGTGAGTCACGCCCCAAAAGCCTTCGTGGTCCAAGCCGAGCTGATGGCCGAACTCATGCAGGAACACCGCCCACAACGCGCCCAATCCGCACGAGCCGCCGTCGCCCAACTGGTCGGCTTGTCCGCCTCCGCCGTTCGTCACCTGCATGAAGTGGGCAACGCCGCGCCACTTGGCGGGCAAGAACTTGTCCCGGTTCGCCCACCAGCCTTGTTTCATGTCCTCGCCCGCGATCGGGTCGATGTACTTGATGTGGAGCCGCCAACCGAGCGCATCGTAGTATCGGCTGGCGCGATCGAGGTCGGCTTTCATCCGGTCCTCGGGCACGTCGGCAAATCGGGCGAGAAGCACGACGCAGTCGATGCGCTTGGGGTCGCATCCCATCCCCGGCAGGTCGAGTCCTCGAAAACCGTTGACCTCCCAGCCGTCGAGGAGCCCGTCGCCATCGGTGTCTGCCACCAAGGGATCGGTGCCGGCTTTGGTTTCGGCGGCGGCATCCAAGCCGTCGTCGTCGGCATCCGTCTCGTTCCCCGAAACTTGACGGTAAAGGTACACGCCGGTCGCCACATGGGGTTCCGAGCCCGCCCTGAACTCAAAAATGTCCTCGTCGCCGTCCCCGTCCAGGTCGGCGGCAACCAACCGGCTCCCTGCGTGTGGTAGGTCCCCCTTGGGCAGCGCGTCAACGCCCACCAGGGTTCCGCCGACCGCAACTGGGGAAGGTTCACGGTCTTTGCGGTGGAAGACCAATCGTCCATCCGCTTCCGTAATCGCATCGGTGCCCGCCGGAACCTTTATGGCGGTCGCCTGACGACTGGAAACTTCGATTCGAAACGCCTTGCCGTCAACCGGGGAGTAGGCGACCAGAGTGGTCTTGTTCAACCAGGCCAGCCGCCCTTGTTTGAGGGCAGAAGGCAGCGTCGCCCAGGTTCCCGCATCCGCAAAGTGGGCGCCATCGAAAGCGCCCGCCAAGCGCAGGGTCTTGCCTTCGAACAACGCCAATACGTCGGCGCCCGGCTTACCGTCGAAGTCGCCCGCGATTGCCGCTTCCGGGTTCTTGCCCCAACTGCTCAAGGCTTGGAAAGCGGCTCCGGTCTTTTGCGCCGCTCGGTTCGGCGCGACGTCGATCCCGCCGTCGTAAACCGCGATTAGATCCGCAAGCCCGTCCCCGGTCACGTCTGCGGCTAGGGCGATCCGCGGCAACGCGGCGAAACCGTTTATCCAAAGCTGGGGAGGGGCAAACCTAACCGTAGACACGCCGAGAAGGCCAAGAACCACGAGCATGGAATCATCCTAGCATGGAGCCAACAACTTTGCGGGTTCTTGAAGGGCGGGAACTTTAAGCGCGGGAAGTTGTTTGAACGAGTCAGAGCGATGAGCATTCATGTCCTCAAAATGGGGCTAACCACACCGAACGCAGGGGCTTTGGCACCCTCGCGAACCCAGAGGTACACTGCCGCTTCCATGCTCTTCGGGAAGCGCAGCGCGCGCGACGCGTTCGAGAAACAGGCGGAGAAGGTGTTTCCGTCCGTTTACGGGACCGCGTTGCGATTGACCCGATCCAAAGAGGATGCCGAGGACCTCGCCCAAGAGGCGATCGTCCGGGCCTACGAGGCTTTCGATCGCTTCGATGGGTCCAACTTCAAAGCGTGGATGCTCCGCATCGTCACGAACCTCTACATCAACCGTTACCGCCAGCGCAAGCGCGGTCCTCAGATTTCTTCCTTTGAAGAGGACGGGGTCGTGGAGCCGATGGCGGACCAGGACGAGACGCCGGACAGCATCTTGCTCAACGAACTGGTCGGGGCCGAGGTCGAAGAAGCGCTTGCCAAGGTTCCCGAGGATTTCCGCATGGCGGTCATTCTCAGCGATCTGGAGGGCTTGAGCTACCAGGAAATCGCCGATGTCACGGACGTTCCGATTGGGACCGTTCGTAGCCGCTTGGCGCGAGGCCGCGCCATGTTGCGGCATCTTCTTATGCAGTACGCCATGAAAGAGGGCTACATCAAACAGGAGTCGTTCGAATGAACGAGAATCTCGAACTACACGCATTAGCCGATGGGGCGCTCGACGCCGACGCCCAAGCCCAGATCGCCCGCGAAGTCGGCGAGTCCGCCGAACTTCAGCGAGAGCTGAGTTCGATTCACGCGGTGAAGGGTGCGCTCTCAAAATGTGAGAGCCACGACTGCGCCAAGCTGTGGAAATCCTGCCAGGCTCGGCTTGACGAGGTCGATCGGGCGAAGCGGGTTCAGAACATCGTCGGACGCTACGCCTGGGCGCTGTGCTCGATCTTCTTCGTCTTCATCGTAGGCGCGGCGATGCTCAACCGCTCCAAGCCCTCGACCGTGGGCGCCAATGACTTGGCTTACATGGCTTCCAGTGTTCCGCTTGCCAGCGGCCAGTCCGGCCGTTACCTTGAAAAGCTTGGTTCGGACGCGCCGAACGTCACTCCGGACCGCATCGACATCCTCGGCTCGGGCGAAGGGTTTGTGAACGGCTACCACGTGGTGGCTTACGACCTTCGGGACGACCAAGGCCGCATGAAACTGATGATGGCAAACGTGGGCGAAGTCACCGACTGCGAGTCCACGATGGGTTGCTACAAGATGTTTCGGATGGGCGACGCCAACGCGGTCGTCTGGTACGACAACGGCTGGAGCGTCACGCTGATCGGCAATCGGAGCCGCGAAGACCTCTGCAAGGTCGCCGAAACGATTAAGGGATCCCGCTAGGCGCAGCGCCTCGCGGGGTTCCGCGACGCGATACGCCGGAGAAATGGCAGGGGCAGCAGGGCTCGAACCCGCGACCTACGGTTTTGGAGACCGTCGCTCTACCAACTGAGCTATACCCCTGCGCGGGCGAGTGAGATTATAGCATAGGGGATCGTTCCATGCGATCCAACATCGCCGGTCCTTGAACAAGTACCTGGCCCGCCACAAACAGCTTCTCCGGGGTGGTCGTCCGCACTCTTCCGACGAACACGTTGGCGCCCTGCATTTCAATGCGGTCCAAGATTCGGGAGTACAGGACTCGCGCCAAGAGGACGGCGGATTGGGAAGGACCAGAGAGGTTGCGAATCCCGGGATGCGAGTCCCGGTACAGGTTACGGGCGCGCGCGATCTCAAAACGGATGAGCCTTTCCATCCGGTCGCTGAAGACGCCGTCCATGACCTCGCTTTCCGAGACTCCGAACCGTTCCAAATCCTCTTGGGGAAGATAGATTCTGCCTCGTTCCGCGTCCTCGGCGACGTCTCGCAGGAAGTTCGTGAGTTGCATGGCGTTGCCCAGTGCTCTCGCATAGCCAGTCTCCTCGTCCCTTGGCGCATCCACCAGGCACGTCATCATCACGCCGACCGCTGCGGCGCTGCCCGCCATGTAGTTCTCCAAGTCGCGGTAGGTGGCGTACCGGGTCGTTTCGAGGTCCATTGCCATGGCATCGATGAATCGGTGCGCCTCTGCAAGGGGCAGCCTCGTTTCTCGCGCCACATCGCAAAACGCCCTCAGCACCGGATGCGTCGGCGCTTCCGTTCCTGCCACTCCCCTATCCATTTCAGCCCGCCAGCCTTCCAGCCGTGCCCGAATCTCGTCAACGTCCGTGGAGTCTGGGTTGTCGACCCACTCGTCCGGGACCCGGACAAAGCCGTAAAGCGCATGAACCCGACGTCGAATGGAGGGCGGGAAAAGGCGGGAACTGGCGTAGTACGTCGTTCCGAACCGGCGATGCAACTGCCGGCAAAGTTCGTAATCGGCTTCGTTCGCAAATGGGGTCATCGCCTGAACTTCCTCCAGTCCCAGCGTTCGTTGATCGACGGCGTGCCTTGCACCAGAACCTCGAAGGTCTCCGGGCGTTCCCGCACATCGGAGACGACTCCATCGAGAAGCTGCTGGAGCGCGTCTTTAGATCGCGCGGACAACTGGTCGCCCCGAGCAATCGGGGGTCCGAACCGAAGGAAGGCCTCCGGACGCTCGTGCATCGCGTGCTCGTATCGGATCGCGACCGGCACAAAGCTGGCATTGGGCACCGACTTCGCCAAGAGTTCAAATGTTCTTCGCCAAACGGCAGAATCGTCGGGGGGTAGTGGAGCACTCCTTCCGGGAACAGGACCAGGCTTCGCCTCCCGTTGCATCAGCCGAATCGTCCGGCGAATGGTTGCCGCCCTGCCCGAAGGGTCGTTCAGCCGGTAGGGCATCCCGCCGACCTTGGCGAAGAGGGGAAACGCGTCGAACTCTTGGATCCAGTCCACGCACCGCACGCCGAGGCGGGTTACCGCATGGTAGAGAAGATAGCCGTCGAACCAACCGTGGTGGTTCGCGAAGAGAACGGCAGGCGCTTGAACTGGTTGAGCTGGAGGCGTCCAGTAAACCGTCCGGAAGTGCTTCTTCACGCTACGCCGGATGAGGTTGCCCACCATTCGGCCCACGAAGCCCTCGTCCTGAACGTTTTGGCTCATAGGAGGCCGTCCTCCGCCAACCGTTGCTCGGCGAGTTCCGCCGAAATCAGCACCATCGGCAGACCGTTGCCGGGCACCGTGGAAGCGCCGACGTATCGCATGTCGCCTCGCTTGTTCGCCGGTCGCATGAACGCCGACTGGAAGGTATCTGCTGCGAGTCCGAAGGCGGCGCCTTTGTCGAGGTTCAGCTCCCCCAGCCAAGAGTGGGGAGTCCGGACCTTGATGTCTTTGATCCAAGCGGGATCGAATCCGACCTCCTCCCCAAGTCTCCGGTACACCGAGGTTCGGATTCGATCCTCGTCTTCGGCAGAGAATGGATAGTCCAAGTTGGGGCAAGGCACGAGCACATACAAGTTCGTGTGCCCTTCGGGCGCCGTCGAGGGATCGGTGCGCTTCGCCACGCAAGCGTAGAAGGCGGGTTCGTCCACGAGCTTGGGATTCTTAAAGAGCGCGTCGAGGTTTCCCTTGAAATCGGGCCCGAAGAAGACGTTGTGGTGCAGCAGGTCTGCGCAGTCGCCTTCGACGTCCATGTACATCACGTAGGCGCTGCAGGAGTGCCTGAGCTTGCGGCGGGACGGTGCCTGCTCAAGCTCTCGTTGGGCGTAGGGCAAGTCCGCGTTGAGGATGACGGCGTCGGCTTTCAGTATTTCGCCGCCTCTCAGCGTCACGGTTGTCGCGGTGGCGCCTTCCACCGCCGTGTTCAGCCGAATCTCCGCCCCACGCTGTTCCGCCAATCTCGCAACGGCCTCCGAGATTGCTGGGAGCCCGCCCTTGGGATACCAGATGCCCTCTCCGTACTCCATGTAGGCAAGGGTCCCGTACACCCAGGGCGCGTCGTAAGGCGACAAGCCGAGGTACATCGTCTGAAAGCTGAACAGCATCCGCAGGCGAGGGTCTTCAAACGTCGTCTCGACTCGCTTGGCAAGGTTCCCCAGCATCCGGTGCTTCGCCACCCGTGCCAACTGCATGGGGTTCGCGAAGTCCCAGACGCTGCGGTAGTTCTTGCGCACGAAGTTCGGGATGCAGTCGTGATAGAGGCTGGCGAGGCTGCTCAGAAATGGGATGTAGCGGTTCGCGTCTCGGGGACCCGCAAGGTCCTGAATCTGGGCAAGCATCGAGGCGACGTTCGGGGTCCCGTCGATCCGCGAGCCGTCGGCGTAAAAGACACGATAGCTGGGGTCGCACAAAGTGAGCGGCAAGTGGTCGCGCAGCCGCTCTCCCACGTCGGCAAAGAGCCGCTCGAAGGGATCGAGCATCATCATGAGGGTTGGTCCGCCGTCGAACCGACACGCCCCAACCTCTTCGCGGCGGTTTCGTCCGCCGACTTCTCCGGTCTTCTCGAGCACGGTAACCCGATGTCCGCGATGGGACAGGCGCAGGGCGAGCGCAAGCCCGCCAAGCCCAGCTCCAACGATGACAAAGTTCCGCGAGGACATCTTCGGTCTTCTACTCAGAGAGAAGGCCGACGATTAGCGCAGGGGTTTCCGAGAGAGGAACGCGACGCAAAGCGCAAGGATTGCCGGCCCCACCGTGTCGATGGCAAGGGCGCCTGAGTCTAGCCCTGCGAGCAGGCCGAGAAAGGCAAGATAGGCGGCAAGCGAATAGCCGGCCCGGCAAGGTCGAGAACCGGTATTCGGCGCAAGTTTGGCGACGATCACCGCACCCGCAAAGGAGACTCCGAACCAACCGGCGATGTTGGCGAGGGGGGCACCGCCCGGCAGTGCGCTCGGTTCCAACCACTTCCAGTACCGGAGCGTCGAAGTCAGAACGCCCTCCATAAAGAAGTCGATCGTCGCGGCGGCGAGACCCACGCGCAATGCCGTCCCGGCAACGCTCCGGTGACGGAGAAGGACGAACAAAGAGCCGACGACCATCAGCCAGGCGAAGGGAAGAAGGAGCGGAAAGTTGGTCGATCCTGGCAACACCAGGTTCGGTTGTTACTGCCCGGTGTAGGCGTACTTCCCGAAAGGGAAACCGGTGTAGACGCCAAGCAACTCGAATCCTGCCCCAATGCCCAGAATGACCAATCCGCCCAGCAGCGCGGTCTTCCATCCGTGGCACTCCGCGATCTCTGACAATGCGACAAGGGCACCCGTCAAAATGACCAAGCCAGCCGCGACCGGGGTGATGATCCCAGGATCAAGGTGGAGAAGCCGGGACGCGAGCGTTCCGAAGCACGAGAATATGATGAGCCCAAGATTGAGCCGGAACCATAAGCCGGCTGTCTTTTGCCCCGCCGCGCTCGTTGATGATAGGGTAGTCAAGCCGCACCAACTCCCATGATCGTTTTCCTTTGCATACTCTACGCGTATCCGCTTCTGGTATCGCTTTCCAACCTGATCTTGATGCGGTCCCCCAAGCCCGTCGCGGGCGCGGCCCAGTTTTCCGTCCTCATCCCGGCGCGAAACGAAGAGTCGAACCTAAGGGAGCTTCTTCCGATTCTGGTTCAGGCGGGACTTCGAGTCTACGTCTTTGATGACGAATCAAGCGACGGCACGGCGGAGGTTGCGCGCTCCCACGGAGCCGTGGTCATTCGCGCCCGCGAACCCTTGCCCGAGGGCTGGACGGGCAAGAACAGAGCCTGCCACGAGCTTGCGCTGGCTGCCGCCGAAGACTCGCCCCACGCTTGGATGCTCTTCATGGACGCCGACGTGCGCCCCAAGGAAGGGTTCGCGGAGGCGGTCAACGGTCTCATCGCCAACGAGGGCCTGCGCGCGCCCGTCGTGACGGGGTTTCTCGATATGGACAACCGGCTCGGGTTCGAGCGCCTCTACCTCTCGTGGGTTCCGTGGGTGTTGCTGGCTACGAATCCGTTTGGCTTGGTTTCGAGGTCTGGCCGGGGGCACAACCGCTTCACGAACGGCCAGTTCGTCCTGTGGAAAGGCTCGACGTACATGGAGATCCTGCCTCACCAAGCCGTGAAATCGGCAATTCTGGAGGACGTCCTCATTGGTCGCCTCTTGGCGCGCTTGGGAGTGAGGGTCGAAGTGGTCAGGCTTCGCTCGGTGGCGAAGGTTCAGATGTATGAAAACCTCGCCCAGGCGGTGGCGGGAATGAGCAAGAACGCGTTCCAGATCACCGGAAACACGGCGGCGACGATTGCCTTGTCGGCGGTTTTGGCGCTTTGGGCGATCGCTTGGCTTTTCGCGCCCTCCGTCGAGATCCGCATTCTCGCCTACCTTGCGTTGATCGCCTCAGAATCGGCCTCGGCGGTCATCACCGGGCTCAGCGCGGCGTTCTTGCTCCCGGTGCCGTTGTTGGGAGCGGCATACACCTTGGTCCGATCCGCCCTGCTTGCCAAGAAGGGAAGGCTGGAGTGGAAAGGTCGGACCTATCCCGGCTGACCCGGTCGCGTGCCGGGCTTCACGATCGGCACCTGGGCAAGCCAATCGGGCACTTCTTCGGGGGCGTAGGACTTTGCGGTCACCTTGTAGGCCGCGTACGATTCGCAACCAAAATCGATCGGACTCTCCGAGCGGTCGATGAGCACGGCGGCTCCCACCACGTTGGCTCCTCTCCCGTCCAAAAGGGCCTTCACTTCCTTAACGGAAAGCCCCGTGGTGAGCACGTCGTCGACGACGAGCACCCGGGCTCCTTCGGCGATGTTCGCGCCGCGGCGGAGGGTCTTCTGCCCCTGCTCGCTCTCTACGTAGAGCGCGGGCACCGCTAGTTGTCGAGCCACTTCGAACGCCACGATAATCCCGCCCGTCGTCGGTCCGGCGACGACCTCGATGTTCTGGGGGCGAAAGTGGTCGGCGATCTTCTTGCAGAGCGCCGAGAGCACGTCCGGACGTTCGAGAACCCGAAACTTCTCAAAGTACACGTCGCTGTGGCGTCCCGAAGTAAGGACAAAGTGGCCGCGAAGAATCGCTCCCGAAGCGTCGAGAAGGGCGCCAAGCTCGATGGGCATGGATCGGTTATACCGGCTAGTACCGCAGGGAGAGGCAGCTCAGCCCGCCGTCCATCTTCCGAAACTCGGAGACGTCCAAAACGGCGAGCGAATAACCCTCGCTTTCAAGGCGACTTTGAAGTTCGGGATAGCCGGCGGGAAACAGAACTTGGTCGTTGACGAGGACCATATTGCTGGCGTAGGCTTCGTCCGGCTCGGGGCAGATCTTGGTAAGTGACAGCAGCGCCGAGTGGCTCTCCAAAGCCTGGTGGCACACGACGACGCCGTCGCCAAGATAGCTGAGGCCGCTCTTGAGGTGAAGGAGAGTTGGGATTTCCCGGATATCGACTGCCTTGGAGGCGAAGTCCCAGCGCGCGAGAACGTCCGCAAGCTGGCGCGCGCCCTCTTCATTGGTGCGGTCTGAGATTCCAATCAAAAACAAGTCGTCGATCTGGCAAACGTCGCCGGCGTCGACCGTTCCCGGTTCCCGAATCTCCGCGTCGAAGGGAAGTTCGCCTCGCATCAGCTCGGACTCTCCTCGCCGCGCCTCCGCCCCCGGGCGGGTGAGAATGAAGCCTCGCGAAGTGAGGAGGGCGACATCCTCCACAAACGTGGAATCGGGATAGTCTTCGGCTTCGGGCAGGCAACGGACCGTCACCCCGGCGGCTTCTAGGGCGGCAACATAGGCGCGGTGCTGGCTAAGGGCGAGTTCGATGTTCGGGCGTCCCTCGGTGCCTGAGGTGATGCCGTTGGCGAAACGGCTGCACGGAGGGCGGACGACGGCGTTTCGAAAGCGCATGTGGCTGAGATTTTGAATCATAGGCGTGGGTAGCCTCAGAAAATGCTTCGCCTGATGTGCGTCCTGATGCTTGTGCCGAGTTTGGCTTTCGGCCAGCTCTCGCCCACCGAAAGGAAGGGAATCAACGACGCGCTCTACATCGGGGGTTTCAGCGCCTCCGACCTGGAGTTTCCGCGAACGCCCTGGTCCGATCCGACCCGAATGCCGATCATCGAACGGGCTATCCGGAAGCCCTTGGACTCCGCGGACGAAATGCTGCGCATTCACGCGGGTGCCGCAAGCGGTACCGCCAAAGACTTGATCCAAACGGCGCTGCAGATGAGCGGAGCCACCGAGGTGAAGCCGCCGGCGCTGGCAGGAGAGCCGGTGGTGCCTGCGGAAGTGCCAGACGCGGCGGTCGGACCGCTCAAACGACTCATCTTGGCGATCGCCCGCGCCAACGCGGAGATTCGCGCGGCCGAGTCTGCCCTTGATGCCGAGGACAAGCGGAACCTTATCGAGTCTCTCCCGGGCTGGGCGGTTGAAGACCCGATCGTCAAGTTCGACTTCGTGCGGAGGAAGCCTTTGTTGCCGTCACGGATCCAGCTGTTGCTCGCAAAGATCGACCTTCCCCGGATCTGGCGGGCGGGAGCCGTCTTGGCGGGCGACGTGGAGGAAGCCGCGAATGCGCTCAAAGGCGTCTCGGCTTCGCTCATAACGCCCGTTCGGTTTACCACCGAGGGCGTGACCGTCGTGGTCGCGGGCTCCGGGAACGACGCCCACGAAGACCGGGATGCGATGCTTACCATCGATTTCGGCGGGGACGACCGTTACCTTGGCCGTCACGGGGCAGGTATCGGATACGCGTCGGTCGTCATCGACCTGGCCGGCAACGACGAGTATGCGGGACCGGATGCCAACTTCGGGTGCGGCTTGCTCGGGGTCGGCATCCTGCTCGACGCGAAGGGAGACGACGTCTATCGAGGCAAGTCTCTCGGCCTCGGGTGCGGATTGGCGGGGGTTGGCATTCTGGAAGACAACGCAGGGCGGGACCGATACGACGGCATCGCTCTAACGCAAGGTTTCGGGGAGTTCGGAATCGGCTTGCTGCTCGATTCCCAAGGCGACGACGATTATCGCGCCGCCTTGTACGCCCAAGGAGCCGCAAGGACGCAGGGGGTCGGATGGCTTGTGGATCGCGGCGGCAACGATGACTATCGCGCCGGTGGCTTGTTGCTCAACTCTCCTCTGTTCGAAGATGTCCACTACTCGAATGCCCAGGGATACGGAGCGGGATACCGAGAAGACACCGGCGGTTTAAGCGGAGGCGTCGGATTGTTGACCGATTTGGGCGGCGACGATGCCTACATCGCCGAGACCTACGCCCAAGGGGCGAGTTACTGGTACAGCCTGGGTTCTCTCTTCGATGCGGCTGGTAACGACACCTACCGCGCCCACCACTATGCCCAAGCGAGCGCGATGCACTGCACCGCCGCCCAACTCTTCGATCTCGCCGGAGACGACGTCTACGCCGTCAACTACGGTGCCGGACACGCCATCGGCCATGACTACGGGGTGGCGTTCTTGCTCGACCGAGCCGGCAACGACGTCTATGCGGGGCGCGACAGCCGCCCAGGCATCGGCAACGCCAATGGGCTAGGGATCTTTGTCGACTCTGCGGGCGACGATCGCTACGCGGGACCGCCTGCGCAAGCGAACCCCGCCCGCGGAATGGGGTCTTTGGGCTTGTTCGTCGATCTGGACGGCACGGACCAGTACGGCGATGGGCTCGCCAACGGCGAGGGCGCGGTTCGGCCCGCTTGGGCCATGGCGTGGGACCAAGAAGGCAAGCCGGCAACGATCGCGCCGACTCCGCCGGGTCAGGAAGCGACCGCAAAGCCTGGATCGATTGCGCGGCCTTCCGACCAAGACCTAGAAGCGCTGTACCGCGATGCGACCCAATGGGGGGTTGGCACCGCTGTGGCGAGCCAACAAGCCGCCCTCAATCGACTGATCGGTATAGGAATGCCCGCCTTGGAGTGGATGATCCAGTTCAAACTGTCGGCTTCGGACCGCCTCCAAAATCGAGCGTTCGTGACGGTGATCGGCGCGATCGGAGATTCGGCGCGGCAGCGGATTGCCGCCGAACTGGCGAGCAGCGACGACGATAGGGTGCGAAATGCGCTCAGCATCTGCATCGATGCCAAGGCGAAGGCCAGTCCGCAGCTTCTCGGACCGCTCCTGAAAAGGTCTGCCGTGCGGAGGCTGGCGACCCGAGCGGTGGGTGCCCTCGGTGTCGCGGGTCTGGCGAACGACTTGATGCCGCTGTGCCTGGATTCCGATCCCTTTACGGCTCAAAATGCCGTGGTCTCGCTCTCCGAACTCAACGATCCGACGACTTATCCAACCGCCGAATCCTTGTTGAACTCGGCGAACCCGCTCGTGAGACGCCTCGCCGTGTCCTGGGTGGCGAAGTCGCCCGAGAAGGCGATGGCTACGGCTCTCCGGCTCTCCGAATCGTCCGACGAAGGTCAGGTGCGGATGGGGATTGAAGTGTGGTCCACGCTGGGCACTCCGGAGGCGTTGGCAAAGCTGGAGGCGATGCTCGACGACCGGCGCGCCGGGGTTCGTATCTCTGCACTCGTGGCCCTCAGCGGCCGGTTCAGCGAGTCCGGCCGGAGGCGACTTTCGGAGTTGCAGCGCGACAACGACCCCCGCGTGAGGGCGGTGGCAAGGCGGGTGGACATCGGCCGCTAGCGGGCAACGGGAACTCGGAAGATCTGGCGCTGCTCGTTCGTGACGAGAAGCCTATCAGGACCGTCCCAGCAGATGCCCTCGTCCTGGTCGACGCCAGAGAGCTTGATCTGGCGTCCCGGCTGCGAGAGGATTCGGTCGCCGTTGGCGGGAACGGGGAACAGCCAAACGCTGGCTTGCGGAAAGTGCGTGAGGACGGCGACGGTCTTGCCGTCAGGCGAAATGTCGGCGGCGGTCACCCAACCGCCGAGGTTGGCGGCAGAATCCACCTTGCGCAGCTTGTTGGTGCGGTCCGTGAACCAAGTGTCCATCACGTAGAGGTTCGCACCAAGCTCGGGCACCCGGCCGTCTGGCCGTCGGTGTTTGGTGACGAAGTACAGCTTGCCCTTAAGCCAAAAAACCGCCTCGCAGTCGTAGTGCCGCACCTTCGGCGGGAAGTCCTTCTGGTCTTCGTAAGCCACGGGATACCAAGCCAGGGGGCGGGTTGAATCGACGGCTTCCGGATTCGGTTCGGCAACGGCGTAGATTCCCAAATCCCGCCGGGCGTTGCCGTTGTTGCCCACGTCGCAGAAGTAGAGGGTGTCGCCGTCGGAAGCGACATCCTCCCAATCTTCGTTCGATGCCACCTTGAGCCGGATGCCTCCGAATGCAGGGTCAAGCTCCGGCTTGCCCGAAGCGTCCTTCTTGACCATCCACGGGGGAGAAATGACGGAGCCGTCGGCTCGAATGGCAAAGAACCGAGCCTCGTCTCCGCTATCGTTATGCACCCAATAGACGCCGGGGTAGCGGCGGCTCTTCACGATCCCGCTCATCTCGTTGATGGGAGCAAACGTGACCGTGGCGATTGGCGTAAGCGCCTGAACCGCCAACTGGGCGAAGGCAAGCGATGCCACGGCGACGAGCGCCGCCGCAAAGGTGCGTTTCATCGCGCGATCTTACCGTTAGGGGTTGATCTTGCCGAAGACCCTTGCCCTGACCGTGATGGTCCGCACGGGCTGATCAGGCGCGTTGGAAGCGATGGAAATCGTGCCCAGCTTGATGCCCGGTGTGGACGTGTCCAAGGTCACCGTGTGGTTGTTCAGGTTTCCACCGGCGGAGTCGCTAAACGATCCGCTCGGCACCGTGAACGGCCCGCTGGCGCTCATCGTGTACGTGAGCGTCGCGATGCCCGCCGGGGTCCAGATCGCCGTGTTGCCGGAATTCGCCACGAAGAACGACTTAGAGGCGACGGCGCCCTGGGGCACGATGCCGAAATCGATGGTCTGGGTGGAGACGATGGCAGGCGGAACGCGCATGTCAAGGTAGACCGGCAGGTGTCCCGTGGGGGCGGCGGTTGAGACGAGAGCGTTGGCGATGGACGAGCTCACCATGGAGTTCGTGGTCGTGTTGAGGCCCGTGTTGAAGCTGGTTCCGTCGTTGCCCCAGCACCGGTAGGAGTGGTTCGGGTCGTTCCAAGTGCTCGTGCTAAACGTGGCGTTGGG
Source organism: Fimbriimonadales bacterium (assembly GCA_046330155.1). Classification (GTDB taxonomy): domain Bacteria; phylum Armatimonadota; class Fimbriimonadia; order Fimbriimonadales; family Fimbriimonadaceae; genus CALMEF01. The sequence goes on along the minus strand of JAXLTH010000016.1, from coordinate 28,914 downwards.
GTTTCCAATGTAGTCCATCCCCGTGCCGTCGATCAGCCCGGCGGAGAGGAGAATCTGGTCAAACCGGTCGTCCATGCCCCCGCTTCCTGACTGAGGGTCTTGGGTGTGGATGAACTTAAAGGTCGCCGTGTTGTTCCAGTTGCCCGGAGACTTGATGGGGTCGAACACGCGCCCGGCGTTGTTCGTTTGGGATCCGACCATTTCTTGGTATGCCGTTTGAGTCGAGGCCTGGATGTTGAAGTCGCCCGCAATCAGGAAGTTCCACTGAGGATTAAGACCCTCGGCATTCGTGCGGATCCGTTGCGTTTCAACCAAACGCCGTGACTGGTCAGACGATGCGGACCCGGCCTTCAAGTGGACTGAATAGCCGGCGATCGTCGTGGAGTCCGCTGTGTAGCCAACCGGGCGAAAATCGTACCGATAGGTGTTTCGGGGTTGGTCGGAGGTGTTCGTCGAACCGAGCGCGGCGATGGTGGTGCCCAAATACTGAACCTTGGTAACGCGGTAGAAAAACGCGCTGTCCGTGTCCGGGCCGTCGATGAACGGCGCTGCCGCCCAGTCGCCCGGGCTTCCCGGCGCCGTGTTGAGGAGGTTCAGAAACGTGTTGACCGCACTCTGGGAAATGAATTCCTGGCCGAGGAGCACATCGGGGGCGAACTGGCGTCCCTGATAGGTCTCGTAGAAGATCGTCTGGAATTCGGCGACCCGGCCGCCGTTGTAGTTCGTGACGTTATACGTCGCGATCCTCAACTGGCCAAACGCGCTACAAAATGCTCCCCCGAAAACGGCAACCGCCGCCAAAACACGGAACTTCATCAGAACGTCAATTATGAATCCGTGCCCGGCATTAACCGGACACGGACCAGAGAAACGACCAGAGATTCGGCAATCTTAGGGGGTTTTTTGTGGGGGCGACAACCTCAGCCCGAGTTCGCCCCATTGGGCTTCGTCGATATGGCTGGGTGCTCCCATAAGCGGATCATAGCCGTTGCCCATCTTGGGGAACGCCATGACCTCGCGAATGTTCTCCTCGTCCATGAGCAGCATGATGAGCCGGTCGATTCCCGGAGCCATGCCTCCGTGAGGGGGCGGGCCGTAGGTGAAAGCGTCGAGCATGTGGCCAAAGCGCTCCCGCTGGGTCGCTTCGTCGATGCCGAGCAGGGTGAAGACGCGCGACTGCACGTCGGCACGGTGGATTCGAATCGAGCCGCTCGCCCATTCCGATCCGTTACACACGAGGTCGTAACAGTCCGCGCGAACCTTCTCCGGATTGGTTTCCAAGAACACCAGATCCTCAACCTTGGGCGAGGTGAAGGGATGGTGCACCGAGTTCCAGCGCTGGGCTTCCTCGTCCCACTCCACCAGCGGAAAGTCGAGCACCCAGCAGAACTTGAGAACCCGCTTGTCCCTCAGTCCGCAGCGGTCTCCGATGAGGTTGCGGAGTCGGTAGAGCACGTTGTTGCCGGCAAGATATTTGTCGGCGATGAAGCAGAGGAGATCCCCCGGCTCCGCCGCCGAAGCGGCTAGGATCGCCTCAAGCTCTTGAGGCTTGAAGAACTTCGCGATCGAACCCCGTACGGGCAGGCCGGCTTGACTGACGTAAGCCGGTTCGCCCTCGCCGCCTTCGGCGATGGAGAGCGTGGCAAGACCCTTGGCGCCGAACTCGCGGGCATAGGTTTCTAGTTCGCCGATTTCCTTGCGAGAAAGGGAAGCGCCGCCTGGGTATCGCACGCCCCGGATCAGGCCGCCGCTTTCCACCGTCGATCGAAAGACGCCAAAATCGCAGCCCTTGGCGACGTCGGTCACGTCGAACAGCTGAAGGTCAAAGCGCAGGTCGGGCTTGTCGCAGCCGTAGAGCCACATCGACTCGTCGTAGGTCAGCCTCGGAAAGGGCGCGATAGGCTCCTTGTCAAGTCCGAACTCTTCGATAAGCGAGTTGCAGACCGCTCGGGTCATTCCTTCGGCCAGGTCGAGCACGTCCTCTTGGGTCACAAAGGACATCTCAAGGTCGAGCTGGGTGAACTCCGGCTGGCGGTCGGCGCGCTGGGCTTCGTCTCGGAAGCACCGGGCAATCTGATAGTAGCGCTCGATTCCCGCCACCATTAAGAGCTGCTTGTACTGCTGGGGGCTTTGCGGAAGGGCGTAGAAGAGGCCGGGCTCGAGTCGGTAGGGAACCAGATAGTCGCGGGCGCCCTCTGGGGTGCTCCGCGTGAAGATCGGCGTCTCGACTTCAAGAAATCCCTGATCGTCGAGGTAGGACCGGATCTTCTTGATCGCTGAAGCCCGAATCGCCATCTTGCGGTACATCGAGGGCCGGCGAAGGTCGAGATAGCGGTACTTCACCCGCAGTTCCTCGGATACCGACCGCATCTGGTCTTCGTCGCTGATGGGGAACGGCAGTACCTTGGCGGTGCTCAAGACGCTGTAACCGGTCACCACCACTTCGATGTCTCCGGTAGCCAAGTTCGGATTGCGGGTGATTTCGCTCCGCATCCTAACCTCGCCGGTTACGCTAAGGCAGGTCTCGCTCCGAATCTCCTGAAGGTTCTCGAAAGACTGCGGGTCGATGAGCAGTTGAACCAGTCCCGTGCGGTCGCGCAGGTCGATGAAGAACAGTCCGCCTAGATCGCGAATGCGGTGGGCCCATCCATTCAAAGTGACTTTGGTGCCGGAGTCGTGGGCGCGCAGTTCGCCGCACGAATGGGTGCGCTGGTTAAAGCTCATCGGAGGAACGTAGGATACCTTTTGGCTTCCTACGGGCATCTTTAGGCAACTTCAGTGTAAAGTTAAGTTGGGCTATGGCAGGAGAGCACATGGGCGCGGTCCTAGAATACGGGGTCTCCCTGATCGAGAGCGGCTTTGCACGCTCTGCGCCGATGCCGACCGAAGCCATTCAAATTGAAACCCACTCGGGTTCGGTGAAGAAAACCTCCGTGTGCCGTTTGCGGGTGTTGCCTGACCACCTTGCGCTCATCGTGGTGCGGACGGGAACTGTTCTCGCGTGGAACGATAGCGCGCACGAGTGGATCGTTCTACCGCCGAACAGCTTGGCCTATGCCACCGGGCCCGTCAACATTGTCTTGCACCTGGCGAAGGGCGAGCAACGGCTCGATGTACTCTCGTTCGGCAGTGCCGTTGCGCCCTATCTGGCCACATGGATGGATCGAACGGCTCACCACCGCCAGATTCGTCTGCCGCTGGTGACCATGGCGATCAGCCCGATCTTCCGATCCTCCATGGCGAGAATCGACCGGGCGATGGCGCGAGCTGATCGGACCTCGGAACCGATCATTCTCGGCGCCTTGCATGAAATCCTGCCCAGGCTCTCCCTGAGCGAAAGCGACATCGACTTGGCTCCCCTCCCGACCGATCTTCCCGCGAACATCAAGCAGCTCACGGATGAGGTGAAGCAACGTCCGGATCAGCCGTGGCCGCTCAAGGACGCCGCCGACTACGTTGGCTACTCGCCGTTCCATTTCTCGCGGGTCTTCAAGCAACTGGTGGGCTATGGGTTCCACGAGTTCGTCGATCGATGCCGAACCGAGAATGCGGTACGGATGATCTGCGGCTCGGAGACGCCAATCGACGTTTTGGCCGCCGGAGCTGGCTTCGGCACAACCCAGGCCTTGCGCGAATCCATCAAGGAGTATCTCGGCTTGGTGCCGAGCGAACTCCGGGCCGAGCCGGAAACGCTTCTAAAGTCGTAGGATCCGCGAAGCCGATTCCATATCCTTGTCTCCGCGCCCACTCAGGTTCACCAGCACGTGCTCGCCCTTGGCAAACAGGTCCTTGCGAAGGGCTGCCACGGCGTGACTAGACTCGAACGCTGCAATAAGTCCCTCCCGTTCGGCGAGCCAGCGAAATGCGTCGAGTGCTTCTTGGTCTGTGACTGCTGAGTAAGTCGCGCGGCCCGAGTCGCGAAGGAAGCTGTGCTCGGCGCCAACTCCGGGATAGTCCAAGCCTGCGGAAACCGAATGGGTGCCGATCACCTGCCCATGCTCGTCCTGCATCAAGTAGCTGTACGAGCCGTGCAAGACCCCGGGAGATCCCGCCGTCAGCGGAGCGGCGTGCTGGCCGGATTCGATGCCATGGCCGCCGGCCTCAATGCCCACCAGCCGAACCGACGGGTCCGCCGAGAAGCCGGCGAAGAAACCGATGGCGTTCGATCCGCCCCCCACGCAGGCCACCACGGCATCTGGCAGACGGTCATAGCGTTCCAGGTACTGGGCGCGCGCTTCCTTACCGATGACGGACTGGAACTCGCGAACCATGTAGGGGTAAGGGTGCGGACCCGCCGCCGTGCCGATGATGTAGTGCGTGTCGCGAACATTCGTCACCCAATCGCGCATGGCCTCGTTCAGGGCGTCTTTCAGCGTTTTTGTTCCGCTCGATACCGGAACGACCTTTGCGCCCAGCAGCTTCATGCGGAAGACGTTAAGCTCCTGACGGGCGCAATCTTCCTCGCCCATATACACTTCGCACTGAAGCCCAAAGAGCGCACAAACGGTGGCGGTTGCCACGCCGTGTTGGCCCGCGCCCGTCTCGGCGATGATCCGGGACTTGCCCATTCGCCGGGCGAGAAGCGCTTGCCCAAGCGCATTGTTGATCTTGTGGGCGCCGGTGTGGTTCAGGTCCTCGCGCTTGATCGACACCCGAAGGCCGAGTTCCTCGGATATCCGACGCGCCTCGGTCAGGGGCGTGGGCCGGCCGACATAGTTCTTCAGAAGGTCTTCAAACTCGGCTCGAAAGTCCGGATCTGCCCAAGCCTTGTCGAACTCATGCGCGAGTTCGTCGAGCGCGGGAATGAGCGTTTCGGGAACGTACCGTCCGCCAAACGCGCCGAATCGGCCCTGGGAATCGGGAGGTGCAAGCATCGTCGAATCAATTCTACGCGCACAACCCGTGCCACGCCGGCTCTAACGCGCATTTAGCCGGGCGGCTTGAGCGCGGGCGGGAAGATCGATCTTGGCTGGAACTGGCCTGGGTAGAGAAGCAGGACGTCGAGCGCCACTCTCGTCGCATCGATTCCTTGGACTCTGAACTCGATGGTCGTCTTGTTTCCTGCCAACCGGGTGGTGCCCACCCGGTACCACGCGAACCCAGTTCCGTACATGGAGACGGACTCGGCGGGGATTTCCATTTGCTGTCCACCCACGACCAGCCGCGCGAATGGCCGAACGTCCTCGGGAATCCTGGCTGCGATCCATACCTCGAGGTCCGAGTCAGACTGCGCGGGGACTTCGAAGGTCGCCCGGTAGCCGCCCACCGAGGAGGCGAAGGGGGAATCGAATCCCAAGGCGGATCCGCCGCTACAACCCGGTATGGACACCGCTTCTCCGAAGGCGGCGCTCCGGCAAGATTCCGCTTCGATCCAGTCGTAGCGGTCGACCTTCTTGATCATGCGAGCCAACTGGATGCGCATCGTTGCGAAGGCGCCGCCCGGGTTGCGGTCGAAGCCGCTTGCGCTGTCCTTGAAGAGGAAAGTCTCCTCGGTAACGTCTCGCCTCAGGTTTTCGGCGAGTTTCGAGGCGGCCTCGAAAGCCGCGGCCGTCTCGGTAAGCGCCGGCTCGGGGATGGGAATCTCTTCGGTGCCCGTGATGATGATCGGGGTTTCGCTGATGAACACCTCAACTCCGTTCTTGATCTTCTTGGGCTTCAAGTCGGTGCCATCGAGGCTCTCGAAAGCCACGGTCTTGTTGTCCGCCAGCCGGAGCTTGACGCGGCCCTCGCCGGCGCTCGTCCACATGGCGATGAAGCTTGTGTCTCCGGACCTGTAGCGGTAGGCGTTGAACACGGACCCGAGGTCGATTCGGTTGCCGCCAGCAGGCGACGGAAGCCACCAACGCCCGCCTGGAAGTCGCTGGGCGAGAGCGGGGTTCCGCGCGTTTTCAGGGAAGAACAACGGAATCGGCGAGTAGTCGGCGGCAGAACCGTCGGCGGCGCGATTTGCGGCTTCCGCCGCAACCGCCGTCAGCATGGCGGGGTCGCTGGTCCGGAAGAAGCAGCCCCTTGCGCCCATCGAAACCAAGTCGTCCACGACCTCGGACAGTTTGGCGCCGGTAGCTGGCAAAACGATGTCGGTGGCGGGAAGCCAACCAGGCCGCGTCCACCTCAAGATCGAACTGGCGGCGGGGCTTGCCGCATTCACCAGTTGCGAGAGGCTCGAACCCCTCGCCCGCATCCCGACTCCGTCCAAAGGCGAAAGGGAGCTCTCGTACGGCGCCGCCCACCCCGCCCATTCCTGAACGATGGGCACGTTTGCAATCTTCTTGATGGCGGGCACAAGGCGTGCGAAGCGTCGCGCGCCGGCAGCGGCGATCACGCTGTCGATGTCAGACCATGCCGTCGAGCGCTTCTGGTCGCTCGTGTAAAGGTGGTCGGTAACGGGATCCCAGAGCCGAGGAACGCCTCGAGTGCCCGACCAAAGCGGCACGAGGCGCGCGAGTTGATCCCAAGTCGTGATATCGGAGGCGCTCACCGACCACGACTTCACGGCGGTGTCAAGGTTGTGGTAGCGGGTCTGAAGTTGCGCTTTCAACTCTGCGCGGAAATAGAGGCTCGACGGAACGAATCGGCTCTCCGAGGACGGGATGCGAAGCAGTTCGCCCATCGGGTTCACCAAACCTCGGAGACCGGGGCCGAACTTCGTTTGCGCCAAGGTCTGCAAGAGGCGGTCACGCGCGCCGTCGAACGACTCCCAGTAGTCGGGCATCGCCAAACTTTGGGTGATGGGGAAGAGAAGGAGCACGTGCTCCAGGCTGTTCGGCGCCTCGATCTTGAGCTTTAGTCGCCCGTCTTGGGCTTCGATTCGCTTCGACCACTGGACGTACCCGTCCCGTCTGGTGACCAAGACCGCAAGCGCCGCCGAAGCGCCGGGCAAGGGGACGTCGATCGAAGTGTCTTGGAGGATTCCGTCGATGCGGTAGCTTTGCGGCTCAACGGCGTACCCGCGAGCTGGCTCGGCAAGGCTATCCAAGGCGACAAGATAGTGGGCTTTGGCGTTTTCCAGAGATTCAGTGGCGCGATCCCAGCCCATGCCGCTGGCGGGCAAGCCAACCACGAACTCTCGAACCCCAGCGGCGATCGCCGCATCGATCTCCTTCTGCTCGGAAACCCGTGCGCCGATGGGCAGATACGGACTCCCGCCCCAGACCAAAGTGTGGTTCGCGTTGACCTTCCAAGGAATGCCGTTGGCGGCGTAAGGCCGAAAAGTGCCTTCGCCCGTCTGGGAGAAGGCAATCGACGAAAGGCCGAAAAGTGCCGCGACAGCGAGGAATCGCACGGCGTGGAGACTACCAGAGGCTTCGAAAGTCATGCGGCAAGGGGTGCCCTGTTAGAAATGGGGGGAATTGACGCAATCGTCACGCTGTAGGTGTACTAAGCGGGCAACAGAGTGAATCATTTAGTATGATTCCGGAGAGCCATTGGGCTTTCTTGGGTGGTTCTTGGTTCGAAAAAGGGGTCTATGAGTCGTTTAGCCGTTTTGGCGGTATGTTTGGCAGCGTATTCGCACGCCAACGTTATCGTGCCCCCCGTCGGGGCGCCGCTACCGCTTAAGAAGGCCGCGTGGTCCAAGGGAACCGCCGACCCCGGCGTTGCCGTGGCTCCCAAATTCCGTTCGACGAAAGACCGACTGCCCCACTACGACCAGAAGTTCGACGACCCCCGAATTTTCCGCGGATGGACCGGCGAGAAGTTCGTCCCGACCGGGAACAACGAGGCGACTGCCTACGCCGATTTGGCGGAAAACGGAGGAGGCGACGCTCCCGACGCTCTGTTCAAGACCCTTGGAATTGGTTACACCGGGGCTAACCCTGCAGACTCGGACATTGCGGTCGGCCCCTCATACGTCGTTCAAGTGGTCAACTCGCAGTTCACCATCTTCGACAAGGGCGGGCGCGTTCGATACAACGCCAATATCAACGAGTTCATTGGGGACAGCCAGTCGATCATCGCCAACCCTCACGTGATCTTCGACCCTTGGCAGCAACGGTGGGTGCAACTCTGGTGCTCCCGCCGGCCGACAGGCTTCGGCCAACTTGTTCTCATCATCTCCGACGACGCCGATCCCCTCGGCCAGTGGGCGATCTACCAGTTCGATGCCCTGACCGGCGAGTTGGACTCGGCATACCCTTACAACTACGACCTAGGCTACGGAGTCAACGGGTTGTACGCAGCCGGAAACCAATATCGACTGCGCGACAACACATTCCAAGAGGCAACTCTTCGAACTTGGAACAAGGCGCAGGTGTACAACGAGCAACTTGGAAACATGCGCACGGACGAGTTGACCACCGTCGGTGGGCAAGGAACGGTCGTTTTCGCGCCTCGGGCCGCCCAGTTGCAGGCGACGGTTGGCGGCATGGACGGACTGTTTGCCGCCTCGGTCGCCGGTGGCGGCAACCGGATCTACCTTTGGAAGCTGACGGATCCCTTTGGCGCCCACACCTTGACCTTGACTGCCGTTCCCACGGCTGATTACGATATGCCGGTCGTTGGCTTGCAGCCGGGCGGCACGCCGATCGACACGATGGACTGCCGCCTGCTGAACTGCGTCGTGAGCAGTTGGCAGGGAAGCCTCTATCTCTTCACCGGATCGCAGGAGTCCAACCTTTGGTTCGGTGATACGGCGCCCCGCGCCGTGAACCACTTCTTCGTGCTCAATCCCGTGTCCAGTACATCCGTCTGGGAAGGCATTTTTGGCTTGCCGAACTACTCGTATTGGCTTTCGAGCGCGGGCGTGGATATGCGTGGTTGCGCAACGTGGGCTTTCGCCCGAACCGGAACCGGAAGCGTCGCCTATCCCGAGCTGCGATACGTAGACTGGAACCAAGGAACGTTCAGCGGGGCCTCAAAGCAAGTGAGGTTTGGCGAGTCCGTGTTCGGCGGATTCGGTTGGGGATCATATTTTGAGTCCACCATGGACTGGGGCGACTACCAAGGGGAAGGCACGAAGGCGAAGACCTGGGTTGCCGGGCAAGTGGCTCCCTTGCAGGCGAACACGTGGGCGACGTGGCTCTCAACCGCCGCCTTTGACGCAGTCCCGGGCTCGATCGACGCGTCGCCAAGCGGGGACTACTTCCCGATCGGTCCCGTCGGGGGCCCCTTCTCGCCGGCATCGGCGACCTATACGCTTTCCAACGTCGGCGAGGTTGGTGTGCCGTTCGAAGTCACAGGTGCGCCGGCTTGGCTCACGGTGGACAAAACTTATGGAGACATTCGCGGCGGCGGAAGCACTTCCGTGGTCCTTTCGGTGAATAGTGCCGCCAATGGTCTTGAGATCGCGAGCTATCCCGCGACGATCACCATCACGAACCTGTTTACGGGAGCCGTTCTGACCCGAAACATCGTTCTCAGCGTTCAGGGTGACGTGGGCTGTTCTGCGGTCCTCGTCTTCGAAGGCTCGGAGAACGACGGCGGCATCGCCGAACTCGCGGCCTCAGACGACACCTACTACTCGTTCTTCAACGATTCGGCGACGCTATCGGCGTCCGTGGTTTGCTTCGGGTATTTCCCAATCCGAAATCCAAGCCGATTCACCTTTGCGGTCGAAGCCTCCATCGAGCGCGCCGGATTGGGCGTTTCGGTGAGCATGTACAACTACCAGGCGCAGCGGTTCGAGGTCATCGGAGGAGGTACTGCATCGACCGTCGACTCAACGACCACGTCAACGGTCTCGGTGAATCCGGGTCGCTATATCAACCAAACCTCACGCCAGGTGGCGGCAATGCTCACCTGGCGTCCGATCAACGATGAAGCCCCGTCGCAAGACGGTTGGCTTCACAAGATCGATTACGTAAACTGGCACGTCGTGCCTTAGGCGGCTTGACGGCGCATAATCGGCTCGGCTCTCGTGATCGCGTCGATGCGGATGGCGCCCTTGTCGGTGATCAGGCACGGGCCCCGTTGCGGGACCATGCCGACGTTGAAGACATGAACCCGGTCTGCTTGCTCGTGTCCTCGGGTGGAGACCCAGTTGAGACGAATGGGGAAACCAATGTACGATCGGGCTTCGTTGTAGCTCATGGCATTCTCTACTTGCGCAGGTACGAACTCTATTCCGCCCACTGGACGACCGATAACAAGTAATGCCTCGGGTAAATGGAACCTGATTCTTTGACTTACCGCTTCAACTCAGATTTCGTTCACGACTACGCGGCGTCATCGCGACGGGAGTGGATTCTCACCAACGGGACCGGCGCCTACGCGATGGGAACTCTCGCCGGCGCTAACACGCGGCGCTATCATGGTCTTCTCGTGGCGTCCGATGAGGCGATGGCACGCACCGTCCTGCTTGACAACATCGAGGCGTTCGTCGAGATGGACGGGTATCCCATGGGCCTCTCGACCAACCAGTACGTCGGGGCGTTGCACCCTGAGGGATACCGCAAGACCAAGTCCGTTGTGATATCGAACGAGGCGGTGGAATGGGTCTACGGGGTGGGCCATGCCCAGATTTCCAAGCGGCTCGTCCTCGCCCAAGGCGAGAACGCGGTCTCGGCGACCTATACGAACATCGGAGACCGGCCGGTCAAGCTGACCCTGCGGCCATTGGTGTGCGAGAAGCCGTACCACGAGAACTTCGTGGAGCATGCCGAGTATCCGGCCTTGCTCACGTTTCCGAAGTCGCAGACCGTCGTCCAAGGCCCGAAGCACACCCTGCACCTAACCCACGAGGGTGCCCGGCGCGTTCCGGTGCAGGGTTGGTACTACCGGTTCGAACACCATCGGGAGATCGAACGCGGCCTCGATCCAAGGGACGACCTCTTCTGCCCCTGTGAGCTGGCGTACGAACTCGCGCCCGGAGAGGAGGCGGTCTTGATCGCTTCGGCGCAAGCCGCAACGAAGGTGCGGGAGCGGGAGATGGATTCAGGTGATCGCTTAGATCGGGCGGCGGCACACTTCACTGTGGAGCAAGGTCGAAGCACCATCGTGGCAGGCTATCCCTGGTTCACGGATTGGGGTCGAGACACGATGATTTCGCTTCCGGGGCTCTTGTGCCGACCTGAAGATCAGGCAACAGCGAGACGAATCCTGACGACGTTTTCAGACGCTCGTGACCAAGGCATCATTCCGAACCGGTTCGTCGAGACGGGCGACATGGAGTTCAACACCGTGGATGCGACCCTATGGATGGTCAACGCCGTGTACGCGAGCCTTGTTCTGGAGTGGGATCGGCCGTTCGCGGTTCAAATGCTGGAATCGATCGCGGACATCGTGGACTGGCACTTCAAGGGGACGCACTTCGGCATCCATGTCGACCAAGACGGCTTGCTCTCCCAAGGCGTAAGAGGAAAGCAACTCACGTGGATGGACGCGAAGGTGGGCGACTGGGTCGTCACTCCGCGCCATGGCAAGCCCGTCGAGGTGAACGGGCTTTGGATCAACGCCCTTAGGATCGCAGAATGGCTGTGCCGGGAACTAGGATTGGAGAGTTCCCGATTCGGAGACGCTGCCGAACAAGCCGAGGCGAGCTTTGAAGGGAAGTTCTGGAACGACCACCTCGGCTTCTATCTGGACACCGCCGATCCGGACGATGGTTCGCTTCGTCCGAACCAGTTGATCGCGATGTCGCTAGCGTTCGGACCCGCCAAGGGGCCAAACGCAACGAAGGCCCTGAGGCGGATCACAAACGAGTTGCTAACCCCGTACGGGTTGCGGACTCTGAGTCCCAACGAATCGGGGTACCGTGGCCGATTCAAGGGGCCGCTGCCCGAACTTGACTCCGCCTACCATCAGGGCACGGTCTGGCCCTGGCTTCTGGGACCCTACTGCGACGCGGTGATGCGCCTGAACAACGACGCCGATGCCGTGCAAGCGGCTCTTGCCCAGGTTCCCGAGATGCTAGAGCATTACGGCGTTGGGGGGATCGCGGAGGTCTACGACGGCGATGCACCGCATACGCCAGGCGGCTGCCCTTGGCAGGCTTGGAGCGTCGCGGAAATCCGCCGCGTTTGGAAAGCATACGTGGAAAAGTAAGGCGGCGAAAGACCGTCCTGCTCCGTCACAATTAACGCCGACTCTCCCGCCCCGGCCGCTCGCCAAATGGCGAAGTCGGGAGACCTTGTCATGTCTTTCGTCCACCTGCACAACCACACGGAATACAGCCTCCTCGACGGGGCGAACCGCATTCCGGACATGGTTGCGCGTACGAAGGAGATGGGCATGGAGTCCCTCGCCATCACCGACCACGGTGTGATGTTCGGGGTGATGGAGTTCTCCATGGAGTGTCTCAAGCTGGGCGTCAAGCCGATCATCGGCCTTGAGGCTTACGTTGCTCCCGGCGGCCTCCACAACAAGGGCAAGGGCGAGGAGAAAGACTCCTACCATCTGCTCCTTCTGGCCAAAGACATCGAGGGTTACCGAAACCTTTGTAAGTTGGCGACGATCTCAGCGTTGCAGGGCTATTACTGTCGGCCACGGATCGATCACGACCTCCTTCGCGAGTATTCGAAGGGCTTGATTTCCACGACGACGTGCCTGGGCTCCGAGGTCAACCAACTCCTCTTGCGAGGCGAGTACGACTCGGCGAAGGAGACGGCGGCGATGTACCGGGAGATCTTCGGCGAAGGAACTACTTCGTCGAACTCCAGGATCACCGCCTGCCGAGCAGGCGGCGGTGAAGGAAGGGTTGCTCAAGATCGCCGAAGAGCTGAAACTCCCGCTCGTGTGCACCAACGACGCCCACTACCTTTGCAAGACAGACGCCAAGCCCCACGACGTCCTGCTTTGCATCCAAACCGGCGCTTTGGTCAGCGACGAAAAGCGCTTCAAGTTCAGCACGGACGAGTTTTACGTGAAGTCGCCATCCGAGATGGAGGCACTCTTTGCCGACACTCCCGAGGCGATTGAGAACACGCTGCGCATCGCCGAGATGTGCAACGTGGAATTGGGCAAGCAGAAAGCGAACATGCCGGACCCTGAGCTGCCGGCGGGAGAGACCCCTCGCAGCTACCTGCGTAAACTCGCCACCGAACAGCTCTACAAGCGGCTCTCGAACATCGACGAGGAGAAGTACCTCTCCCGCCTGAACTACGAACTCGACGTCATCGAGAAGACGGGCTTTGAAAGCTACTTCCTGCTGGTCAAGGAGTTCGCCGAGTTCGCCCGCAGCAGCGGTATCGCCTACGGCGTGCGCGGGTCTGCGGCTGGCTCGCTGGCGAGCTTCTGCATCGGCATTACCGACATCGATCCGGTGGAGTACGACCTCACGTTCGAGCGCTTCCTGAACCCCGAGCGCGTGTCGATGCCCGATATCGACATGGACTTCGAGGATGCCCGGCGGGACGAGGTCATCCGCTACGTCACCCAGAAGTACGGGCAAGACCACGTCGCCCAAATCGTCACTTTCGGCACCTTGGGCGCCAAGGCGGCGATCAAGGACTGCGGCCGTGTCCAAGGCTACAGCCCCCAAGAGACCGACAAGATCTGCAAGACCATTCCCAACGTGCCGGGGATGACGCTGGAACGAGCGCTGAAAGAAAGCTCGGAGTTCCGCCAGATGTATGACCAGGACCCGAAAGTGAAAAGCCTGGTGGAGACCGCGAAGACGGTGGAAGGAATTTCGCGCAACTGCGGCGTCCACGCGGCGGGCGTGGTCATTTCCAAGGAGCCGTTGGTCGACCACATTCCTCTCTACCGGGGCAACGACGGCCAAGCCATCACCGCCTTCGAGATGGGCATTCTCGAGAAGATCGGTTTGCTCAAGATGGACTTTCTGGGCTTGAGCAACCTCACCGTCGTGGCTCGTTGCGTTGAGATGATCCGGCGGGCGGGCGACGAGGCGTTCGATATTGCGAAGGTCCCGCTAGACGACCCTGCCGCCTACGCGATGCTGGGAAGAGGCGAGACGGTTGGCGTCTTCCAACTTGAATCGGGGGGTATGACCCGGTGCGTTAAAGACCTGAAGCCGCAGAACGTGCGGGAACTGGCGGCGTTGGTTGCGCTCTACCGGCCGGGTCCCATGGACCACATTCCCCGGTTCGTCAACACTAAGTTCGGCAAGGTCAAGGCGGAATACCTCGACCCGAAGATGGAGCCGATTCTCCAGGAAACCTACGGGGTCATCGTCTATCAAGACCAAGTTCTCAAGCTGGTCCAAGCGCTGGGCGGGTTCAGCCTCGGCAAAGCCGACATCCTTCGCCGCGCGATGGGCAAGAAGGACAAGAAGGCGATGGACTCGATGCAGGTCGAGTTCATCGACGGCTGCGCCGAGAACGGGATTTCCAAGACCTCCGCAGACAAGGTTTGGGAGCTCCTTCTCCCATTCGCGGGCTATGCCTTCAACAAGGCTCACGCAGTCTGCTATGCGATGCTGGCGTACCAGACGGCATACCTGAAGGCGAACTTTCCCGTCGAGTACATGTGTGCGCTCCTCAGCTCCTTCCGGGAGAAAGAGGACCGCGTCGTGGCGTTCATCGAGGAATGCCGGCGGCTGAAAATCAACGTGCTGCCTCCGGATGTGAACGCATCCGCGCTCGACTTCAGCGTGCAAACCGCGAGGCAGGAAGCTCCCGCCGGCAAGAAAGGCAAGGCCAAAAAAGACCTCGCCACGGGCGCTTCCATCCTCTTCGGTCTCGGCGCGATCAAGGGCGTGGGCGATGGAATCGCCGAGGCGATCATCAAAGAGCGCTCGGAAGGCGCATTTACCCATCTGTACGAGTTCGCGGAACGGCTGAAACCCTACGGCCTGAACCGTACCGCGTTCGAAGCCTTGGTGAAGGGTGGGGCGCTCGATTCCATCGATCCCAACCGCCGAAAGATGCTCGAGTATCTGGACGCGGCGCTCAGCTTTGCGGACAGTGCGAACCGGGACCGCTTGGCGGGGCAAGATTCTCTCTTCTTGGGCGACTCCACGGGGCCGAGCATGCCCACCTACCCCGAACTTCCGTCGCCGGAACCCCACTCGCGCACCGAGACTTTGGCGATGGAGAAGGAGGTGCTCGGCATCTACGTGTCCGACCATCCTCTTCGCGGCTACGAGCGCATGATCCAGCTTGCCGCCAAGAACACCTGCGCGTCGATCCAAGAGCTCGAAGAAGGCACCAAGGTGAAGATCGCCGGCGTCATCGCCAACCTCAAGTCGATCGTGACCAAGAGCAAGGGTGAGCGAATGGCGACCCTGACCGTGGAGGACTTCTCAGGCCAAGCCATGGTCACCGTCTTTCCGGCTACGTACCAAAAGTGCCTGGACTATCTGGTTCGTGACTCGGTTGTAAAGATCTCGGGCCAGGTCATGCACCGCGAACGGCAAAACGGCGACAAGACCATCGAGGTGCGCCTCGAGGAGATCGAGCCGATGGAGCCTGCCATGAACTTCTCGAACGGCCACCACCACGAAGACATCGCGGGATTGGTGGAAATCCAAGTCCATAAGGCGACGCAAGAGCAACTTCGAGAGCTACGCGACCTGATGCGGGAGTACAAGGGGCAGTTTGAGGTGGCGGTTCAGGTGATGCCTCGAGAAAGCCATTTGCCAATTTTCGTGCCCTATGCCGTGGCGCCAACCCAGGATTTCAAAGAAAGGGTGAAGCGAACCTTGTCGATTGCCGAGGTTGTGGTGGTCGGTGCCGAGCACGGCGACGAGCACTAACCAAAAGAAAAACCCCGCCTTGCGGCGGGGTGGGAGGGAGAGGCTAGGTGGGATTAGTCGTCGATTTCGCACTTGCGTGCGACGATTGCCGTGCCGTTGAACACGCCCTCAGCCTTGGCGTGCGCACCGCTTTGAATAAGGTTGAAGAACGCTTCGGCTTGGATCGTGTTGTGGTTCGCATCGCGGAACACGGTGTTCCCCGAAGTGGTCACGCCGACCTTGTCGCCGACGTGGGCTGAAAACCCAAACCACTCCACCAGCGTGATCGAGAAGGTTCCCGAGTTGGCGCTTACGTCGCTTGCGGCGCCGCGAGCTTCGGCTTCGTCGCCTCCGCCACCTCCGCCGCCATGGTCGTCTTCGCCGTCCTCAAGGTGGACCTTGGTCGCAAGGAACTTGTTCGTTCCGTTATCGTAGACGCCTTCGACTTCAACGAACGGCGCCGTCTTGACCGCGGCAAAGAACTCTGCCTTGGTCATCGCCATGCCGCCATGGGCACGGAACTTCGTCGCGTCGTTGGTCTCGACCCGAATCGGATTGCCCACCGGGATGAAGTTCTCCGCCTGTTGGACGTCGAGGTCGAAGGCTCCCGCGGCTTCGTCCAGGTTCGAGGCGTTTCCGCGAGCCTGGTCGCTGTCCTCGATGGAATCCCCGTTTTCGATCCGAATCGAGTCGGCGAGCAACTTCTTCGCGCCGCTGTCAAATCGTCCGTGGACCTCGACTCTCTGGCCGTTCGCCAAGGCAGGGTTCGGGGCATCGTTGCTGAACCGGATCACCGTGTTTGCGTCCGTCGCGACGGTCAAGGTGCCCTTCGCGCGGTGGTTCAGCGTGAACTCGAAGTTGGGAGAGGTTCCGGCCAAGTTGCTGACGGTGCCGTGAAAGTCGTCTCGCTCGTGGCGATTGACGTCGCCGAGCCCGTTCCCGTTGCTTTCGGCAAGGACAGGCGTGATCACGTTCGCCACATCGGTCCAGCGGGAAAGGTCGAAGTCGATGACGAGGGCAGATCCGTTCGCGCCGACCTGCATCGGCTGAGAGAGGTTGAAGTCGACCTGGGTCTTGCCCCCCGAGACGTTGAACGAAGGGTCGAACGTCTTGGGCACGCCAACCGACGAGCCGGCGGGGTAGACCACAAGCTTGTTGTCCATCACGACGGTCGCACCGTTGTAGGAGCCTTGCGGGATGTTCTTGCTGGTGAGGAGCGAGAACCGCTGCCCACTTCCGTCGCGGAGAGTCTTGAGGTCGACTTGTCGCCCGGTCGTATCGTCAAACGCCACCTGCGGGGTCGCCCCGTTTACGGTGACCTTGTAGATCGTGACCCAGACGTGGTCGTTCGAGTCGAGGTTGTCGGTGATGAAGGTCTGGAGGGGAGCATTTCCGCCTCCGCTGGTTCCGCCTCCTCCGCAGCCCGCCAGCGCCATAAGCATGGCAAGAACTGCAAGAGTAGCTAGTTGCAGGGTTTTCATAGTGTCACCTCTTCGGTATACGCCCAAGGAGGAGACCCAAAAACGCCTTGATACACAAAGACGTCAAAATAGGGCGTCGATGAAGCCCGCCCTTGTTCTCCTCGTTTGTCTTGCTGCAATTCAAGCCCACGCCCAGAAGCCCGATCCGTTCGACCTTGAGGTCGGGAGCGTCATCCTTCTTCAAAACAAGTCCGTCCAAAAGGAACTCAAGGTCACCGACAAGCAGCGCGCGTCAATGAACAAGTTTGCCGACGCCCATCGTGCGCAGCTCTTGAAGTACCAGAAGGAACTGGAGGCGAAGCAGAAGGACAAGACGAAGCCGTTGCCCGTCGATACCCGCCGAATGGACGCCATGTTCGGGGACATGAAGTCGGGCGTAATGGGGCAGTTGACGGCGGCGCAGGCGAGGCGTCTTCGCGAGATCAGTCTTCAGCAGCTCGGGTTTGTGGCGCTTACCGACGATTCCGTAGCGAAGCGAGTCGGGATGTCCGCGGCAGACTTGAAGAAGGTCAAGGACGCGTACAACGCCGGACTCAAAGAAGCGGATCAGATTGCCCAAGGCGCCCAGGCGCAACTGGAGATCCAACTGCAGGACCTCAAGAAGCGCAAGCCGAAGGACGACAAGGAGCAGAAGGCGATCATGAAGGAAGCCGAGGCCAAAGCCGAAGCGCTTCGCAAGAAGGTCGACCCTCAAATCGAGAAGGTCCAGGCGAAGACGCGCGACACCGTGCTCTCCCTCCTAACCCCTGCCCAGCGTGCCGCTTGGAAGAAGCTCCTCGGTACGCCGTTCAAGGGATCCTAGCGCCGGTTGAACCCTCGGCTTTCGAGCCACTCCCGAAGCACCTCGCGCCCCGTGAGGTGGTGGTTGTCGGCTCGCCGACCCGATCGCATGGACCACGTCGCGTCGCCGCTCATCTTCTGCGATTCGTAGAAAGCGCGCATGCGGTCGTCGTAGTCTCCGATCGAGACCTCTTCGGGATAGCGCTCGCGGAACCATACTGAGCTTTGGGGAAGGCGCGGCTTGATCTGCGAGGTCACCGTCTCGTGGGGGTAGCCCAGGCACAAGCCAAAGACGCCGAATACGCCCGGGGGCAGGCTGAGTTCCTGGCTCACGCCTTGCGGGTTGTTTCGGAGGGCGCCGATGTAGCAGACAGCGATCCCAAGAGACTCCGCGGCGCACACCAGGCGCTCGGCCGCCAATGCGGCGTCCACGCACGCCATCAAGTAGAACTCGGCGTAGTCCAAACCCTCCGTAGCTTCGCCAACCTTTGCCGCGGCTTCTCGAAGGCGATGATGGTCCGCGAGGAACGCCAGAAACCACGGAGCTCGCCGCACCTGGTTCTGGTTGTCGCAAAGAACGGCCATCCGCTCCCGTCGCTCGGGGTCTTGAACCGAAACGACCGACCAAAGTTGGAGGCTGCTACTGGTCGAAGCGCTTTGGGCTGCGGCGACCAGGGCGCTCACCGTCGATTCGGGAATCTCGCGGTCGCTGTATTTCCGAACCGACCGGTGGGCCAAGAACCGGTCGAGTGGGGGCGCCTCGATGGGAGGAAGGGCTCCGTACCGAAGCTGCCACGACTGGGCGAAAGACTCCTCGAACACGTTGTCATTGTGGCGAAAATGGGCAGGGGTATCCTTCCCGGCAGATTCGGGCCCGTAGCTCAGGGGTTAGAGCGGGCGGCTCATAACCGCTTGGTCGGGGGTTCGATCCCCCCCGGGCCCACCAAGGTATCCTCTAGCTTCCGCAATGAAGCTCCACGAGTACCAGTCGAAAGAACTTCTCTCCCGTTTCGGCGTGCCGGTTCCGGCCGGCGATGTCACCAGCGATCCTGCCGAAGCGAAGGCGATTGCAGAGCGGCTGGGTGGCAAAGTCGTCGTCAAGGCCCAAGTGCTCATGGGCGGCCGAGGTAAAGCGGGTGGCGTGAAGCTGTTCGACGACGCGGCGAGTGCGGGCGAGTTTGCGAAGGAACTCATCGGCAAGAAGCTGGTGAGCATTCAGAACCCGCAGGGCATGGTTGTCGAGAAGATCCTCGTTGCCGAGCAGATCGACATTGCCAAGGAGTTCTATGTTGCCGTGCTCCTGGACCGAGCCGCGCAGAAGCACCTCATCATGATCTCCGCCAAGGGCGGCATGGACATCGAGGAAGTGGCGGAGACCGACCCTGACGCGATCGTCAAGCTCAATATCGATCCCGCCTGGGGCGTTGCCGACTTCGAGTTGCGGAAGGCGGTTGCCCAGGCCAATATCCCCGCCGACGCGCGCGGCCAAATGGTTCAGCTCATCAAGAAGTTGGTCAGGGCTTACCTGGACGCAGACGCCGACATGGTGGAGATCAACCCGGTGGCGCAGACGCCCGAGGGCAAGATCATCGCGGCGGATGCCAAGGTGGCGATCGACGAGAACGCGCTTTTCCGCCATGCGGACTACCAAGCCACCGCCGACGACAGCGCCGAAGACCCAATCGAAGCCGAGGCGGCGCGTCGAGGCATCGCCTACGTCAAGCTTGGCGGCGACATCGGCATCATGGGCAACGGCGCGGGTTTGGTGATGTGCTCTCTCGACGAAGTCAGCGCCGCAGGCGGCAAGCCGGCGAACTTCCTCGACGTGGGTGGCGGTGCCCAGGCTGAGCGCGTAAAGAGTTGCGTCGAACTGGTGATGATGGACCCCGGCATCAAGGGCATCCTCCTCAACATTTTCGGCGGTATCACCCGGTGCGACGAAGTCGCGAAGGGCGTCCTCGCCGCGTTGGACGAACTCGACGTGAAGGTTCCGGTGGTCGCAAGAATCGAAGGCACCGCAGCGGAAGAGGGCCGCGCGATTCTCGCCGGCACCCGAATCGTGCCTGCCGAAACGATGCAAGAAGCCGCGCAGAAGATCGTCCAGCTCTCTTACGCGAGCTAGCGAACTTACCAGCGGCTCAATCGGTCCTTCGCCATAGAGGAGAACTGTATGGTGCTGTTGGCTTTTGTTTGGACGGTGCAGTCGGCTCAGGGGATCGACGAGCGCTTGGAAGGGCGCGTGTTTCGGACCGGTTCCGAGTATTTCGCGGTTACTCCGCCGGAAGTCGTCGTCCCGGTGGACGCGCAGCAACTTCAGTGGAGTCCCAACGGCAAGTACTTGTTCATCGAAGGGGTGAAGCCGAACAATCGCCCCGTCGCGGTCTCGGCGTTGCTTGCTGGGGCTAAGGCCGATCCTCCCCCACGGCTGCTCTTCGTATGGTCAAGGGAGAGCGGCAAGTTGCGCGAACTTGGCCGCGTTCCCGCCGAGGTTGGCAGCGTCTCGTGCACGTTCGTGGGAAACAACGGCTCGGCTTTCCTTCAGTTCGACCAAATCGAGGGCGGGACCGTCTGGTTCGCCGGTGCCGGGGCGACGACGCTTAAAAAGGTGCTCGACTTCGATTCGCGAACGATCCTCAATCTCACGGGGTCTCCCACGCTTGAACTTGCGGTGGCAACGAGGTACGAAGGTTCCAAGCGCTCCGCGCTCGTGATGACTCCGGCTGGGCTCCAGCCTGCGGTCAACCTTCCCGACAAAAGCCACCTCTCCCTTTGGGATGCCACGGGCAACTCGGTCGAGGTCTCGCTAACCGGACTGCCGCGAGACACGAGAGCCGAGTCCCGGCTTGTCTTCCGCGCGGCTTCTGGTCTGGTCGAAACGACGGAAAGTTTCACGCCCTATGAGCCGACGCCGATTTCCAGCACCCCTCTGGAACTCGCCAAGGCGGCGAGCATCCCGAGCCAACTCCTGCTTCGGCCGGTGGTCGATGAAGTCGTCAAAGGCATTGGCGGGGTGGTTGGCGAAGGAATCACCGACCGAGACGAAACGGCTCTCTCCGATACCCGCGACGGAGCCGCATTCGAATCGAATGGCGTCGTCTACGCGGCATCCGTGGTCAAGATCGACGCCGCGCAGTTCAAGGTCTTCGCCGACCTGAAGATGAAAAGGGAAGCGATGAACAACGCGAAGCAGGCCGCCTTGGGCGTGATGATGTTCCTCGGGGACAACGACGACAAGTTCCCGTCGCACGATGCGTTCTACAGTTCCGTAAGCCCGTACCTCAAGAACGACGACATCATGAGGAGTTTCACGTACACCTATGGCGGACCGGAGGATGCCGGTAAGGTGGAAAAGCCTGCCGAGACGGAACTCGGCTATGTAGACACGCCCGTGGGCCGGGCGATAGCGTATGCTGACGGCCACGTAAAGTGGTTCGGCAAGAAATGAAGCGCGTTCTGGGGTTCTTTCTTCTCATCGCAGCGGGTTGCGGTATGCCGCACAAGGACCTTGGGCCGACGGCGGAGGGCACTCTCAACGCCGACACTCCTGCCGCGGCATTGCCGGCAGGATTCGCCAGCTACTCGCACTCGGTTTCCATCGCACTCCCCGAAGGTTGGGAGATCCAAGACCTGAAGTCGGGAGACGCTTTGAACGCGGCGAAAGCCGGCGGCGATGCGAGCCTTAAAGCGATGATGAAAGAGCAAGTCCGGAATGCCGCCACCGACAACGCGGAAGGATTGCTCGGTATGGGCTCCGGTTCAAACGGCGGAATGATCGCCTGCGCCGTGTTCCGGCAGCCGGTCGGAAGCATCGCCACTTTGGAGGCGGCGATGGACGATGTGAAGCGAGGTTACGCGAACGATCCGACCGTGATGGCTCCGCCTGCGTCGCAAACCCTCGCCCTGCCGAGCGGCAAGTTCGGGTTCGTCGCGGTGCAGATGAAGGATCCCACGGGGCAACCCGGCCCCATGAGGGAAGAGTTCATCGCCTTCGAAGGCAAATGGCAGTATCGTGCCGTTTTTCTTGGCATCGGCGGAGACCCGGATTCGGTTGCGCGTCAGGCGATGGAGACCTTCCGCCCAATCCGCTAGGGCGCAGGGGTAGCATCGCGGCGTGGCGACTTTGGAAGAGCGCTTGAGAAGCTTGGAAACGGCGTGCTTGGTGCCGACTTCGGGCGTGCGCTACTTCTTGGAACCGGACACAGTCGCGCCGGGCACGTGCATCGTTCGCCACCAACATGAAGCCCTCTCCGAAGGTTGGCTCGTGTTCACCAACCCCGCCTCGGTCCTTTCGGCGTCGAACCCTGACGGCGTTCAGGCCGTTCTTGACGGCGTCGAGGAGGCAACGGCGCGGGGCGCCTATGCCGTGGGCTTCCTCTCCTACGAGGCAGGCTCGGGAACCGACTCCCCCATCGATACACGTCCGTCCGAATGGGGCGTCCTCGCCTGGTTTGGCGTCTATGAGTGCGCGCCTGAGTTCGTCCGTGAACTTCCACCCGTCTACAAGGACCCCAACGTGGTCGGATGCGGCTCGGACATGGACCACGCCGAGTACGTGGAGGCCTTTGCCAAGGTCAAGGATGCCTTGCGCGAAGGCGAGACGTATCAAGTCAATCTTACGTACCGACACCGGTTCGAAACGGACGTCGACGCTTTCCGCTTCTTCTCATCGAGGTGCGGCGTGAACCCTCCGCCTTACGCCGCGTTCGTCCATGGCGGCGACTGGCAGGTGTGCAGCTTCTCCCCGGAGCTATTTCTCCTTCGACGCGGCCCTTGGGTGGAAACCAAACCCATGAAGGGCACGATCGAACGGGGATCGACGCCCAAAGAGGAGTCGCGAAACCGCGCGATCCTCTCGAACTCGCCCAAGGTCCGAGCTGAGAACCTCATGATCGTCGACATGGTTCGAAACGACCTGGGCCGGGTGGCAAACCCAGGCACCGTTCGCGTGCCGGAACTCATGGCGATCGAAACCCACCGCGACATCCTCCAAATGACTTCGACGGTCAGCGCGGAAGTCCACGCGACCACCGGGGATCTGTTGAAGGCGACTTTTCCGCCCGCCTCGGTAACCGGCGCCCCGAAAGTTCAAACGTGTCGAATCATCTCGCGCCTCGAAAAGTCCCCGAGACACGTCTACTGCGGCGCAGTGGGCTTTTGCGCGCCCAACGACGTGGCGTGCTTCAACGTCTCGATTCGGACCGCGCTCTTCCGCGACGGACAAGGGGAATACGGGGTAGGAGGCGGCCTGGTTTGGGACTCGGTTGCCGAGGAGGAATACGCCGAGGCGGAGTTGAAGGCAAGCATCTTGAGAACCCCCGCCGACCCTTGGGTGTTGGTGGAGTCGTTCGCCGCAAACGCGTCTGCCGACCTGAGAGAGAAGCACCGTAAACGCATGGCGGCATCGGCGAAAGAACTGGGCGTGCCCTTTGACGAAGACGCCGCCGGGGAAGCGTTCCAAGTGGTTGCCCCCACCGGGAAGGTGCGCGTCGCGTTGCGCGCGGACGGTTGTTTCGAGACCCAGATCACGAAATCCAGGTTGCGGGAAGGGTTGATTACCGCAAGGCTCGCTTCGCATGCCGTGCGCTCGACCGACCCGAACCTGCGGCATAAGACGTCCTCTCGACGCCTGACGCAAGCGTTGCTCGAAGAGGCGGCGCCGGCAGACGAAGTCCTGCTATACAACGGACGGGGCGAAGTAACCGAGTTCGTATGGGGAAACGTGGTTCTTGAGCTAGACGGCGACTTGGTCACACCGCCGCCGGATTGCGGATGCCTCGCGGGCATTACCGTTTCCGATCTTGCTTGCACCGGGCGGCTTCGTTACGAGGTTGTCAAGGTGGAGGACCTAGCCAGGGCTACGAGGATTTGGCTTGCCAATGCCGTGGTCGGCCTGCGCCTGGTGAGTTTGGAGGGCGTCTCATGATCGGTGCACTCCTTGCGTGCGTCATCGGCTCCCAAGATCTCTTGATCGCGGACTTCGAGGGAGCGACCTACGGCAAATGGAAGGTCGAGGGCGAGGCGTTCGGCACCGGGCCGGCGAGGGGAACCCTAGAGGGTCAGATGACCGTTTCTGGCTTCCTGGGCAAGGGTTTGGTGAACTCGTTCTATCATGGAGACGCGACGGTTGGAACCCTTACGTCGCCCCCTTTTCGTATCGAGCGACGCTACATTTCCTTCCTGATCGGCGGGGGCATGGACCGAGAGCGGACCTGTATGAACCTCCTCGTCGATGGGCGAGTGGTCCGCAACTCCACTGGTCCCAACGATCGTCCTGGGGGTAGCGAGGCCCTCTTGCCCGAGTATTGGGACGTCAAGGATCTGCTCGGAAAATCGGCGCTGATTCAGATCGTGGACCGTGCGACGGGAGGCTGGGGCCACATCAACGTCGACCACATCGTGCAAACGGATCGCGAACCAGCGAGAGTGAGGATACTCATGGATGCGACGCGCCAGATCAAGCTCGACAAGCGTTACCTGCTGTTCCCGATCAAGGACGGGGCGCCGTTGCGCAAGGTGGTTTTCGCGGTCGGCGGCAGGGATGTCGTCACCAACGACATGTGCCTTGCCGCCGATTCGAGGCCCGACTGGTGGGCGCCGATGGACGTATCGGCATGGAAGGGAAGGTCGGCACGATCTGTAGACTCCCTGCGCTCAGTTCTAAGGGGTCTAGAGTCGATCGAACGAGCAAAGAAGGCGTCCCCGACAAAGGACTCTACTCTGAGCCGTTGCGCGGACAGTTCCACTTCTCGCCGAGAAGGGGCTGGAACAAGTGATCCGAACGGCATGGTGTTCTTCAACGGCGAATACTCTTCTTTCCAGCACAACCCCTACGGCTGGGGCTGGGGCAACATGCACTGGGTCATGCGGTCAGCAACGACATGGTTCATTGGCAGGAACACGGAGACGCCCTCGCTCCCGATGAGTTGGGCACGATCTTCAGCGGTAGCGCCGTCGTTGATCAACTGAACACCAGCGGGTTGGGCAAGGGGGACAAACCCCCGCTGGTTTCTGTTCTATACGGCGGCGGGGAACGGGTTGCAATGCTGACGCTTCTCGACCGATGGCCGCACGTTCACGGTTTTCAGGCAACCCGGTGGTGCCCAACCCCGCACCGACGAAACCGGGACCCCCAGGTCTTTTGGCGGCCTCGGCGTTGGGTCATGGCACTGTACGTCGAGCGGAGCGGAGTCCACCATGGAAGTTCTTCACGTCCTTGGCGCGGCGATGGACTACTCGGGGTCGACCCGGGATGGGGTTCGCCGGTGTCCCGGGCGTCTTCGAGCTTCCGCTTGACGGGGATGCGGGGAAGAAGAAGTGGATCGTCACCGCCGCTGACTTGGCGAGTACATGGTCGGCCTTTGATGGGGTCCGCTTCACGCCCGAGACGCCAAAGCTGCCCGGCCACCGCGGGCGGGCTTCCTATGCCGCCCAAACATTCAACAACGAGCCGGCGGGACAGCGCATCCAGATCGGCTGGTTTCAGACCGAGACCAAAGGAATGCCGTTCAACCAGTCGATGACCGTTCCGCTCGAACTCCAACTCGTGACGACCGCGCAAGGACCACGCCTAAAGTGGTGGCCGATTCGGAGTTGGAGTCTTTGCGCACGCGGTCTCACCCGTTTGGCCCGTTCACGCTCCCGCCGAAGGGGACAAGAATCCGTTGGCCCAGACCTCCGGCGAACTCTTGGAGATTCGGGCCTCCTTCGAGCCGTCGCCATCCAGCCGAGTCAGTTTCAGGCTTCGCGGAGCGGCTATCGTTTTCGATGCCGCCGCCGAAGAAGTGGAAGTCAACGGTGTCCGGGCTCCGCCCCGATGATGAATGGGCGACGGGAACTTGCCATTCTTGTGGACCGAACGGGCCTCGGGTCTTCGCTTCGGGCGGTTTGACCTATCTGCCGATGCCCTATCAGCCCGTCGCTGCCGACCGTTCGCTATCAGCAGCGAGGTTAGCGGAGGCGTCGCCAAGTTTGACCACCTGGAAGTACACGAGCTACGCTCCGCCTGGAAGAAGCCAACTCTGCCGATGTCGCACGCGCTGATCGGCTTCGTCCCATACATCCACGTGTCGAACATGCTGGAGAGCCAGGCGTTCTACGAGAAGCTTGGCATGATTCTCCAAGCCAGGTTCGGACCAGAAGGGGATCCTTATTGGGCTCATTTGGTGGGCATTCGCTCGAATCTGATGCTCTCCAAGGCGAGCGGTGCGATCGATCCTCGGGTGCAGGCGGTGCTCTTCTACCTACACACCACCGACCTAAAGTCCTTAAGGTCGAGTCTGCTCACGCAGCGGGCGTCGTCGACCAGGGGACCTTACCGAGGCGAGACCCTGAACGACTTTCCGCGCTCCGGCAAGCTGTTCGACATCACGTATCCCGACTACATGCCCGAAGGCGGAATGCGATTACCACACGATCCCGGCTGGCTATGTGCTCCTGATAGGGCAACCTCGTCCTCAAGCGTGACCTATAATCACGGAATGTCTTTGCGCGCCGCCCGTTTGGTTCGCTACTCCCGTCTGGCAGGATGGCTCCTCCTTGCGCAACTTCTCACCATTGGCCTTGCCCAGGGGCAGGGTCAGTCCGCGAAACCGATCTTCGTCGACGGGCAGGCGCAAGTGGTTCTGAGTTCTCCAACGCCAACGAGTGGGTGCGCGAGGGGCAACTGTGGGTGGAGACGGAGTTCGATTCCGATAAGAACGGCAAGCGCGACCGCGCGTCCACGTCGATGTAACCCGTCAGAAGCAGACGGAAACCGAGGGCCTTCGCGTACCGGTGATCTACGAGTCGTCTCCGTACTTTGCCGGAACGGCAAGCGGGCGCTCGATTCTCTGGGACGTGAATCAGGAAGTCGATTCCGACCCCCATTCCGAACTCCCTCAATGCCCGTCGATCCCCTTGCCCCGACCGGAAGAACGTCTCAAACTCGCTCGTCTCCACTTGGGTTCCGCGCGGGATTCGCCGTGGTCCATTCCGAAGCGGGAACGAGGGCTATCCCAAGGCGCCTGATCCCGCAATGCGGTGGTGCGCCCGAGCGTCTTATCCAAAGCGGAAGGCGATCGATTGGCTGAACGGCGCGCCAAGGGCTACACCGAGCCGACGGCACGGTGCAGGTTTTGCAAAGTGGTGCACGGGCAAGGTCGGCGCGAGCCGGAACCTCGTACAACGGAACGATTCCCGTGGCGGCGGCCACGACCGGAGTTAAGGGCGGCGAGGCGATCATCGGTGGCTTGAACACCTCGTACTACCACTACTATCGGTCGAACGGCCTTGTCCGGCATCCGGTGGTTGGCTCCGGAGAAGACATCGACTCCCTCGACTTCATCAACAGCGGCGACCCCGCAGGACATCAAGACCAGCAACAAGCTCTACCGAGACGAGTTTGCCAAGGGACGCGACCGCAAAACGGGTATTCAACGAATTCTGGGCGGAGCGCGATCACCGCTACGCCAAGGGCATCAAGTGCGCCGTGCTCATGGCACACGGCTTCAACGACTGGAATGTCGTGCCCGGTAGCTTCCGCATCAGCGAGGCGATGAAGGGTACCACTCGTTCGAGTACTGCCATCGGGCGGGCACGGCGGCGATCCCCCCTTCGAGTTGATGAACAAGTGGTTTACGCGCTTCCTCTATGGCGTTAAGAACGGCGTTGAGGATGGTCCGAAAGCCTACATCGTTCGCGAGCGGATTCCGGGCGCCCCGGGACGCTGGGCAGGCGCCGACTCCATGCCGCCGACTATCCGAATCCACGAAGCTTCAAGCCGGTAACCCTGTTCCCATCCGTCGGCGGAAGAACCATGGGCGGGCTCGTCCTGGCGAAGCCGGCTTCGTCGGGCAAGGAGGACCTGATCGACGATGTGTCGTTCAGCGCACCCGCCTTGGCTCAGGCGGCCGAATCTCCCAACCGGCTGATCATACCCTCCGGAGCGGCGGCCGGTCCATCTTTCGGGAACGGCTCGCGTGATCATTCGGCTCGCTTCCAGTGCGCCTGCCGCAAACCTGTCGGTCTACTTGGTGCAGCTGCCGTGGGCGGACGGGCCGATTGGGACCGGCAATCTCATCACACGGGGCTGGGCAGATCCCCAGAACGCCAAAGCCCTCACGAGCGGAGGCGACTACCACTCGATGGAGCGCGGTGTTCCGCTGGAGCCCGGGAAGTTCGTAACGATGACGTTCGACCTGCAACCCGACGACCAAATCATCCCGGCGGGCAAGCGGATCGCGTTGATGATTCTCTCCAGCGACCGTGACTTCACCGTCTGGCCCAAACCGGGCACGACGCTCACCGTCGACCTGGACGCCACCAAGATCGTCCTGCCCGTCGTTGGCGGGAAGCTACCGTTCTGAGCTAGCGAGGGGAAAGCAAGTACGTCTTTCCCCGGGTAGTTGGGAACTGGACCACGCCGTCCGGTGACGCCACGGTTTGGACGTCCGCACCGTCGCAGGTGACCTTGGCGTTCCAGCCGGGCTTGATGCGGCAGACTTCGCCCGCTTTCGATAGAACGCGGGCGTGCGTCACTTTCCCATCCGACCACGCGAACCCTAACTCGAATCCACCCCTAGCGCAAAGGCCGTCGAACTCGCCGTGCTTCCACTCGTCGGGTAAAGCAGGCAGCAGACGAATAAAGCCGTCGTGCGACTGCATCAGCATCTCGGTGATCGCCGCGGTGGCGCCAAGGGTGCCGTCGACTTGCATGGCTCGGCCGCACTTCGCGAAAAGCTGGGCGCAGTTTTGGTCCTTCAGATACCCCTTGAAGATCTTGTGGGCGCGGTTTCCATCCCCTAGCCTCGCCCAAAGCGCCATCTTCCACGCCATCGACCAACCCATGCCGCCGTCGCCGCGTTCTTCCAGCACGTTCTTGTAGGCTTGAACGAGTTCTGGGGTCCGCTGGTCCCAAAGGGTCCGCCCAGGATAGAGCCCATAGAGGTGCGAGAAGTGGCGGTGGTTCTTCTCGAGCGACTTCCAGTCGTCCGTCCATTCCTGTAGCGCCCCGTTTGAACCGATTTGCGGCGGAACGAGTTCGTCCCTGGCTTCGCGAACCTTGGCGGCGAGCGGAGAAGCTGCGCCGAGGTCTTCGACCGCCTG